>JAFIHF010000004.1 GCA_017848855.1 Rhodanobacter denitrificans | reverse complement strand
TCCCGTCGAAAAACCCCGGAACCCGCCCGCGCACCCGGAGCCCATGGATGGGCGGAGGGCGCGCCATCGGGGTGTCGTTTCTCTTTGGTGACTTTCTCTTTGGACAAGCAAAGAGAAAGTCACTCGGGCCGCGGCAGCGGCACGAAACCGCTTTGAATCTTGCGATGAGGCAGAAGTCCCCCTCACCCCAACCCTCTCCCCCAACGGCAAAGCTGTTGGGGGAGAGGGGCGATGGGAGGTCAGGCGGCCGAAACCGCCTCATCCCCACGCGTGGGACGCCAACCACGCCACCCCCATTTGCTAGCATTCCCCGAATGCCCCCCACGCCCCTCGATATCCTCCACAGCGTTTTCGGTTACCCCGCGTTCCGCGGCCAGCAGCAGGCCATCGTCGAGCATGTGGCCGAGGGGGGCGATGCGCTGGTGCTGATGCCTACCGGCGGCGGCAAGTCGCTGTGTTACCAGGTTCCCGCGCTGCTGCGGCAGGGCACCGCGGTCGTGGTGTCGCCGCTGATCGCGCTGATGCAGGATCAGGTGGAGGCGCTGCGCGCGGCGGGCGTGGCGGCGGCGTATCTCAATTCCAGCCTCGCGGCGGGCGAGCAGCGCGAGGTGGAGCGCCAGTTGATGGCGGGCGAGTTGAACCTGCTCTACGTGGCGCCGGAGCGCTTGCTCACCGGGCGTTTCCTCGGCCTGCTGGAGCAGACCGAGGTGGCGCTGTTCGCGATCGACGAGGCGCACTGCGTGTCGCAGTGGGGGCACGATTTCCGCCCCGAGTATCGCGAACTCACCGTGCTGCACGAGCGCTTCCCGCAGGTGCCGCGCATCGCGCTCACCGCCACCGCCGACCCGCGCACGCGCGAGGAGATCGTGGAGCGGCTGGCGCTGGGCAACGCGCGCCAGTTCGTCTCCAGCTTCGACCGGCCGAACATTCGCTATCGGGTGATGCTGAAGCACAACCCGCGCACGCAGTTGATGCAGTTCCTCGACGGCCATCGCGGCGAGGCCGGCATCGTGTATGCGCTCAGCCGCAAGAAGGTGGACGACACCGCCGCGTGGCTGGCCGAGGCGGGCATCGAGGCGCTGCCGTACCACGCCGGCCTCGACGCGGCCACGCGCGCGAAGAACCAGCAGCGTTTCCTGCGCGAGGACGGCGTGGTGATGGTGGCCACGGTCGCGTTCGGCATGGGCATCGACAAGCCCGACGTGCGCTTCGTGGCGCACCTGGACCTGCCGCGCTCGATGGAAGGCTATTACCAGGAAACCGGCCGCGCCGGCCGCGACGGCCTGCCCGCCGAGGCGTGGATGATCTACGGCCTCGCCGACGTGGTGACGATGAGCCAGATGATCGCGCAGTCCGAGTCGGCGGACGAGCGCAAGCGCATCGAGCGGCAGAAGCTGGAATCGCTGCTCGCCTACGCCGAGGCCACGCGCTGCCGGCGCGAGCTGCTCTTGGGCGCGTTCGGCGAGGACTACCACGGCCCCTGCGGACGCTGCGACAACTGCGTGGAGCCGCCGAAGACCTGGGACGCCACCGTGCCCGCGCAGAAGGCGCTGTCGGCGGTGTACCGCAGCGGTCAGCGCTTCGGCGCGGGGCATGTGATCGACATCCTGCGCGGCGTGGACAACGAGCGCATGGCTCAGCTCGGCCACGACAAGCTCAGCACCTTCGGCATCGGCGCGGAACTGGACGAGAAGGGCTGGCGCTCGGTGTTCCGCCAGCTGCTCGCCGCCGGCCTGCTCGCCACCGACGCGGAGGGTTACGGCACGCTGCGGCTCACCGCTTCCAGCCGCGCCGTGCTCAGCGGCGGCCAGCGCGTGCTGCTGCGCGAGGACGCGAAACCCGTTCGTTCCACGCGTCGCCGCCGCGACAGCCAGCTCGTCACCGGCGCCAACCTCGGCATCGAGGCCTACGAGCAGCCGCTGTGGGATGCGCTGCGCGCGCTGCGCACCCAGCTCGCGCGCCAGCAGGGCGTGCCGCCCTACGTGGTGTTCCACGACGCCACGCTGCTGGCGATGCTGCGTGCGATGCCGGCGAACGAGGACGAGCTGGCCCAGGTCAGCGGCGTGGGCGAGGCCAAGCTCAAGCGTTACGGACGCGATTTCCTCGCGGTGATCAACACGGCCGAGTGAGGCGCTGCCACGGCGCGCTTGTGCCGGTCACCGGATGTCCTTACAACGGGAGCCGTTGCGCCCACCAAGGACTCGCCATGCATGGAGCGCCGCTCATCGCCACCCTCGTCAGTGGCATCGTGCTGGCCTTCGCGTTCGCTGCGCTGGCGCACCGGCTGAAACTGCCCGTGCTGGCCGGTTACCTCCTGGCCGGCGTGGTGGTGGGGCCGTTCACGCCGGGCTACGTGGCGGATGGCCACATCGCGCACGAGCTGGCCGAGGTCGGCGTGGTGCTCTTGATGTTCGGCGTGGGCCTGCACTTCTCGCTGAAGGACCTGCTCGCGGTGAAGTCCATTGCGATCCCCGGCGCGCTGGGGCAGATGGCGGTGGCCACGATGCTGGGCCTGCTGCTGGGCCGGGCGCTGGGCTGGCCGTTCGCGCAGGGTTTCGTGTTCGGCCTCGCGCTGTCGGCGGCCAGCACCGTGGTGCTGCTGCGCGCGATGGAGGAGCGCCGGCTGATGGAAACCGAGCGCGGCCGCATCGCGGTGGGCTGGCTGATCGTTGAGGACCTGGCGATGGTGCTGGCGCTGGTGCTGCTGCCCGCGGTGGGTGGCGCGCTGGCCGTGGGGCAGGGCGTCTCGTTCGTCGCGCTGGCCGGCACGGTGGGGCTGGCGATCGGCAAGGTGACGCTGTTCGTGGCGCTGATGCTGGTGGTGGGCAAGCGGCTGATCCCGTGGATCCTCGCGCGGGTGGCGATCAGCGGCTCGCGCGAGCTGTTCCGCCTCGCGGTGCTGGCGATCGCGCTGGGCGTGGCGTTCGGCGTGGCCGGGGCGTTCGGCGTGTCGTTCGAGCTGGGCGCGTTCTTCGCCGGCATGATGATGGGCGAGTCGAAGCTGGCGCACGACGCGGCGGAGGAAACGCTGCCGCTGCGCGACGCGTTCGCGGTGCTGTTCTTCGTCTCGATCGGCATGCTGTTCAACTACCGCGTGGTGTTCGCCGAGCCGCTGGTGGTGCTGGCGGCGCTGGCGATCATCGTGCTGGGCAAGTCGCTGGCGGCGTTCGCCATCGTGCTGGCGTCGCGGCGGCCGCTGCGCACCGCGCTCACCATCGCGGTGAGCCTGGCGCAGATCGGCGAGTTCTCCTTCATCCTGATCGGCGTGGGCGTAACCCAGCAGATGGTGTCGAAGGAGGCGCAGGACGTGCTGCTGGCCGCGGCGATCATGTCGATCCTGCTCAACCCGCTGCTGTTCAAGCTGTTCGACCGTGCCAAGCCGTGGCTGGATGCGCGCGAGGCGGCGCAGGCGGCGATGGAAGCCGCGCCCGTCGCCAGCGACGAGCCGGTGCCGGAGCAGGCCGGCGACCTTGCCGGCCACGTGGTGGTGGTGGGCTATGGCCGGGTGGGGCGGCTGATCTGCGACGAGCTGCGCCGCCGCGGCTGGCCGCTGCTGGTGATGGAAATGGAGCCCGAACGGATCGAGGCGCTGCGCGCGCAGGGCATCCGCACGATCTCCGGCCACGCCGCGCGCGACGAGGCGCTGGCCGCGGCCAACCTCGGCGCCGCCAAGGCGCTGCTGGTGACCGCGCCGGATGCGTTCGAGGCCGGCGAGATCGTGCGCGTGGCGCGCCGGATCAACCCGCGCCTGCCGATCCATGCCTGCGCCGGCTCCGGCGCCGCCGTGGCGCATTTGCGCGAGCAGGGCATCGACCTGGTGGTGTCGGGCGAGCGCGAAATGGCGCGCGGCATGCTCGAACAGCTCGCCGCGGATGGCGCCGCGCCGGCCACGGCCGCCTGATTGATGGTGGCTCAACCGGCCAGCAGCCAGTCCCCGTCGTTGACGCTGGCCTGCGCCAGCCGCGCCGGCGGTTCGGCGAGGTAGCGCCAATCCGCCAGCGTCGTCGGCAGCCGCGCACGCGGGCAGCTCGCCTGCAGGTAGGCCAGCGCCGCGCTCGCGTCGTCGTGCCGCGCCAGTTCGCAGCCTTCCAGCAGGCTGCGCCAGCGTCGCCCGTGCCGCACGATGCGGAACAGGCCGAATTTCGAGGGAGCGACGTACTGCGCCGGCATGACCACGATCCTTGCGAGGCGATGCGGGCAGTCTGGTCTGCGCGCATGGCTCGTTGATGATCTGCCGGTGGCGGCGCGGTGACAGGGCGGACGCCGTGAAGCCCCGTCGTGCGGCCCGGCTGGCCCTGGGGGTGGCATGTCCATTGCTTGCCATATGGCTGGTCATAGGCGTGAACAGGCGCGGCGTTGCGCGCTCGAACAGCCTTTTCCCGGGGGAGGGGCGCGACGCCTGGTTCGGTGCCATGCCCGGGGCGTTCCGGGACTGGCGAGGTCCGCGATCCGGCTCTATGCTTCGCGCGGTACGGATGCCTGACAGTCGGTTTGTGCGGCTTTTCAGTGGGGTGGGTGATCCAGTCTTGGGTCTGCGGTCAGGGATTGAATCTAGGGGGAGCGCGATGCGCGTTCGATCATGGGTAGGGTCCGCGTTGCGGCAGGTCTTGGTGGCCGGTGTCTATCTGGCCGTGCTGTTCCTGTTTCGCGCGGTGTCCATCCGGCACTGGTTCATCCTGACCGGGCTCCACGTTGTGGTGCTGATGCTTGCGCCGTACCGCTACTGGCCGGCGCTCTTCATCGGTGATACGGCTCTGTTGGCCTACATCAGCTTCAGTCGTGTCGATCAGTACGGCCTGCTTTGGGCCACCGTCAACACGATCCCTTCGATCGCCTATGAGGCCCCCATAGTGTGGTGGTTCCGGGAGCGCTTGCGGCTGTTTCCGACCCGGCAGACGATCAACATGCCGATCTTTGTGCTGTGCGCCTTGGTCATCGCCATCATCTCGACGGCCCAGACGATTGGGCAAGTGCAGTTGGCGACGCTCCCACCCGGCTATGTCATCCATTACGGTGAGGTGACGGCGCGCATGGTGCTGGGCAATTTCATGGGCGTGCTTACGGTGGCGCCGGTCACGTTGGTGGTCTACCAGAGTTTCGCGGCTGCGGATTTCCAGTGGCGCCGCTGGTTGCGGGTGCTGCCGGAAAGCCGCTTCCTGGTCGAAGGTGCGCTGGGGGTGTTCCCGGTGATTGCGTTCCTGGTCTGGCTGGGTAGTCGCACCCCCGAGATGCGTGCCATGGTGCAGATGGCGATGTTCCTGCCGGTCATCCTCATGGCTTTCCGGTACGGTTGGCAGGGCGCAGCGGTGGCCGGCACCCTGGCCAGCTTCGGCATCGTGACGCTGATGCCCGTTATCAACGACCCCGCCACCATGCAAGCCGAAACCCTGGTGGCCATGGCCATTTCCACCATGTTGCTGGTGGGCGCCCGCATGACGGCGCTGACGCAGCGGGTGGAGCAGGAGCGTGTCGATTCGCGCCTGGCGATGGCCTTGGCGCATCGCAATGCGGCCTTGGGCGAAGCCCAGTTGCGGGTCACGGCGCAGGCGCTGGATCAGCTCGGCCAGTCGGTCCAGGGCGCCTTCAAGCTGATGCTCGGGCGCTTGCATCACCTGCAGCCGGCGACGGACGACGCCGGTTATCGCCGGCATGTCGAGCGCGCCCAGGAACAGCTGTTCCTGTTGACCGACAGCCTGAATCCAGCCGTGCTGCGCGAGCATGGCCTGTCCGGAGCCCTGAACCAGGGGGCTTTGGCCCGTGCCCTGCACGAGGCCGGGATCAGATATTGGTGCGACCTGCGCGGACCGGTGGCTGCCTTCCCGCGTGACATGAGCCTGGCCGTCTACCGCGTGGTGTGCGAGGCCATCGCGGAGGCCTGCCTGACGCACGAGCCCGCGGAGGTGCTGGTGAAGGTCCGCTGCGGTGTCGAGGGGCGGGCATGGGCGGTCGTGATGATCGACATCCGCTGGAATCCGGAGCGATCGCCGCACGTGGACTGGGTGACCTTGCGGCAGCGCCTGCGCGTCAGCGCCACCGGCCTGGGACGCGAGGCCATCGAGGACCGGGCCGCCACCTATGGCGGCCGGTTGCGTGAACGCGCCCTGCCCGATGGCAGGCGGGTGATGGTTTCGTTCCTGGAGCCGAACCACCCCCGTACCTGACGTGGGGTGGCTGCAAGCGTCAGTGGATGCCCTTCATGCTGCAGTCGACCGGGTCGTTGCAGATACCTGTGGCCGCTGCAGCATTGAGGCGCATGGTGCCATCGCTCAATGGAGTGGCCGTCACCGCCGTGGTGCCGTCGTTGTAGACCATGGTGGACGATGCGACCGGCGTGGCAGTCGTGGACGCGCTGGCCGGCTGGTCGGGCGTGGCGACCTGCTGGGCGAACCGGCCGATCGGCAGCGTGATGAACTGGCCGCCCGCGGTGCCGATGCTGCCGAGTACGTTGCCGTTGTAATCGTTGACCTGGATGTAATTGACGCCGCCCAGGGCGAACACGTACACATGGAAGTTCGGGTTCGTGCTCACGTCCCGGGCATTCGGCCAGGACTGGCCAAGGCCGGTGGCAGGCGTGGCCGCAAAGGCGGCCCCGGTGGCGATGGCGAGCGACGCCGCAAAGATTGCACGAGTCAACATGCGCATGGTGGTCCCCTTGTCTGGTGTGGAGGGCGGCTGCCCGTGCCGGAAGCTACCACCGACCAACAAGGCAAAACCGGCTCCAGTTGGCAGTCTGCGTGCGCCGCGACCGCATTGCCCGAAGTGCTCCTGATCGTCTTTCTGCGCGGAGCATCGCAATGCAAGATGCGGGTGAACTGAAGACGCCGCACCACCCGCTGACCGCCAAGCCGTGCACCGTGACCATGCTCAAGCGCCAGCGTGCAAAGTGATGGTGCGTGTTCATCCTCAAGTGTAGTTTTTAAGCTACTATGCCGAACATAGAGGTTCAGCAGTACCAGACCGCAGACGGACACGTTCCGTTTGCCGAGTGGCTGGCCGCATTGCGCGACCGCCGCGCCATTCAGGCCATCGCGGCGCGCGTGCTGCGGATGTAGGCAGGCAACCGGGGCGACTGGAGGCCGGTAGGTGCCGGCGTATTCGAGTTGCGGATAGATGCCGGCCCTGGAACCGCGTGTACTGCGGGCAGGATGGCGCAACGCTGGTGTTGCTGTTGTGCGCAGGCGACAAGCGCACCCAAGCAAAGGACATTGAACGTGCCCACGACTACTGGAAAGACTATCAAGCACGCCGCTAGCGTCGCTTTCGACGCGGCAAGCCTGCTGGCGCCGGATGACCTGCCCGGTTTTCTCGCCGAGGTCATGCGCGACGGCGACACGCGTGCATTGCCGCTGGCGCTGCGCACCGCCGCCGATGTGCTGGGCATGACCGAGCTGGCACGGCGCACCGGCCTGAGCCGCGAATCGCTGTACCGCACGCTTTCGGACAAGGGCAATCCGCGCCTGGACACGCTGGCGGCGATCTTGTCCGCCTTCGACCTGCGCCTGACCGTGGCACCGGCAACGGCGAAACCGAAACCGAAACCGAAACCGCGTCGCGCTTCACATGCGGCGCACGCGGCATGAAGGCCGGGCGCTGTAGCCCGGTTCCCTTCAACGTGGACGCCGCGCATAAACGCTGGATGAAGCGGCCTGGCTTTGCCGAGGCGTACAACGTGCTGGCGGATGAATTCGCGGTGCTGGGCGAACTGCTGCGCGCGCGGCAAGCCGCGGGCATGACGCAAGCTGACGTGGCCGACAGCATGGGCGTGGCGCAGGCCACCGTCGCGCGGCTGGAGTCGAGCGCCGGCAGCCACAAACATGTGCCGCCCGTCGCCACGCTGCGCCGCTACGCCGACGCGGTGGGCTGCGATCTGCATATCACGCTGACCGCCAAGCCCAAGCCAAGGCACGCCACGGCCTGATCGGCTCGCTGCGCCTGGCCCGACGGGGCGAATCGATCAGGGAAATGAAGCGCAGGCGAAAAGCATGGCTGGCTCCGTGAATTCGTTGGCTTTGGGGAAAGCCGATCCCGGTGGTCAGCTCCGTGATCAGCTGAAGCGACTGCTACAACCGGATACGGGTGCGAAGCTTGAGTGCGCGAAGCCAACGCCTGGAGGCTTCCATGATGCTTGATGGTTGCGAGGTCATGATGACATGGCGCTTTTGCGCTACATGCGTGTGCGGTTTTCGCCAAGAATCAGGAATGGCGAGCAGTGCCAGAGCGATGACACAAAAACAAAGCCCGCTCGGGTGAGCGGGTTTTGTGCGTGAAAATGGTGGTGGATTTTAACAGCAAATGGAACCGGATATCTCCACCCATGCCGAGACGTCCCCATAGCGGCGGGTATTGGCGGAATGGGCAGGGACATATGTAAAACCCGCTCACGCTCTCGTTGCGCTGAAACTGCATGAGGCCATACCGAGGACTTGGCTTCGCGGCCGATGCCACGCCTGAATGCGTTGCCTTCAACCACTGACGGAGTCAACCATGCAGAAGATGATGATGAACGAAAACGAGCTGGCCACGCGCTGGAACATCAGTCCCAAGACCCTTCAACGCTGGCGCAGCGAGGGACGCGGGCCTCGGTTCATGAAGATGTCCAAGCGCGTCGTGTACCCCATCGACGAAGTCTTCGACTTCGAATCCAAGGCCCTCCGGGCATCGACTTGGGAGCAAGCATCCGACGTCGTTCTTCCGAGCGGCTCGACGTTGATGGACCCACGCGAGATTTCGTATGTGACCGGGCTGCCCCTCTACATCTTCACGCAGAAGCAGATGCGCGAGGCGTTGGGCATCCCGCATCGTCGAGTCCAGAAACTCGTCCGGTTCGACCGCGACGAGGTCATGGCGTGGGCCAAGCGATGGGTGCAAGACGCCCAAGATCAGGGCATCGATGTGAAAGCCGCCCCCGCGAGCCAGAGCAGATCGCTGCTGCACGCCTTGGCATCGTTGCCCGCCTGACCGCAGCATCCGCGCCGATCTACTCCGGGCCGGATGGGTGGTCGCCGACGCACCGCTGGGTGCAGCCCGACACCGGGGAATGGGTGTAAGTGGGTGTTGAAATGGCGCAGGCCAGCCGCCACGTAGCCGGCCAGCCATGTTCCGTTTCATCGGCGAATCATAGCGTTGGACGAAGAAACGGAACAGCCGCCTCGCCCTTCGATGGTCTGCGGTTCGATTCCCAAACGGAATCGAACTGGCGCGCTGGTCTGACGTCAGGTCGCATCCCATCCCGCGCCTGCCCGCCACTGCTGGTCGAAGCCGCTGCCCGCCGAGAGCGCCGTCAGCACCGGCAGCAGGATTTCGAGCAACGTCTCGATCACCGTGATCAGCGGCATCGGCTCCAAGGTGTTCTTGCGCAGGAACGCCTGCCACTGCTTGGTCTTTTGCTCGTCCAGACCGAACTCGTCGGTCAGGCCCAACGGCGCGCCGGACGGGATACCCGTGCCCCGGCGCTCGAAGGTGGCACGAATCGCCTGCGCCAGCACCGCGCCATCGAAATCGGAATGCCGGGCCAGAACCCACAGGTCGAAGTAGTCCTTCATCCGGCTGTTGAGGATGCCGAGCTTGACCATCGCTTCGAGCTTTTCGGCGACGACCGTGTAGCGGGGATATATCCGCAGTTGCGGCTGCGGCATGCCGTCAAGGATGACCGGGTATTGCACGTTTTCCGGCGCGGGCGTGACGGCGTCGCCGAAGCCGATGTCGATCTGCACCGGACAGCGCGCGTTGTCCAGCAGCCCCAGCAGCGTGACGCGGACGCCCGCGTAGTTGGCCTCCTTACGGATTTCAGCGGCCTTCACGCTGTCAGCCTGAAACACGATGCCGTCGTCGCTGGTGATCTGACTGATTTCGCGGAACAGGTTCTCCAGATGCGGCAGCTCGGCAGAGCCGAAGCCCAGCAGGTCGGCATCGTGCGTCGGGCGATGCGGCACGTCGAACCAGAGATCGAACAGCAGTGCGCCTTTCAACAGGAACTGCCCGCGCTGCTCCGAGACACTCAGGCGGTACAGCATCCGCTCCAGCGCATAGCGGGTCAGCAGCAAATTGAAGTCGAGCTTTTCGGCACGAGCCTTGTTGAGCAGCCGGGCACGAACCGATGCGGCGATGTTGCGCTGGTTCATGCCAGGCTCTCCAGATAGGGGCGCATCACGTTGGCCACGCGGTCGATCTTGGCGTAGTGCCAGATCTCGTCGCTGGTCATGCGGCGGGCAGCCCATGCCTCGCGCAGCGCCTCCAGCGCCACGTCGAGACCGATCTTGTTGCGGTACTTGAAGCAGTCGGCGACCGTCTTGGCAACGCTGGTGACACGGACGGTGACGCCATCGACGACGTGCTCCTCGACGCCTTCGGTCAGCGCCGCGCCGGAGAAGCGCACGAGGCGCAGCGGTGGGTAGTCCAGCTTCGGCGTCGCCGCCTTGTTGTCGATGGCCAGCCACACCTCGAACGGGGCCTGCGTGGTCAGGTCGTGGAAACGCAGCGCCGACAGCAGGCATACCACGCCCTTAGGTACGCGCCGCGCGACCTCGGCCAGCGTGCCGTGGGCCGACACCGGACGCGCCATGAGGCCGTACAGGCCGCGCCCGACGCGTTCCAGTTGCCCGCGCCGCACCGCCCGCGTCAGGGCCACCCGTGGGATGCCCAGCGGGGCCAGATCGTGTGGGCGCAGCAGTCCCTGCGTGCGCACCAGCTCCAGCAGCTTGTCAGCGGTCGTGTCCATGATCCGGCATATTGTTCCATAACATCGGTAGATGTCAATAACAACCGATGAATAGGAACCGCGCCACTGGACGCACATCCCAGACGATGAGAACGCCCCACTGAGGGATTGAGGCCCAGCGTACCCCCACCCGTGAGGGCGGCAGCAGTGCCGTCGCGGTTTCCAGCGGCTTTTTTGCATGGAGACACCGACGATGACCCAACGCTGCGCCTGCTGCGACAAGCCCTTCGACCCGCGCCCACAAGTTCCCGATCAAGCCTTCTGTTCCGCGCCCGATTGCCAGCGCGCCCGCAAGCGACAGTGGCAGCGGGCCAAGCTCCAGTCCGATCCCGACTACCGGATCAACCAGCGTGCCGCCCAGCAGGCGTGGTCGCAGCGCAACCAGGACTACTGGCGCAACTACCGCGACGCCCGGTCAGAGTACGTGCAGCGCAACCGCGAGCAGCAGCGGTCGCGGGATCTGGGCCGAAACGTCGAACTTGCAAAGATGGACGTGTGCGACCTGCCGAGCGGCCTGTACCGCATCACGCGGCATCCGGCATTGCCGAGGGAAAACGGCGACTCGTGGGTCGTCGAGATCACGCCGGTCTGCGTGACGTGTCCGTGCAAGATGGACGTGTCAAGAGAGGACGTGATCGACGCCTCGTCGATTCGCCCGTAACTTTGCTTCCAAAACGGGTTCTCTCGAACATCCTGCATGGCAACGATTCCAACCGTGTGCGTTGCCGCCGTGCGGCGGCGGCGCGTCCATTGAAGGGGCGGCAGACCCGAGATCGCCAATCACGGAGTGACCGGGTCTATGCAATCGAACGAATCGCCTATAAGCCCGCCGGGGCCGGTGTTCCGCGCCGCGCAGTACGTGCGCATGTCCACCGAGCACCAGCAATACTCGACGGAGAACCAGGCCGACAAAATCCGCGAGTACGCCACCCGGCGCAACATCGACATCGTCCGCACCTACGCCGACGAGGGCAAGAGCGGTCTGCGCATCGACGGTCGGCAGGCGCTCCAGCAACTGATCGGCGACGTTCAGGCGGGCAAGGCCGACTTCCAGATCATCCTCGTCTACGACGTGAGCCGCTGGGGCCGGTTCCAGGACGCCGACGAAAGCGCCTACTACGAATACATCTGCCGCCGCGCCGGCATCCAGGTCGCCTACTGCGCCGAGCAGTTCGAGAACGACGGCTCGCCGGTGTCCACCATCGTCAAGGGCGTCAAGCGCGCGATGGCAGGCGAATACAGCCGCGAGCTGTCGGCGAAGGTGTTCGCCGGGCAGTGCCGCCTGATCGAACTCGGATTCCGCCAAGGCGGGCCAGCGGGCTACGGTCTGCGACGCGTGCTGATCGACCAGTCCGGCTCGGTGAAGGGGCAGCTTTCCCGTGGTGAGCACAAGAGCCTGCAAACCGACCGCGTGATCCTGCAGCCTGGCCCGGACGAGGAAGTGGCGGTCGTGAACCAGATCTACCGCTGGTTCGTCGAGGACGGCCTGTTCGAATCCGAAATCGCCGACCGGCTCAACACCCGTGGCATCCAGACCGACCTCGGGCGCGACTGGACGCGGGCCACGGTGCGCGAGGTGTTGTCCAATGAGAAATACATCGGCAACAACGTCTACAACCGGCGCTCCTTCAAGCTCAAGAAGGTGCGCGTGGTGAACCGCCCGGAGATGTGGATCAAGAAGGAAGGCGCGTTCGAGGGCATCGTGCCACCCAACCTGTTCTACACGGCGCAAGGCATCCTGCGCGAACGCGCCCACCGCTTCAGCGACGAGGAACTGATCGAGAAGCTGCGGCGGCTCTTCCAGCAGCACGGCTACCTCTCCGGCCTGATCATCGACGAGACCGAGGGGATGCCCTCGGCGGCAGCCTACGCGCACCGCTTCGGCAGCCTGATCCGCGCCTACCAGACGGTAGGCTTCACGCCGGATCGGGACTACCAGTATCTGGAGGTCAACCAGTTCCTGCGCCGCCTCCACCCGGAGATCGTCGGCCAAACCGAGCGGATGATCGCGGAGGTCGGCGGCGCGGTCGTGCGCGATCCGGCGACCGACCTGCTCACGGTCAACCGCGAGTTCACCGTCTCGCTGGTGCTGTCACGCTGCCAACTGCTCGACAACGGTCGCCGCCGCTGGAAGGTGCGCTTCGACACCAGCCTCACACCGGACATCACGGTCGCCGTGCGTCTGGATGACAGCAATCAGGCGGCATTGGATTACTACCTGCTGCCGCGTCTGGACTTCGGCCAGCCGCGCATCCACCTGGCCGATCACAACGGCCTCGAATTCGAGAGCTACCGCTTCGACAGCCTGGACTACCTCTACGGCATGGCCGAGCGCAGCCGCCTGAGGAGAGTCGCATGAGCAAAATGCACCACGCTTCCGAGCTGCAAATGATCCCGGTCGATCAGATCGCGGTACTCAACCCGCGTGACCGCAATGGCCGCGTGTTCGAGGAGATCGTCGGCAACATCAAGAGCCTCGGCCTGAAGAAGCCGGTCACGGTCACGCCGCGCGACGACCTGGAGGACGGCAAACGCTACCTGCTGATCTGCGGCGAAGGCAGGCTCAAGGCGTTCAAGTCGCTCGGCGAGAAAGAGATTCCGGCACTGGTGGTGCGGGTCAACGACGAAGACGCCTTCATCATGAGCCTGACCGAGAACATCGCCCGCAGGAAATACAGTGCGCTGGAACTGCTGATGAGCATCGAGCAGTTGAGCCAGCAGGGCTACGACAAGCGCGTCATCGCCCAGAAAACCGGCCTGAGCCTCGACTACATCAAAGGCATCCTGCTCCTCTTCGAAAAGAGCGAGGAACGTCTGCTGGCCGCCGTCGAGGCCGGAAGGGTTCCACTCAACGTCGCCATCACCATCGCGGGCTCGAGTGACGAAGAAGCGGTGCAGGCCGCGTTGCAAGACGCCTACGAAAGCGGCCAACTGCGCGGCGGGCAACTGATGCAGGCGCGGCGCGTGCTCCAGCGGCGCAGCACCTTGGGCAAGACCCTGGCCCACCGGCCCGCGCGCAAGGGAGCGTCCGTCACCACCTCCAGCCTGGTGCGCAACTACCAGCACGAGGTTGAGCGGCAGAAGCTGATGGTCAAGAAGGCCGAATTCACCCAGCAGCGCCTGCTGTTCGTGATCGAGGCGCTGCGTCAGTTGCTGGCCGACGAGCACTTCTCCAACCTACTTCGCGCCGAAGGCCTGGACACCTTGCCCAAGCAACTGGCCGAGCGCGTCTGGGCTGGAGGCCACGTTGCATGAGCCGCCCGCCGCTTGGGTTCATCCCAGAGCCGATCACGCTTGCGCTGGATCGGATTCTGCCGTCGCGCAAGACGCCGGAGGGCTTGAATACTTCGCGAAAGTTCAAGCAGATCATGGCCTCGATGGAAGCAATCGGACTGATCGAACCCTTGAGCGTGGGCAAGGCCGATAAGGCCACCGGCCAGCACATCCTGCTCGACGGGCACATGCGCCTGCTGGCGCTGCGACAGCTCGGCTACGTCGACGCACCTTGCCTGATCGCTACCGACGACGAAAGCTACACCTACAACAACCGGATCAACCGCATCTCGTCCATTCAGGAGCACCACATGCTTCGGCGAGCGGTCGAGCGTGGCGTTTCGCCCGAGCGGCTGGCCAAGGCGCTGAACGTGGACATCAGCCAGATCCACAAGAAGGTGAGCCTGCTCGAAGGCATCTGCCCGGAGGCGGTCGAGATGCTGAAGGATCAGCACTTCTCTGCCAACCTCGGTTCGGTGCTGCGCAAACTCAAACCGACCCGGCAGGTCGAGTGCGTGGAATTGATGCTCACTGCCAACAACATGACGGTCGCCTACGCCGAAGCCCTTCTCGCAGCCACGCCGCCGCACCTGCTGGTCAGCGAGAAGCGGCCCCGGAAGATATCCGGCGTCACGGCGGAACAGATGGTGAAGATGGAGCGCGAGATGGGAAACATCCAAGGGCAACTGAAGCTGGTCGAAAAATCCTACGGTCAGGACGTGCTGCTGCTCGTGCTGGCGCGCGGTTATCTCGGCAAGCTGATCGACAACAAGGCGGTGTTCCGCTTCCTGTCGCAGCGCCAGCCCGACGTGCTGGCCGAGTTCGAAAACATCATCCAGACCGTGGCGCTGGACGGAAAGTGAATGCGACGGATCGGCGATGCCATTCACCGACCGCACGCCACATCACCGCCGGACGATGCCGATGACGGCGGAGAGGCGGCGATGGTCGCGCATCGCAACGCGCCCGTGGCCGATCCGGCGTGCATGCATGGCCTGACCGGCGACGTGGCCCATGCCGGCAGCGAAGGCACGGAAACCAACGCAGTCGCCATCGCCGCCAACTTCATGGCCTATCTGTCCTGCGCGGTCGGGCGCGGCGTGTACCTGCCTGTCGGCAACACCCGCCACCACGCGCGGCTGTTCTGCTTGCATGTCGGGCGCTCGGGCCGTGGCCGCAAGGGCGACGCGGTGTCGCTGGTGCTGCGCATCGATCAGGCGCTGCGCGCGATGGACGAGGCCTTCGCGCCGCAGATTCATCGCGGCGGCCTGTCCAGCCGCGAAGGACTGGTGGCGCTGATGCACGACGGCTACCGGCAAGGCCGACAGGAGGTTCCCGCCATCGAGGACAAGCGGCTGTGGGTGATCGAATCCGAGTTCGCCAACGTGCTGCATCAGGGACGGCGCGACGGCAACACGCTGTCGGCGGCGCTGCGCGACTGTTGGGATGGCGTCGATCTCAAACCCGCCACCAAGTCGAACCGGCTCTACGCCAGCCAGCCGCACCTCTGCCTGAGCGGTGCGATCTCGCCCGGCGAACTGACCGGCCTGATGAGCGCCCGCGAACTCACCAACGGTTTCGCCAATCGCTTCCTGATGATCTGGGCCGAACGCACGCGGATGCTGCCGTTCCCGAAGGAGACGCCGCAGGCGGTGGTGGAGCATCTGGCGCGCAGGACGCTCGAGGTGTTGGCCTTCGTTCGTGCCAATCGGCACGACCAGCGCGACCACCTGCGGATGGAGCTCTCGCCGCAGGCGCAATGGCGCTACGCCCAGCTCTACCGGGGCGAACTGAACGACGATTTCGGCGACGGAGCAGTCGGAGCGTTGCTGGAGCGCCGCGCCCCGATGCTGCTACGGCTGGCGATGCTGATGGCGCTGACCGATCTGCAAACCCGCATCGATGCCGAACACATTGACGCGGCGACGGCATGGATTCGCCACGCCACGGCATCCGTGCGCTTCGTGTTCGTCAGCGCCGCCGAGGAGGCGAAGCTGGCGCAGGTGCTGGAGCTGTCGAACCGCGTGCTGGCGTTCCTGCGCGAGCGCGGTCAGGCCACGCGAAGCCAGATCAGCGCGGAGTGCTTCCGGGGCAAGGTGTCCAAGGCGCGGATCGACGCCAGCCTGGAGCACCTGTTGGGCAGCACGCCGCCCAAAATCAGCGTGCAGTGGGTCGAGCGGCCAGCCGACGCGCCGGGCACGCCAACGCGGGTGTACCGGCCCGCGTAGCGGTGAAGCTCATTTCGCTCGTTTCGCCGCATCGAATCGCCCGCAAGTGCTTGTCGGGCTTCTCATTTCTCTGATTTCGCTCTTTTCGCCCAGCGGTTCGACCCATTACTTGGCTCTTCGACGGAATAGCGCGTTCATACGCGCACCTGCCAACGACCAGCCACCATGATGCTTCCCGCCTCCGACGACTCCCGCCAAGTGCCCCGCGCGCCGCTCCGGCCCGGACTGGTCACCCTGGCGGATGGGCGCGCAGGCCGGAGCCACTCCGCATTGCGGGAAACGCTGCGATACTGTAAAGTGCAGTACATTTGCAGTGGTTTCTGGAGAGGCTATGGCCAACATCAAGACTGCCACGCTGACTTTTCGCATCGACCCCGGGTTGAAGGAGGCCCTTCGCATCGCAGCGGATCAGGAACACCGATCCATAGCGAACATGGTCGAGGTTCTGATTCGGGACTACTGCGAGCAGCGCGGCATTGCAATTCCGTCCTCCGAGGAAACCAAGAACAACCACGGAGTGCGCTCATGATCAAGACGGTCAAGCAAGCCTGCCGGTTCAATCCCATCATCCGCGACTACCGGATGAGCCAGGGGATCGAGAACCTCGCAGAGCTCATCAATGACGCGGGGGACGGCCGCGAGTTCTTCTCGCGCAACTATGTCACCCACGGCATGGATCAGCTTTTCCGTGAGGGTCTGCTGCGCCTGTCCGGCAAGTCCGACCAAGCCGTCTTCGAACTGACGCAGGCAATGGGCGGCGGTAAGACGCACATGATGATCGCGCTTGGCCTGCTCGCGCGGCATCCACATCTGCGCAAGGACGTCTTGCCCGCTGACTTGGCTTCGCGCATCGAATTCGGCAATGCGCGCATTGCCGCGTTCAACGGCCGCAACAGTCCTGACAACTACATCTGGGGCGAAATCGCCACCCAACTCGGCGCCGCCGAAGCCATCAAGCCGTACTGGGCCAACGGGCCGAAGGCGGTCGATCAGCGCGTTTGGAAGGAAATCATCGGCGACAAGCCGACGCTGATCCTTTTGGACGAGCTTCCGCCTTACCTCGACAACGCCAGCACGCAAGTGTTCGGTCAGGGCACGCTGGCCAACATGGTGGTCTACAGCCTCTCCAGCCTGATGAGCGCCGCGCTGGAGCTGCCGAATTGCGCCATCGTGGTCGCCAACCTCTCGGGCAGTTACAAGGCCCAGACCAAGGCGCTCGCCGATGCCATTTCCAACTTGCAGCAGGAAACCCGCCGTCAGGCGATGACCATCACGCCGGTGCAACTGGCGGGCAACGAAATCTACGAAATCCTCAAGAAGCGCCTTATCGACGAACTGCCGGACGAGCGCGTCGTCTCCGACATCGCGGAGGAATACGCGCAGCAAGTCAAGAAGGCCGAGGACGGCGGTTACATCGTGGCCAGCAGCATCGAGCAGATCGCCGAGCAGGTCAGGGAAACCTACCCCTTCCATCCGTCCTTCAAGCACCTCGTCGCGCTGTTCAAGGAGAACGAAGGTTTCCGCCAGACCCGTGGCCTGATGCAGTTCACCGCACGCCTGCTCAAGAGCGTGGACGAGCGCGAAGCCGACGATGTCTTTCTGGTCGGCACACAGCACCTCAACCTCAACGACGAACAGGTCAAAGACGAGATCGAGCGTATCGCGCCGAAGCTGATGCCTGCGGTGACGCGGGACATCGCCGACAAGAGCAACGCCATCGCCGAACACATCGATGTCGAGCTGGCTGGCGATTCCGCGCAGCAGGTCATGACCTTGCTGCTGGCTTCCAGCTTGTCGCGCGCCGTCGGCGGGCGCATCGGCCTGTCCGAAAGCGAGCTGATCGAGTTCCTTGCCGCACCGCAGCGGAAGCCAGACGAGTTCCTTCAGGCATTGCAGCGGCTGCGTGAATCGGCGTGGTATCTCCACCGCGAAGAGCAACGCTTCTTCATCAAGGAAACCGAGAACCTGTCGCGCCAGATCGAGCGCAACGCCAAGGAGGTTCCGCAGCCCAAGGTCGATCAGGCGCTCATCAACCGCCTCGCGGGCATCCTCGATCCAGTCCGCAAGATCGCCTATCAGGACGTGCAGGTGCTGCCCAAGCTGGACGAACTCAAGCTCGGCGGCCCGCGCACGCTGATCGTCATTAAGCCTGATGGCAAGGTGCCGCCCAGCGAATTGCAGAACTTCTTCGACTATCAGCAGGAGAAGAACAACCTTCTGGTGCTGACGGGCCAGGACAGCCTGCTGGCCGACGCGGTGGAGGAACGGTTGCGCGAGCTGTACGCCATCGAGCAGATTCACAAGCGGCTCAAGCCCGGCGATACCTTGTTCGAGGAGGCCCGCGACCGCCTCGAGGAGGCCGAGGATCGGTTCGGCAAGGCGCTGTCGGCGGCCTACAACTGCCTTTACATCCCCACGAATGACGCCTCCGACGGGCGTGATGTCCTCGGCAAGGTAAGCATTGACCAGGGGTTAAAGCTCGGCCAAGGCGACCAGTCCGCTGAGACGCAGATCGAGAAACTGCTGTCCAGTCCGCGCGCCGACTACAAGCTCGTGGCCGAACTCGGCAAGGACAACCTCGACGAATACTTCGCGCAGGCCGAGGAATATCTGTGGCCGTCTGGCAAGGACAACCGCCGCACACCGTGGAAGGACGTAGCCACCCGGGCCAAGTGCTCGCCCATCTGGCCGTGGATGCCGGGCTCGAGCGGACTGGACGCCCTCAAGACCGAAGCCCTGAAGCAAGGCCGCTGGCGCTTGGGCGAGGACGGCTACATCGAGAAGGGGCCGTTCCCCAAAGACAAGGCCACCGTCAACGTCTCCGTCGTCAACGTCAAGCCGGACACGGGCGAAACGGTTCTCAGCCTCACGCCGCGCCACGCGGGCGAAAGCCCCGTCGTTTATTGGTCGACCAAGCCCGACGTGTCGGACAAGGATCACAAGATCGAGGATCTAGAGAACTTTGCCACAGGCGAGGGCACGGTCTACTTCATGGTGAAGGAGCCGACAGGTCGCTACGAGAGCGGCCCTGCCACGCGCTGGCTCGCCGACTTAAAGATTCGCCATCAGGTCGAGCCTGCCGCCGACAAGCGCCGTGTCGTCCTAGCCGCTACGCCGCGCGCCGACCTCTTCTACACCCTGGACGGTTCCAATCCCAAGGACGGAACCCGCTACGAGGGGCCGTTCGAGATCGGTGCCGCGAGCTACCGACTGCTGGTGTTCGCTCGTGCGGGCGAAGCCAACAAGACGGCGGACTTTCAGATTCCCGCTAGTGGGGACAAGACGGTTCAGATCGTCGACAGCAAGCCCGCGCGTCTGCAAAGCAAGCGCGTCGCTCTCGACACGACCGACCGCGTCTTCGGCGTCATCAACCGTTTCCGCGATCAACCGGGCACGCGCTTCAAGGGCGTGCGCGTCGAAATCGGCGAAGGCGAGAACACCGTGACCGTTCGCTTTCAGGAGCGCGAGGTCACGGCGGCCATCATCGAAGGGGTCGTCAACAGCCTGCGCGAGGTGCTCAAAGAGCCCGACGCACCGCTCAACATTGCCATTGCCGACGGCGTTCACTTCGATACCGGCTTCGCGCTGAAGGAGTTTGCCAAGCTCGCCGGGATTGAGTTGAAACCAGGCGAAGTGAGTCAGGAGGATTGACGATGGCCAAGGCCGCAGCAAACACCGAATCACCCAAGGCGCGCGCGCAAGTGCCGCACACGCTGGGCTTCGGTGTGCCTGCGACCTCCGACCCGCATCACTTCAAGGTCGTCATCCCCAAGAGCAGCACCGGCAAGGTCCAGATCAGCGAACACCTCGGCTTGCAGGCCGCCAGCGCCGACAGCGCGGTCATCGACCGCGTCCTGCTGGATCGCCCGCGCTGGACGGCGATCCGCGCCGAGGTGCAACGAGCCTTCAACGCGCGCTTGTCCGCGCACGGCTTGAGGCCCGGTGCGTGGAAGGTCGGCGACAACCCGGTGGACCGCCTGCTCGGCAAGGAACTGTGCGTGCTGGCGTGGGCCGTCGAGCAGATGGATACGGAGAAGATTCCGGTCGCCGTCCGCAACTGGCTGGCGCTGCGCCCGGAAGAACGTTGGTGGCTCTTCGGTATGACCGCGATGAGCACGGGCGGCCTTATGGACGCGGGCAAGGGCTGGCGCGCCGCCCTGAAACATGCCTTGGGCGACGTGGCGCAAAGCGACTTGCTCGCCCCGCGCGCACGCCGCAGCAGCCGTGGCAAGGACGACATCCGCCCCTCGCTTGACCTGTTCGGGGACGAGACGTCATGAACGCCGTGCTCGTGCCGCCGCAGCCAAAGATCTACCACATCGCCCATGTAGATCGTCTGCCCTCCATCGTGGCTGACGGTTTCCTGTGGTGCGATGCGGAGGTCATCAGGCGCGGGCCTGCGGGCACGACCATCGGCATGAGCAGCATCAAGCAGCGGCGGCTGACGCTGCCCTTGGGCAGCTACGCCGACCTGCACGTCGGCGACTGTGTGCCGTTCTATTTCTGCCCGCGCTCCGTGATGCTCTACCTGATTTACCAGGGTAACCATCAGGAGTTGGCCTATCGTGGCGGGCAAGGGCCGATCCTGCACTTCGAGGCCGACCTGCACGCCGTCGTTGCATGGGCCAACGCGCAGCCCGCGCGCTGGGCTTTCACGCTCTCGAATGCAGGCTCATATTTTTTCGAGGACCGCAGCGATCTTGCGCATCTGGGCGAGATCAATTGGACTGCCGTGCAGGCCCGTGACTGGCGGGCGCACAAGGAAGGCAAGCAAGCGGAGTTTCTGCTGGAGCACCGCTTCCCTTGGCACCTGATCGAACGTATCGGTGTTCACTCGGCCGCCGTCTACGGCCAAGTGGTCAACGCCCTTCCCGCGCACGGGCATCGGCCCACGGTCGAAGTCCGCGCGGACTGGTATTACTGAAATGAGAGGAGCACAGCCATGATCGAGTACACCTCGGGCGACATCCTCAAATGTGAGGCCGACGCGCTGGTCAACACCGTCAACTGCGTTGGTGTGATGGGGCGCGGCATCGCCTTGCAGTTCAAGAACGTCTACCCCGAAAACTTCAAGGCTTACGAGGCTGCCTGCAAGCGCGAAGCCGTACAGCCGGGCCGCATGTTCGTCTACGAGACGGGCCAGCTCACGCCGCCGCGCTTCATCATCAACTTTCCCACTAAGCGCCACTGGCGCGGCAAGAGCCGCATCGAGGACATCGAGTCGGGCCTTGCCGATCTCGTCAAGGTCATCCGCGACAAAGGCATTCGCTCCATTGCCATCCCCCCGCTGGGCAGTGGCCTGGGTGGGCTGGACTGGAACGAGGTGCGCCCCCGCATCGAGCGGGCCCTGACGGACCTTGCCGATGTGCAGGTGCTCGTGTTCGAACCTAACGGCGCCCCTGCCAGCGACAAAATGTCCCACGTTCGGGAAGTGCCCAAGATGACGGCGGGCCGGGCTGCTTTGGTTGAGCTCATTCAACGTTACCTCGGCGGCTTGCTCGACCCCTTTGTCACCCTGCTGGAAGTCCACAAGCTCATGTACTTTATGCAGGAGGCCGGTGAGCCGTTGCGGCTCAACTACGTAAAGCATCATTACGGCCCCTACGCGGAAAACCTGCGCCATGTGCTGCGCGCGGTCGAAGGTCACCTGATCGCGGGTTACGCCGACGGCGGCGACGCGCCCGATAAGCCCTTGAGTCTCGTGCCGGGCGCAGCGGAGGAAGCCAAGGACTACCTCGACCAGCACGAAAGCAGCCGTGCCCGCTTCGAGCGCGTCACGCGCCTGGTCGAAGGTTTCGAATCGCCCTACGGCCTGGAGTTGCTGGCCACCGTCCATTGGGTGATGAGCCGCGAAGGCGCGACCCAACACGACAGCGTGGCGCGTCGGGTCTACGACTGGAACGCCCGCAAGCAGCAGTTCACGCCCCGCCAGCTCGCCATCGCGGAAGAACGACTGAAATCGCAGGGCTGGCTGTCGCCCGAAGCCGTGGCGACCCATTGAAGAAGAACACGCGATGCATGCAAAGACAATAACGACAACGCTCACGCCCCTGGCCCTGAAAGATGCGCCCGCGCTGATTCAATCGGTTTTTCCCGCACAGAAGGTTTCGTTCGAGGCGCAAAGTGAACGCAAGGCGGTCGCGGCGCAGACCTTGACCGGCTTGGGCTCGTACTGGAAAGGCCGCAAGCCGCTGATTCTCGTGCGGGCCATCGTGCTGGGCAGCTTGTTACCCCCCACCGACGACGCGGAAGCAGACCTCGCCATTTTCGAGAAGCTGATGGCCTTCGACGATGAAGGTCTGGCGCGCCGCGCGCTGGCTGCCAATGCCTACTCGGCCACGACACTGCACGAGATCATCCCGATTTCCGACCCGGAACGCTACTTCAGCGGACGTGGTTGGCGGCGCGAAATCACCGACGACGAAAAGCTCGTCCTGTACCGGCGCGCGCTGGCCACGCTGTCGAGCTACGAAGAAAGGGCCAGTCTGGGCAAACGCCCGGAAGAAGTGGATCAGGATTGGCTCTACGCCCCGGTGTGGGCTGAGGTCAATCGCCACTACGCGCACTTGGGCGTGAACGTGCGGTCGCTGCCGGAACTGGTTGAGCAATTCGGCATCCTGCGCTATGGCCACCGCCCGCGCGTGGGCGACACCTTCAGCGGTGGCGGATCCATCCCGTTCGAAGCAGCACGCATCGGGTGCGATGCCTATGCCTCTGATCTCAACCCCATCGCCTGCATGCTCACCTGGGGCGCGCTCAATGTCATCGGTGCCCCGGCCGACCGGCGCGCCGCCCTGAAGTCCGCGCAGCAGCGGGTGTTTGCCGAGGTGGATGCCGAGATCACGCGGTTAGGCGTCGAGCACGACGAACACGGCAACCGCGCCAAGGCCTACCTCTACTGCCTGGAGGCGCGCTGCCCGGAAACCGGCTGGAGGGTGCCGCTCGCCCCCAGTTGGGTGATCTCGCCCAAGCAAGGCGCCATTGCCAAGCTGGTGCCGAACCCTGCCCTGAAGCGCTTTGACATCGAGGTCGTCACCGGTGCCTCGGCGAAGGCGATTGCAGCAGCCGAGACCGGCACGGTGCAAGACGGCGACATGGTCTATCAGCTCGATGGCAAGACCTACCGCACCCCGATCAAGACCTTGCGTGGCGACTATCGGCTACCCGACGGCACGACGGGCAACCGTTTGCGCCGGTGGGACAAGGACGAGTTCCGGCCGAGACCCGATGACATCTTCCAGGAGCGGCTGTACTGCGTCCAATGGATCAAGAAGGAAACGATCGAGGCCGGCCGCCAAGAGACCTGGTTTGCTGCGCCCACCGAAGCGGACCTGGAACGCGAGCGCCAGGTGGAAGCGATCGTCGCCGCCAACCTTGCCCGCTGGCAGGACGAAGGCCTGGTGCCGGACATGGCCATCGAGCCGGGGGACGAGACCACGCGCTTATTCCGCGAGCGCGGCTGGACGCATTGGCATCATTTGTTCAATGCGCGGCAGTTGCTGAACATGGCTTTGACAATTGGCGCTTGGAAAAAGACGCCTGAAGCGCCAATGGGTTGGTTGAACATCGCAAAGATGCTCAACTTTTACGCAAAGTTATGTCAATGGCTGCCTACACAGGGTGAAGGAGGTCCGAAGCATGTTTTTTATAACCAAGCGCTGAATGTTTTTTACAACTATGCGTGTCGCGGATATATCAGGTTTAGCCCGGACTTTTTTGAATTGAGCAGGGCAGCGATGCCTGATGTCGATCGCATTATTGTGTCTTCATCGGCCGACCAACCCCGGCAGCGCTGCGAGTTCTGGATCACCGACCCCCCCTACGCCGACGCGGTCAACTACCACGAGATCACCGAGTTCTTCATCGCCTGGCTGCGCAAGAATCCGCCCAAGCCGTTCGACGAATGGGTCTGGGACTCGCGGCGGGCACTCGCGATCAAAGGCGCGGGTGAAGACTTCCGGCGCGGCATGGTGGCCGCCTACCAGGCCATGGCCGAGCACATGCCCGACAACGGCCTGCAATGCGTGATGTTCACCCACCAGGACACCGGCGTCTGGAGCGACCTCATCGGCATCTTCTGGGCGGCGGGCCTACAAGTCGTGGCCGCCTGGTACATCGCCACCGAGACGACCTCCGAGCTCAAGAAGGGGGGCTACGTCCAGGGCACGGTGATCCTGATGCTCAAGAAGCGCGCCGCTGGCGAGCGCACCGGCTTCAAGCAGCGCCTGCTGCCCGCCGTGCGGCAGGAGGTGGCCCGTCAGATCGAAAGCATGATGCACCTGAACGACACAGTGAAGGCGCATCACGGCGAGCCGGTGTTCAACGACTCTGACTTGCAGATGGCAGGATACGCGGCGGCGCTGAAGGTGCTGACCGCCTACACCCACATCGGCGGCGAGGATGTCACCAGCTTCGCGCTGCGCCCGCGCGCGCGGGGGGAAGTCACCGTGGTGGATGAGATCGTGCAGCAGGCGGCGGAAACCGCGTCCAGTCTGCTGGTGCCCGAAGGATTGACGGCGGATGCGTGGGCCAAGCTCACGGGCATCGAGCGCTTCGTGCTGCGGATGCTGGACATGGAGACCACCGGCTCGGCCAAGCTGGACAACTACCAGAACTTCGCCAAAGCCTTCCACGTCGAGGACTACGCCCGCGTGATGGGCGACATGCGGCCCAACCACGCGCGCCTGAAGCGCATGAGCGAGTACGCCTCGCGCGAGCTGACCGACGCCACCGAGATCGGTGCCACCCGGCTGGGGCGGCTGATCATCGCCTTGCAGCAACTGCTGAAGGACGCCGAGCCGCAGGTCATCGTCGATCAGATTCGCAGCGAGATGGCGGACTTCCTCGAAATCCGGCCCTTGCTGGTGGATGTGCTGACCTTCATCGAGCGCAAATCGTCGGAGCCGGAGGTTCGCAACGCCGCCGAGGTGCTGGGCGCGCGCTTGAAGAACCTGCGCTTCGGCGACTGAGGGCCTGAAGCATGAGCATCCGGCGCTTTTCTTCGCGTACTCACCGGCTGGATGCGAGCTTCCTGATGCAGCATCTGATTGGCGCGAAGAGCTACAAGCGCATTGCGGGCTACTTCACCAGTTCTCTGTTCGAGGTAGCAGGCGAAGCCTTGGAGCACATTCCGGAGGTCAAGATCGTCTGCAATGTGGACATCCACCCAGAAGACTTGAAGGTGGCGCAACTGCGCGAGAGCAAGATGCTGGGCCGTTGGAACGAGCGCGGCCTGGAAGCTGAGGCGCTGCTGAACCGCGAACGCTACCGGTGTCTGGATTCCTTCCTCCAGAAGCACGGGCCAGCGGTGCGCGTCGCGCCCGACGACATCTGCGGCTTCGTGCATGGCAAGGCAGGCGTGATCACGCTGGCCGATGGCCGCAGGCTGGGTTTTATCGGCTCGATGAACGAGACACGCAGCGGCTGGCAGCGCCACTACGAAATCCTGTGGGAAGACGAGTCGCAGGAAGGCGTAGCGTGGATCGAGGAGGAATTCGACTTCCTCTGGAACGCCGCCAAGCCACTGCCGCAGGCCGTCATCCGCGAGGTGCATCGGCGCGGCTATCGGCGCGAAATTGAGTTCACCGAGATTGAGGACGATGAGAACCTTGCGCCTGCGGCACTGATCGAGTCGCCGCTGTACCGCGAGGGGCAGCAGCTCCAGCCGTGGCAGCAGGGCTTCCTGACCGAGTGCCTGCGGCACCAACGCCTATACGGCACGGTACGCCTGCTGCTGGCCGACGAGGTGGGCTTAGGCAAGACGCTCTCTCTGGCCACCGCCGCGCTGACGCTGTGCCTGCTGTCTGACAAGGAAAATGGCCCGCGCCGTCCGGTGGTGATCCTCGCCCCTGCCACGCTGACCGAGCAATGGCAGACCGAGATGCTGGACAAGCTCGGTATCCCGACCGCACGTTGGGATACCGTGGGCAAGGTCTGGCTGGACGCGGAGGAGCGAGTTATTTCCCCTGCGGGGCGCGAGCAGATCGCCCATTGCCCGCTGCGGATCGGCATCGTCTCCACCGGGCTGATGATGCGTGATTCGCTGGAAAAGCAGCACCTGCTGGGTATGCACTTCGGCGTCGTCATTCTGGATGAAGCGCACAAAGCCAGAACGCGCCAGGGCTTCGGCAAGGAGGCCGGCACGCCGAACGAGCTGCTGGCTTTCATGCGCGAGATCGCTGCGCGCGCAGACCATGTGCTGTTGGGAACGGCCACGCCGATTCAGACCAATCCCGCCGATCTGTGGGATTTGCTGGGCATCTTGCATCAAGGCCCGGGACGCTTCGTGCTGGGTCATGACCTCGCCGCCTGGCATCGTCCCGACGACGTGCTTGACGTTCTCGCGGGCCGCGTGGAGGTGGAGACTCTCGCCCATGCTTGGGAGCTGCTGCGCTCGCCGCTGCCGCGCACGGAGTCGACCACTGAACCTCGCGCCCGGCGCTTGTTCTCCGCCATCCGGCAAGACTTGGGCTTGCAGAACGGCGAGTGGCAGACCAACCGTTCGCTCGCCGACTTGACGGAGGAAACGCGGGAGATTCTGGAAGAGGAGCTGGAACGCCGCATCGCCGGAGCCACCCTTTTCCAGCGTGAGAACCCTCTGGTGCGCCATGTCGTGCTGCGCAAGCGCCAGCAGCTCGAGGAAACGAAAGACAAGGACGGCAAGCCTCTGTTGACCCCCGTGGGTGTGGATGTTCATCCCGAACGCGAGCAGGTCACGGAGCAGCGCGCCTTCGACGTGTTGTTCGAAGGCAAGGCGTTGCGCACGTCGGAGGACTTCCGCCAGGCTTATGGCGAGGCCCGCGCTTTCGGCAAGGCGCTGGCCAAGCGCGGCAAGGGCAGCGGCTTCATGAAGAACCTGATGGAGCAGCGCATCTGCTCCAGCATCCATGCGGGCTTGGCAACCGCACGGCGCTTGCTGCAAGGCGAGGCAGTGCATGAAGAGGACGAAGAGCAAGAAGCCGACCTCAAGGTCGAGACGGGCGAGGAGCGCGAGGTGCTGCAACGCCTGATCGCCCGGTTGGAGCGGCTGGATGCCGACCCGAAGATGGAGGCTGTCGTTCACTTCCTCGACAGGGAGAAGTGGCTGGGCTTGGGCGTCATCATCTTCAGCCAGTACTACGACACGGCGAAGTGGCTGGCCGATTCGCTGGCGGCCCGCTATCCGGAAGAGGCCGTCGGCTTATACGCAGGCGCGGGCCGCAGCCGCCTGTATCAGCGCAGCGACAGCGTGACCGTCGAACGCGAGACGCTCAAGCGCATGGTGGCCGAGCACCAGATTCGCGTTATGGTGGCCACAGATGCCGCGTGCGAGGGCTTGAACCTGCAATCCCTCGGCACACTGATCAACGTTGATCTGCCGTGGAACCCTACGCGACTTGAACAACGCATCGGCCGCATCAAGCGCTTTGGGCAGCGTCGTGAAACCGTGGACATGCTGAACCTCGTGTTCGAGCAGACCGTGGACGAGAAAATCTACGAGCGCCTGTCCGAGCGCATGAAGAACCGCTACGACCTCTTCGGCTCGCTGCCGGACACCATCAAGGACGAGTGGATCGATGACATCGAGACGCTCGGCGAGAGATTGGATGAGTACATCAACGCGCAGAAGACCGCCACGGGCTTCGACCTGCGATACACCGGCACGATGATGCCGCCGGAGAAGGACTGGCGCGAATTTACAGAAGTGCTCTCGCGACGGGATCTCGCCACGCTGATGAGCGCGGCGTGGGGTTAACGGGCCCCACCAGCTGCTGTTGGTGAACCTGTACAGCCACGCTACCTTGGCATTCGCTTCTACACGCGAACCGGCAACGTGATCTTCGGTTGGATCGGCACCAGCGTCTTCGCGTAAGCACGCAGGATCTCGTTGTAGAGATCCACGTGCTTGGGCGCTTCAACCGTAATGATCAGGGCATAGCGAATCTTCTCGGCATTGGTCGTCGGCCCGCCGGCCTCTCGGGCGTTGTAGTGGATGTCGAACACAGGGTTGTCGAGGCTACTGCCCCGCATGGACTTGTTGCCGTGCAGAACCGTCTCCCACTTGCCCAGATCGGAACGACGTTCTTCCTCCGTAGCGTACTTCTTCATGCTGAAGAAGCCCTTTGTGTCAGCGTTGGTCTTGCCTTCCTTGACCTTCTTGTCGCTGGGTCGGAATACGACTTCCAGGCCAGCGCGCGTGTAGGCGACAGCATCTTGCGGGTCTGTCGGCGAGGCATAGCAGAAGGTTGCCTTCAAACGAATGTTGCCTTGCAGGCCACCAGCAGGCAGGGGGAGCGTTGCACGCAGGAACTTGCCCGGCTTCAACTCGCCCTGATAGACCACCCTTGCCACGCCGGTCGGGCAAGTGATGACATCCATTAAATCTTCCGGCACTTTGCCCCAACCCACTTCGAGCTTGTCGTGGGTGGACGGGTCAGCGGCATGAACGAGCAAGGCCTTGATGGCCAGTGGAGTCAAATCCGCGCCGAGGATCGCCCGGACGCCGACCGCATTGCGCAACAGATATGGCGACGCAAAGCTGGTGCCCAACTGCGGCACCAGCGTCGGCTTCGCGCCTGCTGCCAGCACATGGAAATACTTGGAGCTGGCGGCGTCCCCACCGAAGGCCATGAGGTCCGGCTTCACCACGCCGGGACTGCGCCCAGGCCCAATGGCACTGTAGGCGGCGCGTGACCACGTCCCATCGATGTTGTTGGCAGCGCCCACGGATAGCGCATTGACGCAGTCCGCAGGTACCTGCACACGGGCATTGCCCGCCGACCGATCCATTTCGCCGTTGTTGCCAACGGCCACGGTCATCAACGTATCGCCATCGCTGAGCAGATCGTCGACCACAGAAGTCCAGGCATGCACGTCCGTGTCCTCAATCGGAAGGTCCGGCCCCAGACTGAGATTGATGAATTGGTACTGGCGTGAGAGCAGAACTTCTTCGATAAGTCCCAGTGTGCGGTACAGCTCCAGGGGATCTTCCGATTCGGTCTCGCGATCCAGAACACGCAAGTGATCGACATAGGAGTAAGGGCGTGCCGCCGTGCCATTTGGAGCGATGGGGCCGAATAGGAATGCCGAAGTTACGCCGAGGCCGTGCTCCAAGCCGCCCGGATCATCCGCCGCCTTTTCATCCAGCACCCGATAGGTCCGCACCCACGGTGCGATGCTGTGCTGCTTGGGCAGGCCGCCGTCAAGGATGGCCACCTTGGGTTCGGACGACAGTGGTTGTTCCGTCGGCAGGCTGCATGCCACCGTCACGCCCGCCGAGCGTTGCACGGGGCGCATGCCACGCAGTTTCGGCATGGGACGAATCACGCGCACAAAGGAGAACTCGGCCAAGCGCTTGACGTTGTCGTGCTTGCCTTCGGCCGGGAGAAACCACAGGTTGCCTGCATTGAAGGCCAGGTCGGCATGGATCGTCACGCCGACATGGGCCGCATACTTGGCGAACGCGCGTTGCACGAACTGGTCGTTGTCACCGGGAAGCAGATGGATGCCGACTTCGAAGAAGCGATCCTTATCCTTGCCCAGGGAGACGATGCGGTCCTTCGGTTCGAAGGCGGAAAACCGCTCGATATGCGACAGGTCCTTCGCTTCGTTCGATCCCTCTTCCAGTCGTCCCGCCCAGTCCTTCAACTGGCGGAATGCTTGGCGCCTACCGACCACGAAAAGCTCCGTGGTGGCCGACTCGCGTGGTGGTCCCTTCTTGGACCAGGCATCCGGAGTGAGTTTGACGGCCCTGCTGCCGACCGATTCAAGGCCCGCGCTGCGCAGCATGGCCACCGGGAAGAAGGAGCGCGCGATGTAGCTGGGATTGAGTGTAAGGCGCGCTACGCCCAAATCCCCCGGACAGGCGTTGTCGGGCAAGTTATCGAGGCTCGTCGCCACTTCGACGAACTGCGGCGTCAACCGACTCCTCGCCTGCTGCAGCGTGTAAACCTCGGCCTTGTCCATGCCGCGCTTGGGACCCTTGATTTCGTGGGTCAGCAGCTCGCCACGTCCGATCAGAAAGTTGGTCTGGCTCATGCCTCACGCCTCCGCTTTTTGGGAACGACGGTCGATCCGTCGGTTGTGTATTTGCGAATGGTGTCCCGGCTCACTCCGGTGATGTCCGAGATGCTGTGCTGGGACAGGCGCGTCTGCTTTGCCAGCAACACTGCCATGTCGATGCGGCCCTGCCGATCCAACGACAGGGCACGTGCCTTGATGAATTCCTCGATCAAGTCGGCATCTGGCGTCGTTCCCAACGCCACGGCACGCCGAAAGCGCTGTATCTCACGCTCGATGTCGCTGAAGGATTGGCCGTGAAATGCGAAGGTCAGAATCTCGATCCAGCGACCGAACAGCGCGAAATCCGGTCCCAGGAACCGCTTGACGGCTTCCTTGACCGACGCTGCCTCTGGCACCTTGAATTCCGCGACCAGATCGAATCGTCGCCACAGTGCCGGGTCGATCAGCTCGGGGTGATTGGTGGCAGCCAGTAGCAATCCCGTCGCAGGCCATTCATCGACCTCCTGCAAGATCACTGTCACCAGTCGTTTAAGTTCGCCTACGTCACTGTCATCGCTGCGGCGCTTAGCGATTGCATCGATCTCATCGAGCAGCAAGACGCAGGGGCTGCGTTTGGCGAAATCCAACGCTGCACGGAGATTGCTGCCGCTGCGTCCCAGCAGACTACTCATCACGGCTGTCAGATCAAGCACGTACAACGGCGCACCAAGCTGGGCGGCCAACCAGCGCGCCGTCAGCGTTTTGCCCACGCCCGGTTGACCGACAAAGATGGCCGAGCGCGTCGGGGTCAAGCCCAGTGCGGCAAGACGTGCCGTCTGCTTGCGTTCATGGATCAATTGTCCGAGGGACTCTCCCAACTCGGCAGACAACAACGGTGCCTCCCGATCTGGAGAATCCTTGAAAACCTTCAGTAACGACAGACGCGATTCGTCATCCACGGGCAGCACCTGCTCCGGCAGTGACGGCGCGGCCGCCTTGCGCAGCGGCGCGCCTGCCCGATGCGGCTTGGCACGAAGAAACAGATCTACCTGTTCTGCCAAATCAGGTTCGCTGCCCCGGTACTTCCTGACCAGCCTCGCGGCGAACAGGCGCACGTCCTCTGTCTGCTCGGCCAGCGCCAACCGAACAACCTGGGCTAAATCTGCCTTTAAACCGCTCAACTCGCCCATAACGAACCTAACACCGTGATTTATATAGATTTTTAAAACGCATAAAGCGGACTATCAGTATTTTCTCACACTTTCCGCGGGCTGTGAAGGCGTGGTGACGGGCGCATCACTCCAGTCCGCGTCTCTTGCTGGCGCGGGAAGCGGTTCTTGATTTGATGAGGTCAGGCGTTGCGAAGCAGCCAAGACGCTTCGGCTTCTCGCCGTGTGACAAGTCCGGGAAGCACCTTGCCGCCGCCATAGACCCATCGCCGCAGCTCCATCGCGGCGGCGGCCCAGTCGCGCTGGTTTACTCGCCGCCGCAGCGTCGACGTCTGCAAGCGCCCGCCGCCAAGGTTGAACGTGAAGTCCACGATGGCCGCCAGCCGCCCCTCGGGTTCGGCAATCAACACCGGGCAGTGGCGCAGCGTGGCGGCCAGCGCCGCGTTCAGGTCACGGGCCAAATAGGCTTCCGCTTCCCCCTCGGTGATCGGCGGATGCTTCGGATCACAGAGATGGCCGTAGCCAATCGTCCAGAACCCTGCGGGGCAGATGTACGGGTGCGCACGGCTCGGATCGGTTTTCGGCACGCGGTGGAAGCCCTCAAAGCGCTTGGCCAGGTCGATGGCCGTGTGCGGCATCTCGATCACGGCCGCACCCGGTCGAACACGCGGCCGAGGAACCAGAAGTTCAGCACCCCGGCCCACAGCGCCTGATCGGCCTCCGTCCAGGCGTGCAGGACGGCCACGCCCCAGCTCGCGCCGGCCGTCACGGCGGCCGCGAACGCCGCCGTCTTGGCCGCGCAGTACAACGCCATGAACCAGTAGGTGATGACGGGCCGCACGCTGCTGGACAGCGCATCGGCCCAACGCACGCCGGTCTTCTCGCCTTGCGTGCGGACGGCTTCGCGCAGCGTCTCGATGGCACCGACGTTCCACGCCGCATCCGCGCTCGCGCCGATCTCGGCCATCCGCTGCGCGCCGCGCAGCTTCTCGAACTCCAGCGCCTTGTCCTGCATCGCCAGCTCGTGGCCGCGCTCGCCCTTGCGGTCGAGCCATTTCAGGATTTCCGGCGCGAGACGGAAGGCCCCGCCGAGGAGGCCACCGAGCAAGGTCTCGATCATTGCGAGCCTCCCATCAGCTTGAGCTTGATGGCAGCACCCACCAGCAGCGCGGCCAGGATGCCGGTCGTGACGACCTTGATGGTGGTCTGCCACGCGGTGCGCCGCGCGTCGCGCCACGCATCCAGCAGATCACGCAGTTCGCGGATGTCGCGGGCGGCACTGCCGTTCTCCAAGCCGAGATGGGCGAGGCAACGCTCGGCTCCGCGTTGGGCGGCGCGGTCGAGCAGCTCGTCGAAGTCGTCGCGGCGCAAGAGCAGCATGTTCTCGACGAGCGCGGGCTGTTGTTGTTCGGGTTCGGTCATTTGCTTTCTCCAGAAATGCGAAACCCGCCTGATGCGTCGGCATCGAGGCGGGTCTCAGGGGTGATCGGTGAAACGGCGGTGCTTTAGATTTCGATGATCTCCAGGGTCAGACTCGGCGCGATGCCTTCGACGACGTCATCGCGGACGAACACCTTCTGGCCGACGGCCGTATTGCCACGGGCCCGGATCAGGCCGCCACCGGGCAATGCGACGGTGACCACGCCGGAGCCGACGTCGATCACGGTGCCCGCCTGCAGCGGCGGGTCGGGGATCAGCTGGCGGAACTGCTCGTAGAGGTTATGCATAGCCCTGCACCCCCAGCGTCTGCCAGACCTCGGGCATTCCCGCCTCGATCTGCGTCGAGCGCACCAGTCCCAGGCGGGTGAAGCTGCCGTCCTGGTACTCGACGAATGCACCCGGCTCGATGATCCCGGTCTCGGCGAGCACCGGCAGGCGCAGGCTCACTTCGATCTGTTGCCCGGTATCGGCCAGTACGGCGACGCCTCGCTGGCGCGCCGCAGTGGCCTCGGTGATCAGCGCGTCGACCACCATCGGGGCCAGCACATCGCCCGCCGTGCCTGCGCGAGTGACCTGACCCAGAACACCGATATCCTGGCCGGACACGAACACACGGTTGTAGCCGGGCTTCTCCACCCAGCGCAACGACTCGCGGGCCACCGCATCGACGGGCAGCACGAAGTCCGGCGTGACGGTGTTCCACTCCCAAGGCGCGACCGGATACCGGTGGTGCACGCGGATGCTCTGGTCGGATGGGTGCGGGATCAGGTAACCCCCGGCCGCGCTGGCAATGGCAACCAGTGCTTCCATCCACGTGCCCTGCCGGGTGAACACCCCGGCCGGAACGTTCCAGTCCGTCAGGCCCCAATCGATGTTCCAACCCAACGGAATGCCATTGAGCGTGAGCACGTCGTCCATCAACTGCTGCGCCGTGCGCGCCTGCGGCTGCTGGAAGTTCATCACCGGCGCATAGGGCGCGGCCAGCACGGCGTTGCGCCCTCGTCCCGAGATGCGGATGCTCGCGTCTCCAAACACCCGCTCGCGGCTGATGCTCTCTGCCAGCACGCGAAACGGCGTCCCATTGACGCTGGCCACCAGTTCGACCGGGCCGCCGTTGCTGCCGGGGGCGACAAGGGCTTCTGCGGCGGCAGGAAGCAGCGCATCGAAACCCCACGTCCAGGAGGCGGCATCGAGCGACAGTGAGAGGTTGAACACCGGCACCGGTAGGCCATCGGGCAGCCGGTGCAGCGTCACGTTGTTGATCACGAAATACACCCTCCGAACGGGGACGACCACCGGCTCCCCATCGGGAGGCGGCGGGTCGATGTGGTTTTCACAAACGAACAGCAAGTGGCCGTCCGCCGGTGCCAGCGCAGCGAACAGCAGGTGGGCGCTCGGCGTGTAGCAAGGCTGCGGCGCGGGCGGCACGGGAACCACCCAAACGCTGATCCCCGGCGGTGGCGGCACGGCATCCTGATACCGGCCACGCCATCCCTTGATTGACGGGCTCGCACGCTGAAAATCACTCGCTTGACGCTGGGTGAGCTGCCGCGCCGTTTGCCAAAAGCTCACCCGCCCCGCGCCCTTGGTGCGGTCGCCGTCCTGATGACGAAACCGCGTCGCATCCCGCAGGCGGACCGCGTTCTGGAACAGACCCAGGCGAGCCAGTTCGAGATACGTGCCATCCTGATGCCCGAACCACGTCAGGTCGTGGAAGCGCCGGGCCTGTTGCTGGCCCGTGCGACGCTGCGCAGGCAGCGAGGCCAAGACCGGGGGTAGCCGATGCGCAATGCCTTGTGGCGAGGCAATCGTTCGCCGCCAGAACGTCTCCCAGCCTGCGGGCGTCGCGGCCGCATCCTGCTGGCCCTGATTCGCGCCTTCCTCCGTCTGCTGCGCCACCTGCCAGTGGTGCGAAGTCCGACCCACCGTGGGGCGCTGCGTGTGCGACGCGTACCTGACCTCGCCAGTGAACACAACGCCGGGCAGGCTTGCGCCAGCGCCTGCCCCCACGTTCAAGGGCACGCTCGGGCGCAAGACCAGCGACTGCACCGTCAGGCCCGGCAGCTCGGCCAACAACTCTGCCCGTGCCGGTGGGATGAACTTGATCGTGACAACCGGCAACGGCAGCGTGGCCCGCACCGTCACATCGTCGCGCGGCGCGATGTAGTTGGCCCCGAACACCAAGTGGGCGTCGGTGGCAGCCGGTTGGTCGAACAGCAGATCGACCAGCGGTGGCCCGACCGCCACGCTGGCGGTGGGCGCTGGCAACGCGGCGACCAGGGTCACCTCGTTGAGAACGGCAGGCACGGCCTACCCCAGGATCGCAGACACCATCCGGGCATCGCCACCCAGATAGAGATTGGTGCTGGCCAGCTTCACGTCACCGCTGCCGTCGGTGCCGCTGCAGTCCAGATCCAGGGCCGTGACTTCGTTGCCGTTGACAAGCCGCGCCCACGTGGCGACGCCGGTGGCCGTGATCAGCCCGTCCTCCTGTTGCGTCAGGGTGAGGAGCCCGCCTGCAATCGTGCCTGCAGGCTTGGTGAGTCTGATCTCCACCAACATCGCGCTTGCAGGCGTTGTCGCCGGGGTGGCGGGTCGCGTACCTCCGTAAATGCGCAGGCGCGACGGGTTTGTCCCTGCATCGAGGAAGGCCAAAGTACCTGCCAGCCGCGCCTCGTTGTGTTCGACAGTGATGGCAACGGTCACGGCATCATCTCCGCGCGTAGGTTGTCCGCGATCACGGCGCGGTACATCTGCTTGTGGTCGTAGCTGACCACGGTGTATCGCTGCGCCGGGTCCAGCAGTTCGAATCGATAGTTGCCGCCGCTGTCAGACCAGGTCTCGGCGACCAGGACACGGGTGTTCTCGCTGATGAGCTGCACCCGCCGCACCAGCGGTTGGTCGGGCTGCCCTTTCTCCTTGACGGTTCCGGCGATGAAGCCGTGGCCGCTGAAGTGGATGTCCTTGCGAGCGTTCGGAAGCGGGCGGAAGTGCCAGTCGTAGCCACCTCCTCGGTTCCACAGATTGCTCGACGGGCTGTTGAGACGCGACAGGTCGACCTGGGCATTGACGCCGATGTTCGCGGCGGGATCGGGCGGCACCGAGGTCGAGCCACCGGCCAGTGGCAGCAGATCGTCGTCGGCGTTGACGCCCACCGTCGTCGGAAAGTCGGGCAAACCAGACGGGGTGTCGCCTGCGATGGCGTGGACGCGTGCCGTGGCGCCGTACAGAAACACGCCCGGGATCAGCTTGCCCCGATAGGCAGCATCCCCGACCTGGAACAGCAGAACGCCGCCGGCCTTGAACTGGATCAGCCGCGCCCAGGGCACGCCGTTGGCGTCGAAGGCTCCGGTGATCACCTCGCAGCGCAAGATCAATCGCTGGCCGACATTGAACGTCGGGGCCACGTCGGGCAGCCCGGCGATGGGCTTCGCGCCGTCGTTGATACCGCCCGTCACGCCCGCCCCATCGCCAAAGCCGCTGTTCCAGCGCGACACGCTCCACGCGCCATCGAGATGGGCGAACCGGTAGCCTTCGGCTCCGTTGCCGGTCGTCATCCACAGCCCGATGTGCTTACGGGCGCTCGGGTCGGTCAGCAACTCGACGTCGGCCTCGAACCAGAAATCGCCGTGGGCGGCTTCGTTGAAGCGCAGGATGGACTGGCTGTTGGGGGCCGAGATGTCGATGGACTGCTGCGCGCTGTTGTGCGTCGCGGACATTCCGCCCAGGACTGCGGTGTAGCCGGTGGAAGGCTCGACAGCGAAGGACTCGCTCAGCGGGTAGCTCATGGCTTACCTCCACGGGCCGGTGATGTCGAACGCAATCTGAGCGCCTTCGGTTTCCGAGCTGTACTGCGTCCTGACCAGCAGGAAGCGCTTGCCCGCCTGACCGACCACGTTGTCGACGATGGTCTGGTCGCTGTACGGGCGATCCTGCGGCATCCATAGCATCCCGGGCATCAGGCCGCGCATGTGGCCGTCCTCCTGCCGCACGTAGGTCGGCAGCAGCCACAGGCTGTAGTCGGCTCCATTCGGGAACGGCGTCGGGCCCCGGCCGCAGATCTGCTGGCCGTTGTTCGTGTTAAGGGATGTGAGCCCGAAACGAACGGGGTTGCCGAGCTGGGTGTGATTGCGCAGCAGTACCTTGCCCGTGAAGTCCAGGGACGACACCAGCCCGTACCCGCTGAACTGCCCCGGATAGCTCCAGTAGTTGCTCATCCCCGAGTAGTTGTCGTCGGCAGCCAGCACCGTGGCGTAGTTGTCACCCGGCTTGAAGCTGATGAGGTCGCCGAAGCAATAGCAGTTGCGGCCGTACCAGCCGTAGCCCGCTGCATTGGTGCAGAAGAGGAAGAACAGCCGGTCATCCCCAATGAGCACCCAGTTGCGCCCACCGCCGCCGCTGTCGCCATTGCTTTCGTACTGATTGCTTCGGGCGTGGAACCACTTGTACCAACCCCACTGGCTGGCGGTGACCTGCTTCCAGTTCTGGGTCGGATTGTTCGGGTCATAGGGGGCCTGCGCGCCGACGATGGTGTCGATGTCCGACAGGTCTTCGACGATCCCGACGTTGGCCCATTTGGCCCAGCCTGTCGTGTAGTTGGGTGTCTTGAGGCTGTTGTCGATCAGCAGCAGGTTTTGCGGTGACTGCGGGTTCGTGCTGCGGTAGGCGGCCTTGTGAGTCGACGAGAACGGCTTCTCCCATCCCAGCGGGGCGACCTTGGCCGAGAGACTCGTCGCAGTCGTGGCGGGCGATACGGGCGTGCCGGTCACCGCGTAGGTGAACGTGGTCATCGTCGCCGTCAGCACGCGGAACTGCCCGTTGTACTCGGGCTGCTCAGCGCCAGCGATTTCGATCACCTGAAAAGGCCGATAGGCATGCCCCGAGGAAATGGTGGCCGTGGCCACGCCATCGGCGAAGGTCAGCGTATCGATGGCTTTCAGCGCGAAGCCGTTGACGAGACAGGCATCGAGCATCGTCACCAGATCGCCCCAGTTGTTGGCGATCTGCGGTGCACCCGTCATGCCGCTGCTGAAGTATTTGACGGTCAGGTCGGTCATAGGAATTCCTGCGAGAAAGGTTTCAGAGATCAAGCGGTGTCCACCCACGCCGTCAGGGCGTGTCGACATCCCCGCGAATCAGCAGCGTGAAGTGGTCGTCGGGCACGGACTCCGGCCCCTGCTGGACGGTGCGCACCACCCAGACCGGGAACTGACTGCCGATGGTGTTGAAGCGCAGCACGTTGCCGGTGGCCCAGCCGTTGCCCCAGCCGAGCGCGGGCAGACGGAAGTACGGCACGCCGGTCGCGGGGTTGTTGGGGGCGCAGTCGGCGCTGGTGTTGCCGGTGGCGATCACGCCGACGTTCTCGCCGATGACCTCGAACGAGGTGCTGTTGGTCATGCGCACCACCCAGCGCTCGGTGAGCGCCCCGCGATTGGTGACCGTGATCGGGTATTGCGTGTGGTTGAAGGTGGCGGTCGCGGCGCTGCCGATGATTTCATCCGACCAGCTGCCATTCCAGGTGCTCTGATCGAACACGAGGTTCACTCGGGCGAACAGATCACCGGCCACCAGCGCGCTGGAGACGAAACTGCCGGAGACGGGATCGCCGGGACTGGCCAGCGGATAGACGTGGGTCAGCGGGCGCGTGAAGCTGATCTCGCCGTTGATCTGCACGTCGCGCACCACGGCCATGTCCTCGATGCGGTGCTCGATGGTCACGGGCTGGCTGTAGCCGGTCACGTTCGTGAAGGTGACGGTGCCTGCTTCCAGATCGGTGATGTAGCCGGTGTGGATCACCACGCCGTCGTGGCCGACCACGCGCACGCGCGACAGACGCACGCGGCCTGCATCGATGGTCTGGCCGTTGCTGACCGACGCGGTGATGCGACCGGTGTGGCCAACGACGGCGAAGCCTCCCGGACGGAAGATCGGCACACGCCCGTCGCTGGGCAGGCGCACCGGATCGATGCCCAGCAGCGCCGCATCCAGGGGCAGATAGCTGTAGGCCACGGCGCTGTAGCGCAGGCTGGATGCCGCCACCGGCTCCGGCCGGAAGATCGTGCCATCGCCGCGCACGTTCTCGGCGTCGAACCACGGTTCGCTCTCATTGCCCGCCGCCGTGACCACGGTGCCAAACCGCACCCGCACGAGGCCGGTGTCGTAGTCGACATTGCCGCTGACGCCAGACGCGGTGATCGTGCCGTCGATGCCTGCCGTCACGGTTTGGGTTCCACCCACCGCACGGGCGAATTGGATGGAGAGCGATCCCGGGCGCAGCGGCGCGGCACCGGTGCGAAACACGTACTCGCTGGAGATGTTCTCGCCCACTGTCGTCACGCAACTGGCGCGTGTGATGCTGTTGGCCGCGCCCGCCGACCACGAGGTGAGCGTCACTGCGCCCGAGAGGTAGTTGATGCTGCCGCGCGTGACCCAGCCGCTGGGCGTGAATTCGCGCAGCGTGCCCTGACCGTTGTCGCCCCAGGGCTGGCTGCCTGCGATGGCCAGCAGCACCGTGCCGGTCACCACCTGCGCGTTGACGCCGGGCACGAGCCGGAACGATGGGCTGAACGCGAACGTCTCGCTGTGGTTGCTGGTCGAGCCCGCGCTGTTGTAGCGCAGCTTGACGTAGCCGGACTCGTCGTTGGGATACATCGACGGCGCGTCCACGTAACTGATGCCGCCGTAGTTGAGGCGGAACATCTGACCCACGCCCGAGGCCCAGCCGAGGCGCTGCGCGCCATAGACGGGGCGCGGAATCTTGAGGGTGACGTCGGGCTGAAACTGCACCGCGCCCGTGGCGTAGTTGACGCTGCCGATGACTTGGCCTGCGCGCAGCACGTTGCCCGCACCATCGTCGCGGGCGTACTGCGTGGGATCGACGAGATTCCACAGCCCCAGCCCCATCGCCTGGATCTGCTGCTGCGTGTAGACACCCAGTACAGCCGTGTCGGTCAGGGTGTTCCACTCGATCTCCAGCGAACCCGGTTCGATGGAGCCCAGTGTCGCAGTCACCGGCACTTTGCCCTGACCATCGCGCGAGGGGTGCGCGAAGCTGTCTTCTTGCTTGGGGCCCGCAACGTAGTCCACCGTCAGCAGCGCGCCGACTGGCGGCAGGACATTCGGTGCGAAGCTCACGAGGTTTTGCGCGACGTTCAGATTGCCGGTGGCGGCTCCACTGAGCTCGCCAGACGTGGCGGCGGACGCCGTGCGCGTGCCCGTGCCACTCTCGTGTGGCCAGGTGATGGTGAGCGTGCCCGGCTGCACGCTCTTGCCTTCGGGCGGGGCGAGCTGCAAGGCCTGCGATGCCTTCAGGGTGGCTGTCGGCTGCTGCGTTTCCTGGGTCGGCACATTCCACGTCAGGATCAGTGACGAACCCACGTCGGGCAGCGCCCCCAAGGTCACGACGAAGGCCCCGGTGTTTTTGTTGAAGGTGCCCGCGCCGTAGCTGGCGTCCAGCCCTTTGAGGGAGCCATTGCCGCCATCCGACAGCACGTACCAGCGGCCCTGCGCCATGTAGCTGATGGCAAGCGTGCCGGGTTGCGGCACCGGGTTCACGGTGCCGACGTAGGACTGGCTGCGCGATTCCGGCGTGACCGCGATCTCCGCGCTTTGCGGCGCGCGCTGCAGTTGCGCAGCAGGCGTGTAGGTGATGGCCTTGCTGTTGGACATCGAGCCGGAATTCAGGCTCAGGATGCCGTTGGCGTAGTCGATGGTGCCCAGCGTGCCGCTGGCGGTCTTGAGCAGGCCCGCATCGTCGAAGATCGTGATGCCATCGGTGACGATGGACAGCGACCCAGGCAGGCAGCCACCCGGCAGGTTGAACTTGAGGGTCGTGTTCCAGGCGTGGCTGGCCGTGTAACTCACGGGTGCTGCGCCCGGCACCGGCAACCCCGCTGCGGCATAGGGTGGCACGAAGGAGATCGGCGTCTCGGTCTGGGCGCTGGGCACGAGCTGCGTGTAGATGGACGCGCCCTTGATGGTGAAGTCGCCCACATTGGCAGCCTGCGTCAGCGGCACAACGCCGACGTAGGTGCCCGCGTCGGCCACCACCGTGTCGCGTACCTTGGTGCTGTTGTTGGCGCGCGTGAAGGTGCGCGTCGCAGGTGAGCCGGTGAAGTCAAAGCGCAGCGCGTCGCTGATGGCGACGGTGACGACCGCCGCCTTGTAGTCCTGGTCGGTGTTGTAGGTGAAGCTGCGCTCGACCACCGACACGGCGGTTGCGCGGATGTACTGCTCCTTCTGCGTGGGCAGTCCTTCGTTCTCGATCAGGACGAGGGTCTGGCCGACGTTTGGCACGGCGTCGCTGGGGCGCTGGAAGAGCTGGATGACCCGCTGGCCCGCAATGTGGTTCTCGAACAGGTAGCCCGCCCACTCCGGCCCTTTATTGAGGTAGGCCTCGATGCGGGTCTGCGCCTGCTCACGGGTGTCGAAGGTCTTGCGGGTGGAAAACAGCGTGACGCTGACGCGCTCGTCCTGCGGCGGCTCGGCCACGATGACGTTGGCCCCGAAGTAGGTGTCGGTGTCATCCGTGGCCACTTGCACGAAGCTCTTGCGCAGGTTGACACGGCCTCCGGCGCGATCCAGCTCGGAGATGTCCGGGAAGATGGCATTCGATACGCCATCGGCAATCACGAGGCCCGTGGGCGCGCCGCCGCCTTCGGGCACGTCCGCCATCACGGCGGACTTGAGCAGCTTCACGTCGCCAGATTGAATTGGCATCAGGCAATCTCCAAAAATCGAAGGGTCAGGCGGTAGAAGTCGTTGCCGGATCGCGCCGGGATGCCCAGCACGGGCTCGGCCTCGATGGCGACCTCCTGGTGGCGAAAAGCGACCGTGAAGACCCGGCCATCGGCGAAAGTCAGTTCGAAGCGGCCTGTGCTGCCGCCCACCGGAATCGCCGCCCACGCGCGCAACTGCTCGACGGCAGCACGCGTCACCCAGGCCATATCGGGTGCTCCCACCAGGGTGATCGGCCGACCTGCCTGCCGGGTGGCCGACTGGATCAGCAAGGCCCCGGTGATCAGGTAGGACGCATTGGCGACCGCAGGCGACCACGCGTGCTCGTCGCTCCAGAGCAAGTCGTCCGGCAATGGCAGAGCCACCCCGGTGTCGAGGTTCTTCAGTTGCATCGGGAAACCCTCAGGCAGAGAAACAGGAGCGCACGGTCAGGCCGTGCGGGCGCGGGCGGCGTCCAGCAGTTGCAGCAGTCGCGCTTCGTCGCGCGCATCGACGGTGGCGTTGACCTTCTGTTGCCCCGAGGACAGTTCCACGCGCACGGTGCGGGTGGGCGTACCTTCGGGCAACGAGGGACGTGGCAGGCTGCGGCTTGCGGGCTGCACCAGACCACCCGAGGCAAAGCCCTGAATGCCCGCCAGCGCACGCCCGGCCAGTGCCTGCGCCGGAGCGCTCAGGTTGTTGATGGCTTCGAAGAAGCCAGCGCCGTAGCGGGCGACTGCCTGCCGGTTCACGACGAACTCGCCCGGGGTGAGCATCGCCGGGACGGTGTCGGATTTCGCCAAGCCACCGCGCCGGTAAAACTCGCCCTGGTTTTGCTCCATGTAGTCGATCAGCTCGCGCTCCAGGTCTTTACCCCAGAGCAGCGGCTGGGCCATCGCCTGCCGCCACGTCTGCTTGATGCGTTCGAGGTTCTGGCGCTCGTTGCCGGTCAGCGTCTTGCGGCCGATGAAGTCTTCCAGCGTGCGGCGATCCTGCTGCGCCTGCTTGCCGTAGTTGTCCATCGTCTTGCTGCGCATATCCAGACTGACCGATGCGCCGTAGTTCCACTGCAGCCAGCTCGTGTACTCGTTCATCCCCTGCAGGCCCAGGTCGATCATCTTGAGCGCCTCGAACGCTTCGCGGTTCTTCTTGGGCCTGCTCGGCTTGTCGTTGGGATCGGAGCCTGTGGAGCCGGTACCGCCCAACGAGGCAACGCGCCCACCGACCGCGAAGTGGGCGACGCCATTGGCCAGACGCGAGAGCGCGCCGCTGCCGTACTTCTGCACCGCCGCCTTGCGGATCACGAAGGCCCCGGCATCCAGGGTGCGCGGCACGGTGTCGTGGTGGCCGGAGCCGGGCACCGAGCCACCGCTCATCCGGGGAAAGGCCGGAGCCACCGCACCGCCGTCGGCAAACCGCCGCACGCCACCCACCAGACCGCCAGTGGCATTGGTTTCCACCTTGGTCACGTAGATGGTGTGGGTGCTGGAAGTGTTGCGCCCGTTGAGGCTGTCGATTTCCGCGCGTACCGCACCGACGTTGCTGGCCACCTGATGCTGCGACTCGGTCTGGATGCGATCCAGCGCCTTGATCATCCCCTCGACATTGGTGATAGCCGCCTGCGCCTTCTCGGTCGCCACCTTCAGCTCGAACTGCGCGTTTTGGTCGGCGTAGGTCTTGAGCTTATCCAGTGCCTCCTTAGCCTTGGACACATCGGCATCGACCGGCAGCGTCTTGCCTTCCTTGAGCAACTGCTCGTATTCCTTGAGCTTCTTCTCCGCTTCCTGCAGATCAGCCTGGATCTGGAGCAGGTATTCCTTTTCGGCCAGCGCCTTGTCCAGATCAGCGATGGCCTTGTCGAAGCGCGTGGTGTCGGCGTCGAGCGTGACCTTCAGCCCGTCCTTGAGCTTGGCCGTGATGTCGTCGATCTGGCGCGTGGTCTCGGTCAGCGTCCGCTGAATCTCATCGCGCGCCGTGATTGCCGAGCGTGCCGCCGTCTGGTGCGCCTTCGCTTCGGCATCCAGCGTCTGGTTGAGAATCTCCTCGGACTGGCGAATACGGTCGATGGCATCGCGCACGCCCTGTTTGCCCTGCGCGGCCTGCACGTCGGCATCCTTGGCCTTCTGCGCCAGTTCCGCGCGCAACTGATCGGCTTGCCGCATCAAATCGGTGGCCTGCTGGTACTCCTGCCTGCGGTATGCCTCGCGCGACTGTGCTTCCAGCTGCGTGACCTGAGACACCGCTTGCTCGGACTGTTTGCGCGCTTCCTCGCCACGCTTGGCCTCGTTGGTCTGGCTGGTGGCAACCTGCGCGGCCATGTCCATCGCCTTCTGCGCGAGCTGGCGAGCAAGCTCCAACTCGCCGTTGGCCAGCGCGCGACGCGCCTGTTCCTGCATCTCGGCGATCTGGCGCTTGCGATCCTCGGTGGCCTCGTACTCCGTCATACCCTGACGGCGGATGTCGCGGATGCGCTCCTCCGTGGACATCGACAACTGGCGCTTGGCTTCCTCGATGCGCTGCACTTCCGCCAGATGCCGGTTGGCTTCAGCATTGAGAGCGTCGATGTGCTGGCGGTACTCCGTGAGCGCCTGCCCCAGGGTCTGGCGCTTGGTGGCGAGAATGTCGTTCTCGACACGCTGCACGTTGGCACGGCGCTCCTCCTCGGTCTGGCCTTGCCGGGCGGCGGCCTGCTTGCGCGCCTGCGTTTCCTGATCGATCAGACCGAGCGTCTCGGTCGTGGCCTGACGGCGCAGGGTCGCCTGCTGTGTCAGCGCCTCGGTAAGCAGCTGCGTGGACTTGGTGATCTTGGCGGTTTCGGACTGCTGGGTACGCTCCAGTTCCGCCTTCTCCTGGTCGTAGCGGTTCTTCACCGCTTGCACCTGCTGCGCGAGGCTCGCCTCGACGATGGTGGTCAGCCCCTTGTAGGCTTCGGCCATCTTGGCGGTGGCGTCGTTGACCACACCTTGGGCCTTGCCGACGACCTGTTCGACCTCGCCCAGCCGGGACTTGAGTTTTTCCAGCGCGGCGTGCACGGCCTCGATGCCGCGCCCGACCGCTTCCTGCGTGCCCTGGCGCACGGCTTCGAGCCGCTTGGCGATCTCCTCGGCAGCGGTCGCGGCGGTGTTCATCGCGCCTTTGGCTGCGTTCGCGCCTTCGGCGGCGTCGGCGTACATCTCGGCGAAGATGCGATTCATCTCCGCGAGCCTCTGTTCGTGGCGCTTGGTGGCTTCAGCGATGGTGTCGGAGGTGAAGATGGCGGCGAACACCTCCCACTGGAAGCGCAGGTGCTCGATGCCCTTCATCAGCACCTCGACCATGAAGATGCCCGCCTTGCGGACGATCTCGAATTTCTCGGACAGCCACGTGCCGATCTCCCAGCCGATGATGGCCGCGCCGAGCACCCCGAAAGCCACGCGCAGCTTGCCCACCGTGGCGATGGCGTTCGACACCGACAGGTTGGCCGTTGCCCACGCCGCCGCCGTGGTGCTGGCCGCCGTCACCGCCGCCGCGCCTGCCGTCTGCCACGCGATGATCAGCGCCGGGATCAGGCGGTAGACCAGCACCGCGAGGCCGACCTCGGCGATGCGCCCCAGCCACTTCATCACTGTGTCCAGGTTCTCCGACAGCCACGTCAGGGCCTCGGCGAGTTTCTTGGTGAAGCCGGTCGATTCGTCCAGGCGGCTGATCCACTGCCCGAAGGCGTTCGACAGGCGGGTGAAGGCCTGGCTGACGGTCATCGGCAGTTGCGCGTACTCGGCGGCCAGCTTGTCCTTCTGGCTCATCAGCGCGTTGACCACCACGTCGGCGGTCAGACGGCCTTCCTCGGCGAGCTTGCGCAGCCGTCCGATGGGCACGTTCAGACCGTCGGCCAGCGCCTTGGCCAGACGCGGGCTGTTCTCGACGACCGAGTTGAATTCCTCGCCGCGCAGCACGCCCGAGGCCAACGCCTGACCGAACTGCAGCAGGGACGACTGCGCCTCGGTGGCCGATGCGCCGGAGATGCGCAGCGCCTGCGAGATGCTTTCGGTGAGCGAGAGTGCATCCTGCTGCTCGCCGCCCAGCATCCGCACCGCCTGTTGGAGCTTGCCGTAGAGCATGGCGGTCTCCTGGATCGGCACGCCGATGCGCTGCGCGATGGCGAACAGTTCCTTCTGCGCGACCGTGTATTCGCGGCTGCCTGCGGTGGCGAGCTTGAGCCGCGCGGACATCATGTTCCAGGCGTCGGCGATCTGGACGATCTCCTGCACCTTGCCCGCCGCCCAGTTGATGGTGAGGAAGGCCAGCAACTGCGTCTTGGCCTTGGCGACCTGATCGCCAAAGGCGTTCATTCCGGCCTTGACCTCGGCCATCCCGGCGGCGGCCTTGTCGCCTGCGGTCTTGGCGCTGGACGACAGCTCGCCCAGACTGCGCTCGGCGCTGGTGATGGCGCGCTTGAGTCCTTCGTCCGCGCCTTCCAGCGCGACGAGGACGGAAATCCGGTTCGCCATCTCAGTCCACCACGCGAAGCTGTTTTTCGATGGCCGCCGTCAGTCGCGGAATACTACCCGCGACGATGCGCTCGACGTTCAGGCGCTTCTTGAGCTGCACGCGCGGCACCAGCACCGCGATGGGCACGTCCGCGCCGCGCTTCAACTTCTTGATGCCTTCGGCCTTGCGATAGCGGCGCTTGAAGCCCGCCAGCGGCCGGTCGTGTTCCTTGATGTTCTCGGCCATCAGCACGATGTTCCCTTTGGCGTTCTTGATGAAATAGGCGTTGCCGCCGCGCATCAGCTCGGCGATCTGGGCCTTGAAGCGTTTGCGGCCGACACGCCCGTGCAGCGGGATCAGCATCCGGCCTCCAATGACGCCGCCACGCTCGTGGATGCCCGACCACGGGATACGCGAGCCGACGTAGAGCGCGGGCAGCCGGTTCTTATCCTTGTCGAGCACCTTGGCGGTGAAGCCTTTGACGAAGGACTTCTTGACCACCGTCATCTGGCCAGCGACGTGGCTGCGCACGTCCTGCTTGAGCTCGGCGGCCTCGCTGGCGATGCCGAGCGCGACTGCCTGCTTGACCTTGTCGCGGAACTCGCCGCCCCAGCGGCGCAACTGCGCCTGCGCGGCCTTGCTATCGATGCGAACCGAGATGCGCATGGTCTTGGAGCCTGTCGAGGGTCTGGTCGAGGTGACGCGAATCGCCGCGTGCGCCCATGGCGATCAGCGAGAGCAGCCGGGCATCGCGCGCCGCGTCCTCTCGCGCGGTGGCGGCGGCGAAGCCGCGCACCTGCGCCAGGGTGTAGTCGAGGATGTCCGGCAACCGGTGGCCGTGGGCGATCAGGTGCTGGACGGTGTCGAACCAGCCGTGGTCACTGCCACCGCCGCGCTCGTCTGCGCGATCAACCCGTCGAGCCGAGGCATCACCGTCCGGGTAAAAAAATCGGCGTTAACCTCAAGCACCTTGGCCGCCAACAGGATGGCCTGGTCGGCATCGAGTGCGTCGACCCACGCGCGGGGCTTGCCGACGGCGATGGACACTGCCGTCAGCAGGTCGTCGCCGCACTCGCCGAACAGTGCCAGCCAGTCGATACCATCGCCGCCGATCTGCTGCATCACCGGCGTGATCGCGCGCAGGAAGGCGGGCATCTGGCCGACCTTGAGTGGCTTGATGGCCAACGGCTCCCCGTCGATGACCAGCTCCACTGCTTGTGGGATGAGAGTTTCCAGATCGCTCATGGCAGTCCCCATCACAGTTGCACGATGCGGCCGAACTGGCCAAGCACCGCGTCATAGGGCTTGGTGGTGTCGGCCAGGAGCGATCCTTCCAGTTCGAACTTGTTGTACTCGTCCGAGATGAAGGAGATTTCCTTCAAGGGATCGAAGGCCACGCGGTACAGCTCGACCAGCACCTTGGCGTTTCCCTGCGCGGTGTTGATGCCTTCCAGGCGCAGGTAGCGCTCGGGCAGCGCCTGCGTGAAGATGCCGATCTCGGTGGCGACGCCGTAGCTGTAGGCGGCCTTGAACGGTGCGGTAAAGCCGGTGATATCCAGAAACTGGAGGGCACCGAAATCGGTGTCGGCGGTGTAGTGCGTGCCTGCGGTCAGCGTTGCGGGCGTGCCCGCCGAGTCGGTCACCACCAGCGCCGACACCTTGGGATGGGCGAAGAAGTATCGGTCGCCGACCACCGGAGCAGCGCCGCCGATGGTTTCGGCGGTCACAGTGCCTGTGCTGCCGGTGACGTGGTTGCCGTACAGCGCCAGCGCGAGGTTTTCCTTGGTGAACTCCTCGATGGTGAGATTCACGGTGGCCGATTTCTGCTTGACCATCCGGTGGTCGAGCGAGCGCTGCCCGGTCTGGCTCTCGTAGTGCTCCAGCACGTCGGTCTTGAGCGAGAGCTTCAGCTCGGCAACGTTGCCGGGCGAGCGCACTTCGATGGGCAGGCCGGATTCGTCGCGCTTGCCGAGGAAGACGCGGCCCTGAAAACTGGCATAGGTGCTCATGATTTGGATTCCTTGCGTTGGGTGGTTTTGGGTTCGAGGGGCGTGCCGTCGCTTTCCGGCTGCGGTACGGGAGCGGCCTGGCGGTCGTGGCGGGCGATGCCGTTGGCGATGAGCCAGTCGGCAGTGCTGCCATCCACATCGAGCCGTTCGCCCGCCTTGTGGGCCTGGCCCGCGTGGGTGTGCGGGTGAGTCAGAACGATGGAAGTCATGGATGTCATCCCTTGGTTGAAAGGTCGGTGTCGAGCGTCCGGTAAGTGATCGCGTAGCGCGCCGGGATCGCAGCGGCCACCGCATCGGCGTCCTCGACGTCCCACTCGCATTCCTGCTCGCGGATGCCGAGCGCCAAGCCGCCGAGATTCCCGTCCGCCATCAAGGCGGCGTGGGCAGCGGTGAGCAGCCGGTCGGCTTCGGTTTCCGGGACGGCGGGCGGAACGGCGCGGGCCAGCGCCACGACGCGGACGGTGAGTTCGCGGGTGACGCGGTCGTTGGCGCGTTCGGTGATGGACTCCGACTCGGGGAACAGCGCCAGCGCCGGGCACTGCTCCCGGCTGATGGCCACCGTGGGCGAGCGGTGCAGCGTTGCCCCGAGAGATTCCGCGTGCGGACGGACAGCCGCCAGCGCCGCGAGCAGGATCTGTTCGCGGATCGAGTTGCCGGCCATCGCGCTACATCCGGGTGAGATGGGCGCGCATCTCGGTGCCGTCGCCCACGGCCCGGATGTCACGCACCAGGAAGGTCACGCCATCGATCACGACCGGCTCACGCTGTGCGAGCCCAACGAAGATGGACGCGGGATAGGTCATCACGTACTCGGTGCTCAGCGTCAGTCCGTCGAGCACCGTGTCGTCCGGCGCGGCGAAGCCGACCGGGTGGCTCTGCGGCGGCGAGCCGTCCGAAGGACGCCACTGGCAGTCCTTCAGGAGCCCGGCGTTGGCGGCCGACGCGTAGATCTGCTCGACGATGCCCATCACGCCACCGTCAACTTCACCAGCACGCCGGGGCGGTGGCACATCGGCAGCGGGTTGGACTGCGTGTGCAGATCGGTACCCCGGTCGAACTTGCGCGGCTCCTGCTTGGCGTACAGCGGCTGGCCGACCGTGTTGACGGTCTCGTTGAAGTCCGCCGGCGCGAAGTAGGTGCCAAAGGTATCGATGGTGCCCAGCGGGAAGGCATGGGCCTCACCAGCGGCGATGAAGCGGCGCGCGGTGCCGTTGGCATCGGTAGCCTGACCCCGGTACTCCTCGAAGGTGATGCCGCCGTAGGTGAAGCCGCGTCGCACGTCGTTGATGAGGATGGCGCCGTTCTGCCAGTTCTCGAAGGCCTTCTCGACCTTGGCGTGGCCGGTGAGCGCGGCGAAGAACTCCGGCGAGCACAGACAATGGACGCCGTTCATGAACTCGCCCTTGAGGTTCTCCTCGATGGTCGCCAGCACGGTGCTGCACTTGGCCTTGACGTTGGTGCCCGCCGTGCCCAGCTCGAAGGGCACCGTCTGCTGCGCGATCTCGAAGGCGTCGAATAGGTCGTAGAGCACCGAGCCGTCCGCATCGAGGATCACGCCCTTGAGCGCGCCGACACGCAGGTGCTCCAGCGTGATCGCATGCTTGTTGCGCATCGTCTCCAAATGGCGCGCGACCACGCCCGCGACCGTCTCGGTTTCAGTTTCCGAACCGAAGGCGCGGATGCCTTGCACTTCCTCGGGCAGCACCACGTCGTCGTGCGGGATGTGCGGCACGACGAAGGAGCGCAGCTTGCGCTTGCCACGCACGCCGACCGTGCCGGGCGAACCCGGCGGCAGCGTGGGCAGCAGGTTGAGCACGCCGTTCATTTCCTCGACGACGATCTGGCGCTGACGCACCGGCTTGGGCGGCATCAGGTTCAGTTCTTCCAGACGCCCGTAGCGGTTGGGCAGGATGTTGATGGCAGCGGTCAGCGCGGCCATCGAGAACGCGGGATTGCTGAAGGGGTTGTTCATGGTCAGGCTCCTTGACGGACGAGCACGCCCAGCGCCTTGAGCTGCGCAATGGCGGTGAGTTGTTCGGCAGTGGTGATGGCGTCGGGCCACGCGAGTGCGTGGTTGGCGATGATGGCGTGGCGCGCGACGACGAGGCCGTCATCACGGTCGATCAATGCCGCGTCGCAGGCTTGCAGCAGCACGCCTGCGGCGACCTGCGTGCCGTCCTCGGCGGACGGATCGAGCTGCTTGTACTTGCCGGTGGCGGTGACGATGCCGACGACGGTGCCCAGCGGCAGGTTCTGACCGGAAGCGACCGTGACGCGGTCGCGCGAGTAGAGGTTCGGCGCTTCGTACTTGAGCAGGTCGCCCAGATTCAGCGGTTCGGCGAGAACGGACATTTCAGATCTCCTTCTTGGTGGACTGCGCCGCGAGCTGCTTGGCCGCGTCGATCAGCGGATTGCTGGCCGCAGGGCGCGCGGCGTCGGGCGCAATGCGGCTGACGATTTCGGGGCTGGCCTCGGCCTGCGCCGCGAGCAGTCGGCCGCGTACCGTGGCAGGTGCAGTGTTGGTTTCGAGGAAGCCCGCGATCAGGTCGGCGCGACCGGCGAGCGTGCAGGTCTGCGCGATCTCGATGGCGTCGGCCACACTCAACGTGGTGGCGGCGGACGGTTGAGGAGGACTGCCAGCAGGATCAGCAAGAGGCCGATCAAGAGCAGCGGGGTCGGATCGTTCATTCATGGAAGACTCCATCTGGTGGTTGCGAAGAAAGCCCGCTTGGCTGGCCGGAGCCACCTGAGTCGGGAGTGGGGAAAGCGATTGCGTGAGCTGGGCGAGCGCGTCGTCGAAACCGCCGACGGCATCGGCCAGTCCGGTGGCGACGGCATTCGGGCCGAAGAACAGGCCGGCTTCGGTGGCGCGCACGACGTCCGCGTCGAGGCCGCGATGGCGCGCGACGGTCTCGACGAACAGCTCGTAGACGCGATCCACCTCGGCCTTGAGCACCGCGTGCGCGGCGTCGGAGATCGGCTCGTGCGGGTTGAGGTCGTTCTTGCGTTCGCCCGCGAACACGGCGGTGTAGCGAACGCCGTCCTTCGCGTCCTTCGCCGACTGATCGACGTGCATGGCGATGACGCCAATAGAGCCGACGCCGCCGGTACGCGCGACGAACACGCGTGTGGCGGCGGACGCCAGCGCGTAGGCCGCCGAGAACGCCATGTCGTTGGCCACGGCCCAGACCGGCTTCGCCTGCGCCGCCGCCCGGATGCGGTCGGCCAGATCAAACACGCCACCTGATTCACCGCCGGGCGAATCGACGTCGAGCAGGATGGCCGCGACCTCGGGGCTGGCGAGCGCGGCGTCCAGTTGCGCGGCGATGCCGGTATAGCTGGCGAGGCCTGATTCGGCCTCGAGACCAGAGGTGCGGCGCACCAGCGTGCCGTGGATCGGGATGACGGCGACCTTGCCGCTGGCGGGCGTCGGCGCGCGCGTCATCGGCGTGTAGCCCACGGGTGCGGCGAGATCGGTGAGGCCGATGCGCGCGCCGAGCACGGAGAGGATGACGTCGAGTTTCGGGCGATGGATCGCCAGCGGCACGCCAAACAGGCGCGCCGCCAGATGAGGCAGCACGGTCATGGGAATCCTTCTGGAAGAACGGTCAGGCGATGGAATCGCTGCCGGTGGTGTCGGGCGTGACGGCGTTGCGGTTGGGTTCCGCGCTGCCTCCGTCCTTTGACGTGTAGCGAGGGTCGGAATCGAAGATCAGGCCGAGGTCGTCGGCGCGCTGGTTGTCGGCGGCGATCTCGCGGTCGACGTCTTCGGCGTCGTAGCCGTTGGCCGAGATGGCTTCCGAGCGGCTCATCAGGCCCGCGCGGATCGCCATCAGCATGGCCTTGTATTCCTTCTCCGGATCGACCCACTGCCAGCCTTGCGGAATCCACTTCACCGCGAGGTACTGGCGGCGGCGCGTGGGCCCGCCGCGCGCGAAACCCGGTGCATCGAGAGCGCCCGAGAGCACGGCCTGCTTCATCCACGCGGCCCACACCGGACGACACATCTGATGCACCAGGACGCCGTGCTGCACCATTTCGCAGCGGCGGCGGAACTCCAGCAGCCCAGCGCGGATGGACGAGTAGTTCACGCCCGTCAGGTCGCCGGTCAGTTGCTCGTAGGTGATACCGATGGCGGCGGCGACCGCGCGGAACTGCGTGCGCAGGAACTCGGAATACGAACTGCCCACGTCGGCGGGATCGGAGAATTTGATGTCCTCACCCGGTTCCAGAATCTGCAGCGTGCCCGGTTCCAGTCCGGCGAGCGCGATGCCGTCGCCGTTGGCAGCGCCTTCGCCCATCAGGCTGTCCTCGGGGTTCTGGCGCGTGACGAAGCCCGCGAACATCGCGGCAGTCTTCTTGCGCACCAGCTCGGCGTCGTCGTACTGGTCGAGTTCGTTGAGCTTGACCAGCGCACGCGACAGCCACGGCTCGCCGCGAATCTGGCCGGGGCGCAGCACGCGGTAGAGGTGGATGACCTCGCGCGCATCCACGCGCACGGTCTCCATTCCGCCCTGGCCCGACATCGGCGCGAGCCGACCGTCCTCCGGATGCGAGCGGTACAGGTGGTAGGCGACGCGCCGACCCAGCGCATCGAACTCGATGCCCGAGCGCACCGCGTTCCCCGACGGCAGATCGGTATTGAGGTGGATCGGCAGGTGCTCCGACTCCAGCAGTTGAAGCTGCAAGGGCACGGCCAAGCCGTCCTCGACACGGCGCGGGCGCAGCCGGATCAGGCATTCGCCGCCTTCGAGCATCGAGCGGCATGCCAAGGCTTGCAGGCCGTAGAAATCGGTCTGGCCCGCCGCGTCGGCTTCCTCCGTCCAGTCGCGCCACAGCGCCTGCACGTCGGCCTTGAACCGTTCGTCGCCCGACAGGCTCTGCGGTTTGATGCCGGTACCGACGGCGTTGGCGACGAAGGCGTCGAGCGCGGCCTGCGCCCACGCATTGCGACGCACGAGGTCGCGGCTCTTGATGCGCAGGTCGGTGTGGGTCGCCAGCATCGCGGCGACAGCGCCGGGATTGCCGGGCATCCACGCCAGCGAGCGTCGGCCCCGGCCTGCGGCTTCGTGAACCGGCGACTGGCCGAACAGGCGTCGCACGGTTTGGGCGAACCACGCCATGTCAGAACCCCTTGCCCGTGGTGACGCGGATCTGACGCGGCGCACCCGGCCACAGTCCGCTGGCGGCGGCCTGTTCCAGCAGACCGCGCTTGACCTCGCGGATCGCGTCTTTCAGTTCCTCGACCGAGCGGTACTCCACGGTCTTGTCGCCGAAGCTCACGCGCTTCTCGCCCTTGGCGAGCGCGGCTTCCAGCGCCTGGAGTTGGACTTCTGTGTAGGCCATCAGCGGTACACCACGAGGTTGATTTCGGAGGAGTCGTCGAACGACGCAGCGGTCGTCGCGCAGGAGATGTCGACGTACTGCGTGGTCTTCAGATCGGAGCTGGCACGCACGATGGCCACGCGTTGCATGCCGCTGTTGGTGCTGCTGCGGGCGAGCGCCGTCCAGCAGTAGTTCGCATCCGGCATCGCCACGGCGAAACGCACCCGGTAGCGGCCCGCCGCCGTGCGCACGACACTGGCGACGTTGTGCGCGCTGGCGATCACGACCTGACCGTTGACGTAGCCGAAGCTGACCCACACCCGGGCGATGCCGGGATGCGTGGCGTCGATCTTGGTTTTCACCTCGAAGCCGATGCGCGCCGCCAGCGCGGCGATGCTGGACGCGAGACTCATCAGGCCAGCGCCCCATCGAAGATGACGACGAAGTCGGCGTCGGTGTTGCCGACATCGGCAGCAGCAACCGCACCGATGTTGGTGCGGGCCTGCAGCTGCTCGGCCACCGTCAGGGTCTGCGCCGCGTCGAAGCGCACGCGCAGGTTGACTGCGGCCAGGAGCGCATCCAGACCGCTGGTGCCGTTCTGCAGCAACTGTTGGATCTCGACCAGGGTGTCGTAGGCGGCGTCCGCTCCACCCAAGATGTCGGCCTTGAGCGCATCGAGCAGCGACACGATCTTGTTCGACGAGTAAGTGGTGGAGGTGGCGATCTGGTTGTCGTCGATGGCCGTCGCGGACAGCACCGCCGCCTTCAACTCGTTGATCGCCGCGACCAGACTCGATTTGTCGGTGGTGGACAGGCTGGCCAGGTTGCCTGCGGTCGCGCGGACGTCGTTGAACTCCTGGGCGACCCGGATGACCAGGCTCTCGATGCGTGTGGCAAGACTCATGAAAACTCCTCGATGTGTCAGGACAGCCAGCGGCTCTTGATGACCCGCCGACGTGATGGGGTTGCAGAAACAGCGAGGCCACCGCGTTGGGTGGCCTCGTCTGGGTCGAAGGTTTGAATCGGGGGCGGCTCATCCGGTGGCCGCTCCATCCCGAGTTGGCGCTCCAGTTCCCGCCAGTGGCGTTCCTCGAAGCGATCCAGTCCCGCCGCCGATGCGGCGGCGCGGGCGTAGACGTAGCAGTCGAGCGCCTCGTTGCGCTCGCGCATCTTTTGCCACTCGCGCACAGGGAACCCGTTGCGGTCGCGGCGGGTGATCAGTTGCTCGGCACAGAGCTGCTGGATGAACTCGGCGTCGATCTTGGGCAAGTGGACGAACCCCGTCGGGTAGACCGTGGTCACGTCGTCCTCGCTGACATCCGCGCTCTTGCGCAGGTTGTTGTAGAACTCCAGCTTGGCGATGCCGACCGCCACCGTGAACACCTTGATGCCCCGGCGCAGCTTCTTGCCGCCCTGCGAGACATCGATGGCCGTCGGTGTGCCGATCAGGGCCGCGCCACGCGGCACGCCCTTGACCGCCATCACGCGCGGATCGCGGCAGGCCCGCACGAACGCGTAGGCCTCCTGCGTCGCAAAGCCCGTGTCCAGCGCGAAGCGGGCCAACGGCATCGCCGCGCCCGACGCGTGCGTCCAGTTCTCGGCGATCAACTCGCCGAGGCGCTTCCACACCGCGTCGCGGGCGGTATCGCCCATCAGCACGCGATGTTCGACGAGCCACGCTTCCTTGCCGCGACCGAAGGCCCAGATGGATGCTTCGATGCGATCCTTCTGCACGTCCGCGCCGCCGACCAGCAGCAGGCCGCCCAGCGGCACGCTGCCGACGCGGTAATCCTCCCGGCGCTCGACCAGTCGTTGCCAATCGGGCGCTTCGCCTTCCTCGACCCAGGTATCACCCAGTTCGGTGTTCTTGAAGGTCTTGATCGCCGCCGCCGAGCCGGATTCCTTGCTGACGGCGGCTTCCCACGCGGCGGCGATGTCGCACCACGCGCGCCAGCCGACCGGGCTGTAGAGCGAGGAGAGATGAAATCCCGTGGTCTTGCCCGTGCCTTCGGCCATCGCGCGCCACTCGCCGTGTTCGAGCATCCACGTCTTGTGGTGCTCGGCAATCGCGGTGTCGCAGGACTCACAGATGTAGGCCGCCGTCTCCGGCGCGCCCTTGTCCCAGCGCAACTGTTCGAAGCGCAGCCATTGCCGGTGCGAGCAATGCGGGCACGGCACGAAGTAGCGACGCTGGTCGCTGGCTTCGTACTCACGCTCGATGGCCGACGCGCCCGAGATCGTCGGCGTCGAGACGATGAAGATCTTGCGCCGCGCGAAGGTGCGTGTGCGCGCCTCCGCCAGCGAAATCGCGTCGCCTTCGCCCTCGACGTCCAGCGGGTAGCCGTCCACCTCGTCGAGGAACAGATACCGCACCGGCATCGAGCGCAGGCCCACGGCGCTGTTCGCGCCCGTCATCACCAGCACGCCGCCGCGAAACTCCTTCGCCAGAATCGTGTTGCCCGAATCACGCGAGCGTGCCGGAGCGATCAATTCGGCCAGCGCGGGTGATTCCTCGATCAGCGGGTCGATCCGCTGCTTGGAGTTGCGCTTGGCCATCTCCACCGTCGGCCACACGGCCATCATCGGCCCCGGCGCGTGATGAATCACGTAGCCGATCCAGTTCGATCCCATTTCGGTCGCGCCGAGCTGGGCGGCCTTCATGAACACCACGCGCTCGACCGGCGAGGTCGGCGACAGGCAATCCATGATGGCCTTCAGGTATGGCGTGCGGCTGGTGCGCCAGCGGCCCGGCTCGGCGGACGCCTTGCTGGAAAGCATCCGGTGCCGATCCGACCATTCCGACACGGTGAGCAGCGGATCGGGCGTCAAGCCTTCGCGCCACGCACGTTCGATTTCGGCAGCACCTTCGTAGTCGACGTCCATCAGTTCCCGATCAGTCCACGCGCGGGCGCAGATCGCCCAATTCCTGCAAGTGCTCGCGCACGGCGGCTTCCAGCGCGACGTGCATCGTGTGCGGATCGACCGCCAGCCGCGCCGCCATCTGCGCCGAGATACGCGCGGGCCAGTTCAGCCACGCATCGCGCTCGGCGCGCGCCAGCTTGAAGACGTGGGCGATGGCCTGGTTGCGGTCGACCAGCTCGCCCTTGAGGCGGGCCAGCCGCACCTTGTTCGTCTGGGCCTTGACCACCTCGTTGACAGTGCGCGCTTGCAGCAGCGACGCACCGCCGGTGGGCAAGGCGGCCTGACCGTCGCCCACAGGCGCGACGGTGGCGGTTTCCGGCGGCACCGCAGCCTTAACGGCGCGAGCGCGCGTGCCGGTGCGTGGCGCTTCTGTGTTGCGCGCCCACTCGGCGTCGGCGCGCTGCGGGTCAAGGGTTCCGTCCGCTTCTGGCGTGATGCGCCCGGCGGCGATGGCCTTGCGCACCGCCGCGTCGGAAACGCCACGGTGACGCGCGTAGGCGCGAATCGAGATTCCCATCGGCACCTTCAATCATGTGTTCGTCCTTCGTCGAGAAAGAGCTTGGCTTCCATCGGGAACAGCGCGTTCATCACGTCACGCCATCAATCACGTCGAAAGGACAAACGATGAACAACCCATCCCTCGACACCCTTGCAGTCAAGCTCGCCGAAGCCGCCATGACGGTCTTGGTGCGCGCCTGCCGCAACGAGGTGGCTACCGCCAGCAATGCCGACCTCGAAGCCGCATGCGCTTCGATGCGCGCACGAGCCAAGGCGGTAATCGATCAACTCCTGGATGACGCTCGGGACGCGCCCTGGCTCGCGGAAGCCGCGTTCCATGCCGCCGCCCTTGAACTGGCCGAAGCAGGCATCTCGTCGCTGCGCAGGCGTTGAAGCAGAAAGAGCTTGGCTTCACCGGCGAACAGCGCGTTCATCACGATCCCGATCAACCACTGCAAAGGAGCAGACCATGAGCACCATCCAACTGACCCCGGCCCAGCACGCCATCCTCGCCAAGGCCATTCACTCCAGCGACGGCAAGATCGAGTGGTTCCCCGACAACGTCAAAGGCGGCGCGCGCAAGAAGGTGCTGGAAGGCATGTTCAACCGCGCCCTCATCACGCCCGACGGCGAGGGCTGGCGCATTGCCGCCGAGGGTTACGACGCGCTGGGCATGCCGCGCCCCGGCGTCCAGCAGCCGACGCCCGAGTTCGATGCCGAACTGGAGCAGGACGTCGCTGCCGCCGAAGCCACGTGGAAGCAGGAGGCCAAGGCCACGCCGCGCACCCGCGAGAACAGCAAGCAGGCCGAGGTCATCCGGATGCTCAAGCGCCCCGAGGGCGCGACCATCCGCCAGATCTGCGAGACCACCGGCTGGCAGGCGCACACGGTGCGCGGCACCTTCGCCGGGGCCTTCAAGAAAAAACTCGGACTCGCCATCGTCTCGGACAAGGCCGAGGGCGGCGAGCGCGTGTATCGGATTGCGTGATCAGCGCTGGGGTGCGGGCACTGCCTGCACCCCCGAATAATCCATTGCCACCACCCTTGAAAACGCTTGGCTTCCCAGGCGAACAGCGCGTTCATGCTGGTGTCGTGATTGACGACGCATCCCAAGGAGAACAGCCCATGAGCACCATGACCATCACCCTCGAACGCACCCCTCGCACTCTCCAAATCGGCGACAACGCCATCGAGGTCGAGGAGTTGAGCATCCGCCTGCCGTTCGCGCGCAAGCCTGCCGATCTTGGCGAAGTCGGCGGCCAGGGGCAGACCAAGATCTACATCACGGAGACCAAGGAACTGACCCCGGCCGAGTTCGACGCCTTTGCCAGCAGCCTGTTGGTATCGCGCGATTGGCTACGCGGCAAAGGCGGCGGTGCGGGCGACGGCTACCTCTGCGTGGAGGTCAAGGCGCCGGGTCGCCCCTATCTGTACGTCAACCCGGAGGGCGGCGATTACGCCCGCTACGTGGCCCGCCTCGGGTAATCGAAAAGATCGAGAAAGAAGCCGAGAACAGCTTGGCTTCTCAATCGAACAGCGCGTTACTACGGGTGTCGCAACGATCAACCACAAGGAGCCCACGATGGACAACACCAACCATATCCCCGCCACCCGCAACGACGCCTGGGGCTTTTGGGGCACGATGAACGAGAACGCCACCGCAGCCTGGCCGACGGCGATGACCGCGATCTCGGATGCCACGCACCAGCCCCTCGACTCAGTCCGGGCCTTCCTCGACAGCCGGCACGGACGCCACTTCGCGGACGATGTCCTGAACCAGATGCACGCCGGTCGCGCCCTGGCGGACGCGATCCACGCCGCCACCGAGCAGTGGATGGGCTGGAAGATCGGACGCCAGACCAGCAAAGACTACGGCATCCCGCGCGGCCTGCCTTACCTGACGGGCTTCGTGATTCACTGCGAGATCGTCGAAGAAGAACTCGCCGCCTGAGGAGAGCGACATGGCCGCAGTCACCACCAACCTGACCATCGAAGCCAACTACGACGAGTTCGTCGCCGAATTGACCGCGCTCACCCGCAAGTACGGGGTGGCAATCAAGTCAGTCGGCGGCGTCATCCTTGCCGACCACGCCGACGAGTTCCGCAACGTCACTTACGTTGCCGATATCAGCAGCGGCGACCTCTACCCGAGTTTCCCCGAGTCCTGACAGATCGTCGAACGCCACCCCATCGGATTCGCGGGTGGCTTGTTGTCCGGTCCAGTCCTGCCAGCGGCGCACGATCACATCGACGTACTTCGGGTCGAGCTCGATCAGCCGCGCCAGCCGTCCCGATTTCTCGGCGGCGATCAGCGTCGTGCCTGAGCCGCCGAAGGGATCGAGCACCACGTTGCCAGGGCGGCTCGAATTTCGGATCGCGCGCTCGACCAGCTCCACCGGCTTCATCGTCGGGTGCAGGTCGTTCTTCTGCGGCTTCTTGATCTGCCACACGTCGCCCTGGTCGCGGTCGCCACACCAGTGGCGTTCGCCGCCCTCGGGCCATCCGTACAGGATCGGCTCGTACTGCCGCTGGTAGTCGGCGCGACCGAGCGTGAAGGTGTTCTTCGCCCAGATGATGAAGGTCGACCAGTGGCCGCCCGCCACGCGGAAGGCCGATTGCAGCGTGTCCAGTTCGCTGGATGACATCGCAACGTAGATCGCGCCACGACAGTGGGCGATGGTCGGCGTCAGCGCCGCCAGCAGAAAGTCGTAGAAACCATCGCCCAGGTTGTCGTTCAAGATCGCGCGATCCTTGCCGCGCAGCTTGTCCTTCGCGCTGTTGGCGTAGTTCACGTTGTACGGTGGATCGGTGAACACCATGTCCACCGGCTCGCCGTCGAGCAAGGTGCGGTAGCTGGCGGCCACGGTGGCGTCGCCGCATAGCAGTCGATGGCCGCCGAGCAGCCAGACGTCGCCCCGGCGCGAGACCGGCGTCTCGCTGACCTCGGGCACCGCATCGTCATCGGTTTCGCCTTCGCCATCCGGTTCATCGCCCGTCAGCAAGTCGGCCAGCGCGTCGGCGTCAAAGCCGGTCAGGTCGAGGTCGAAGCCTTCGTCTTGCAAGGCTTCCAGCTCGACGCGCAGCAGTTCATCGTCCCACCCGGCGTTCTCGGCGATGCGGTTGTCCGCGATCACCAGCGCGCGGCGCTGTGTCGGCGTCAGATGATCGAGCACGACCACCGGCACCATTTCGAGGCCGAGTTTCTGCGCGGCAGCGAGCCGCCCATGACCGGCGACGATCACGCCGTCGCTGCCCGCGAGGATGGGGTTGGTGAAGCCGAACTCGGCGATGCTGGCGGCGATCTGCGCCACCTGCGCGTCGCTGTGTGTGCGCGCATTGCGTGCATAGGGCACGAGCTTGGCGGTCGGCCACTGCTCGATCTTGTCGGCGAGCCACGAGCTGGTCATGCCGCAACCTCCTCGATGCGCTCGCCCTCGACCTCGTCGAAGGTCTGACCCGTGGCCAGCAGCGTGACGGCGACTTCGGGATGGTTCTGCCGGAAGCGCCGGATGGCGACATCGACGTACTCCGGCGCGATCTCGACCGAGCGGCAGACGCGCCCGGTGCGCTGCGCGGCCAGCATCGTGCTGCCGCTGCCGCCGAACGGCTCGAACACCAGATCACCGATGTTGCTGAACGCCTCGATGACGAACTGCGGCAGCGCCACCGGGAACACGGCGGGATGGTCGATGCCTTCGCCGATCTTGCCCTTGTGGCGCATCACGCGGATCACCGAATCAGGAATGCGCATGTCCTGCGTCGGCTGGCCCGCGTGCGTCCAGCCGTTGACTTCGCCATCCTTGCCACGCATCGCGGTGGATGAGCCGTCGGCGCGCAAGTGCGTTTCCTGCCCGGCGAACTTGCAGGGCACGATCTTGTTGGGCTTGCGGCTGGCGCGATTGAAATGGAACACGAACTCGAAGCTGGGCGCGAAGCGGCCCTGCCAGTCGCCGGGCATTCCCGGCCCCTGATCCCAGACATACCAGCCGAAGCGCCGCCAACCCTTCGTCCGCATCCAATCAATCCACGCTTCCCAATACGGGACGAACTCGTTGTCGCGGTGGATCAGGCCGAGGTTGATCAGCACCTGGCCGTCGCCCGCCATCGGCAACTGAGCGAACACGCCGCGCATCAACGCATCCCAATCGGCGATGCCGCCGGTGGTGTAGTCGCGCTGGTTGCCGTAGGGCGGCGAGGTGAAGCACAGCGCCGCTCGCTCGCCCGCCATCAGCGTGGCGACCACGTCGGCATCGGCGGCATCGCCGCAGATCAGGCGATGCGCGCCGATGGCCCAGACGTCGCCCACGCGGGACACCGGCGTGGCCGGAGCATCGGGCACGTCGTCGGCGTCGTCCGCCGCGTCGTCCTGTTGTTCGCCCGCGTCCGAGACTTCGGCGCTTGCCAGCAGGTCTCGCAGCTCGGCGTCCTCGAAGCCGGTGAGCGCCAGCTCGTATCCGGCCTCGGACAGCTCGGCCAGTTCCAGCGCCAGCATTTCCTCGTCCCAGCCCGCATCCAGCGCCAGCCGGTTGTCGGCGATGACGTAGGCGCGCTTTTGCGCCGTGCTCAGGTGTGCCAGTTCGATCACCGGCACCTCGGCCAAGCCGAGCTTGTGCGCGGCGGCAAGACGCCCGTGGCCCGCGATGATGCCGTTGCCGCCATCGACCAGGATCGGATTCGTCCAGCCGTACTCGACGATGCTGGCCGCGATCTTGGCGATCTGCGCCTCGGCGTGCGTGCGCGGGTTGCGGGCGTAGGGGATCAGCGTCTCGACCTTGCGGTACTCGACGTTCAAAGGATTCAAGGGTGTGGGTTCCAGAAAACAAGCGCAGCGCCGTTTCGGCGCAGCCAAAAACGAAACCCGCCGACGGACGATGCCGTGGGCGGGTTGGAGTGTGAAGTGCGAACTGAACGGGGTGCGAACCTGCGAACCGTGCGAACCTCGGTTCGCACTCTGACGCTAGGAAAGCGCCGCGCTCGCGCCCTCCGCATTGCGATTCGGGAAGGAAGGACCCCTTTTGCCTTGGGCCGCTCGCCGCGCCGTCACCGCTGTCCAGAAGATAGCTGAAATACTACCCCCGGATCGGCGAATCTGTTGCAGGGTCAAAAACCGCTCACTGCCGCCGATGCCCGTGCATTGCCGACCATGCGCGCCAAATCACGCCAAAACCCTACGCGGTGACGACGCCGTTGAGCTGGTCGGCGACCGTCTGCAAGGCGCGCTGCCAGCGCCGCCAGGCCGTCGTGCGGTCGCAGGCGAAGCGGATGGTGATGTCGCGCCAGCCGTAGCGCTTGGCCCGCATCCACACGAGGTGCCGTTGCTCGACCTCCAGCCACTGCACCCACTTCATCGTCTCCAGCATCCGCTCGATGGCGTCCGGGCTGGGCGGGAACGGTCGATAGACCGTCTCGTCGGCCGCGAAGGCTTCCCACTCTTTGCGCACGATGATCGGCCAGGTGTTGAAGTAGCCCTGCACGCGCACGGGCGGCAGGCGTCGTCCGGTGCTGGCTGCCTCCTCGAAGCGCGCGGCCACGTCTTCGATTGTCCAAGCAGCGCGACGGTCAGCCATGACGTGCCCCTCCGTAGAGGCGTTCGCCGATGCGCCGGACGAACTCGCGCTCGATGAAGTCGAGGCGTTCGTCGGCTGCGTTGACGACGAGGATGTGCTGGTCGCGCCAGCCGCGTTGCTTCACCGCTTCGAGGTCGGCGGTCTCGGGTTGCAGGCGACCCAGCGGGCAGCGATAGGTGGGCGTGGGAATCTTCATCTCATGCCTCCTGTTCCAGATCGTGTTGTGCGATGGCCCAGTGCAGCAGCGCCAGTGCGTCGGCTTCGTTGTCGTCGGACGGCGCGTGGCCGCGCGCGCGGATCGCCGCTATCACCTCGTCCTTGCCTGCGTTGCCTTTGCCCGTGGCGTGCTTCTTGATCGTGCCGACCGGCACGCCCTGGTACGGGATCTGGTGGTGCTCGCACCACGCCGTGAGCGTGGCGAGGAAGCCGCCGTAGGCGTGCGCCGCATCGGTCGAGACGTGGCGGCGCACCTCCTCGAAGTGCAGCGCGTCGATGCCGCCGGTCACGGCCTTCAGTTCCGTGAGCCAACGCTTGAAGCGCAGGAAGCGCATGCCGCCGCCTTCGAAGCGTTGCGGCCGGAAGCTCTCGCTGCCGCTGGTGATGTTGCCGTCGCTGCCGCGCAGCGCCCAGCCGGTGGTGGTGCCCAAGTCGAGGGCGAGGATGGTCGTGGTCATGGTTGCAGTCCTTGTTTCGATTCGGACTGACGGATCGGACGGATCACATCGAAACTCCCCATGAGGTGCGTGTGCGCGCACGCGCGCGTAGGAGTTACGACGTAGTCCGTCAAATCCGTCAGTCGGGTGTGTCGGCATGGTGGTCAGTTGTCGGCATAAGGGGTGTAAGCGGCCGTGGGCGGATGCTTGAGGCCGACACCACGGAAGCCGCGTAGGCCCGCCGTGTTGCGCCACTTCTCGACGCCACGGGTGATGAGCAGATCGGAGAACCGCTTCTGCGAGCCGATGAACTCGCCAGCGGAATCGGCCCATTGCTTCCAGTCGTTGAACAGTTCGGCGGTCAGCGACTTCGCGTTGGCCTCGCGCACGCAGCGTTCGTCGAGCCAGCGGCCCAGTGCGTCCTCGGCCTCGAAATACTCCTCGGTCGCTTCGAGCACCTGCTGCGGCGGATCGAGCCGACCCAGACGCTGCCAGTCCAGACAGCCCTGAACCGCCCAGGCCAAGATGCCGTCGCGCTCGGCCAAGAGCTTCTGCTGGAGATGCTTGTCGCGGCGCTCGGGCGGCACGGTGATCGTGAACGGGATCAGGTGCAGCCGCCGCTTCATCGCTTCATCGATGTTGCGGATGGCGGGCTTGTGGTTGCCCGCCACGACCAGCTTGAACTGCGGGAAGAATTCGAAGAAGTCCTGCCGCATGAAGCGCGCGGAGATCTTGTCACCGCCGGTGAGGTTCTTGACCTTCGATTCGGCCCAGCGCCGCCCTTGCTCGGTTTCGATGGCAGACACGAAGCGCGCGCCGCGCAAGCCCGCCATGTCGGTCGGGTGCCGGTCGGTGCGCGTCTCCATGAACGTGTCCATCGGCGCGTTGGTCGCGTAGTCGCCGAGGATCGTGGCCAACGTGTTGACGAACACCGACTTGCCGTTCGCGCCCGTGCCGTACAGGAAGAACAGCGCATGCTCCTGCGTCGAGCCGGTGAGCGCGTAGCCCGCCATCCGTTGCAGGTAGGCTTGCAGCTCGGCGTCGCCGCCGGTGATCTCCACCAGGAACTGCCGCCAGATTGGACAGTCCCCACCCGGCGTGGCCGTGGTGATCTTGGTCATCCGATCGGCGCGGTCGTGCGGACGCTGCCTGCCGGTCTTGAGATCAACCACGCCGCCGGGCGTGTTGAGCATCCACGGATCGGCATCCCATTCGGCGGTAGTTGCCGCGTGTCTGCGATCCGCGCGCGCCAGCCGTTCCACGCCGCCCACCGTGCCCGAGCTCGCCAGCTTGGCGGCGATCTTCGGGTTGTCGGCGTGGACGGCGGCATGACGGCAGACGATGCGGATCAGGTCGGTGGCCGCCAGCGTGTCCTCGGTGCGCCAGCGGTGCCCGTCCCACACCAGCCAGCGGCCCCACGCGGCGACGTAGCGCCAGTCGCGGTGGTAGCGCCGCGTGAAGGCCAACGCCAGCGCATCCTCCGTGCCCCACACCGATTCGTCGCTGCTGACCACCGGCTCGGCGTCGTCGGCGACGTCGTGCATCTGGAGACGCGGGCCGTGGGTGAGGAAGGCCGCGACGTCAAAGCCCTCCGTCACGGCGTCCGCCGCGTCCCAGCCGTCCGCCGCTTCCTCGGGCGGGTACAAGATGTGGCAGGTCTTCGCGCCCGCCGACAGGATGGCCTGCGCCGCCTGCGTCGCGTACTCCCAGCCCGGTTTGTCGCGGTCGGGCCAGACCAGCACGGCCTTGCCCGCCAGCGGCGACCAGTCGGTTTTCTCGACCGGCGCGTTCGCGCCGTGCATTGCGGTCGTGGCGACGACGCCCGCGTCGATCAGCGCCTGTGCGCATTTCTCGCCTTCGGCCAAGATCACCTGCGCGGCGCTGGTCATGCCCGGCTGGTTGTAGAGGGGTCGCGGGTCGGGCGGAGCCATCTTGCGACGGCGCGCGTCCCACGGGCGGAACTCCTTCTTGCGTCCGGGCGGGTCGTAGCGGTAGACGACCGCGATCAGCTTGCCGGAGGCGTCGAGGTAGTCCCACTTCGCGGTGGCCGGGCCGAGGTCGTCGACGGGGGCTTCCTTTTTCGATTTGCGCGCCGGTGCCGCCGGAGCGCGTCCCAGCAGTTCGGTCGCCGCATCGAGCACGCGCGGGAAGTCGGTGTGGGCATCGATGCCGAGGTGCGCGGCGATCAGCGTGAAGATGTCGCCGCCGTCGCCCGTGGCGCGATCCGTCCACAGGCCCGCCTTGTCGCCGGTGAGCACGATCTCCAGGCTGTCGCCCGGACTACCGAGGACGTCACCGACGAGGAACTTGCCACCGCGCTTCTTGCCTGCCGGGAACAGCGCGGCCAGCACCGATTCCAGCCGGACGAGTAGTTCGACGCGGATCGCTTCGCGTTCGGCATCGAGGTCACGAGGAACGGGCGTCTGCGTGTCGTTGAAATCAAGCATCCACAGCCTCCTCGCCGGGCTGCTGCGCGACGATCCACGCTTCCAGCTCCGCAGGCTTGAAGCGAACGAGCTTGCCGACACGGTAGTGCGGGATGCGGCGTGCCTTGCGTTCCTTGGCTTGGGAGAGCCAGTACGACGGCAGGTTGAACATCAGCGCGGCCTGGCGCACGTCGATCAGTTGCTCTCCGAGCAACTGGTTCATCGGGGATTGGCTCATGCCGGTGTCCTCCAGCAGCGGTCTTGCCACGCGCACATGCGGCACTCGAAGTGGGTGGCGTCGTTGAAGCCTCGTGGCAGTAGTTCTCCGGCTTCGGTCGCGGAGATGACCTTGACCGCACGGTCGGTCATGCGCTGTGCGAGCGCGGCGTCGAAGGGCACCAACTCGACGTAGATCTCCATCGAGTCGGCGTTGATCGCGGTGAACAGCGCCGGGTGTTCATGCAGTTGCAGGTGCGCCTGATACAGCGCGACCTGCGCCGCGTACACCGGCTTGGCGACCGCGAGGCCTTTCGCCTCCAGCTCGCGCCACGACTTCGCGCTTAAGGCTTTGTTCTCCCACAGCGCGGGGTAGCGGAAGCCCTCCGGCCCGCCGACGATCACGCCATCGACGTGACCGCGCAGCCGACCATGCGCGTCGGAGAAGCCGAACTGCCCGCCGTCGGGCTTACGCGTGCGCAGGTCGAAGCCCGCGTCGCGCAGCCACGCCACCATGCAGTCCTCCATGACGTGGCCACGCTCGAAGATGCGCAGCATCCGGCCTTCGGTGTCGCGCCCATGATCGACCGGAGCCTTGGCGTACTCGAACTGCAAGGCGCGCTCGCACGCCGCGCCCAGACGCGACGCACCGAGGTAGTCGCGCGCGGGCTGCTGCGCGCGGACGCGTTGCATGCCGAGATCGACCAGTGCCGTGATCTGGCCGGACAGGCTGGACGAGGAATTGAAATCCATCATGGCTTCCTCCCTTTCGGTTCTTCCCAGGGAAGGTCGTCCTCCAGATCGGCGAAGGGATTGGCCATCGGGTCGGGCGTCGGAACCATGCCGCGCACGGGCGGGAACTTGGTTGCCTCGTGGTGTTCGACCATCGCTTCCGTGTAGCAGGTGACGATGGCGTCGATGACGCGCATTGCCTCGGCCTCCGCGTAGTCACCCAGGGGCTTGCCGAAGCCGATCTCGCCCGCCGCCTCGCCGAAGGCCTTGAGGCACTTTCGCATCGCGGCCAGTTCGATATCAGACGGATCGATCATGGCGACCTCCGTCTTGTCGATGCGGCCTTCCTTCGCGCGCATCCAGTTGCCGTAGAGCATGTGGAAGGCGTCCTGACAGCGGCGCGAGCAGAACACCCAGTCGATCACGTAGCGGCGCGGTTCGGCGGTCTTGAACCGGCCATCGGTGTGGCCGTAGCCGCGCGCCTGTCGTTTGCAGACCCAGCATTTCATCGGCCTCCCTCACTGCGCCCAGGCAGGCTTGCCGGTCGCCGGCGCGCGCCGCGGCGCGGCGGGTGCGGCATACGGGGCCGATGCGCTCACGGTGGCCGGAGCGCCCGAGGTGCCGCCACCGGTCTTGGCCTTGGGCGGCACGCCCATGAGCTTGGCGTACTCGGGGTGGTCGGGTTCGACCGCGAGCTTGACGACGTTGCGATCCAGACCCTTGGCGTCCTTCTCGACGTCCACGCGGGCGACGAACTCGATGCCATCCAGTTCGTGGAAGCCCTGGATGCGGCGCGCGGCGGCGGCTTGCGGGCTGTTGTCCTGCGGATGGACGTTGCGCGCGCTGTTGAGCACGGCGCGGATGAAGCTGCGCCCCATCTGGCCCCAGGTCGGGCCCTTCTTCGAGTGCAGGCCGATGTTCGACCACATCTTGCGTTTGGCATGCTCGCCGCCGGTGACGACGAACTCGGCGGCGAGGTAGATCGCGCCGGTCTCGAAGGATTCGGTGGCGTAGCCGCCGCCCCATCCCTGGGCCGGATCGTCGTGGCCACCGGGCTTGATGGTCATGCGCACAGGCACCAGCGTGCCCTTGGGGATGAGGTCGAAGCCCTGTTGCTGTTCGGCGTCGTTGAAGTCGTTCCAGTTCTGCGTGGTCATGGCGATTACTCCTGAGATTCGTGAGATGCGGGAATGGCGGAATGGGCGGCGGCGCTTGCGGACATGGCTGCGCCCGCGCACTTGGCGATCAGCGCGCTCAGGTCCGGCGGTTCGAGCAGTTCGAGACGACCGCTGCGGTCTTTTGCCGGGTAGCCGTAGGGATTGACGGTGTGGGTGACGAAGGCGCGGTAGGCGCTGCCGTCCTCGGCCTTGATCTCGGCCAGCGTCACGACCTCGTCGACGATGCCGGGCAGTTCGAGGCTGGTCTTGCTGCCCTCGATCTGCGGCACGAACACCTTGCGGTTGTAGTCGTCGAGCCGCTCGTCGAGGATGGCGACGAACACCACGTTCTTGCCGCGCGCGTGTTGCAGGTGGGTCAAGGCGCTGACCATCTCCTGACCGAGCAGGCCGTAGGCACCGCGCATGTCGGGCTTGCCGGTTCGGTCGCTGACCGCGCCCGGTTGCGTCTTGCACCACGCGAAGCACTGGCGCGAGAGCTGCGTGATCGAGTCGAGGAAGAAGGTCTGGTAGCGTTCGAGCTGTGCCGGATCGCCGAACTTCTCGATGACGTGGTCGTAGTGCGCCTGCGAGAACGCGGCGTCCGGCGGCAGCGAGCGATCCGGCCCGGCGAGGAACACGAAGAAGTCGCGCGACTCCGGCCACGACGCCGGACGGATGGTGTCGCCGGGCCAGTCGGCCACGGCCAGGTCGCCCGCCTCGATGTCGAGGAACAGCGTGGTGGCCGGGTCGAGGTCTTTGAGCCGGGTGGTCTTGCCGATGCCGGACTTACCGAGCATTAGGAGCTTGACGCCCTTGCGCTCGGCCATGCGCTGCTGCGCGGAGATGATCGGGAGGGCCATCACGCCACCTCCTTCAACTCTTCGGCGACGGCGGGATTCCAGAGAATCTGGTAGCCGCTGTGGCCGTTGCGCGAGTACGGCATGGCCTCGGCCCATGCTTCCCCGGCCTCGGTCAGTTCCCATTCGTCGCGGTCGTTGCGGAACTGGAAGCCGTGTGATGCCAGCAACTGGTTCGTGGCCTTGGCCGAGCGGTTGAGCAGCTTGCCGAGCTGGGTGGCGTTGAGCGAGCAGATCGGCTCGTTGGCGGCAGCGCTTTTGGCTGGAAGGGCGCGGCGCAGCACCTCTGTGGTGAGGCCAGTGTTCTCCTGAATGCAGGTCAACGTCGCCGCCATCGCAATGCCGGTCTTGACGCCCGGCACCTTGGCGACCGCCTCTCCGATCAGCAGGATCGCGCTCACGCGGTCGTGGGTCGGCGCGGGCAAGGAAGCCAGCGCGCCGGGGGCGGAATACGCGCCGGTCTTGCGGATCGCGGGCAGCACCTCGCCGGTCACCCAGCGTTTGAAGCGTTTCGCGGCGTCCTTGGTGCTGCCGAGGATCAGGGCGTAGAGGCCCGATTCGTTGACGTGGTTGGCGCGCTGCGTGCGCCCGAGGTTGTCGATGACCTCCAATTTCTGGAGGTCATCGGCATCGACGTGCGACTTGATCGCCTGAGACGGGTTGCCCATCTCCAATGCGTCGCAGACGTCGCTGGCGTTGAACCACGGCAGGCCAGCATCGTCGACCTGCACGCGCACGGCGTGCGCCTCGAACTGGAAGGGAATGATCGCGCTCATGATCAGTCCTCCCACGCGACGTCGACGATGCGGTCGGCCCCGCGCGCGGCGCGCTTGCGCGCCTCGGTGTGGAGTTCCTCCAGTGCGGTGCGGCGGCGGCCGAGCGCCAGGGCTTCGGCGTTGACGGTCTGGATGGCGAAGGCCAGTTCGTCCACCGTGGCCGCGTCGAGCGCGACGACCACGTCATGGCCGTCGGCATCGCGATAGCGGATGTCGTCGGGAAGGTGTTCGCCGTAGATGGACGGCAGCTGCTTGCGCAGCGAAGCGATGAGGCTGGTGCTCATGATCAGTGCTCCGAATCGAGAGAAAGGGTGAAGGACGGCTTGCCGGAATCCACGGTGCGAGCGGCGGCGAACTGCTGCTGTAGCGCCGGAGGCCAGTTCGTGAAGCGGGATTCAGAGACGGACAACTTGATGTCGAGGTAGCCCTCGACCTTCTCGCCCGAGGCCACGATGCGCTCGGCGATTTCTGCCAGTTGCTTCTGATCCCAACTGACCTTCTTGGGCAGCTCGAACTTGATGCGCAGCTGGCCGTCGTCGAGGTGCACGGTGCCGAAGTCGCGGCCCGAATCGCGCAGTGCCGTGCGGGCCTGCTCGCCGTAGGCGGCATCGAGCGCCGCGTCGAACTTGGTGCGGGCCTTCTTGAGCCAGTCGAGGGCCTCGTCGAGGTTCTTGTCGATCTCGGCCTTCTGCACGGCGGGCAACGCGGCCAGTTGGCCGACGGACATCGCGGCGATGTCGGCGGGAAAGAGGGTGATGTCATTCATGGCATCGCTCCTCAGACCGCCGCGCGCTCGGACGTCGAGTCGTGCAGCGCTTGGCGCTCGAACTCGATGACCGCGTCCACGGGATAGCCGACGCGCTTGGACAGCTTCAGGTAGCGCGGGCCGCGACCTTCGCTGCGCCAGCGTTGCAGGGTCTTGGGGCTGACGCCCCACCGCTGGGCAAGTTCGTTTTCGTTGAGCACCCGGCGGTCGCCGGGCGAGAGGCTGTTGATCGCCTGATGCGGCGACCGGGGGATGGTGCTTGCTGCTGTCTGCATGGAACGCTCCTGTTGCGTTGTTGAGGAACAGGTGTCATTCCAGACTTCGGGTGGCGAACCTTTAAGGGACGCAATGGCGAACCACGCGGGAACTTCGGGTTCGCCAAAGTTCTCGCCGATACGAAAACGGCGGGCACAAGGCCCGCCGTCATGGTCGAGGATCAGTCAAGGACGGCTGTGCGTCACTCCGCCTGCAAGGCGGCGATCAAGGGGCAGCGCATCCGGCCGCGAATGGCATTGCAGCGCTGCACGAGCTCGGACAGCGCCGCTTCGATGCGCTGCAGATCAGCCAGTCGTTCGCGAACGTCAACGAGTTTGCGCTGAGCCTGCGCACGCGCCTCGGCGCAGTGCGATCCGTCCTCGAGCTTGAGCAGTTCGGACACCTCGTCGAGACTGAAGCCCAGCCGCTGTGCCGACTTGATGAAGCGGACGCGGCCAAGCTCGTCGGCGCCGTAACGGCGGATACTTCCCTGCGGCCGATCTGGTTCGGGCAACAGCCCCTTGCGCTGGTAGAAGCGGATGGTTTCGACATTGACGCCAGCCGCGCGCGCCAGCGCGCCGATCGTCATCGCCTCGATCTCGGGCGTGCTGTTCATGGTCTTGACTCCGTACTTAAGTACGGAAGTAAGCTTACTCCATGAAACCAGACACCCCAACTGCGCAAGGCAGTACCGGAGGCGGCCGTGCGGCGCTCGCGGCCGGATTCGTCTCGGCCATCCTCGCATCGACCTGCTGCCTCGGGCCATTGGTGCTGATCACGCTGGGCTTCTCAGGGGCATGGATCAGCAACCTGACGGCCCTCGAACCCTACCGCCCGATCTTCATCGGCGCGGCCCTCGTCGCGTTGTTCCTCGCCGGGCGACGCATATGGGCGAAAGCCCCGGCGTGCGAACCCGGACAGGCCTGCGCGGTGCCGTCGGTTCGGCGCGGCTACGAGCTGCTGTTCGGGATCGTGGTCGCCCTGGTGATCGTGGCGCTCGGCTTCCCGCTGGTCGCGCCCTGGTTTTACTGAACGGAGGTTTTATGAAGAGACTGCTTGGCTTTCCGACGCTGGCACTCGCCCTGATCATGAGCGTGCCAGTCATCGCCGCGACAAGGACCGTCACCCTGTCGGTGCCGGGCATGAACTGCGCCGCCTGCCCGATTACGGTCAAGAAGGCGCTCGGCAAGGTGCCGGGCGTGGCCAAGACGGACGTGAACCTCGACAAACGACAGGCGACCGTGACGTTCGACGACGCGCGGGCGAATGTAGAGGCGCTGACGCGGGCGACCCAGGATGCTGGCTACCCCTCGACGGTGGTCGGGAGCGTGAAGTGACTGCCGTCGTTCTGGAATCGACGTTGACTTGTCCGGAGTGCGGTCACACCAAGACCGAGACCATGCCTACCGATGCCTGCCAGTGGTTCTATGAGTGCGAGGCCTGCCACGCCATACTCAAGCCCAAGCCCGGGGACTGCTGCGTCTATTGCTCCTACGGCACTGTGCCGTGCCCACCAATCCAGGAGCGTGGCAGAGGTAGTTGTTGCGCCAGCTGAGCGCCAGTCTCAAGCTGAAGGAAAGCCCAGCAGCCGACGCTGCTCGCCCCAGTCGCGAGGCAGCAGGTCTTGGCGGCCACGCAGCGTGTGCAGATTCAGATGCCGGGGCTGGCGGCCCTCGAAAATCGCCTCGACGATGTCCGGTGCCAGCATGGTCATGCGCAGCACCTCGGCCGCCCAGCCTGGCTCCAGTTTCAGCGCGCGCGCCAGGTCGGCGGTCGTCGGATAGACGCCTTCGTCGATCAGCCGCTTCCAGTAGAACGCCTTGCCGAGCGTCTTGATCATCGGCACGTCGAAGCCACCCGTCACAGTGGCGGCATCGGGCGCGGGCGGGATCAGCAGTTTGCGGTTCTGGCGGCGCTTGATCGTCAGCGGTACCAGCGTGACGCGCTGGCCGTCGCTGACGTAGCTGCGGGCGTCGGCTCCGACCTCGATGCGGACGGTGCGCTTGCGCGGATTGGTCTCGGCGCTCATGCCAGCGTTTCCTCGGCCTGCTCGCTGGATTCCTCGACCAGCGGATGCGCGCCGATGTCGGCACCGAATCCGATCCAGCCGTCCTCGCGCCAGACGATGTCCAGCCCGTGCCCGTGCAGTTGCACCCGCTCGATCAGCAGCCGCGTGATGCGCTGCTGCTCGGCGGGGAACAACTGCGCCCACACGTCGCCGATGCGCTGCATCGCCACCACCACCTGCGCTTCGTCGAGCGTGCTACCTGCGGGATGTTGCTGGCAGGCGCGCCAGACCGCGATCAGCATCTGCGGAGCCGACAGTGCCGCGTGGATTTGCGCCAGCACCGCGTTCTCGATTTCGGCGGCGGGCAGATGACCCACGTCGGACGCACCGGGCGACAGGCTCGCACCCGCATTGCGCCGCTTGTGCAGGTAGGGAACGTAGTAGCGGTACTGCCGCCCGTTCTTCTTTTTGACGAAGGAGTGCAGCATGCGCTGCCCGTCGGGCGCGAACAGCAGGCCCGCCAGCAGCGCCGGATGCTTGGCGGCGTGCTCGCGTGGAGCCTGCTTGCGCCGCTCGATGAAGGCCTGCACGGCATCCCACAGTGCCGGGGTGACGATGGCCTCGTGCTGGCCCGTGTACCACTGACCGTTGTTGGAAATCTCGCCGAGATAGATACGGTTGCGCAGCATCGAAAACAGGTACTGCTGATCGATGGTGCGGCCCGGTCTTTGCCGCCCGGACTGCGTCAGCCACGCCTTGGTGGTGTGGCCTTCGATGTCCAGTTCGCGCACCAGCCGAGCCGCCGAGCCATGTTCGCCGTAACGCCGGAAGATGTCGCGCACCAGCGCCGCCTCGTGCGTGTTGACGATGAGCTTGCGCTCCACCACGTCGTAGCCCAGAGGCGGAACGCCGCCCATCCACATGCCCTTGGCCTTGCTGGCGGCGATCTTGTCGCGGATGCGCTCGCCGGTGACCTCGCGCTCGAACTGTGCGAAGGACAGCAGGATGTTGAGCGTCAGCCGCCCCATCGAGGTGGTGGTGTTGAACTGCTGGGTGACAGCTACGAAGGACACGCCATTGCGGTCGAACACTTCCACCAGCTTGGCGAAGTCCGGCAGGCTGCGCGTCAGGCGGTCGATCTTGTAGACGACCACGGTGTCGATCTTCCCGGCCTCGATGTCGACCATCAGGCGGCGCAAGGCGGGACGATCCATGTTGCCGCCGGAGTAGCCGCCGTCGTCGTAGCCGTCGCCGACGGCGATCCAGCCTTCGTGTCGCTGACTGGCGATGAAGGCGAGGCCCGCGTCGCGCTGCGCTTCGAGACTGTTGTATTCCTGATCCAGCCCTTCGTCGGTGGATTTGCGGGTGTAGACGGCGCAACGCTTCTTCGGCGTGACCGTCGGCAGTGGGTTGGCGCGCTGCGAACTCATGCCGTCACCTTTTTCGATGCGGGCGATTTGAGGCCGAAGAACACCGGGCCGGACCAGTGGCTGCCGGTGATGTGGCCCGCAATCGCGGACAGGCTCTTGAAGCGTCGCCCCTGATATTCGAAGTCGTTCGAGCCGCGCACCAGCACGCGATGCTCGATGTCGTCGTAGATGCGCGTGAGGATGGTTCCGGGCAGCAAGCGCTGGCTGTCGCCGCGCAGTTGCTTGGGCAGGATGCCGGTTTCGCCGACTTCCTCGAGCTTCTTGCGCAGCGACGGCTTCAGGCCGCCGAAGGCGCGCTCCTGAATCCGGTAGGCCAGTCGGCTCTCCAGCCAGCCGCGATGATGGTGGCCGGGCCGCTCGTCGAAATGCTCGTCCCACAGTTTCCAGAGATCATCCATCGAGAGATGGGGAAGTCCGGCGACCTGGTGGGCGACCGATGTGGTGGTGGATGGTGCGTGTGCCGTCATGGGCGAACTCCGTGGTGGTGATCGGGGTTCGCATTCACGCGCTGTTGGCTGGAGAAGCCAAGGCGAACGCACTCGCTGTTTTCGATGGTGTGGCTGGACGGTCGCGCGCGCAGACGCAGTAGCGCGGCGGCCAACAGATCGGCGATTTCCTGATGCGCGTGCCGTGGGCGGTCGGAAGGCGGGGAAATGGAGATAGGTTCGAGTTCTGTCATGGCAGGCGTTCCGATGGAAAACGCTGCTCATGCTAGAAGCCAAGGGCACTTCGCGTAACGTGATTTAGCGGGTGTGAGCGGGGCTGGCGCTATGCTTGTTTGGGCCGATACCAAGCCGCGCGCTGGCCGCCCGCATCACGATATCGAAGCTCGAACAGGCGAGATTCGTGCACGACCTGCCGCCAACTGCTGCAGCCGTACTTGGCGGGCAGGTGTTCAGGGAGCCGCTCTGCGATCCAGCGTCCTGCCGAGGCAACCGGCGTCCAGCCCTCGACGGCCAATTCAGCGGTGGCTTCCCGCAGCGCGCGCACGATCCCTGCGGCAGGCCAATCCACCGAACCATCCGGCGCGATGCCGTGGATCACCAGATCGTGAAAGGCATCGGACTGGGCGAATTCCGCCGCCAAACGTCGGGCCTGATCCATGTGCTCGGCCCAGCCCCGCAGTTGCTCGAAGCGCTGATCGATGCGACCGTAGGCGACCGTCAGGGTGTCATGCGCGCCACGGCATCCGTCAAGGCTCCAAAGGTCGTGCTGGTCGATGAAACGGTGCACCAGGTTGTTCCGTAGCAGCACCAGTTCCTTCAAGTCATTCTGCGTCCTGTCGTAATCCTCGGCCGACATGCGCAGGCTCATCTTTACCTTGAACGAGATGATGTCGTCGCGTGCATCGGGCTCGGAAGCATCCTCCACCTCGTCGGTGGTGACATACGAACCGAGGAGTGTGCTGACCAAGGTGCCCAGCGTTTTGCTAGCGGCATCCGCGATGCGCTGCTCCTGATTCGACGCCAACGGTGATCCAACAGCCGAGATTTCGTGGTGGGCCACGATGGCTTTCATCAACTTCTCGTACTGCTGCAGACGCAGCAGGCAGCGCCCCAGCAATCGCTGAACCTCACGTTGCTGCGTCGGCAGCGCGTCATCGGCGGGCAATGTCGTCATGTATGGATCGACCGCGATTACCGATCAGACGTCGATGGACGACGTCTTCCAGACATCCTGCGCCAAAGTGATCAGCAGCCCGTGACGAGCCTCGATGGCCTTGGCGTCCCAAACAGGAAACGCCTTCAGCTTCTCGTTGATTCTGGATATCGACGTGTTCTGCCCGACGCTGGCCAGCTCGACCAAACTGCGGGTCAGATAGTTGCCGCTCTTTCGGTACTCGGCCTGCTTCGCCGCGTAGAAATCGTTGCCCGCGACGATGTTGATGGGCTTCTCCAGCAAGGTCAGGTTGCCCAGCCGGTTTTTGTAGTCGTCGTAGGCAGTGCCGGGATTCTCGGTGGCCCATTTCCCACGCAGTTCAGCCGTTGGGTTGTCGGGCAGGATGTGTTCGATCTCCAGCTTGGTGAACGGCTCCAGGCTGCCCGGCGTCTTCAAGCCGCTGAAAGCCATCTCGACATGCTGCGTCAGTCGCGCCAGCAAATAGCGCGTGCGGTACTGCTGCATCGAATACAGCGTGAAGCGCCGCAGTGCATCGCCCAGCTCCTGCGACTTCCCGGCCATATTTGTGTCGAAACGGTCGGCGATGAAGGCATTGAGCTGTACCTTCTGCTTGACTGGGTCGGTAGCGGCGGCAATCGCGCGCAGCTCGTCAGCCCATTGGGAGAAGCTGCGCTCCAGATCTTTGGTCGGCGTCTTGGTGAAGATGTAGTAGAAGAGGAAGCTCTCCAACTGCGCCACGAAATGGTCGAACAGCGGCTTCGGGAAATTGGCTGCTGCCAAGAGCAGGACGTAGTGCAAGCTGAAGGCACCGCCAGCCAGTCGCTTCAGACTGTCCATCGCAAGGCTGGGCTTGCCGTCGTTGCCCAGCCCGTTCGAGAACGCGAGATAGTGCTCGACGTTCCGGATGACCTTTCGGACGAATTCGAAGGGCTTGTTGGCGTAATCGCACAGCGCCGCGTTGTCCTTGTCCACGAACCAGTCGTAGATTTCGTCCTCGCGCACCACCGCGTCCCCACGCTCGTTCTTGATGACGTAGTTCGCCATTAGGAAGTAGCGTAGAAAGCGCAGTGGCTTTTCCTTTGCCTTTTCCAGCGGCTTGGTGATCTTCTTCCACTCGTCCTTGAGCTGGGTGAACTGCGCCTGCTTCACCTGCGTGAACAGCAGGTTCTTGAGCAAGTCCATCGGGTTGAGGCCGACGCCCCGCTCGTTGATGGTCTCGAAAATCTTCAGGGCGCTGCTCACGTCCGTGGAGATCTGGATGAACACCACGTTGTTGGCCAGATAGCCCCAATACTTCTTCAACTTGGCCGCGCTGTCGTAGTTGTCCTTCAGGTAGCGGTACAGCGTGCTGTAGGCGTTGACCAAGTTCTCCAGCGAGCCGAAGCTGCCGATGCCTGCCGACTGAATGCCCGCACGCACGGTCTGCGGGTTGGCGTCGAGTTCCACCAGCTTGGCGATGACCTCTCCCGCGTTCTCATAGCGCGGTTCCAGCTTCAAGCTGGTTCGTGTTTCCCCGTCGCTGTCCGTGTAGCTGGTCGAGATCAGGCCGCTGACGGTCTGCCGCTGCGGCTCGCCCTGAAACAGATGCTTGAGGGCACAAAGCAGAAGGAAGAACGTCGTCAGGCGCTGCTGGCCGTCGATCACCTCGTAGTGGTTCTTCTGGTCAGCCGGCGACACCAGCACGGTGCCGATAAAGTATTCTCGCGTCGTCCCCGCATCAATCTGTTCGTCGATGTCTTCGAGCAACTGATGCACTTCCTTGTCTGTCCAGACGTATTCGCGCTGGTAGTCCGGCACGATGTAGAAGCACTCCCTGAAGGCTTCCTCGATGCTGTATTTATGGTTTTCGATGCGGGCCATTTTATTTTTCCTGATTCGTTTAAAACTATCGCTGATCCGGCAACTGCCCGTTCGAGACGAACTGGTCGTAGCTGTCGAAACTCTCATCGTCCTGCCATGACCGATCCCAACGTCGCGGCTCGGCGCTTTCGAGCAGTAGCAGCGTGAGGATGCGATCACGCGCGCCGTAGCTGTGCTTGAACTCGCGCAGCTTCATGTGCTGCGCCTCCTCCGGGCACCAGATCGCGGCCGACATCTCCGTGCCATCCCATTCCTGTGTGACGCTGGCGTCGGCGGCCAGCGTGCCCGGCAGTGGTTCCTGCGGATCGTCAGTGCGCCGGATGCGCGCCCGCGTCTTGATGGCACTGCTGCTGCGCCATTCGTACTTCACGAAGCCGTTGTCCCAATAGACGAGGATCGCGCGCTGCGTGGTGAACTTGATGAAGCGGATGCACAGAGCCTCGAACGAAACCTGGAACCGCTTGGCGATGGCGCTGAGGACGCGCAGGTCGATGCGCTGGCTCGAAATCCAGTCGCGCAGCAGATCGCCGGGCATCAGGAGGTTGCTGGCGAAGTCGTCGGCTTCACGCTCGATGGTACGGATGGTGTCGATGCCGGAGTAGACGCTTTCCTTGTCGCAGTTGAAACTCTGCTGCTGACCGCGATGCAGGATGAGGTGCCCCAGCTCGTGGGCGATGGTGAAGCGTCGGCGCTCCGGACTGGCCTTGCCGTTGTAGAAGATGCCCCACTCGGCGACGTCCTTCGGGTTGCGCACCAGCATGCCTTCGCAGCTGTCGACGTCGAGCACCATCGGTGCCTTGATCTCCCGCACGTCCTTGCCGTAGGGCGTGGTTGGCAGCATCTGGCGCAGGATGTCCAGATCGACGGCATCGGGCATGCCGCTCTCACGGTGATACGCCCGCAACCACTTCAGGACGGTGCTGGCGGCAATGGAGCCAGTGAGAGCTTGCGGCGCGCTCAATCCTCAGTCCCCGCCGTCGCCCTTGTCGGGGAACATGATTTTGAGCGCCTTCCGGTAGCGATCCTTCTCTTCGTCCGTCATCCCGGCGTACTCGCGGAAGAAGGCCACGTCCTCGGGACTGGCTTCGGGTGCCTGCTGCATGGGCGTGCCCATCACATCCTCCATCGTCACGCCCAGCACCTTGGCTATCGCCTGAATCCGCTCTGCGGACGGACGCTGCCCGTCCTTCATCTCCAGTTCCCAGATGTATGCCTTGGTGCAGCCGACCGCGTCGGCCACCTGTTGCAAGGTCAACTTCTTCGCCTCGCGCAAGCGCCGCAGGCGTGTTCCGAACGCCGAAGCCATGGCGATGCTCCTGTAGTGGAAAAACAGTCAGTGAATGGAAGCTAGACCGATAGTATAGCCACGAGATACCAGCTAGGTCTAGATGTGCCCCGTTGATTGACAAGCGGGAATCTGAGGGGCAGAATCGCTTGTATCTCGTTGCTTTACTTACACGAGATGCGTGTTCAGTAACCCTGTCGCTGGCCCAAGCAGCCCGATTCCCGGTCGCAGACCTCCGACGCCGATCCAGAAAGGACGAACAAGATGAAGAAAACCTTTGTCGACGTGATGCTCGAGCTGCCGGTGGATGCCACGCTGCGCGACTTCCTGACCTCGCACGGTCTGCCCGTGCCGCACGGGTTCGTGTGGGAAGACACGCCGGAAACCAGCCAATTCTTGGTGGAGGCGGTCAAAGTCTGGCCCGACACCGCAGCCCGCGACCAGATGATCGCCAACCTCATGGCCGCCGTCCAACTGGGCGACGCGTCGGGCAAGCAGGCGATGTTTGAGGCCGTGGTGGCGGACGGCGCCGCGCTGGCAGGACTGACGCTGTGCGGCAGCGACATCCACCGCTCGTTCTGGCTGTACGTCAACCACCCGGCGCTGTTCGAGCGCGCCTACGACTTCAGCTTCTGGGAGCACCACGGTCCGCAGACGCAGCAATACGATCTGGGCCTGAAGCGCCAGCCGAACGGCGCTGACCACAATCTGGCTGCACTGCGCAACGCGATCTCGGCCTTCTACAAGCGCGAGATGCAGTGCGGTGACAGCAGCGTGGCGCATCTGGTTGAACGCAGTCCCGGCGTGTTCCTGCTGACCGTCCACGTCAAGGATATGGCCATGCTACGGCTGGAGTTCGAGGGTTCGACCCTCAAGCGCCGCGTCGGCAACCCCAACATCCACATGGTGCTGGAGTACGCCAAGACCACCGGCGTGGTGCGCACGCTGGTGCGGGGCGGCCAGAAATACCAACAGATGCTGGTCGAGGCCTTCGCCGAGCATGTGCTGGGCGTCAAGGCGAGCGCGCACCGGATCAAGTCACCGACGCTGGATTTGTCGATGCTGCGCACTGGCTTCGACGCGCCGGAGGCGTTCGAGGACGGTTTCTCGATGGTGCAGCTGAAGGCGCTCACGCTCCTCAGCCCGGACACCGCGCTGAAGATCGAATGCACCGCGATGCAGTCCAGCCAGCAACGCTCCGTGCATGAGCTGCTGAAAGAGAAGCTGCCCGGCCCGCTGGAAGGCAAATGGGCAGTGACGGCGGCGCAGGTCAATCTCTACTATCCGCCCGAGCCGGGCCGCACGCGCGCCAAGGTGGTCACCATCGAGGTGACCAGCAAGGGGCGGCTGAACCTGCACAAGTTCGACGCCAAGATGCAGGCGCAACTGGAGGGCTATCTCGTCGCGGTGGGCATCTTGCAGAAGGGCCAGACCCTGAGCGCGCACGAAGTGCCGCCGGAAGCGGATGCGATCAGTTCGTCGCCGGTGATCGAGGACTGATCGATGGCGGCGCACGACGCCTGGGCCTTGGTCTGCCGCCTGTTCGCGGGCGGCACGCCCGTGCTGCGCGCCACGCTGTCGCTGCATGAGGCTGCGGCGCTGACCCTCCTCGGCAAGGCGGTCAAGCCGACGGTCGTGGATCAGTCGTTCGTGCTCTGCCCGCACTGTCAGCAGCATCGGGCGCAGGTGTGGGGCGATGGTCGCGGCGGGCGCATGTGCCGATGCCCGGACTGCGGGCCGGTGGCCGTCGAAGCGAATGACGGTGCGGCGTTTGCCTTGGACGAGGACTGGTTGCGCCAGAAAATGCGCCTCGCGCTCGGCATCGAAAGCCGCGACGGCGTCGATGATCTGGGCGGCGGCGTGTGGCGGCTCGGCGATGCCCGCCGTTCGCCCGTCCTGCTGGCCCGCGACCTGACACGGGTGCTGCACGAACCCGCGTTGCTGGATCGCGTGCGCGTGGCGGGCGGCGACATCCGGGTGGTCACGCCGAGGCCACGCACGACGCGCGGGTCGCCCTTCGGCCCGGGCGTGGAATGGCTGGCGCTGGAGGAACGCTTCACGTTCTACGGCGGCGGGATCGCGCTCGTCGGCACATCATTACCGTCCGCGCAACCGACGGTCGCCGATCCGGCCACGCCGGTGAACGGGCCGTTCTCGGCGGACTTCAAATGGGCGACGCTGCCTGACATCAGCAGCACACCGATCCGATTCACCGACGGTCAGGCCAAGGTGTTCGAGGCGCTATGGTCGTTCAAGGGCGAGGCCACGACGGCGGAACGCATCATGCAGCGCGCGGGTCTGGACAGTGCCAAGCCGAGTGACCTGTTCAAGATCAAGGCGAAGGGCAAGGGCAAGCCAGAGCCTGCGGCGCAACACGCCGCCTACGGTGCCCTCGTGATCACGCAACAACGCGCAGGGTTGTACTCGATGGCTTGCGCGGCGGGGGCGTTGGCGTGATGGACTGCTGCTCCACGTTCGCTGGACAACCGATGGCAATGGCATGCGCGCAAGTTTCGGGCGCACAAGGCCGCGTGCGTGTGCCACGGCGAAGAAGTTGGCGCAGGTTTCGAGAGAAGAGAGGGCGGAACAGGGGCGAACCGGGCGCGTCGCGGCCCCTTGTCCGCCGACCGTCGGCACACGCAGAACGGCCCGGAACCCCGCGTGGTTTGCGGGAAGCAGAAATGAAAACGCCCAACCGAGAACGGTTGGGCGCTGAATAGTGGTGGCCGGGGACGGAATCGAACCGCCGACACGGGGATTTTCAATCCCCTGCTCTACCAACTGAGCTACCCGGCCATTGCCTTGCCAGCAGGACGGGCGTTGCGCGCGTCGGCGTGGCGTGGAGCCGTGCATTAGACCGAATGCACGGCTTGCCGTCAAGACTCGCGGTCGGGCGGGGTGAAGCCGGCGGCTTGGTCGACCTCGCCGCCGAACAGGAATTTCTCCATCTGCTCGGTGAGGTACTTGCGCGCCTTGGGGTCGAGCGGGTTGAGCCGGTATTCGTTGATCAGCATGGTCTGGTGGGCCAGCCATTGCTGCCAGGCCTGCACCGAGATCTCGTTGTAGATGCGTTGGCCGAGCGGGCCGGGCCAGGGCGCGTAGTCGAAGCCCGGGGCGTCGATGCCGAGCTTGGCGCAGTGGATGGTGCGGCTCATGCGGTGGTTCCTTCGATCTGTTGCAGCAGCTTGCGCACGGGTGCGGGCAGGCCGAGCGCGGCCAGTTCGCTGGCGTCGCACCAGCGCAGCTCGGGATTATCGGCGATGGCGTGCGGCGCTGTCGCGCCGTCGAACAGCAGCGGCTCGATGCGCAGCTTGTAGTGGCTGAACACGTGGGTGAATGGCGCGAGCGCTTGCGCGTCGTCGATGCGCGCATATCGCTGGGCGTCGCGCCATGCGGCGTCGATGTCGGCGGCTTCGGGCAGGCTCCACAGGCCGGACCACACGCCTTGCGGACCGCGCCGCTGCAGCAGCACGCGGCCGCGCGCGTCGCGCAGGATCAGCATCACGGTTGCGCGCACGGGCACGGTCTTCGTGGGCTTCGGCGAGGGCAGATGTGCGGTGAGGCCGTCGCGGCGGGCGATGCAGTCGTCGGCCAGCGGGCAGGCTTCGCAGCGCGGTTTGCTGCGCGTGCAGACGGTGGCGCCCAGATCCATGATCGCCTGGGTGTAGTCGGCCACGCGCGCGGCCGGCGTGTGCGCGTCGGCGTGCTGCCACAGCTGCTTCTCCACCGCGCTTTCGCCGGGGTGGCCGTGGATGCCGTGGTAGCGCGCGAGCACGCGCTTGACGTTGCCGTCGAGGATGGGAAAGCGCAGGCCGTGCGCCTGGGCGAGGATCGCGCCCGCGGTGGAGCGGCCGATGCCGGGCAGTGCGGCGAGCGCGTCGAAGTCGCGCGGCAGCTCGCCGCCGTGGCGCTCTACACACAGCTGCGCGGCGCGATGCAGGAAGCGCGCCCGGCGGTAGTAACCCAGGCCCGACCACAGCGCCAGCACCCGGTCCTCGGGCGCGGCGGCGAGCGCGCGCAGCTCGGGCAGCGCGGCGACGAAGCGCTCGAAGTAGCTGACCACGGTGGCGACCTGGGTTTGCTGCAGCATGATCTCGGACAGCCACACGCGGTAGGCGTCGCGCGGGTGCTGCCAGGGCAGGTCGTGGCGGCCGTGGCGGTCGAACCAGGCCAGGAGGGCAGTGGCGAACGGCTTCACTTCGACTTGCCGCCGGCGCGGGGCTTGGCCTTGACCGGTGCGGCGGAGGGCTTCGTCACCGTGCCGGCCGCGGCGGGGGCATCGTCGCCGGCCTGCACGCTCAACCCCTCGATGGCGAGGCCGCCGATCTGCAGCTTCGCGATCTGCAGCGTGCCGCTGCCGGGCGGCAGCTCGGGCTGCGGTTCGGCTTGCCGGTCGGCCGGCGCGTTGAGCGTGTTCCACCAGTGCGCCAGCGCCAGCGGCGGCAGGCGCAGGTCGGCGTGGTTGTCCGGGCCGTCCAGCTGCAGGTGCAGCAGCAGCGGGTCGGTCTGGTCGGCCGGGGTGAGCGTCAGCGCGACGGTGTAGCTGCCGGCGCCGGCGCGGTCGAGCTTGCCGCCCAGGTGCGCGGCCGCATTCGCCGCGCCGTGCCAGCGGGCGTTGCCGGCGAGCGCGAGCGTGGTGTTGCCGCCCTGCGCGAGGTGCAACTGGATGTTGTCGAGTTGCATCGCGCTGCCCTGCATGCGCGGGGTGGCGGTGAGCCGCAGTTGCAGCGGCGCGCCGGCGGCGGTGCTGGCCGACATGCCGAGCGGGAATTCCTGCCCGGGCGCGAGCGTGCCGGCCGAGAGCGTCACGTTGTTGAGCAGCACGTGGTCGCCGCGCACCACGCTGCCGTGCTCGATGCTGATGCCGGCGTCGATGCGCGGAATCGTGGGGGCGGCATTGGCGGTTTGCGGCGGCGAGGTGGCCAGCCAATCCTGCAGCGCGTCCAGGTCCACCCGCGGCGCATCCACTTCCATCTGCGCGATCGCGGTGGGGCCGCCGAGCAGGGTGCGCCAAGGCAGCACCAGCCGGCCGCGCGAGGCCAGCAGGATCGGGCTGTCCGCGCCTTCGGCGTTGAGCGTGATGCCGTGCAGGTCCAGCGCCGGGCGCGGGAACAGGGTGGGGCTGGCGGGGCTGGCGAGGTTCAGTTCGAGGCCGGCGCTGTGCGCCTGCTCCTGCAGCATTGCGGTGAAGCGGTCGGGCTGCAGCAGCAGGTAGACCGCGACCAGCGCGGCGATCAACGCGGCGAATGCGAGTACGCTCGCGCCGATCAGCAGCCGTCGCAGTCCGCGCGTCATGTCAGTCTCGCACTCGCCGGCTCAGGGATGCTCTGATTTTGCTCGTCATCCCAGCGAAAGCTGGGATCCAGTGTCTGTAGGCCATTGAATGCAAAGGCACTGGATTCCTGCTTTCGCAGGAATGACGAGCGAGAAGCCGGATTAATCAGACCTTCCCTAGCCATGGCCGGCCGGCAGCAGGCCGTCGACGAAGGCGGCGGCGTCGAATTCGCGCAGGTCGGTGGCTGTTTCGCCCAGGCCCACGAAACGGATCGGCAGGCCGAACTCGCGCGCCAGCGCGAACACCACGCCGCCCTTGGCGGTGCCGTCGAGCTTGGTGACCACGAGGCCGGTGACGCCCACGATCTGGCGGAACTGGCGCACCTGGTTCACCGCGTTCTGGCCGGTGGTGCCGTCGATCACCATCAGCACCTCGTGCGGCGCGTCGGGGTCGAGCTTCTTCAGCACGCGCGCGATCTTGCCCAGCTCGTCCATCAGACCGCCCTGGGTGTGCAGGCGGCCGGCGGTGTCGGCCACCAGCACGTCGGCGCCGCGCGAGCGCGCGGCCTGCAGCGCGTCGAAGATCACGCTGGCGGCGTCGGCGTCCTGGCCCTGCGAGATCACCGGTACGCCGTTGCGCTCGCCCCAGGTCTTGAGCTGCTCCACCGCGGCGGCGCGGAAGGTGTCGCCGGCGGCCAGCAGCACGCTCTTGCCCTCGTCGCGCCAGCGGCGGGCGAGTTTGCCGATCGTGGTGGTCTTGCCCACGCCGTTGATGCCCACGGTGAGCACCACGAAGGGCTTGCGGCCGGTGGGCTGCAGCGGCTGCTGCACGGGCTTGAGCAGGGCGACCAGCGCCTCGCGCAGCGCCTCGCGCAGCGCCGCGGCGTCGGCGAACTCGCGCTTGTGCATGCGGCGGCGCAGGTCCTCCACCAGCGCGGTGCTGGCTTCCACGCCCACGTCGGCGGTGATCAGGGTGGTTTCCAGCTCGTCCAGCAGCTCGTCGTCGAGCTTGGGGTTGCGCTGGAACAGGCTGCCCAGGCCGCGGCCCAGCGCGCTGCCGGCGAGGCGCTCGCGCCAGCTGCGCTTGGCCGGCGCCGCCTCGGGCGCTTCGGTCACGGCGGGCGTGGCGGCTGCGGCGACGGCCTCGACCTGCGCCGGGGGCGCCGCTTCCTGCGGCGCGTCCGCGGCCGGCGCTTCGGCGGGTGCCGCAGGCTGGGTTTCGGCGGGCTTCTTCTTCCAGAACTTGAGCATTGCGGGGGCGATTCAAAGACAATGGGCGGCATGCTAACACCGCAACCCGTACCGGCCGCTGAGCCGGATCAGGCCCCATGAGCGGCCGCCCCGGCCGCATCCGCGTGATCGGCGGCAGCCTGCGCAATTCGCGGCTGGAGGTGCCCGAGCTGCCCGGCCTGCGGCCCACGCCGGAGCGGGTGCGCGAGACGCTGTTCAACTGGCTGGCGCCGATGATCGCAGGCGCGCGCGTGCTGGACCTGTGCGCGGGCACCGGCGCGCTGGGCATCGAGGCGCTGTCGCGCGGCGCCGCCGGCGCCTGCTTCGTCGAACCCGATGCGCGGGCGGCACAGGTGCTGCGCGACAACCTCGCCCGGCTCAAGGCGGCGGGCGGCGAGGTGGCGGCGGTCGACGCGCAGGCCTTCCTGCGCTGCGCGGCGCGCGCCTTCGACCTGGTGTTCCTCGACCCGCCGTTCGCGCTGGACCTGTGGAGCGCGCTGGCCGGGCGGCTGGAGCAGTGCGGCTGGCTGGCCGAGCGGGCATGGATCTACGTGGAATCGCCGCGCAACGTGGTGCCCGCGTTGCCGGCGAACTGGTCGCTGCATCGCGAGGGGCGGGCCGGCGAGGTGCGTTTTGCGCTCTATCGGCGTGCGCTTCCGTTAAGCTAGGCCCTTATTCCGCTGCGTTCCCCGCCTGTGAACAAAATCTCCGGCAACCCCCGCCTGGCCGTCTATCCGGGCACCTTCGATCCGATCACCAACGGCCATGCCGACCTGGTGGCGCGCGCCGCACCGCTGTTCGATCGCGTGGTGGTGGCGGTGGCCGACAGTTCGAGCAAGGGGCCGGGCTTCAGCCTCAACGAGCGCATCGCGCTGGCGCGGCTGGCGCTGGCCGACCTGCGCAACGTGGAGGTGCGCGGCTTCGACAGCCTGCTGGCCGACTTCGTGGCCGAGATCGGCGCCGGCGTGATCATCCGCGGCCTGCGCGCGGTGTCGGATTTCGAGTACGAATTCCAGCTGGCCAGCATGAACCGGCATCTGATCCCGCAGGCGGAGACGCTGTTCCTCACCCCGGCGGAGCAGTACAGCTTCATTTCCTCGTCGCTGGTGCGCGAGATCGGCCGCCTCGGCGGCGATATCTCCGGTTTCGTGCATCCGGCGGTGCAACAGGCCATGCGTCAGCGCTGGCAGAAGGGCCGCAGCGGCGGCCTCCCCAAGCAACCCGAAACAGAAGGTGACCATCATGCGTAAGTTCGCTCTCATCGCCGCCATCGTGCTGGCCGCCGGCCTCGTCCTGGGCGGCTGCTCCAAGCAGGGTGAGGACCAGGACCAGCAGGCGACCCAGCAGGCCAAGGCGATCAGCAAGCCCACCGACACCAACGACGCCAAGGGCTGGAACGCCTACCTGAGCCAGCTGGTGCAGAAGAACCTGCAGGGCATGGCCGCGCAGCAGCCCTACGCCTACCTGGTGACCCCGGGCCTGACCGACGACGACAAGGCGCAGAACGACCGCCAGCTGCAGAACGTGCAGGACACCGTGGCCCGCGGCGTGCTGCCGGGCAACCTGCTGGCCTTTGCCGGCCCGGTGTCGGCCACCACCGCCGACATGGTCGTGGCCGCGTTCAAGGACGCCAAGCCCGGCACCTTCAAGGACGTGATCGTGCTGTTCATCGGCGACAAGGCCGACGAGCAGCGCGTCGAGGACGCGGTCAAGCCGACCGGCGCCACGTTCCGTTTCGTGCAGATGTAAGAACAGGAGCGAGTGTCGAGGAGAGAGGAGTGAGAGAAGGCCAAGTGCGCTGCGTGCGCTTGCTCTCTCTCACTTCTCACTTCTCTCCACTCACTCCTCGCTCGCCCCCATGGCCCTGAAGATCCTCGACACCTGCGTCAACTGCGACGTCTGCGAACCGGTCTGTCCGAACAAGGCGATCTCGCTGGGCGAGGAGTACTACGTGATCGACCCGGCGCTGTGCACCGAGTGCGTGGGCCACCATGACGAGCCGCAGTGCGTGGAGGTGTGCCCGGTCGAATGCATCATCGTCGACCCCGAGCGCACCGAGTCGCGCGAGGCGCTCGAGCTCAAGTACCGCCATTTGATGGGCTCGAACACCGCCGCCTGAACCAGCAAGGAGTTCGCCGCATGAAGTTCCAGATGCATGGCCGTGTGCTGTTGCTGAGCCTGCTGTTGACCGCCGGCGCGGCCTTCGCCGCCGATGGCGTGCCGAAGGCCGCGCCCACCGCCGCGACCGCGCAAGCGGCGCAGCGCCCCGGCCACGCCGGCATCGCCAGCGCGAACTTCCTTGCCACCAACGCCGGTTTCGAGGTGCTGGCCAAGGGCGGCAACGCGTTCGACGCGGCGGTGGCGGTGGCTTCCACGCTGTCGGTGGTGGAGCCGGAGAGCTCGGGCATCGGCGGCGGCTTCATGGCCACGCTGCACATCGCCAGGACCGGCAAGAACGTGTTCATCGACGCGCGCGAAACCGCGCCGATGGCGGTGAACCCCAAGGATTACCTGAACCCCGACGGCACGCCGAACCGCGACACCGCGCTGAAGGGGCCGCTTTCCGCCGGCATTCCCGGCGAGCCGGCCGGCTTGGCGCTGCTGGCGAAAAAGTTCGGCAAGCTGCCGCTGCGCGTGTCGCTGGCGCCCGCGATCCGCATCGCGCGCGACGGCTTCAAGCCTGATCCGCGCCTGCTCGGCGCCATCAAGGAAGAACAGAAAAACCTCGAGCGCTGGCCGGCCTCCGCCGCCAAGTTCCTGCCCGGCGGCAAGCCGCCCGCGGAGGGCGGGATCTGGCGCGATCCGGAGCAGGCGCGCACCTGGGAGCTGATCGCCGAACAGGGCGACGCCGGCTTCTACCACGGCGAGACGGCGCAGAAGCTGGTGGACGCGGTACGCGCCGCCGGCGGCAACTGGACGCTGCAGGATCTGGCGAACTACCGCGCCAAGGAGCGCGCGCCGCTCGAAGTCGACTACCAGGGCTACCAGATCGTCACCGCGCCGCCGCCGTCCTCGGGCGGCGTGGCGATCGCCGAGATCCTCAACATCCTGCGCGGCTACGACCTCGCGAAGATGGACCCGGCGCACCGCGCGCACTACACCATCGAGGCGATGCGCCGCGCGTTCCGCGACCACAACGACTACCTCGGCGATCCCGACTACGTGAAGATGCCGCTGGACATGCTGCTGTCGCCGTACTACGCCGACGGCCTGCGCCAGAGCATCCTCGCCGACCAGGCCACGCCTTCCTCGATGCTGCCGCACGGACCGGCGCACGATCCGGGCATGCATACCACGCATTTCTCGATCGTCGACCAGGACGGCAACATGGCGGCGGTCACCGCCACCGTGAACTACGTGCTCGGCTCCACCTTCGTCGCCAAGGGCACCGGCGTGCTGCTCAACGACGAGATGGACGACTTCGCGCTGGTGCCGAACAAGCCGAACGCCTACGGCCTGCTCGGCAGCAAGGCGAACGCGCCGGAAGGCGGCAAGCGCATGCTGTCCTCGATGTCGCCCAGCCTCGTGCTCGGCAAGGACCGCAGCGCGGTGATCGGCTCGCCCGGCGGCTCCACCATCATCACCCAGGTGCTGGAAGGCATCCTGCACTTCATCGACGGCGACAGCGCGCAGCAGGTCGCGGCCGCCAAGCGCTTCCACCACCAGTTCCTGCCCGACGTGGTCAACGTGGAGGACGGCGTGTTCGACGCCGCCACCAGCGCGGAATTGAAGAAAATGGGCTACACGCTGAAGCCGCGCGAACCCTGGGGCTACATGAACGTGGTCACCTGGGACCACCGTGACAACAAGCTCGACGCCGCCAGCGACCCGCGCCGGCCGTCGGGGCTGGGCAAGGTGGAGTGAGCATGGGCGCCGGTAGGAGCGCACCCCCGGATCGAGTCCGGGGCAGGCTCTGTGCGCGAATGCGGGAAGCGAGTGAAGAGGAATGAGGAGTGAGAGAAAAGCCCGAGGTGCGAGCTGTACGCTCTCTCGTTTCTCACTTCTCTCCATTCACTCCTCATCAGTCGCGCACAGGGTGCGCTCCTACATTTGCCAGCCCACGTAAGGTGCACGCAATGGAACTCTTCTCGCTACTCGGCAACTCGCAACAGTTGGATGGCGGCGCGATGTTGCTCGGCCCATCCATGGGCCTCGCCCCGCGCTGTGCGCGGGGCCGCCTGCGGCGTCCGGATTCGCTCCAGGCGAATCCGTCGGCAACGCGAGGAAACTGAAGTGGAACTCTTCTCGCTACTCGGCAACTCCCAGCAGTTGGATGGCGGCGCGATGTTCGGCAACGCGCCGAAGGCGATGTGGTCGCGCTGGATCGCGCCGGACGCGCAGAACCGCATTCCGCTGGCCTGCCGCTGCCTGCTCGTTAAAGGCGTGACGGTGAACGGCGTGCCCGGCCGCAACGTGCTGTTCGAGACCGGCATCGGCACGTTCTTCGAGCCAGCGCTGCGCGAGCGCTACGGCGTGGTGGAGGATCGCCACGTGCTGCTGGACTCGCTGGCCGCGGTGGGCCTGACGCACGAGGACATCCACGCGGTGGTGCTGTCGCACCTGCACTTCGACCACGCCGGCGGCCTGCTTGCCGCGTGGCAGGAAGGCCAGCCGCCGCGGCTGTTGTTCCCGAACGCCATTTACGTCGTCGGTGCTTCGCACTGGCAGCGCGCGCTGAAGCCGCACCCGCGCGACCGCGCCTCGTTCATCCCCGAGCTGCCGCAGCTGCTCATGGACAGCGGGCGGTTGGAACTGGTCGAGGGCGAGCACTCGCAGGCGCTGGGCGCAGCGGTGCGCTTCCACTATTCGGACGGCCATACGCCCGGCCTGATGCTGGCCGAAGTCGGCGGCGTGGTGTTCTGCGCCGACCTGATCCCCGGCCGCGCCTGGGTGCACGTGCCGATCACCATGGGTTACGACCGCTTTCCCGAGAAGCTGATCGACGAGAAGCGCGCCTTCCTCGACGACAAGCTGGCGCGCGGCGTGCGGTTGTTCTTCACCCACGACCACGCCTGCGCCGCGGCGCGCGTGCAGCGCGACGAACGCGGCCGCTACGGCTGCGCGGATGAGCTGCCCGAACTGCGCGGGAGCCTGGGCTGATGCGCATCGGCGCCGCGCCGCGCGGCCCGCTGGCCATCGCGATCGGCGTGCTGCTGCTGGCGCTGGGCATCGCGCTGGCGGTGTGGACCGAGCGCAGTCTGGAAGGCTATCGGGTGGCGCTGGCGCAGCATGGCGGCACGGTGCTCGATCTCGGGCATGCGATGGAGCCGTCGGCGGATCTGCAAGGGCAGGTGGTGCGCATCGTGGGCACGCCGCGCGTGGTGGTCTCGCCCTACGACGCGGACTTCAACCAGCAGTCCGCCACGCCGGTACTGACGCGCCGCGTGCAGATGTTCCAGTGGCGCGAACTGCGTCTGGGCGGCAGCGTGACCTACGAGCTGGACTGGGCCGATGCGCCGGTCGATTCCGGCCGCTTCGCGCAGCCGAACGGCCACGCCAATCCGGGACCGTTTCCGATCGTCGGCGAACGCTTCCAGTCCGAGCGCGTGCAACTGGGCGGCTACACGCTGGGCGATGCGCTGGTGCGCGCGCTGCCGGGCAGCGAACCCGTCGCGCCCGACCTGAAGACCCTGCCGGCGAATTTCGCCGCCACGTTTTCCGCGCACGGGAACGCGCTGGTGACCAGCGCCAAGCCGGGCGCACCGCGCCTCGGCGACCTGCGCGTGAGCTGGAGCGCGGTGCCGCTGCAGGAAGTGACCGTGATCGCCCGCGTCGACGGCGACCGCCTGGTGGCGGTGCCGAACGCGGCCGACGGCAAGGGCTACGAAGTCGACGTGGGCGACAGCCCGCTGCTCGACATGCGCCCCGACATGGCGGCGCAGCCGGCGCTGGTCTGGCCGCGGCGCATCCTCGCCGTGCTGCTGGCGACGCTGGGTGCGGGCCTGTTGCGGCGGCGTGGTGCGGCGCGTGTCGATCCGTCGTCGGCATTGGGTCGCGGTCTGGTTGCCGTGGGCGTGTTCGCCGCAATCCCGTGGCTGGGCAGCAACCCGTTGGCGGTGGTCGCCTGGCTTCTTGCCGTACTGGTTGGTCTGGTCCTGTTGCTGTGGCGTCGCCGCGCGCTCACGCATTGATCCGCGCGACTTGGCATATGCCAACCTGAATCAGGACGGGTCATGGGCAAGCGACAAAGCGGTTTCGTGCGCCGGCAGGCGCACGAAACCGCTTTGTCGCTTGCGGCAGGCGTCCGAAAGCCCGCTGCAGGCGAGCCAAGGTGTGGAACCAAACGGTTATCGCGAGCACCCGCCCCTCACTCCGACCCTCTCCCCGGCGGGGAGAGGGAGCAAGGCAAAGCGCGCAGACATCCGCTACCGCTCAGTCACCCGCGAAACGCGAAGCGAAGACGAAGCGATCCTCAGGATCGCACCACCCCCACCACCGGGATGCCGAACGGCTGCGCCGCCTGCAGCGGCGGCGCCAGGCCCATGCCCATGCTTAGGCCGCGGCCGATGCGCTGGGCGTAGTCCTGCATCTCCTGCGCGCCTTCGGCGTCGAGCACTTCGGCGGTGGTTTCGCGCCACAGTTGCAGCCAGCGCACGAAATGTTCGGTGCGGATCGCGGGCTGGGCGCGGTGCACGGCCATCGGGTTGCCCTGGTAGCTGCCGGCGCGCAGCGCGACCGAGCACCAGAAGCGGGTGAGCAGGCGCTTGTGTTCGTCCCAGTCGTGCACGGCGGCGTTGAAGATCGGGCCGATCGCGGCGTCGGCGCGCACCTTGTCGTAGAAGCGGTCGACCAGGGCGGCGATGCGGGTTTCGTCGAGCGTGCTCATGGCGTTTCGGTCTTGTTCTCTTCCGGCTTGGCCGGCGCAGGTTCGTCCAGCAGCGGCAGGATGCCGGGCGTGTCGAGGTCGTCGAACTGCTGGTGGTTCACCGCCCAGAAGAACAGCGCCACGCCCACGAGCACCACCAGCGCGGTGACCGGGATCAGCACCAGCAGGATGTTCATGCGGGCAGGCCTCGTGGCGGTTCGCCGGCGTCGCGGCCGGCGCGCAGCGCGTTCAGCACCACCGCCAGCGAGCTGAGCGACATGCCGATGCCGGCCAGCCACGGCGGCACGAAGCCGAAGGCGGCGAACGGCACGGCACACAGATTGTACGCCAGCGACCAGCGCCGGCCCTGCGCCACGATCGCCTGCACCTCGCGCGCGATGCCGCGGGCGCGCACGAGGCCGTCGAGGCGGTCGTCCATCAGCAGCAGGTCGGCCTGCGCCTGGGCGAGGCCAGTGCCGCCGGCCAGCGCGGCGGAAACGTCGGCGGCGGCGAGGATCGGCGCGTCGTTGCTGCCGTCGCCCACCGCGAGCACCACGTGGCCTTGCGCGCGCAGTTCGCGCAGCCGCGCCAGCTTGTCCTGCGGGCTCTGGCGGGCGCGCCAGTCGGCGATGCCGAGCGGCGCGGCCAGTGCGGCCACGCGTTCGGGCGCGTCGCCGCTGGCGATGCATGCCGCGATGCCGTCGCCGCGCAGCGCCGCCAGCGTGGCGGGCGCGTCGTGGCGCGGACGCTCGGCGAGGCGGAAGACGGCGATGGCGCCGTCGGCATCGGCCAGCAGCAGGGCGTCGCGCTGGCGCTCGGGGGCCAGCGCATGGCCCAGCGCGAAATCGGCGCGGCCCAGGCGCAGCGCGCGTCCGGCGACGGTGCCGCGCAGGCCGGCGCCGGCCACCGCCTCCACGTGTTCGGCCTGCTGCAGCGGGCCCAGCTGACTGGCGGCGCCGGCGAGTGCGCGGGCCAGCGGGTGCGAGCTTTCGCGCGCCAATGCGGCGGCCAGCGCGAGCACGTTCTCGCGCGTCTGGCCGCGCAGCGGTTCGACCGCGGTCAGCTCCAGCCGCGGCACGCCCAGTGTGCCGGTCTTGTCGAACAGCGCGGTGTCGACTTGGGCGAGCCGGCCCAGTGCGTCGCTGTCGGTGACCAGCACGCCGTGCCGCGCCAGCGTGGACAGCGCGCGGGTGAACGCGGCCGGCGCGGTGAGCGCGAACGCGCAGGGGCAGGCCACCACCAGCACGGCGAGCGCGGCGTCGAACGCGCGCGCGGGGTTCGCCAGCAGCCAGCCGATGGCGGTGAGCGCGGTGAGCAGCAGCACGCGCGCCACGAAGCGGGCGATCTCGCGGTCGCTGGCGGTGGCGAAGCTGCGCGCCTGGCGCGCGCGTGCGGCCAGCGCGCCGATGCGCGCCACCGTGGTGGCCGCGCCGCTGCGCTCCACGCGCAGCGTGGCGGGGCCGTCGAGCAGCACGCTGCCGGCCACCAGCGGCTCGCCGCGGCGGCGTTGCACGGGGTGCGATTCGCCGCTGAGCAGGGCTTCGTCCAGCCGCGCGCTGGCCGAGGCCAGCACGCCGTCGGCGGGCACGGTGGCGCCTTCGGCGATGTGCGCGAGGTCGCCGGCGCGCAGCACCAGCGCGGGCACGGTTTCCAGCGTGCCGTCGGCGGCGATGCGCTGCGCCAGCAGCGGCGCGGCGTCGATCGCGGCGTCGCCCTGCGCGTTGCCGTGGTGGCGCGCGCGCAGCTCCACGTAGCGCGCGGCCAGCAGCAGGAACACGAACATGTTCACCGAGTCGAAGTAGATCTCGCCGCTGCCGCGCAGCGTGTTGTAGGCGCTGGCGAGGAACACCAGCGCCACCGCCAGCGCCACCGGCAGGTTGATGCCGAGCCGGCGTGCGCGCAGCTCGCGCGCGGCGCCGTCGAAGAACGGCCGCGCGGAATAGGCCACCAGCGGGATGGTGGTGAGGAAGCCCAGCCAGCGGAACAGACCGCGGGTGGTGAAGTCCACGAAGTCGACCGCGCCGATGTAGATCACCAGCGCGTAGGCCATCACCTGCATCATGCACATGCCGGCGACCAGCAGGCGCTTCAGCGCGTCGTGCAGTTCGGCGGCGCGGATGTCGTCGGCGCCGTCGTGGGGCAGCGGCTGGGCCGGGCAGTGCAGCGCGGCGCAGCGTTCCACCAGCGCGTCCAGCGAGAGCCGGCTGGCGTCCCACACCACGCGCAGGCGGCGCGCGGCGGGCACGACGGCGACGCGCTCGACGCCGGGCAGGGCGCGGATCGCCTGCTCCAGCGCCAGCGTGCGGCGCGCGTCGCCCAGCGCGTCCACGCGCAGCGCCACCTCGTTGCGGCCGTCGCGGCGCGGCCGCAGCACCTGCGCGAGCAGCTGCGGGTGGCTCCAGACCGCGTGCGCGTTCATGGCTTGGCGGCGGGTGCGCTGCTGTGGGCGCTGGCCGGCACGCCGAATACCGTGTGCGAGGTTGGCAGCGGAATGTCGGCGCTGCGCGCGCTGGCCACGATGATCCACACGCAGCCGGCGATGGAAGCCACGAACACCGCGATGCCGAACCACAGGATCGGCTGCCGGTACCAGCGCCCGGCGGTTTTATTCGGGGGCGCCGGCATCGGGGTGCGACAGGTGGTAGACATACGCCGCCAGCACGTGGATCTGCTGCTCGCTGAGGCGCTTGTCCCAGTTCGGCATGTGGCCCTGGCGACCGTCGTGGATGGTCTTGGTGATGTCCGCCAGCGTGCCGCCGTGCAGCCAGATCTGGTCGGTGAGGTTGGGCGCGCCCAGGGCCTGGTTGCCCTTGCCGTCGGGGCCGTGGCAGGCCGCGCAGGTGCTCTTGAAGATCGGCTCGGCCGCGGCGGCCATCTTCGCGTCGTGCGGCGAGCCGGACAGGCCGAGCACGTACTGCGCGAGGTTGTTCACGGTCTCCTCGCCCAGGCTGGCCCACGCCGGCATCACGCCGTTGCGGCCGTCGTGGATCGAGGTGGTGATGTCCTTGCCGCTGCCGCCGTACAGCCAGTCCTGGTCGGTCAGGTTGGGCGCGCCCAGCTGCATGTTGCCCTTGCCGCTGCGCTGATGGCAGGCGGCGCAGTTGTCCTCGAACAGCACCTTGCCCAGCTGCTGCGCGGCGGGATCGCCGGCCAGCTGCTCGGGCGTGTACAGCGCGAAGCGCTGCATCAGCGGTTCCAATTTGGACTGGTTCTCGGCCTGCTCGTCGGCCAGCTGGCCGTGCGAAGTCCAGCCCAGCGAGCCCTTGTGGTTGCCGAAGCCCGGGTACAGCACGAGGTAGATGAAGGCGGCGACGAACATCGCGCCGGAGAACAGGATCCACCACATCGGCAGCCGCCGCACGCCCTCGCGCAGCACGCCGTGCGCCCACACGTGGCCGCTGGTGCCGTCGGGCTGGGTGGGGATCTTCGCGCGCGGGCCCCACAGGAACAGGAAGAAGGTGATGCCGAGGTTCAGCACCACCAGGAACATCACCCACAACGACCAGCCGGTGCTCATCGCGCCTTCTCCTGCGTGGTGGCGGTGGGGATGTCGTCGTCTTGCATCGGCAGGCTCGCCATCCGGTCGAACACCGGCTTGTGGTATTTGCGCCAGGCCCAGATCCAGATGCCGATGAAGGAAACCATCATCAGCACGATCATCACGCCGGCCAGGTGGCCCCAGAACGGACTCATGGCGCACCTCCGTCGCTGGCGGGCGCGGCATCCGGCTTGGTCGGTTCGTTGGCGATGCCCAGGCCCTGCAGGTAGGCGATCAGCGCGTCCATCTCGGTCTTGCCCTTCACCGCTTCCGGCGCGGCGGCGATCTCGGCGTCGCTGTACGGATCGCCCAGCTTGCGCAGCACGCGCATGCGCGCCTGGATGTCGGCGCCGTCGATGCCGGCCTTGGCCAGCCACGGGAAGCCCGGCATGTTGGACTGCGGCACCACGCTGCGCGGATCCATCAGGTGCATGCGCTGCCAGTCGTCGGAATACTTGCCGCCCACGCGCGCGAGGTCCGGCCCGGTGCGCTTGGAGCCCCACTGGAACGGCCGGTCGTAGACCGACTCCTCGGCGGTGGAGTAGTGGCCGTAGCGCTGGGTCTCGAAACGCAGCGCGCGGATCATCTGCGAGTGGCACAGGTAGCAGCCCTCGCGCACGTAGATGTCCTTGCCGGCCAGCCGCAGCGGGTCGTACGGATGCACGTTCGGCGGCGCCTTGAGCGAATGCGCCTCGACGAACAGCGGGGTGATCTCGGCCAGTCCACCCAGCGAGACCATGATCGCGATGCCCACGCCAAGCAGGCCGGCGTGCTTCTCGATCGCTTCGAAATGCTTGTAGGCCATGGTGTCAACCCACCACCGGCATGGGGGCCGGAATCTGATGGTGGTCCGGCTCCGGGATCGGCACCGGGATCGGCTTGATGATGCGGGCGCGCGCGTCGGCGGCGGTGTGCCACAGGTTCCACGCCATCACCCACATGCCCGACAGGATCAGCACGCCGCCCATCCAGCGGATCAGGTACATCGGCTTGATCGCGATCAGGCTGTCGAGGAAGCCGTACTTCAGCGAGCCGTCCGGCAGGGTGGCGCGCCACATCTCGCCTTCGGTGACGCCGGCGGTCCACATCGCGCCCACGTAGAACAGCGTACCCAGCATGTGCAGCCAGAAGTGCACGTCCATCGCCTTGTGCGAATGCATCGCCGGGCGGCCCAGCGCGCGCGGCGCCATCGCGTACAGCGAGCCGATGGTGATCATCGCCACCCAGCCCAGCGAGCCGGAGTGCACGTGGGCGATCGTCCAGTCGGTGTAGTGCGACAGCGAGTTCACCGTCTTGATCGCCATCATCGAGCCTTCGAAGGTGGCGGCGGCGTAGAACACCAGCGCCATCACCATGAACTTCACCGCCGGGTCGGTCTTCACCTTGTCCCACGAGCCGTTGAAGGTGAGCAGGCCGTTCGCCGCGGAGCCCCAGCTCGGCATCAGCAGCACCAGCGAGAACGCCATGCCCACCGACTGCACCCAGTCGGGCAGGGCGGTGTACATCAGGTGGTGCGAGCCGGCCCACATGTAGACCGAGATCAGCGCCCAGAAATTGACGATCGAGAAGCGGTAGCTCCACAGCGGCTGTTGCGCCTGGCGCGGCACGAAGTAGTACATCATCCCGAGGAAGCCGGCGGTGAGGAAGAACGCCACCGCGTTGTGGCCGTACCACCACTGCACCATCGCGTCGACCGTGCCCGAGTAGATCGGGTAGGACTTGGTCCAGGACACCGGCAGCGACAGGTGGTTGACCACGTGCAGCAGGCCCACCGCGATGATGAACGCGCCGTAGTACCAGTTCGCCACGTAGATGTGCTTGATCCGGCGGCGCGTCAGCGAGCCGAAGAACACCACGCCGAAGCACACCCACACCACCGCGGTGAACAGCGCGATCCACCACTCCGGCTCGGCGTATTCCTTGCTGGTGGTGAGGCCCGCCGGCATCGACACCATCGCCAGCACGCAGACGATCTGCCAGCCCCAGAACGTGAAGCCGGCCAGCCGGTCGAACGCCAGCCGCGCATGGCCGGTGCGCTGCACCACGTAGTAGCAGGTGCCCATCAGCGCCGAGCCGCCGAACGCGAAGATCACGCCGAAGGTGTGGTCGGGGCGCAGCCGGCTGAAGGTGATGAAGGGGATGTCGAAGTTCAGCGCGGGCCACATCAGCTCGGCGGCGATGTACACGCCCACCGACATGCCGATGATGCCCCAGACCGCGGCCGCCAGCAGGAACTGGCGAACGACCTTGTCGTTGTAGTACTCGGTGTTGGGCATGGGTACCCCTAGTCTTGAATTGACCATTTTCGCGGGCGCGGGCGCGCGTGACGATGATCGAGATCAGGCGCCTGCGGCAATCTGTCCATCGGGCGGGCAGCCTGACCCAGGTCATGGCCGCGAACGCCGTGGTGCATGATGCTGGCCGGGGCGTGAAAAGTCGATTGGAGCGGCGTCCCCATGACGCATGTCGTCACCGAAAACTGCATCAACTGCAAGCACACCGACTGCGTCGAGGTATGTCCGGTGGACTGCTTCCACGAGGGGCCGAACTTCCTGGTGATCGACCCCGACGAATGCATCGACTGCACGCTGTGCGTGGACGAGTGCCCGGTGGGTGCGATCTACCCCGAACTCGACGTGCCGGCGGGGCAGGAGGGTTTCCTCGCGCTGAACGCCGAGCTGGCGAAGGAGTGGCCGGTGCTCGCCGTGAAGAAGCCCTCGCCGCCCGATGCCGCCGAGTGGGACGGCGTGCCGAACAAGCTGCCGCTGCTCAAGCGCTAGCGGGGGCCGTCGGCGGACTGATTGTAGGAGCGCACCCTGTGCGCGAATGCTTTCGCTCCGATCAGCACCAGAGCATTCGCGCACAGGGTGCGCTCCTACCGACGCTCTGAAACGAAAAGCCCGCTAGCGCGGGCTTTTCGTTTGAGCAGTGCGGCCATGGATGGCCGCCCGTTTGACTCTCGCGATCAGGGACGATCGCAAGGATTACTCCGCCACCACGCGCACCATTTCCAGGCACTTGTTGGAGTAGCCCCACTCGTTGTCGTACCAGCTCACCAGCTTCACGAAGGTGGAGTCCAGCGCGATGCCGGCCTCGGCGTCGAACACCGAGGTGCAGGTTTCGCCGCGGAAGTCGGTGGCGACCACCTTGTCCTCGGTGTAGCCGAGGATGCCCTTCAGCGCGCCCTGGCTCTGCGCCTTCATCTCCGCGCAGATCTCGGCGTAGCTGGCGGGCTTCTCCAGCTCGCAGGTGAGGTCGACCACCGAGACGTCGGAGGTCGGCACGCGGAAGCTCATGCCGGTGAGCTTCTTGTTGAGCGCGGGGATCACCACGCCCACCGCCTTGGCCGCGCCGGTGCTGCTCGGGATGATGTTCTCGAGGATGCCGCGGCCGCCGCGCCAGTCCTTGTTCGACGGGCCGTCCACGGTCTTCTGGGTGGCGGTGGCGGCGTGCACGGTGGTCATCAGGCCGCGCTTGATGCCCCACTTGTCGTTGAGCACCTTGGCCACCGGGGCCAGGCAATTGGTGGTGCAGGAGGCGTTGGAGATGATCGCCTCGCCCTTGTAGCTCCGGTCGTTGACGCCGTAGACGAACATCGGCGTGTCGTCCTTGGACGGCGCCGACATGATCACCTTCTTCGCACCCGCGTCGAGGTGCTTCTGCGCGGCTTCCTTGGTCAGGAACAGGCCGGTGGACTCGATCACCACGTCGGCGCCCACTTCGCCCCACTTCAGGTTGGCCGGGTCGCGCTCGGCGGTGAGGCGGATCTTCTGGCCATTCACCACCAGCTGGCCGTTGTCGATCGCCACCTCGCCCTTGAAGCGGCCGTGCACCGAGTCGTAGCGCAGCATGTAGGCGAGGTAATCCGGCTCCAGCAGATCGTTGATGCCCACGATCTGGATGTCCTTGCCGAAATTCTGCACCGCAGCGCGCAGCACGTTGCGACCGATGCGGCCGAAGCCGTTGATGCCGACCTTGATGGCCATGGGGACACTTCCTCCGGTTCGATAGACGGGCACGTGGCGGTCGGGAACGGCCGCCGAATTGCGCATTCTAGCCGAAGCCGGCGCGGCCCACCGGGCGGTTTGGCGCCGCAGGGCCGGAAGGTGTCTGATAGCGCATCTCCACCTGCCGGAGTCGCCCATGCCGCCGGTCATCCGCGCGTTCCGCCACGAACCCAGCGCCACCTGGAGCTACCTCGTGCATGCCGAAGGCGACGCCGCGGCGGTGGTGATCGACCCGGTGCTGGATTTCGACGCCGGCTCGGGCGAGGCCAGCACCGGCAGCGCGGCGGCCCTGCTCACGGCCGCCGAAGGCGCGGGTTTGCGCATCGAATGGGTGCTGGAAACGCACGCGCACGCCGATCATCTGAGCGCGGCGGCGTGGCTGTGCGAGCGTTGCGGCGCACGGGTGGCGATCGGTGCAGGCATCGTCCAGGTGCAGCGCGCGATGGCGCAGCGCCTGAATCTCGGCGAGCACGCGCTGGCCACCGACGGCCGCCCGTTCGACCGCCTGCTGCACGACGGCGAGGTGCTGCAGGCGGGCGCGCTCGCGCTCACCGCGATCGCCACGCCGGGGCATACGCCGGACAGCATGAGCTACCTCGCGGGCGACGCCGTGTTCGTGGGCGACACGCTGTTTTCGCCGGCGGCGGGTTCGGCGCGTTGCGACTTCCCCGGCGGCGATGCGCATGCGCTGTATCGCTCGGTGCGGCGCCTGTACGGCTTGCCGGTCACGCGCCTGTTCCTGTGCCACGACTACCCCGCCGAGGGCGTGGCGCCGCGCGCGGAAACCTCGCTGGCCGAGCAGCGCGCGCACAACATCCACCTGCACGACGGCGTGGACGAGGATGCCTTCGTGGCCATGCGCACGGCGCGCGATGCCACGCTGGCCGCGCCGAAACTGCTGTGGCCGGCGATCCAGGTGAACGTGCGTGCGGGCCGCTTGCCCGCGCCCGAGGCGAACGGGCAGGCCTACTTGCGGCTGCCGGTGCGCTTGCGCGAAACGGCGGGCGCGGACGGCGCGCACAGCGGCGCCTGATCCGGGGCGCAGTAGATGCCGTAGAGCGTGGCGATGATCTGCTCGGTCGGGCCGTGCTCGATCGAGTACCAGATCGTCTGCGATTCGCGCCGGGTGCGCACCAGGCCTTCGTCGCGCAGCTTGGCCAGGTGCTGCGACAACGCCGACTGGCTCAGGTCGGGCAGTTGCTCGTTGATCTGGCCCACTGCCATTTCCCGGTCCGCCAGCAGGCACAGCACGCGCAGGCGCTGCGGGTTGCCCAGCGCCTTCAGCAGTTGCGACGCCTCCTCGGCGCGTTCGCGCATGGCGGTCAGGTCGTGCTTGGCGGGTGTCGGCATGGCGCCCTCGGGGGAACGGGTCCGGCGGCTTTCGGCGCTTGACTTTAGCACGATCATCTAAATAAGCTACAGCTAATTTAGATTTATGTTGAGAAGCGGTGGATTGACCTGCGTCAGTCCCCGCCAGGGGCGGCAGCCCATCCTGACAGCGGTGACGAGGAGGGTGGTGTCATGGCAAAGATCGTGATCCTGGGCGCGGGGCTGGGCGGAACGGCCGCCGCGTACGAAATCAAGGCGGCGCTGGGCGCGGCGCACGAGGTCACCCTGGTGGGCGACGGGCCGCACTTCCAGTTCACGCCCTCCAACCCGTGGCTGGCGGTGGGCTGGCGCAAGCCGGAACAGATCCGCGTGGCAGTGGCCGAGCCGATGCGCAAGCACGGCATCCATTTCATCGACACGCCGGCGCGCACGGTGCAGCCGGCGGACAACCGCCTGCTGCTCGCCGACGGCCGCGAGCTGGCCTACGACTACCTCGTGATCGCCACCGGCCCGCGGCTGGCCTTCGACGAGGTGCCGGGGCTGGGCCCGGAGGGCGGCCACACGCATTCGGTCTGCACCGGCGCGCATGCCGAGGAAACCTGGCGCGCCTACCAGGCGCTGCTGGACAAGCCCGGCCCGGTGGTGATCGGCGCCGCGCCGGGCGCGAGCTGCTTCGGCCCGGCCTACGAGTTCGCGATGATCGTCGACGCCGACTTGCGCCGGCGCAAGCTGCGCGACCGCGTGCCGATGACCTACGTGACGCCCGAGCCCTACATCGGCCACATGGGGCTGGGCGGGGTGGGCGATTCGAAGGGCTTGCTGGAATCGGCGCTGCGTGAGCGCGACATCCGCTGGGTGACCAACGCGCGCGTCACCGCGGCCGAGCCGGGCAAGCTGAAGCTGGAGGAGCTGGACAGCGCCGGCGCGGCGCACCCACGCGAACTGCCGTTCGCCTTCGCCATGCTGCTGCCGGCTTTCACCGGCATCCCCGCGCTGCGCGGCATCGAGGGCTTGGTCAATCCGCGCGGCTTCGTGCTGATCGACGAGCACCAGCGCAACCCCACCTATCGCAATGTGTTCTCGGCGGGCGTGTGCGTGGCGATCCCGCCGGTGGAGGTGACCCCGGTGCCCACCGGCGCGCCCAAGACCGGCTTCATGATCGAGTCGATGGTCAGCGCGATCGCCGCGAACCTGCGCGACGAGCTGGCCGGCAAGCCGGCGCAGGCGCGCGCCACCTGGAACGCGGTGTGCCTGGCCGACATGGGCGACACCGGCGCGGCCTTCGTGGCGCTGCCGCAGATCCCGCCGCGCAACGTCACCTGGGCGCGCGTGGGCAAATGGGTGCACCTGGCCAAGGTGGCGTTCGAGCGCTACCACCTGCACAAGGTGCGCACCGGCGGCATCCATCCCATCTACGAGCGCACCGTGCTGCGGTTCCTGCACATCGCCGCGCTGAAACAGGACGCGGGCAAGCGTTGACCCGCGCCATCACCCCACCCGGAGAAACACCATGAACATCGATCGCATCGTCCTCGCCTTTGCCGGCAGCATGATCCTGGCCAGCGTGGCGCTGGCGTATTTCGTCTCCCCGTACTGGCTGTGGCTGGCGGTCTTCGTGGGCGCCAACCTGCTGCAGTCCTCCTTCACCGGCTTCTGCCCGCTCGCGCTGCTGCTGGCGAAGTTCGGCCTGCAGCCCGGCTGCGCCTTCCCGCGCCGCTCCTGATCGACGCATGGCCGGAAACTCACCGTGAACCGTTCCCTGAGTATCGTGCTGCTGGCCGCGTCGCTGGCCGCTTGCGGCGGCAAGTCGCCGCCGCCGACCGCCGCGCGCGCGGCGCCCGCGCTGGCCACGCTCGCCGTGCGCGCCGACGGCGCGCGCGGCGAGCAAGTGTGGGACGGCACGGTAACCGCGGTGGATGCCGCCGTGCTCACCGCGCAGACCAATGCCCGCGTGCTCGCCCTGCCGCACGAGGTGGGCGACACCGTTGCCGCGGGCGAGGTGCTGGCGCGGCTCACCGACGTGGAGCAGAAATCCGCGCAAAGCGCCGCGCAGGCGCAGATCGCGGCGGCCAAGGCGGCCTACGTGGAGGCCGAAGCCAACTACCGGCGCTACGCGGCGATCTATCCCCAGGGCTACGTGTCCAAGGCCGCCTACGAGCAGATGCTGGCCAGCCGCAACGCGGCCAAGGCCCAGCTCGACGCGGCGCAGGCGCAGTGGCGCGGCGCCGGCGCGCAGCAGGACTACACCACGGTGCGCGCGCCGTTCGCCGGCGTGGTCACCAGGCGCTACGTGCAGGTGGGCGAGGCGGTGGCCGGCCCGCCGTTCCCGCAGCAGCTGATCGCCATCGCCTCGCTGCAGGCGCTGCGCGTGGAGGCGACGCTGCCGCAGGCGGTGGCCGAGGCGCTGCGCGCGCAAGGCCGGGCCGAGGTGCTCGTGGCGGGCAAGCGCATCGCCACCGGCAAGCCGAGCGTGTTCCCCACCGCCGATCCGGCCACGCACACGGTGACGGTGCGGCTGGATCTGCCCGCGGGCACGGGCGGCCTCTATCCCGGCATGACGGTGAAGCTGGCGTTCGCCGCGCCGGCCGCGGGCGGGCTCACGATCCCGGCCAGCGCGCTGGTGACGCGCGGCGAATTGCAGGGCGTGTACGTGGTGGACGAGCACGGCGTGTCGCTGCGCCAGTTGCGCGTGGGCGACGTGGGCGATGACCGCGTGCAGGTGCTGGCCGGGCTAGAAGCGGGCGAGCGCATCGCCGCCGATCCCGACGCCGCCGCGCGCTGGCTGGTGGCGCAGCACCGCGGGGATGCGCGGTGAGCGCGCCGGGCACGCTCAGCTTCGCCGGGCGCATCGCGAAGCTGTTCCAGTCCTCGCCGTTGACCCCGCTGCTGGCGATCGCCGCGCTGCTGCTCGGCCTCACCGCGGCGGTCATCACCCCGCGCGAGGAGGAGCCGCAGATCGACGCCACCATGGCCAACGTCACCGTGCCGTTTCCCGGCGCGGATGTGCACGACGTGGAAAACCTGGTGACGTTTCCGCTGGAGCAGAAGCTCGCCGAGCTGCAGGGCGTGAAGCACGTCTACTCGGTGAGCCGGCCGGGCGTGTCGCTGATCACGGTGGAGTTCCAGGTCGGCGTGCCGCGCCAGAGCGCCATCGTGCGGCTGTACAACCAGATCTACCAGAACCGCGATTTCGTGCCGGCCAATCTCGGCGTGGGCCAGCCGGTGGTGCGCGCCATGGGCATCGACGACGTGCCGGCGATGGCGCTCACGCTGTGGAGCGACCGCGCCGACGCCACGCCGGTGCAACTGGCCGAGGTGGCGCACACGCTGGAGACGGCGCTCAAGCGCGTGCCCGGCACCCGCGACGTCTACGCCATCGGCGCGCCGCAGCGCGCGGTGGTGGTGCAGCTCGATCCCGGCAAGCTCGCCGCCTACGGCATCGGCGTGAACGAGCTCGCCAGCGCGCTCAAGGCCGCCAACGTGGTGGCGCAGGCGGGCGATCAAATCGCCGGCAACCGCGACCAGCCGGTCACCGCGGGCGCTTTCCTCGCCAGCGCCGACGACGTGGCGCAACTGGTGATCGGGCTCAAGGACGGCCAGCCGCTGCATCTCTCCGACGTGGCCAGCATCCAGCGCGGCGCCGACCTGCCCGCGAGCTACGTCTGGTACGGCACGCCCGCCGGCAAGGGCGGCCCGGCCAGCGGCAATGCGCCGGCGGTGACCATCGCGGTGGCGAAGAAGGCCGGCACCAACGCGGCCGACATCACCGCGGCGATTCGCCAACGCCTCGCGGCGATGCAGGGCGTGGAGATTCCCGCCGGCATGCACGTGGAAGTGACCCGCGACTACGGCGCCACCTCCACCGCCAAGGCCGACAGCCTGCTCGAACACCTGCTGCTGGCCACGCTCTCGGTGGTGCTGCTGGTGGTGTTCGTGCTGGGCTGGCGCGAAGGCGTGGTGGTGGGCAGCGCGGTGATCGTCACCCTGATGCTCACCCTGTTCGCGTCGTGGGCGATGGGCTTCACCATCAACCGCGTCTCGCTGTTCGCGCTGATCTTCTCCATCGGCATCCTGGTGGACGACGCCATCGTGGTGGTGGAGAACATCCACCGGCACATGGCGCTGGGCGGGCGCTCCCTGCGCGAGGTGATTCCCGAGGCCGTTTCCGAAGTGGGCGGGCCGACCATCCTGGCCACCTTCACCGTGATCGCCGCGCTGCTGCCGATGGCCTTCGTCTCCGGGCTGATGGGGCCGTACATGCGGCCGATCCCGATCAACGCCTCGGCCGGCATGCTGCTCTCGCTGATGGTGGCGCTGGTGCTGACGCCGTGGCTGGCGCTGCGCCTGCTGCGCCATCACGCGCAGCGCGAGGCGAGCGGCGCGGCCGCGCACGAGGCGGCCGGCGGGCGCATGCTCGGCCTGTTCCAGCGCGTGATGCGGCCCTTCATCGAGGGTGCGCGCGCGCACCGTCGGCGGCGCCTGCTGTTCGCCGGCATCAGCCTGCTGGTGCTGGCCTCGGTGGGGCTGGTGGTGGCGAAGGCGGTGATCCTCAAGATGCTGCCGTTCGACAACAAGAGCGAGTTCCAGCTGGTGGTGGACATGCCCGAAGGCAGCACGCTGGAGCGCACCAACCAGCTGCTGCACGCGCTGGCCGCGCAGGTGGCCACGATCCCCGAGGTGGCCGACTGGCAGGGCTACGCCGGCACCGCCGCGCCGATCACCTTCAACGGCCTGGTGCGCCAGTACTACCTGCGCCAGGGGCCGCTGGTGGGCGACCTGCAGGTGAACCTGGTGGACAAGTCCGCGCGCCATCGCCAGAGCCACGCCATCGCGCTGGCCGCGCGGCCGGCGCTTGCGCAGATCGCCGCGCGCTACGGCGCCTCGCTGAAAGTGGTGGAAGTGCCGCCGGGGCCGCCGGTCGCCGCGCCGATCGTGGCCGAGGTCTACGGGCCGAACCAGCGCGCGATCCGCACCGCGGCACTGGAGCTGGAGCGGCAGTTCCGCGCCAATCCCGACATCGTCGACATCGACACCAGCGAGGAGGCCGACGCGCCGCGCCAGGTGCTGGTGGTCGACCGCGAGCGCGCCGCGCGGCTGGGCCTGTCGCAGGCGCAGATCGTGGCTGCGCTGCGCGCCGCGCTGGCCGGCGACGACGCCACCTACCTGATGGACGGCCACGCGCGCCACGCGGTGCCGGTGCGCCTGCGCCTGCCTGCCGCCGACCAGGCGTCGATGGATCGCCTGCTCGCGTTGCGCGTGCGCGCGCAGGGCGGTGCGCTGGTGCCGCTCTCCGCGGTGGTGGAGGCGCGCCCGGCAGGCTGGGAGCGCACGATCATGCACAAGGATCTCCTGCCTTACGCCACCGTCACCGGCGACGACGCCGGCCGCGCGGACAGCCCGCTGTACGGCATGTTCGCGCTGGTCTCCGCGCTGGCGCACGGCCAGCTCGACGGGCAGGCGGTCGACCAGCACTTCATCGGCCAACCCACCGACACCACCGGCATCGCGGTGAAGTGGGACGGCGAGTGGCAGATCACCTACGAGACCTTCCGCGACATGGGCCTGGCCTATCTCGGCGGCCTGGTGCTGATCTACCTGCTGGTGGTGGGGCAGTTCAGGAGTTATCTCGTGCCGCTCATCATCATGGCGCCGATCCCGCTCACCGTGATCGGCGTGATGCCGGGGCACGCGCTGTTCGGCGCGCAGTTCACCGCCACCTCGATGATCGGCATGATTGCGCTGGCCGGCATCATCGTGCGCAACTCGATCCTGCTGATCGACTTCGTCAACCACGCGCTGGCCGCCGGGCGGCCGCTGGGCGCGGCGGTGATCGACGCGGCGGCGGTGCGCGCCAAGCCGATCGCGCTCACCGCGCTGTCGGCGATGCTGGGCGGCTTCTTCATCCTCGACGACCCGATCTTCCAGGGGCTCGCTGTGTCGCTGATCTTCGGCATCCTGGTGTCCACCGTGCTGACCCTGGTGGTGATTCCGCTGCTGTACTACGCGTGGCTGGCGCGCCGCGGCGAGGCGGGACTTCCGGGCCATGCGTGAGCGCGGGATGGTGGCAGGATAGGCAGCCCCCGTTCGCCGAGGTACTGCCGTGCCGTTCCGCCGCCGCCTGTTTGCCGCCTTCCTTTGCAGTTCGTTCCTCGCCCCCGCCGCCCAGGCCTGGGGGCCGCAGGGCCACAGCATCGTCGCCGCGCTGGCGCAGCGGCACCTGAGCCCCGCCGCCGAGGCCGAGGTGGAACGCCTGCTGGCGGCGGACCACACCACGCAACTGGCCGACGTCGCCAACTGGGCCGACCAGATCCAGGACGACCCCGCGCAGGCCGCGTTGTGGCAGCAGACGCGCAAACTGCACTACGTCAACTTCCGCGGCGGCCCGGGCTGCAACTATGTGCCGCCGCGCGACTGCCGCGACGGCGAGTGCATCGTGGCGGGGCTGGCGCATTACGTGGACATCCTCGGCGACGCCTCGCAGGGCGACGCCGCGCGCCTGCAGGCCCTGAAGTTCGTGGTGCATTTCGCGGGCGACATCCACCAGCCGCTGCACGCCGGCTACCGCGACGACCTCGGCGGCAACAAGTACCAGGTGCAGTTCGAGGGCAGGGGCAGCAACCTGCACCGGGTCTGGGACTCGGGCCTGCTGAAGACGCGCGGCCTCGACTGGCCGGCGTACACGGCGAAGCTCGACGCGGAAGGCCCGGCGCCGCTGCCGCCGAACAGCGCGCCGCTGGACAACCCCTACGCGCAGTGGGCGCAGGAATCCTGCCGCCTCACCGCCGCGCCGGGCTTCTATCCGGATGGCCACAAGCTCGGCCAGGCCTACGTCGACGCCGAGCTGCCGTTGGCCGAAACCCGGCTGCGCATCGCCGGGCGCCGGCTGGCCGAGGTGCTCAACCTCGCGCTGACGAGGTGAGGCGTTGCATGCGGCATTACATACGAATGCAGGCTGGCATGGCGTCGGCTATCTGCTAGCCTCCACGGCTTGACCGGATTCAGACGTCCATACCCATCGAGCCATTGCATGACCGACACGCCGCTCCGCCGCACCAAGATCGTCGCCACCCTCGGTCCCGCCACCGACGTGCCGGGCATGCTCGAACGGATCATCGCGAACGGCGTCGACGTCGTCCGCCTGAATCTCTCGCACGGCTCGCCGGACGACCACCGCGCCCGCGCCGCCGCGGTGAAGGCCGCGGCCGAAGCCGCCGGCCGCGAAGTGGGCGTGCTGGCCGACCTGCAAGGCCCGAAGATCCGCGTGGAGAAGTTCGCCAACGGCCCGATCCAGCTCGAGGTCGGCCAGCCCTTCGTGCTGGACTGCCGCGCCGACGCACCGCCCGGCGACATCGGCCGCGTGGGCGTGAGCTACCTCGGCCTGCCGCAGGACGTGCAAGCCGGCGACGTGCTGCTGCTCGACGACGGCCTGGTCGCGCTCACCGTGAATGCGGTGGCCGGCAGCGAGATCCGCTGCACCGTGCTGGTGGGCGGCAAGCTGTCCGACCGCAAGGGGCTGAACCGCCAGGGCGGCGGGCTCTCCGTCTCCGCGCTGTCGGACAAGGACAAGGCCGACATCAGGCTCGCTGCCGAGATCGGCGCGGATTTCCTCGCCGTCTCCTTCGTGCGCAGCGCGGAGGACATGCACCAGGCCCGTCGCCTGCTGCACGAAGCCGGCGGTAACGCCGCGCTGGTTTCCAAGATCGAGCGCGCCGACGCGATTCCGGTGCTGGGCGAGATCATCGACGCCTCCGACGTGGTGATGGTGGCGCGCGGCGACCTCGGCGTGGAGATCGGCGACGCCGAGCTGCCCGGCCTGCAGAAGAAGATCATCCGCGAGACGGTGCAGCGCAACCGCGCGGTGATCACCGCCACCCAGATGCTGCAGTCGATGGTGCGCTCGCCGATCCCCACCCGCGCCGAAGTGCTGGACGTGGCGAACGCGGTGATCGACGGCACCGACGCGGTGATGCTGTCGGAGGAAACCGCCGCCGGCGCCCATCCCGACAAGGCGGTGGCGGCGATGGCGCGCATCTGCCTCGGCGCCGAGCGCCAGTTCGAGCCGAAGGAAGACCTGGCGAACGCCGGCCATCACCTGCGCCGCACCGACCAGGCGATCGCGCTGGCCGCGATGGTGCTGGCCGGCCAGCTTGGCGTGCGCGCGATCGTCGCGCTCACCGAATCCGGCGCCACCGCGCAGTGGCTGTCGCGCTACCGCAGCGCGGTGCCGATCTACGGCCTGTCGCCGTTCGCCGCCTCGCGCCGGCGCATGCAGGTGCTGCGCGACGTGCGCCCGGTGGAGTTCCACCACGGCGAGAAGCAGAGCATGGCCGCCTCCACCCGCGCCGCCGTGCGCCAGCTGTTCGAGCAAGGCCGGCTGGTCGAGGGCGACAGCGTGGTCATCACCTACGGCGACCGCGTGGGCCACGTCGGCGGCACCAACACCCTGAAGCTGCTGGCGGTGGGCGCGGGCGGTGCGGTGGACAGCATCCGCGATCTCTGACGCGCGGTTCCAGTGTCCCAAGGGGAGGGGATATGAAGACCACGTTGCATGCGGTGTTGTGCATCGTCATCCGGCTGGGGGCGGTGTTGCTGGCTGTGGAAGTGTTTGCTGCGCTACCTGCCTTGCTCGGCATGCGCGACCGCGCATTTTTCGCGATGGAGCTCGGCTTCGCCGCGTTGGCGTTGTTGCTGGCCGTAGTGCTTTGGCTCCGTCCGGGATGGCTGGCGCGCTGCGCCCTGCGTGCCAGCGACGACTTGCCGCTGGAGGGCGGCATCGATGCCGATGGTCTGCAACGCATCGCCTTCGCAACGCTTGGCGCGTGGTTTCTGATCGAAGGTCTGGCTGACGCCATCTCAACCGGGGCAGCGCTTTGGCAACTGCATGTGATGCGCGACCGCTATCCAGGCATGCAGCTGCCGACAGGGCAGTGGGGTGGCCTGATTCGGGCCGTGGTCTCGCTGGTGGCCGGTGCGGCTCTGATGCTCGGCTCGCAGGGCTTGGCCGTTCTGCTGCAGCGTTTGCGCGGGAGGGCGCCTGTCCAGGTCGTGTCGCCGGACGACCACGCCGGCATGACGCCGCGCGGCTAGACTGGCGCCGTCGTCCCTGCCATCGGAGAACTCCCCATGCCTTCGCGTGCCCGCCGCCTGATCCGTCCCCTGCTGCTGGTTTCGGCACTGATTTGCGCCACGCCGGTGCTGGCGCAGGCGAACAAGGTCGATCCGCAGAACCTGTACCACTACTGGATCCGGCTCAACACCACGGTGAACGTGGACCTGCCCAATTCGGGGCTGAACCTCACCAAGCCCGGCTGCGTGGCGGTGACCTACGAAATCGGCTCCGACGGCGTGCCGATGCACGTGCAGGTCGCCAAGGTGGAACCCAAGAGCGACCTCGGCCCGGCCGCGCTGTCCGCGGTGAAGAACTTCCGCTACGGCCCCTCGCTGACCAACAAGATCGGCCAGCCGATCGCCACCTACTACATCGTGCCGTTCAACTCGCCGGACGACGCCGCGGCGCGGCAGCGGCTGATGGACGCCTGCAAGCTGCCCGGCTACGGCAGCTGAGCCCGGGCCGGCTCCGCCCCTGCGGGGCCCGGCGGTTCCGTTATAATCTGCGGCTTTAACCATGCCGCCCCACCCGGGGCGGCGCCCACCCTCGAGCGGGCCGGTATCGCCTCGCTGCACGGAGCCGTCATGAGTATTGAAGATCTCGAAAGCGTTGCCTTGGCCATGGTCGCCCCCGGCAAGGGCATCATCGCCATCGACGAGTCGACCAACACCATCAAGAAGCGTTTCGAGGCCGTCGGCATCGAGAACACCGAGGAGAACCGCCGCGCCTACCGCGAGCTGCTGCTCACCACGCCGGGCCTGAACGAGCACATCTCCGGCGCGATCCTGTACGACGAGACGATCCGCCAGTCGACCAAGGACGGCGTGCCGTTCACCCAGATCATGAAGAAGAACGGCATCATCCCCGGCATCAAGGTGGACAAGGGCCCGGTGCCGCTGGCCGGCTTCCCCGGCGACGTGGTCACCGAGGGCCTGGACGGCCTGCGCGAGCGCCTGGCCGAATACGTGAAACTGGGCGCCCAGTTCGCCAAGTGGCGCGCGGTGATCAACATCTCCGAGGACAACCCCAGCTCGACCGCGATCGAGGCGAACTGCCACGCGCTGGCGCGCTACGCCGCGCTGTGCCAGGAAGCCGGCCTGGTGCCGATGGTCGAGCCGGAAGTGATCATGGACGGCGACCACAGCATCGAGGTGAGCTACGAGGTGCACGAGGCCGTGCTGCGCAGCCTGTTCAACGCGCTGTACGAGCAGAACGTGATGCTGGAAGGCACCATCCTCAAGGTCAGCATGGTGATTCCGGGCAAGGACTCGTCCGAGCAGGCCGACGTCGAGGAAGTGGCCGAGGCCACCGTGCGTGTGCTCAAGACCTGCGTGCCGGCCTCGCTGCCGGGCATCGTGTTCCTCTCCGGCGGCCAGACCGACGAGCAGAGCACCGCGCACCTGAACGCCATGAACCGCATCGGCCCGCATCCGTGGCCGCTGTCGTTCTCCTACGGCCGCGCCATGCAGCAGGCTGCGCTCAAGCTGTGGGCCAAGGACATGAAGGGCAACTACGCCGAAGCGCAGAAGACCGTGCACGCCCGCGCCAGGGACAACGGCCTCGCCGCGCTGGGGCAGTGGAACGGTTGAGCGATCGTCGATGATCGTGTGAGTCGAACGCGCTGCCAGCCACGGCAGCGCTGCTCGAATCTTTTGCGATCATCCCTGATCGCGAGAATCAAACGGGCAGCCATCCATGGCTGCACTGCCGAAAAACGAAACGGGCGCCGAGAGGCGCCCGTTTTGCTTGTTGCCCGGCCAGCGAAAACGTCAGAAGCGGTACTCGCCGCTGATCGAGAAGATGCGCGAGCCGATGTCGTAGCCGTGCTTGTTCATCTTGTAGTAGTCGAAGTTCGCGCCCACGCTCCAGTGCTTGTCGAAGTCGTAGCCGGTGCCCACGCCGCCGTACCAGTCGAGCGACTGCATGCTGTCGCGGTAGGTCGCCGAACCGAAGGAGCCGTTGTTGACCGAAAGCGTGGCCTTCAGCTTCCACACGAAGCCGCCGGCACGGGCCGACACGTACCAGTGGTCGTTGAAGTTGAAGTGGCCATTGAGGCCGACCGTCCAGCCATCGGCTTTCACCTTGAAGCGGTCGCCGTAGCCGTCCTTCGCGGTGGAGCTGCCCAGATTGGTGTAGCCGGCCTCGAAGCCGAGGATGCCCTGGTCGCGCCAGCCGGCATTGAGGATGAAGGCGGTGTTGTTGTCGGTGCCGCTACCCAGGCCATCGACGGTGGCCTTGTAGTGGGCGGTGCCGGCGCTGCCGTTGACGAACCAGCCGTTGGTCTGGTCGGCGTGGGCGGCGGTGGCGAAGAGGCCGCCGGTGGCGAGGGCGATCGTGAGCAGATGCTTTGAGCGCATGAATGGGTCCCTTGTGTCCATGGTTTCTGAGAGCCGCGTCTTTGCGGCGGGCAAATGTTAAGAAGTCGTCGAAACCAGTTCAAGGAAGACAGACGAAGGGCGCCTTGCGGCGCCCTTCGTCGTTCGAACCGCTGGGGTCCCGGTTGGGATCAAAAGCGGAATTCCGCGCTGGCCGAGATCATGTCGGTGCTGAGGTCCACGCTGTTCTTCTTGGCGTCGAAGTAGTCGTAGTTCAGGCCCACGCTGACGTTCTGCGTGACGTTGTAGCCCACGCCCGCACCGGCGTACCAGCTGGTCTTGTCCAAGCTCTTGCGCACCGGGTTCACGTCGTTGCTCATGCCGTGGCCGGTCCAGCTGTAGAGGCCGGCGCGGCCGGCGAGGTACCAGCTCGGGCTGAGGTCGAGGTGGGCGTTCGCGCCGGCGGTCCAGCCGTGCAGCTGCGACTTGCCCGGGGCGATCACCGGCGAGCTGTTGAAGATGTTCTTCGCGCGGATGTTGCCGAGGTCGTTGTAGCCCAGCTCGGCGCCCAGCGCGAAGTTCGGCGCCAGCGACCAGCGGTAGCCGCCGTTGAGCGCGTAACCGGTGTCGTGGCCGTTGTACGGCCCCTTGTCGATCGAGGTGCGGCCCACGTTGCCGTTGATGAACCAGCCGCCGTTGTCGGCCGGCGCGCTCTGCGCGAAGGCGGCGGGGATGGCCAGCATGCCGGCGGAGGCGAGCGCAAGGGCGAACAGAGTCTTTTTCATGGAGAGTCTCCTGTTATGGGAAGGCGGCTGCCGGCCATGGGGAATGGAGCGGTGCCGCATGCGCGGCGCTGGGGAAGTCGCCGGACACATCACTTGGATGGTTGCCGGGCCGAAAAGATTCAATACTTGTTAGTTCACTATTAAGTGGCGATTAATGTTTGCGGCCAAGTCCCTGTGTCGGAAAAGAAAACGGGCGCCTTGCGGCGCCCGTTCCGGATTGCCTGTCAACCAAGCCGGGGCTCAGAAGCGGTATTCCGCGCTCAGCGAGTACTTGTTGGTGGGCAGCATCACGCGCTGCTCGCCGTTGTCCGAACCGGCGTAGTAGTCGTAGTTCGCGCCCACGCTCCAGTTCTGGCTGAGGTTGTAGCCCACGCCCGCACCGGCGTAGTACTTGGTGCGGTTGAACTGGCGGAACTCGGGGTTGGCGCCGTTGGTGATGCCTTCGCCCTGGGCGTAGAACAGGCCGCCGCGCAGCTCGCCGTACCAGCTGGGGTTGAAGTTGTAGCGCAGGTCCAGGCCGGCGGTGCTGCCGCGCAGCTTGGACTTGCTGTTGCCGGCGATCTGGTCGGCGTACTGGCTCTGGGCGGACAGGCGGCCCAGCCACTGGTAGCCCACTTCCACGCCCAGCGAGGTCTCGGGGTTGATCGCGAAGCGGTAGCCGCCCTTCACGCCGCCGGTGAACTTGCCGTCGTCGTAGGGACCCTTGCTGACGTTGGCGTAGCCGGCGTCGGCGCTGACATACCAGCCCTGCTGGGCGGTGGAGGCCGGAGCCTGGTCCTGGGCGAAGGCGGCCGGCACGGCCACGAAGCCGGCGGCAGCCAGGGTAAGAGCGAGCACTGTCTTTTTCATGGGGAATTCCTCTTGTTCTGGTCAGTCCGCGGCGCCTCGGGGAAAGGTGATGCTGCGGCTCGGCAACCGCTCGTGGGCGGTGCCGGGCCATTAGATGGCGACCCGGCTGAAGGAATTCAATACCGGAAAGTTCATTATTAAGTGCAGGTTAATGTCAAGACGCAACCCGGCTCGGCCGGCGCTGGCGGCGCGACAGCAAGCGGGTGGATCGGCGACAATGCACGTTTTTCGCCGCCGCCTGCCCCGGAGAACACCGATGACCACCCGCCGCCAGCTCGCCAACGCCGTGCGCGCCCTCGCCATGGACGCCGTGGAGGCGGCCAATTCCGGCCACCCGGGCATGCCGATGGGCATGGCCGACATCGCCGAGGTGCTGTGGAACGACTTCCACCGCCACAACCCGGCCAACCCGCACTGGTTCAACCGCGACCGCTTCCTGCTCTCCAACGGCCACGGCTCGATGCTGCAGTACGCGGTGCTGCACCTGTCGGGCTACGACCTGCCGATGAGCGAGCTGAAGCGCTTCCGCCAGCTGCACTCCAAGACCCCGGGCCACCCCGAGGCGCACGAGACGGTGGGCGTGGAAACCACCACCGGCCCGCTGGGCCAGGGCATCGCCAACGGCGTGGGCTTCGCGCTGGCCGAGAAGGTGCTGGCCGAGCGCTTCAACCGCCCCGGCTTCGACGTGGTCGACCACCACACCTGGGTGTTCTGCGGCGACGGCTGCCTGATGGAAGGCATCTCGCAGGAGGCGATCTCGCTGGCCGGCACCTGGAAGCTGGGCAAGCTCACCCTGATCTACGACCACAACAACATCTCCATCGACGGCGAAGTGCCGGGCTGGTTCAGCGACGACACTGCCGCCCGCTTCGAGGCCTGCGGCTGGCACGTGGTACGCGACGTGGACGGCCACGACGCCGACAGCATCAAGGCCGCGCTGGCCGCCGCCAAGGCCGAAACCGGCAAGCCCTCGCTGGTGATGTGCAAGACCCTCATCGGCTTCGGCTCGCCGCACAAGGAAGGCACCGAAGCCTGCCACGGCGCGCCGCTCGGCAAGGACGAGATCGCCGCCACCCGCGACATGCTGGACTGGCACTACGCCCCGTTCGAGATCCCCGCCGAGATCTACGCCGGCTGGGACGCGAAGCAGGCCGGCGCCAGGCACGAGGCGGAGTGGAACGCGCTGTTCGACGCCTACGCCAAGGCCTACCCCGAGCCGGCCGCCGAACTGCAGCGCCGCCTCGCCGGCCAGCTGCCGGCGAACTGGGCCGCCGAGTCGCAGGCCTACGTGGAGAAGCTGCAGGCCGAAGGCCCGGACGTGGCCAGCCGCAAGGCCTCGCAGATGACGCTGAACGCGTTCGGCCCGCTGCTGCCCGAACTGGTCGGCGGCTCGGCGGACCTCGCCGGCTCCAACCTCACGATCTGGAAGGGCTCGGTCAGCGTCACCGAAGCCAACGGCAGCGCCAACTACATGCACTACGGCGTGCGCGAGTTCGGCATGACCGCGATCGGCACCGGCGTGGCGCTGCACGGCGGCTTCATTCCGTACGACGCCACCTTCCTGGTGTTCTCCGACTACGCGCGCAACGCGGTGCGCATGAGCGCGCTGATCCCCGCGCACTCCATCCACGTCTACACCCACGACTCGATCGGCCTGGGCGAGGACGGCCCCACCCACCAGCCGGTGGAGCACATGGCCAGCCTGCGCTACATCCCGAACAACCGCGTGTGGCGCCCCTGCGACGCGGTGGAATCGGCGGCGGCGTGGAAGGCGGCGATCGAGCGCAAGGATGGCCCGTCCTGCCTCGTGTTCTCGCGCCAGACGCTGAAGCACCAGCAGCGCAACGCGCAGCAGGTGGCCGACATCGCGCGCGGCGCCTACGTGCTGTCCGACCCGGCCGACACCAGGTTCAAGGCGATCCTGATCGCCACCGGCTCCGAGGTGGAGCTGGCGATGGAAGCGATGCGCACGCTGGCCCAGCAGGGCGTGCCGGTGCGCGTGGTGTCGATGCCGTGCACCGAGACCTTCGACGCGCAGCCGCTGGAATACCGCGAAGGCGTGCTGCCCGGCTGGTGCCGCGCGCGCGTGGCGGTGGAGGCCGGCATCGCCGACTTCTGGCGCAAGTACGTGGGCCTGGACGGCGAAGTGGTCGGCATGACCACGTTCGGCGCCTCGGCCCCGGCCAACCAGCTGTTCGACTACTTCGGCTTCACCGTGGCGAACGTGGTCGATGCGGTGAAGCGCGTCGCGGGCTGATCGCTGTCGGTTCCGCGAATGAAAACGCCGCGGATTTCCGCGGCGTTTTCGTTTGCTGTGGAGCGCATGCTGTGCGCGAACCTGGCGCCCATCGTGGGTCGGGCTTCAGCCCGACACGCCCGAACGGCCAGGCCCGACCCGTCGGGATGAATTCCGACCCACGGCCACCAAAGGGTGATGGCTGTAGGAGCGCACCCTGTGCGCGATTGCTTTTGCTCCGATCAGCGCCAGAGCATTCGCGCACAGGGTGCGCTCCTACAGGGCAGGCGGCTACGCCACCAGCAACTCCGCAAGCTGCCCCGGATCGCCGGCCAGCGCCTGCGCGCCGGCCTGCTGCAATTCCTCGCGGCTACCGAAACCCCACAGCACGCCGATGCCGCGCACGCGGTTGGCGACTGCGCCTTCGATGTCGTAGCGGCGGTCGCCGATCATCGCGGCTTCGCGCGGCGCAGCACCGAAGTCGGCCAGCGCGGCGGCGATCATGCTGGCCTTCTCGCAATGCGCGCTGGACGGGTCGGGGCCGTACAGCTTCTCGAAGGCGTCGCCGAACGGCAGCGATTCCAGGATCGGCGCGGCATGCCGCATCGGCTTGCTGGTGACCACGGCGAGGCGGTGGCCGGCTTCGCGCAGGCGTGCGATCGCCGCCGCGATGCCGGGGTAGACCGCATGCTCGCGCCAGCCCAGCACGGCGAAGCGCTCGTGGTAGTAGTCCACCGCCGCCTCGACGCGCACGGCGTCGTGACCGAGCAGCGGCGCGAAGCTGTGTCGCAGCGGCGGCCCGATCCACGGCCGCAGCTCGGCCGGCGCCGGCACGCCGAGCCGCTCGCAGGCGTGCCGGATGCAGGCGGTGATGCCGGGCTCGGAGTCGATCAGCGTGCCGTCGAGGTCGAACAGGCAGAGCATTACGCCGCGGCTCGCGCCTTCAGCGCGGCCACCGCGGGCAGCTCCTTGCCTTCGAGGAATTCCAGGAACGCGCCGCCGCCGGTGGAGATGTAGGAAACCCGGTCGGCGATGCCGTACTTGTCCACCGCGGCCAGGGTGTCGCCGCCGCCGGCGATCGAGAACGCCTTCGACGCGGCGATCGCGCGCGCCAGCGTCTCGGTGCCCTTGCCGAAGGCGTCGAACTCGAACACGCCGACCGGGCCGTTCCACACCACGGTGCCGGCCTTGGCGATCAGCGCGGCGTACTGCTGCGCCGTCTCCGGGCCGATGTCGAGGATCATCTCGCCTTCGCGCACCTGGTCCACCGCCTTCACCGTGGCCGGGGCGTTGGCCGAGAAGGCCGGCGCCACCACCACGTCGACCGGCAGCGGCACTTCGGCGCCGCGGCGCTTGGCGTCGGCGAGCACTTTCTTCGCCGCGTCGATCAGGTCCGTCTCCACCAGCGAGTTGCCCACCGAGTGGCCCATCGCGGCGATGAAGGTGTTGGCGATGCCGCCGCCCACGATCAGCTGGTCCACCTTGCCGATCAGGTTCTCCAGCAGGGTGAGCTTGGTGGAGACCTTGGAGCCGGCCACGATCGCCAGCAGCGGTTTGGCCGGATGTTCCAGCGCCTTGCCCAGCGCATCGAGTTCCGCCGACAGCAGCGGGCCGGCGGCGGCCACCGGCGCGTACTTGATGACGCCGTGGGTGGAGGCCTGGGCGCGGTGCGCGGTGCCGAACGCGTCCATCACGAAGATGTCGCACAGCGCGGCGTACTGCTTCGCCAGCGCCTCGTCGTCCTTGCCTTCGCCCACGTTCATGCGGCAGTTCTCCAGCACCACCACTTCGCCGGCGGCGACATCCACGCCGTCGAGGTAGTCGCGCACGAGGCGCACCGGCTTGCCGAGCTTGTCGCCCAGCCACGCCGCCACCGGGGCGAGCGAGGATGCCTCGTCGAACTGGCCTTCCTTCGGGCGACCCAGGTGCGAGAGCACCATCACCTTGGCGCCGGCGTCGCGCGCGGCCTTGATCGTGGGCAGGGCGGCGTCGAGGCGCTGGGTGGAGGTGATCCGGCCGTGATCGTCGATCGGCACGTTCAGGTCTTCGCGGATCAGCACGCGCTGGCCGTGGAGGTCGAGGTCGCTCATGCGCAGGACGGTCACGTCGGGACTCCGGTAGGTTGCAGGTGGCCGCAGCGGCGGCCGGAACTGCGCATTGTCCTGCCCGCCCGGAGGCGATGCAAATTACACTGCGTGCTTTCCACGGCGGGGAACGACCATGGCTACCGGACTCGTGCTGTACGGCTACTGGCGCTCCAGCGCCGCCTACCGCGTGCGCATCGCGCTGGCGCTGAAGGGGCTGGCCTGGGAAAACCACCCGGTGCACCTGGTGAAGGACGGCGGCCAGCAGCATGCGCCGGACTACGCCGCGATGAACCCGCAGCAGCTGGTGCCCAGCCTGCGCGACGGCGAGCGGGTGATCACGCAGTCGCTGGCGATCATGGAATACCTCGAGGAAACCCACCCGGAGCCGCCGCTGCTGCCGGCCGACGCCCGCGGCCGCGCGCGGGTGCGGGCGCTGGCGCAGTCGGTGGCCTGCGACATCCACCCGCTGGGCAACCTGCGCGTGCTGCAGTATCTGGAGCGCGAGCTCGACGCCGACGAGGCGCAGCGCGGCGCGTGGTCGCGGCACTGGATCGCCACCGGCTTCGCGGCGCTGGAGGCGATGCTGGCCGGCAACGCCGCCACCGGCCGCTACTGCCACGGCGACATGCCGGGCCTGGCCGACGCCTGCCTGGTGCCGCAGGTGTACAACGCGCGGCGCTGGAAACTGCCGCTGGACGACTATCCGACGATCCGGCGCATCGACGAGGCGTGCCGCGAGCTGGAGGCGTTTCGCGGGGCGGCGCCGGAGGTGCAGGGGGATGCGCCGGCGTCTGCGCCGTAGCGGCTGTGGGTCGAAGACGAAAAGCAGAGCCGGTTGTTTGTTGTCAGGCGAGTGCAGTCCTGCACTCGCCTGACTCGCCAAGTCCGGCGGTGCCGGACTTGGCTCCGCCCGGCAATCGCATCAGCGATTGCCGGGCGTGCGGGCCATCCGTGGCCCGCGGCGTGGCCCGCGCGGCGCCTGGCTAGAACCCCATCCCGTAAGGGTCGTTGCTGCCGCCCATCAGCACGTTGCCGTCCGCGCCGTTGCCGCCGCCTTCGGCGAGGCGGATCTTCAGCGCCAGGCCGTCGCGGGAGTCGGCCTTGTTGAGCGCCTCCTCCAGTTCGATGCGGCCTTCCTTGTACAGCCGGTACAGCGACTGGTCGAAGGTCTGCATGCCGTCCTGCAGGCTGCGGTCCATCGCCTCCTTCACCTCGTGGATCTGGCCGCGGCGGATCATGTCGCGGATCAGCGGGGTGTTCAGCAGCACCTCCACCGCGGGCAGGCGGCGGCCGTCCTTGCCCACCACCAGGCGCTGGCTGATCACCGCGCGCAGGTTCAGTGCGAGGTTCATCAGCACGTTCTTGTGCGCCGATTCGGGGAAGAAGTTGAGGATGCGCTCCAGCGTCTGGTCGGCGTTGTTGGAGTGCAGGGTGGCCAGGCACAGGTGGCCGGTTTCGGAGAACGAGATCGCCGCTTCCATCGTGTCGGTGTCGCGGATCTCGCCGATCATGATCACGTCCGGCGCCTCGCGCATCGCGTTCTTCAGCGCCTCGTGGTAGGTGTGGGTGTCCAGGCCCACCTCGCGCTGGTTGACGATGGAGCGCTTGTGCCGGTGCAGGTACTCGATCGGGTCCTCGATGGTGAGGATGTGGCCCGCGGAGTGGGTGTTGCGGTGGTCGATCATCGAGGCCAGCGTGGTCGACTTGCCCGAGCCGGTGGCGCCCACCACCAGGATCAGCCCGCGCGGCTCCATGATCAGCTCGCGGAAGATCGGCGGCAGCTGCAATTGCTCGACGTTGGGAATCTCGCTCTTGATCGCGCGGATCACCATGCCCACTTCGCCGCGCTGCTTGAACACGTTGATGCGGAAGCGCCCGGCTTCCTTCACCGCCAGCGCCATGTTGAGCTCGAGGTCGCGCTCGAACTGCGGCACCTGGCCCTCGTCCATCAGCGAGTAGGCGATCTTCTTCACCATGCCGCCGGGCAGCCCGGTATTGCCCAGCGGGTAGAGCTTGCCCTCGACCTTGATGTTCACCGGGGCGCCGGTGGACAGGAACATGTCCGAGGCGCCCTTGTCGACCATCAGCTTGAGGAAGTAACCGATATCCACACCAAATCCCCTGTTTCCGACGCGTTGCATTGGACGATTGTGCACGCCCACAATACGCGCAGCAGTCTAGTCAGGAATGAGTGATGGCGCACAACTCCCCTTCGCCGATCCCGCGTTCGGCGCGCTCGCGCGAGCTTGCCCGCAGGCTGCTCGCGCCTGGCCTGCTGGCCGGCCTGCTGGCCGTGGCCGGCTGCGCCAGCGTGCCGCCGCCGAACGAGGCGATGAACCTGGCGCAGTCGCAGCTGCAGGCCGCGCGCGACGCGGGCGCGGCGGATTACGACCCGGTGGACCTGGGCTTCGCGCAGGACAAGCTGCAGCAGGCGCAGGGCGCGATGGCCGCACGCAAGTACGCGCTGGCCGCCGACCTCGCGGCCGAGTCGCGGGCCGACGCGGAGCTGGCGCGGGTCAAGGCCAACCTCGGCGCGGCGCGGGCCAAGATCCAGTCCAAGATGAGCGCGAACGCCGAGCTGCGCGCGCAGGGCGCGCAGGCCGCCGCCGCGGCCGCCGCGGAGTTCGCCAAGCCGCTGCCGCTGCCGGCCGGCGCCGGTTCGGCGCCCGTTCCGGCCGGTTCGCTGCCGCCCGCCGCGCCGCTGGAGGACATGCCGGCTCCTTCGGCCTCGGTGCTGTCGGCGCCGCCGTCGGGGCAGGGCTTCCAGACCGTGCCCGCGCAGCCGTCGTCGACCGGCGGCCAGGATTCGAACGCAACGCAAGGCTTCCAGCCTGCAGGGGGCCAGCCATGAAGCGCGCCACTACCGTATTTGCCGCCGTCGCGCTGGCGCTGGGCCTCGTCGGCACCGCCCAGGCGCGGCGCGACGACATCGACGTCAGCCGGCTGACCAACAACCTCAACCAGCTCGCCAGCGATCCGGTGCTGGGCAACTACGCCCAGGCCGAACAGGCGCTGGCGCGCAACGCGATCGGCCAGCTGGCGCAGGCCGACTCGAAGGAACGGCCGCATGCGCTGTACATGGCCGAGCGGCAGGTGGACCTGGCGCGCGCCTCCGCCCAGCTGCAGGACGCCCAGCTGAAGCTGGCCCAGCTCGACCGCGAGCACGACCAGATCCAGCTGGAAAACACCCGCCGCGAGGCCGAGACGGCGCGCCGCGAACTGGAACGCCAGCGCCTGCAGTACCAGATGGCGCAGGAAGAGGCGCAGCGCCTGCAGGAGCAGGGCCAGGCCTATTCGCAGGCCGCCGAACAGGCCCAGGCCGAAGCGGCCAAGGCCAGGAAACTGGCCGAGGCGCAAAGCCGCGTGGCCCGCGCCGCCAAGCGCGAAGCCGACCTGGCCGCCAAGGCCGCCAAGGCGATGCGCGAGCAGATGCAGCAGGACAATGGAAAGCCTTGATTTTTGCGATCGTCCTTGATCGCTAGGATCAAGTGAGCAGCCATCCATGGGGTGGTCTTTGCAATCGTCCCTGATTGCGAGAATCAAGTGAGCAGCCATCCATGGCTGCACTCTTCAACAAAAGCCGCTGCCGTAGAAATTGTCATTGGTTCACTTGAAGCACGGCGTCGCGAGAACGGCGCCGTGCTGTTTTCGGAGTGCGCGCAACAAGCTGTTCCGGCAGTTTTTAATGCCGGTTTCACGGCGCTGCGACGACTCGCCGCGGTGGTCGGCGCAGAGACTTGCGGCACTTTTCCGGGGGGAGTAGGGTCAACCCCAGTGGAGCCGTTCCGCTCCATGCCCGTCGGTTTCGAACCATGCACCATTCCCTCGCCAGTGTTCCGCCCGCCAACCGGCCAGCCGGTGCGGGCGGGCGAGAGCGTGCGCGCACGGCGCGGATCGGCGGACGGGCGCGCTCGTGCGCCCGCATGCCCACTCACGAGGAGGTCGAATCATGTTCGAAAACCAGCAGCGTGACGACGTCGAGGCATTGATGAAGGCCGATGCGGAATTCCGCCGGCTCTACCAGCATCACAAGGAACTCGACAGCAAGGTGCATGACGCCGAGATCGGCGTGCTGCCGCTCGACGACGTCACGCTTGCCAGCATGAAGAAGGAAAAGCTGCATGCCAAGGCGCGGCTGGAACGCATGTGGGAGGGGCGCCGCCAGCTGTCCAGCTGAGCCAGCCCCACCCGCGAGGACGACGGCCTCGGTCATCTTCCCCCTTGCCGGGAAGGTGTCCGGGGCCGCGACGTTTCCGAGGCAGCCTGCGCGCGGCGCCCGGTTATCATGAACGCCCTTCCGGTGGCGCGGCGCGCACCGGCCAGCCACGCGACGGAGCCCCCATGACGGTGCAGCAAAGCGTTCTCGAACTGATCGGACATACCCCGATGCTGCGCGCGCAGCGCCTCGACACCGGGCCGTGCGAACTGTTCCTGAAGCTGGAGAGCGCGAACCCCGGCGGCTCGATCAAGGACCGCATCGGCCTGTCGATGATCGAGGGCGCCGAGAAGGCCGGCAAGATCCAGCCCGGTGCGATCCTGGTGGAAGGCACCGCCGGCAACACCGGCCTCGGCCTCGCGCTGGTGGCGCAGGCGAAGGGCTACCGGCTGATCCTCGTGGTGCCGGACAAGATGAGCCGCGAGAAGATCTTCAATTTGAAGGCGATGGGCGCCGAGGTGGTGCTCACCCGCTCCGACGTGGCCAAGGGCCATCCCGAGTACTACCAGGACATGGCCGAGCGCATCGCGCGCGAGACGCCTGGCGCCTACTTCATCAACCAGTTCGGCAACCCCGACAACCCGCGCGCGCACATCGAGAGCACCGGGCCGGAGATCCTCGAACAGATGGACGGCCGCGTCGACGCGGTGGTGGTGGGTTGCGGTTCCTCCGGCACCATGACCGGCCTGTCGCAGTACTTCGCCAAGGCGTCGCCGAACACCGAGATCGTGCTGGCCGATCCGGTCGGCTCCATCCTCGCCCAGTACATCAACGAGGGCACGCTCTCCACCAAGTCGTCGAGCTGGCTGGTGGAAGGCATCGGAGAGGATTTCCTGCCGCCGATCAGCGACTTCTCGCGCGTGAAGCAGGCCTACGCGATCTCCGACAAGGAGAGCTTCCTCGCCGCGCGCGAACTGTTGGCAAAGGAAGGCGTGCTGGGCGGTTCCTCCACCGGCACCCTGCTCGCCGCGGCGCTGAAGTACTGCCGCGCGCAGACCGCGCCGAAGCGCGTGGTGACCCTGGTCTGCGACACCGGCGACAAGTACCTGTCCAAGCTCTACAATGACTACTGGATGCTGGACAACGGCTTCCTCGAACGCGAGCAGCACGGCGACCTGCGCGACCTGCTGCTGCGCCCGTTCGCCAAGCGCGACACCGTGGTGATCGGCCCGAACGAGCTGCTGATCACCGCCTACACGCGCATGAAGCTGTACGACGTGTCGCAGCTGCCGGTGATGGACGGCAACAAGCTGGTGGGCATCGTCGACGAGTCCGACGTGCTGCTGCACGTGCACGCCGACGAGACGCGCTTCCGCGATCCGGTCGCGGTGGCGATGATCACCGACCTGCAGAAGCTCGACCTGCGCTCGCCGATCGAGTCGCTGCTGCCGGTGTTCGAGCGCGGCCACGTGGCGATCGTGATGGACGGCGAGCAGTTCATGGGCCTGATCACCCGCATCGACCTGCTGAACTGGCTGCGCCGCAAGGTGAACTGAACGTGCCGATCGCGTTGAAAGCCGCTTGAAACGCAGCGGCGGCACAGTCGCTGCCTGCGTCGGCCCGGCCGGCTTGCATCAACCAACAAGGAGCTTTCCCCATGTGTGGAATCGTCGCCGCCGTCGCCCAACGTGATGTGGCCCCGCTGCTGATCGCCGGACTCAAGGCGCTGGAATACCGCGGCTACGACTCGGCCGGCCTGGCCGTGCTGGAAGGCGGCGAGATCCACCGCGTGCGCGCCAAGGGCAAGGTGCGCGAGATGGAGGCGCACTACCTGGCCGCGCCGTTCCCCGGCGGCACCGGCATCGCGCACACGCGCTGGGCCACCCACGGCGTGCCGAACGAGGCGAACGCGCATCCGCACGTCGCCGGCCGCGTCGCGATCGTGCACAACGGCATCATCGAGAACTACGCCAGCCTGCGCGAGGAACTCAAGGCCAAGGGCCACGTGTTCACCTCCGAGACCGACACCGAGGTGATCGCCGCGCTGGTCGAGCAGCGCCTCGCCGCCGGCCTCACCCTGCGTGAGGCGGTGCTGGCCGTGGTGCGCGGGCTGGAAGGCGCCTACGCGATTGCCGTGATCAGCCGCGACGAACCCGGTCGCGTGGTCGGCGCCCGCCGTGGCGCGCCGCTCTTGGTCGGCGTGGGCATCGGCGAGCACTTCCTGGGTTCGGACGCGCAGGCGCTGATCCAGGTGACGAACAAGATGATCTACCTCGACGAGGACGACGTCGTCGAGATCACACGCGACGGCGTGCAGGTGTTCGGTCTCGACGGCCGCCCGGTCGAGCGCGCGATGCACGAGAGCGAGCTGTCCGCCGACGCGGTGGAGCGCGGCGAGTACCGCCACTACATGCAGAAGGAGATCTTCGAGCAGCCGCGCGCGGTGGCCGACACGCTGGAGTCGCGCCTGGGTCCGAACGGCGTGCTGCCGAACATCTTCGGCGTGGGCGGCGACGAGCTGCTGGCGAAGGTGCGCGGCGTGCACATCATCGCCTGCGGCACCAGCTACCACGCCGGCATGGTGGCGAAATACTGGATCGAGGAATACGCGCGCCTGCCGGTGATGGTGGAAGTGGCCAGCGAATACCGCTACCGCGAGGCGGTGGTGCCCGAAGGCACGCTGTTCGTGGCGATCTCGCAGTCCGGCGAAACCGCCGACACGCTGGCCGCGATGCGCGAATCCAAGCGCCGCGGCTACCTCGGCACGCTGGCGATCTGCAACGTGCCCGAATCCTCGGTGGTGCGCGAGGCCGACCTCAAGCTGATGACCCGCGCCGGCCCCGAGATCGGCGTGGCCTCCACCAAGGCGTTCACCACCCAGCTCGCCGCGCTGGCGCTGCTGGCGCTGCAGCTGGCGCGGCAGCGCGGGCTGGACGACGCGCGCTACGCGGCGCTGTGCGCGCAGCTGCAGGCGCTGCCGCGGGCGATCGAGCGCGCGCTGGCGCTGGAGCCGCAGATCGTGGAACTGGCCGAGCATTTCATTTCGCGCCATCACGCGCTGTTCCTCGGCCGCGGCGCGCAGTTCCCGGTGGCGCTGGAGGGCTCGCTCAAGCTCAAGGAAATCTCCTACATCCACGCCGAGGCCTACCCCGCGGGCGAGCTCAAGCACGGCCCGCTGGCGCTGGTGGACGAGGACATGCCGGTGGTGGCGGTGGCGCCGAACGGCCCGCTGCTGGACAAGCTGAAGTCCAACCTGCAGGAAGTGCGCGCCCGCGGCGGCGAGCTGATCGTGTTCGCCGACAGCGACGCGCCGATGGACGGCAACGCCGCGCGCGGCCACCTGCTGCGCATCGACGGTGGCGGCGACTTCATCGCCCCGGCGGTGTTCACCGTGCCGCTGCAGCTGCTCGCCTACCACGTGGCCGTGCTGCGCGGCACCGACGTGGACCAGCCGCGCAACCTGGCGAAGTCGGTCACGGTGGAATGACGCCGGAGCGCGAAGTGCGCGGCCCGCTGGCGCTGAGCCTGCTGGCCCTGCTCGGCCTCGTGCTGTTCGTCAGCTTCGTGGCGCTGGGCACCTGGCAGGTGCACCGGCTGGCGTGGAAGACGGCGCTGATCGCGCGCACCGACCAGCGCGTGCATGCGCCGCCGGTGCCGGCGCCGGGCCCGGCGGACTGGGCCGGCCTCACCGCGGCGAACGCCGAATACCGCCACGTGCAACTCAGCGGCAGCTGGCTGGGCGATCGCCAGACGCGGGTGTGGACGGCCACCGACGCGGGCAGCGGCTACTGGATCCTCACCCCGCTGCGCCGCGACGACGGCAGCGTCGTGCTGGTGAACCGCGGCTTCGCGCCGGACGGCTGGTGCGATCTCAAGGGCCATTGCCCGGCACCGCCCGCGGGCGAGGTCACGGTCACCGGCCTGCTGCGGATCAGCGAACCCTCCGGCCTGTTCCGCCACAACGATCCCGCCGCCGACATCTGGTACACCCGCGACGTGGCGGCGATCGCCAGGGCGCGCGGGCTCACGAACGTGGCGCCGTACTTCGTGGATGCCGATGCCTCCGGCGGCGCCACGTGGCCGCGCGGCGGCATGACGGTGGTCCACTTCCCCAACCACCACCTCAACTACCTGATCACCTGGTACGTGCTGGCGCTGATGGTGCTGGGCGCGGGCATCTACGTGGCGCGCGATGAATACAAGTTGCGCCAGCGGCTGAAATCGCATCAACCGTAGGAGCGCACCCTGTGCGCGAAAGCGAGAAGTGTGTGAAGAGGAGTGAGTAGATAGAGAAAGCATGAGCAGCGGCGCGCCGCACCTCTCTCACTTCTCACTCCTCTTCACTCACTCCTGCCCCATCGCGCACAGGGTGCGCTCCTACCGAAGAACGGCGTTCACGCCCGCCCGTACACGTCGTCGTAGCGCACGATGTCGTCTTCGCCGAGGTAGCTGCCCGACTGCACCTCGATCAGTTCCAGCGCCACCTTGCCGGGGTTGCGCAGGCGATGCTTGCTGCCCAGCGGGATGTAGGTGCTCTGGTTCTCGGCAAGCAGGAACACCTGCTCGTCGCAGGTGACCTCGGCGGTGCCGGAGACCACGATCCAGTGCTCGGCGCGATGGTGGTGCTTCTGCAGGCTGAGGCTGGCGCCGGGCTTCACCACGATGCGCTTCACCTGGAAGCGCTCGCCCGCCTCCAGCGAGTCGTAGCTGCCCCAGGGGCGATGCACCACACGGTGGAAGGAATGCTCGCTGCGGCCAGCGGCCTTGAGCTGGTCGACGATCTTCTTCACGTCCTGCGCCGCATCGCGGTGCGCGACGAGGGTGGCGTCGGGCGTGGTGACCACGACGAGGTTCTCCACGCCCACGGCGGCGACGAGATGGCGGTCGTGCGAGCGCAGCAGCGAGTTCTTCGTGTTCACCGCGAGCGTGTCGCCTTCGCGCAGGTTGCCGTCGGCATCGCGCTCGCCGGCCAGCCACCGCGCCGACCACGAGCCGATGTCGCTCCAGCCGCAGCTCACCGGCACCACCGCGGCGCGCGTGGTTTTTTCCATCACCGCGTAGTCGATGGAATCCTCCGGCACCTTGGCGAAGGCCTCCTTGTCCACGCGCACGAAATCGAGGTCGGCATGCGCGGCGGCGTGCGCGGCGCGCACGGCGGCCAGCATCGCCGGCGCATGCGTGCCCAGTTCTTCCAGATAGCGGTCGGCGCGGAACAGGAACATGCCCGAGTTCCAGTCGTAGCCGCCGTCGGCGAGATAACCCTCGGCGGTGGCGAGGTCGGGCTTCTCCACGAAGCGCTCCACGCGGAACGCGCCGTCGCCCAGCGCCTCGCCGCGGCGGATGTAGCCGAAGCCGGTCTCGGCACGGTCCGGGCGGATGCCGAAGGTGGCCAGCCAGCCCTGCTTCGCCAGCGGCAGCGCCTGCGCCACCGCGGCGGAAAACGCGCGGGTGTCGGCGATCAGGTGATCCGCCGGCAGCACCAGCAGCAGCGCATCGGGATCGCGCTGCAACGCCGCCAGCGCGCCCAGCGCGATCGCCGGCGCGGTGTTGCGCGCCAGCGGTTCCAGCACGATGGCTGCGCCTTCGACGCCGGCTTCGAGCAACTGCTCGGCGGCGAGGAAGCGGTGATCTTCGCTGGCCACCACGATCGGCGCCGCCACCTCGGGCAGCGCGCGCGTGCGCGCCACGGTCTGCTGGAACAGCGTGCCGTGGCCGGCCAGCGAGAGGAACTGCTTGGGCAGGTTCCGGCGCGAGACGGGCCACAGCCGGGTGCCGCTGCCGCCGCTGAGGATCAGGGGGATGAGCATGGTGGAGCTTCCTTATTCTGCCTGCGGCTCGCGGCTTGCCGTAGGAGCGCACCCCCGGATCAAGTCCGGGGCAGGCTCTGTGCGCGAATGCTCTTCGCCACATGACGGAAAGCGTTCGCGCACAAGGTGCGCTCCTACCGGCGGTGTCAGGCGTGCTGGTGCGCCAGCGCATCCAGCACACCGTGCAAGCCGGTTTGCCAATCGGGCAAAGCATAGCCGAAGCACTGCGCGAAGCCGCTGTTGTCCAGCACCGACCAGGCCGGACGCTTGGCCGGCGTGGGGTAGTCGGCGGTGGTGATCGCCGCCACGTGCGGTGCGCGCGCAAGCAGCCCGCGTTCGACGGCGCCGGCGAAGATCGCCGCGGCGAAACCGTGCCAGCTGGTGTGCCCGCTGGCGACCAGATGGTGCGTGCCTTCGAGCGCGCGACGATGCGCGGCATCGGCGACCTGCCACGCATCGAGCGCGGCCAGCGTGCCGGCCACGATCAGCGCGGTCGAGGTAGGCGCGCCGATCTGGTCGGCGACCACGCGCAGCCCGTCGCGCTCGGCGCCCACGCGCAGCATGGTGCGCAGGAAGTTCTGGCCATGCGGCGCATACACCCAGGCGGTGCGGAAGATGAAATGTGCCGCGCCGCTGTCGCGCAACGCCTGCTCGCCGGCCAGCTTGCTGCGCCCGTAGGCGCCCAGCGGCGCGGTGGCCGCATCGACCGCATATGGCGTGCGGGCCGCGCCGTCGAACACGTAGTCGGTGGAGTAGTGGATCACCAGCGCGCCGTTCGAAGCAGCCCAGCGGCCCAGCACGCCCACCGCCTCGCCGTTGACGCGGGTGGCCAGCACCTCTTCCTGCTCGGCGCGATCCACCGCGGTGTAGGCGGCGGCGTTGACGATGACGTCGGGGCGCAGGTGGTCGAGCAGGATGGGCAGGCTTTCCGGCGCGGCGAGGTCGGCAGCTTCGATGGTCGCGCCATCGAAGCGTTGGCCGTCGCGGCTGGCAGTGACCAACGCGCCGCGTGCGGCGATGCCTCCGTCTTCGATGAAGCCGCGACCGAGCTGGCCGTTGGCGCCGAGCAACAAGATCTTCATGCGACGTACGTGGGCAAGCGCTCGGCCGGCACATCGGCCAGCAACGGCGTCTTGCCATCCTTGTCCGAGAGCAGCGGCTCGCTCACCGGCCAGTCGATGCCAATGGCCGCGTCGTTCCAGCGGATACCGGCGTCGGCCTTGGGGTCGTACAGTGCGGTGCACTGGTAGGCGAAGGTGGCGAATGCGGAGACCACGCAGAAGCCGTGCGCGAAGCCTTCCGGTATCCAGAAGTGGCGGTGGTTCTCCGCGGTGAGCATCGTCCCGGTCCACTGGCCGAAGGTGGGCGAGCCGCGGCGGATGTCCACCGCCACGTCGTACACCTCGCCCTCCAGCACGCTGACCAGCTTGCCCTGCGGGTTCGGCCACTGGTAGTGCAAGCCGCGCAGCACGCCACGCGCGGAGCGCGACACGTTGGACTGCACGAAGTGGTGGTCGATGCCGGCCTCGCGGTACTTCGCCTCGTTGTAGCTCTCGTAGAAAAAGCCGCGGGCATCGCCGAACACCTGGGGTTCGATCACCAGGGCGCCAGGCAGGCGTGTTTCGATCACCTTCATCGTGCCAGCCCCTGTCGCGTCAGCTGCTGCAGGTACTGGCCGTAGCCGGTCTTGGCCAGCGGGGCGGCCAGCGCCAGCAACTGCTCGGCGTCGATCCAGCCGTTCAAGTAGGCGATCTCCTCGGGGCAGCAGACCTTGAGGCCCTGGCGGTTCTCGATCGTCTCGATGTAGTTGCCCGCTTCCATCAGCGACTCGTGCGTGCCGGTGTCCAGCCAGGCGAAGCCGCGGCCGAGCTGCTCCAACTGCAGCGAGCCGTCGTCGAGGTAGCAGCGGTTGAGATCGGTGATCTCCAGCTCGCCGCGTGGCGAAGGCTTGAGCGCGGCGGCGTAGTCGCAGACGCGGGCGTCGTAGAAGTACAAGCCGGTGACGGCATAGTGCGACTTCGGCTGCGCAGGTTTTTCTTCCAGCCCGACCACCTTGCCGCTGGCGTCGAATTCGGCCACGCCGTAGCGCTCCGGGTCCCGCACCCAGTAGCCGAACACGGTGGCACCACGTTCGCGCGCGGCGGCGCGCTTCAATCGTTCGGTGAAGCCGTGGCCGTAGAAGATGTTGTCGCCCAACACGAGGCAGCTCGGCTTGCCGGCGACGAAGTCGCGGCCGATGGTGAAGGCCTGCGCGAGGCCGTCGGGCGAAGGCTGCACCGCGTAGCGGATGTCCAGGCCCCACTGCGCGCCGTCGCCCAGCAGGCGCTGGAACATCGCCTGCTCGTACGGCGTGTTGATGATCAGCACCTCGCGGATGCCGGCCAGCATCAGCGTGGCCAGCGGGTAGTAGATCATCGGTTTGTCGTACACCGGCAGCAGCTGCTTGCTCACCGCGCGGGTGATCGGGTGCAGCCGCGTGCCGGAGCCGCCGGCGAGGATGATGCCCTTGCGTTGCGTGCTCATGCGCCCAGCCTCTCCATGCGGTAGCTGCCGTCCAGCACGCGCTGCACCCACGGCTGGTTCGCGAGGTACCAGTCCACCGTGGCGGCGATGCCGCTCTCGAAGGTTTGCGAGGGCTTCCAGCCCAGCTCGCGCTGCAGCTTGCTGGAGTCGATCGCGTAGCGGCGGTCGTGGCCGGGGCGGTCCTTCACGTAGGTGATCAGCGACTCGCGCTGGCGACCATCGGCCAGCGGACGACGCTCGTCCAGCAGCGCGCAGATCGTCTTCACCACGGTAATGTTGGTGCGCTCGGCGTTGCCGCCTACGTTATAGGTTTCGCCCACGCGGCCGGCTTCGAGCACGCGGCGGATCGCGCTGCAATGGTCGCCCACGAACAGCCAGTCGCGGATGTTGAGGCCGTCGCCGTACACCGGCAGCGGTTCACCGGCCAGCGCCTTGGCGGTCACCAGCGGGATGAGCTTTTCGGGGAACTGGAACGGCCCGTAGTTGTTCGAGCAATTGGTGGTCAGCACCGGCAGCCCGTAGGTGTGGTGGAACGCGCGCACCAAGTGGTCGGAGGCGGCCTTCGACGCGGAGTAGGGCGAGTTCGGCGCGTACGGCGTTTCTTCCGTGAACATGCCGGTTTCGCCCAGCGAGCCGTACACCTCGTCGGTGGATACGTGCAGGAAGCGGAAGCCCTCGCGCGCCTTGCCTTCCAGACCGCGCCAGTAGTCGCGGGCGCATTCGAGCAGGCCCAGCGTGCCCACCACGTTGGTCTGCACGAATTCGGCCGGGCCGTCGATGGAGCGGTCCACGTGCGACGCGGCGGCCAAGTTCACGACGGCCGTGGGCCGGTGCTCGGCCAGCAGCTTCGCCACCAAGGCGCGGTCGCCGATGTCGCCCTGCACGAAGATGTGGCGGGGATGGCCCTGCAGCGAGGCCAGCGTGTCGAGGTTGCCGGCGTAGGTGAGCTTGTCGAGGTTCACCACGGCGAGGCCGTCGGCCACCGCCTGCAGCACGAAGTTCGCGCCGATGAAGCCGGCGCCGCCGGTGACGAGGAGGGTGTCCATAAGGCAAGCAATCCTGAGACGACAAAGGCTCATTCTCGCATGGCCTCATGGCCGCTCGAATACGCGGCCGATACGCCGGTCACGTTCCGTTGCCGGGGATGGTTAAGGCAAACGACGGGGGCACGGGTACAATGTCCGATCCCTTCACGCGGCAGCCGCTCCCCGGCCGCGCCGCCCAGTACGGTTGCCCGTCATGCCCAAGAAGACGCCCGCCACCCGCCATGGACTCGGCACCCGCGCGATCCATGCCGGCCAGCACCCCGACCCCTCGACCGGCGCGATCATGACGCCGATCTACGCCACCTCCACCTACGTGCAGGAAAGCCCCGGCAAGCACAAGGGCTACGAGTATTCGCGCACGCAAAATCCTACGCGCATGGCCTACGAGCGTTGCTTGGCGGATCTGGAAGGTGGCGTGGCCGGATTCGCGTTCGGCTCCGGCCTGGCGGGCGCGGCGACGGTGCTGGATCTGCTGGATTCCGGCAGCCACGTGATCGCTATGGACGACCTCTATGGCGGCAGCTATCGCTTGTTCGAGCGGGTGCGCCGGCGCAGCGCGGGGCTGGATTTCAGCTTCATCGACCTGAATGACATGGCGGCACTGAAGGCGGCGCTGAAGCCGAACACCCGGATGATCTGGGCCGAGACACCCACCAATCCGATGCTGAAGCTGGTCGACCTGGCCAAGGTTGCCGAGTTCGCGAGGAAGCACGGCCTGATTCTCGCCGTGGACAACACCTTCTGCTCGCCGATGGTGCAGCGGCCACTGGAATTCGGCGCCGACCTCGTGGTGCACTCGGCCACCAAGTACATCAACGGCCACTCCGACATGGTCGGCGGCATCGTGGTGGCGGGCAACAAGGAGCTGGCCGAACGCATGGCCTTCCTGCAGAACTCGGTGGGCGCCGTGGCCGGCCCGTTCGACGCCTTCCTCGCCATGCGCGGCCTGAAGACCCTGCACCTGCGCATGCGCCAGCACTGCGCCAGCGCGCTGGAGCTCGCGGGCTGGCTGGAAAAGCATCCCGCCATCGAGCGCGTGATCTACCCCGGCCTCAAGAGCCACCCGCAGCACGCGCTGGCCAAGCGCCAGATGCACGGCTTCGGCGGCATCGTCACCATCGAGGTGAAGGGCGGCCTGAAGAAGGCGCGCCGCATGCTCGAACGCTGCGAGCTGTTCGCGCTGGCCGAGTCGCTCGGCGGCGTGGAAAGCCTGATCGAGCATCCGGCGATCATGACGCATGCATCGGTGCCGCCGGCGAACCGCAAGCGGTTGGGCATCAGCGATGGGCTGGTGCGTTTGAGTGTTGGAGTAGAAATGGTTGATGACCTGATCGTGGATCTGACGAACGCGCTGGGTTGAGTTGTATCAACGTCTGATGGATAGGGTCTTGGGTGAATGAGCACGACAGCGAATTATTTCGAACTGACCTATCAGCTGACCAAGCGTGAGATCACTGGTCGTTACAAGGGATCAATGTTGGGGATTTTTTGGTCCTTCGTTAATCCGTTGCTTATGCTTGTCGTATACACGGTTTTCTTCTCGATGATCCTCAAGGTCAGATGGGGAAGCAATGGGGAGAGTCAGACAGATTTCGCCATGCTTCTTTTCGTTGGTTTGATCATGTACAGCTTTATTGCTGAGTGCATCAATCGTGCGCCGGGACTGGTCACAGGCAATGTGAATTACGTGAAAAAGGTGGTTTTTCCGATTGCGGTACTGCCGGCGGTATCCTGTGGCTCCGCCTTGTTTCATTGGCTGATAAGCATGGTCGTGTTGCTGCTGGCGCTCTTGGTGACAGGGCACGGCATAGTCTCGACGTCACTTCTCATCTTTCCCGTCATGGTGCCGCTGGTCTTGTATGGGCTGGGCATCGGGTGGTTCCTTGCGTCGGTTGGAGTGTTCTTACGTGATCTCAACCAGATCGTTGGTGTGATTACACAGGTGCTCATGTTCATGTCGCCGGTGTTTTTTTCTGTTACCAAAATCCCTGAGTCATTTCGTGGCATCTTTCTGGCCAATCCATTGACAACGATTATTGAGCAGGCTCGTGCCGTTCTTATCTTTGGGCAATCACTGGATTGGGGTGCCGTTGCTGTGCAAGTTGGTATTGCCGCGATAGTCTGCATCGCCGGCTATACCTGGTTCCGACTCACTAGACGCGGTTTTGCTGATGTTCTGTAACTGCCATGGGAGGTGGTGTGGAGGCTTTAAAGCATTGGTTAATGAGGAGAAGTTTTTTCTACCTCTTTATGGGGTGGAAGTACTACCTTGGAAACAATTTCTTTGCTCGTTTTCCGAGCGAACACGTAAGGAACTTCTACCTCACGCGATTCATGCGTGTTTCCATAGGCAAGGACACGCACATCAGCATGCGCGTGTTCATCACCGGATACCCAACACGTGCCAACGTGCAGATTGGTGATAATTGCGTGATCAACCGGGAGGTTTACCTGGATGGACGCGTCGGTGTCGTCATTGGCAACAACGTGAATGTGTCCTTCCAGACCTGCATCCTGAGCCTGCATCACGATCACAACGACCCTGCATTCCCGGCCATGGGCGGCATTGTGACGATCTGTGACCACGCATGGATTGGCGCCCGCGCTGTATTGCTTCCGGGGGTCACCGTCGGTGAGGGCGCTGTTGTTGCGGCGGGCGCAGTCGTTACACGCGACGTAGGTCCCTACGAGGTCGTCGGTGGTGTGCCAGCGAAGAAAATCGGTGAACGGAATCACGAGATTGGGTACAAGACCAAATTTTCGCCGTATTTCGATACGGATATTTTTGATGAAACTTCCACCTGAATCAAAATGACCTTTCAGTACAAAAAAAAGAAGCAAGTTCTGGTGTTCATGCTGGCGCCACCGCTACCCGCGGTTGCGGGTGGCGATATCTATGCTGTGAATGCGCTTCTCCCGTTTGCAGAACAGATCGACTTCCATCTGTTTTGCTATGTGGGTGGCCCAGAAGACGTTTGCAAGATCGACAGGCATCGTGATGCGTACGCCAGGATCTTCAAGAGCGTCCATACGGAGCGGCGCCCCCTCATGCCGTTTCAGATGCCGCGGTTGAAGCGTGCGCTGTTTTTGGTCTGGCAAGCTCTCAGGGGAATACCCTTCATCGATGCGAGTTATTACAGCACGTCAGCGGTGGCTGCAGCCCGCAGGTTGGTGCGCAAGTATGGCATCGATACTCTCGAGATCAATTCGGCGCATCTTGCCTTTTTTAAGAAATTTCTTCCGGCGATACCTGCGGTACTCGTCGGTCACAACATTGAATCCGATATTTTCCCATTCTGGATGCCAGTGGGTTTATCGGGGTGGAAGCTACGCTTCATGGAGTGGGTGGCACAGCGTAGCCGGCACTCGGCCCACGCTGTCGAAATTCAGAATAGTTTCAAGTTTGCAGCGATGACCTTCATCTCCAGAAGGGATATGGCACGAGTGACCGCAGACGAGCCTAAACTGTTGATGCCTTTGTCCTTCCCGAGTAAGGGGCTGCGTTATGAGGATAAGCCGGCTGGAGTGTTCAATGTGTTGTGGATGGGTGGTTTTGGGTGGTATCCCAATGCCGAAGGTGTATCGTGGTTTGTCAAGGAAGTCTTTCCGCTCATCCGCAATGAGCTGAAGGAAAACCATATCGTGTTGCATTTTTGCGGCAGCCACCCCCCCGAGGATCTTCGGGCATTACATGATGGTGTGAGCGTTTTTGTCCATGGCTTCGTCGAGGATATTGACGCCATGCTGGACCAAGCACACCTTCTCATGGTGCCGCTCCTTTCCGGGGGCGGTATTCGCGTTAAGATCATCGAGGCGATGTCCGCGGGCGTACCTGTGCTTAGCACGAACAAAGGCTGCGAGGGCATCGGAGCGGAAGATGGCCGCAATATCCTAGTAGAAGACGACGCAGCCGAATTTGCCAGTGCGCTGGTGCGGGCGTCCCGCGAGCCTGAACGCATGAATGCGCTGGCCCAGGCGGGTTTGCAACTGATGGCTATGGAATATTCCTTGGAAGCAAGCTTGGGAGCCAAGCGCAAGGCTTATGAACATGCGGGCGTACTTTGATGACTAAGCTAGAAGTGGCTACAACAGGACGCATGCTCGACGGGAAATCGGTGGTGTCCGTGCGTTCGATCGGAAAGACATTCCACATCTATTCCAAGCCTGCGGATCGTCTTTTGCGTCCCTTGGCCAATCAGTTACGCCGACTGTTCAAGATAAATCCGCGACCTCCGCGGCTGTTCCATGCACTGCAGAATGTAAGTTTCAATATCTCACCGGGTGAAACGGTGGGTATCATTGGCCGCAATGGCAGCGGCAAGTCGACTTTATTGCAGATCATCGTGGGCACGCTCCGACCCACTGAAGGTTCGGTGGAGGTCAACGGGCGAGTATCGGCATTACTCGAACTGGGCGCTGGCTTCAATCCGGAATTCACCGGGCGCGATAACGTATATCTGGCCGGTGCGATCATTGGCCTTGGGGCTGCGGAAATGTCGGCCCTGATGCCCGTTATCGAGAAGTTTGCGGATATCGGCGAGTACATCGATCAACCAGTGAAGACCTATTCGTCGGGTATGTACGTGAGGTTGGCTTTTTCCGTGGCCATCCATGTTTCGCCTGATATCCTTGTGGTGGACGAGGCGTTGGCAGTGGGCGATACGGCGTTCCAGACCAAATGCCTGACCCGAATTCGGAAGATGCAGGCTGAAGGAGTCAGCATCATACTGGTGACCCATTCGACCAATACCCTGCTCGAGTATTGTGATCGCGGTATCTACCTGCGACATGGCCAGATGGTGCTCGATGGTGCTTGCCGCGACGTAGTCAAGCGCTATGCCGATGACTTGGTCGACGAAGAGGGGGGGGCGGTCATTTATGCCGATGAAATCGAGGCCGCGCAGGCCGTGGCTGTCGTGGAGAATGCCGAGGTGGCGGTGATTGTGGATACGCCAAGCCAAGATGACGTCGGGCCTGCAAGCGAGATCCTTGCGATTGAGATGTGCGATGACACGGGGAAGAGCCGCACGACGTTTACCTTTGGCGAGCGCCTGGTCATCAAGGTGAAGTTGCGTGTGCATCGCGCGATCGAAACACCGTGCTATGGCGTGCAAATCAAGAGCGTCGATGACATCGCGTTGTGGGCGGGGACAACGCAGAACATGCAGATTGACGTTCCAGGCACAAAGCCGGGGCTGCATGAATTCCGCTGGGATCTCACGCTCAATTTCACCGGCAACCGCTATGTCATCGCCGTTGGCGTAGGTGACATCGATAGCGGCGAGTATCATCGACATTCGCGCGTACCTTATGCCGGACACATCGATGTCCTACCGCAGCCACACTCGGGCCATGGTTGGTTAGCTCCGCAACCACTCTTCATTTCTTCCTAGGATCAGCTCCATGAAGCATGTTGAGTCATTTCAGAGCTTGAATGTTCTTGTGATCGGTTGGTACGGTGCGCCAAATGTCGGCGACGAAGTGCTGCTTGAAGTTCTGAAGACAACTATCGAGTCCAAGGGTGGAACCCTTACCGTTGCCAGCGTTGATCCCGCGCTCACGCGCGAGATGCACGGTGTAGATAGCGTGGATTTTCACAACCTGGGCGAATTAGCCCGCACCTTGTTGTGGGCGGATGTGCTGATCATGGGAGGGGGAGGGATCTTCCAGGATCACCATCCCTTTCAACTACATCCGATCTACGACCCGATCATCAACGACATTTCCGCGTATGCGCGCCCGGTACTCATGGCGCGCCAGTTTGGTGTGCCTGTAGTGATCTGGGGGCATGGCGTTGGTCCCCTGACAGGGCCAGATGCACGAGACCTCGTTCGGGATATCTTCAACGGCGCAGCGGAGGTGTCCGTCAGGGATAACAAATCGCTCGACTTATTGAGGGACATCGGCGTCGATCGCCCGGTTGCGATTGGTGCAGACCCGGGCTGGCTCTACAAGGAGTGCTGTATCGGTCATGCTGGCGTGCCCTCGAGGGCGCAGCGTAACAAGAAGACGCTAGTCATCGTCATTCGCGAGTGGTCCGCCAAAAGTGACGATTGGTGTGACAAATTGTTGGAGGCTATCAACAAAATCGTCGACGACGAGTGGCGGATCGAGTGGGTCGCTTTTCAGGCAAATATTCGCGACAGCGGAGCAACATCTGACTTGCACTTACTTGACGATATCCGAAAGGATCTACCAGATCATATCAGGGGTGAGCTACTTCTTCCGCGGACTCCCAGGGAGGCATGGAACATGCTGGCCTCAGCGGATGCGATCTTCTCCATGCGCCTACATGCGAGCATCCTTGGTCTTCTGGCGAAGAGGCCGGTAGTTGGCTTGGAGTATGACGACAAGATGGTGCAGGCTCACACCATGGCGGGTTTGCCCAAGAGCCAGCGTTTGCGATTAGGTGATTTGGAGGAGCGCTATGTCGATAGCCTCCGAGTTTTGCTGGGCAAATCGGGCTCTCCATGGGTATTGGATGACACCCGGATCGCTCAGTTGGAGGAAAGTGCCCATACTCATCTGGTCTTGCTCGACCACATACCGCTTCACGTCATCGGCAAGAAGCATTGGGTGGGCGGGCAATTCGACTGGCTAGGCGCGTGGCTGCAACAGGTCATTGCCGATCTACGGGAAACGAAAGAGCGAAGCCGTGCTGCGCACGAACTGCTGCTATTTCGGGACCAAATGCTAAGCGAGCAGAATGCAAAGCTCGAAGTGCTTCGCGCCGAGTTGACAACATTGCAGAGTTCGCGTGAACAATCAGATCAAAAATCGATACATCTGGCTGAGCAATTCGATGAGTTGGAGCAGAGGGCAGCAGACCTAGGGGCGCAACTGGCTGTATCCCAGTCGTTGCTTGAAATGGAAACGAAGCGCAGAGAGGCGCTGCAGGAGAGTCTGATGTTGTTGGGGGGCGAAGTACAGAACAGAGATCTGAGTGTCGCTGAATTAAATGAACGGCTTCGTGTATTGCAGTTGGAATGGCAAGAGATTCATGATGAGGTTGAGCAAAAAGATGCCTATATTACCGACAAGGAAATCTACATCGCCCAGCTGATCGCGCGAGTCAACGATCTCGAAGATCGGATGAGCCAGATGAACGGTGAACTGCGCCAAGCTCAGGATAGTTGGTTGCATGTTCGCCAATTGGCTGCTGGAGCGTACCGGCATTTGGTTCGCCTGATGAAGATGCCATTCAAGTTTCTCCTCTTGTGGCGCCGGTACGGCTTGCGCGTAGCGTTGCGGCAGACTGTGCATCGCTTTTCAGCAGATGACTCAGATACTAGTCAAGGGAACCCCGTAATTGACTGTCAAGGGCCTAATGCCATTGTGCCCCGGCCAGTTAGGGACGAACGTCTCCTCGTTATATGCAATGCACTCACCGCTCATGGATGGCCAACGCGTTCGGCATCACTGGTCAAGGCAGCGGTGCGTGCAGGTTTTTTTGTCCGTTGGTACAGCGATGCATCAAGTGCCGAACATGATCTCGTCATGTCCGATCTGGGTCTTTTTAGGGTGGATGAAGCGGCCCTACTGGATGAGGTGCGCCTTGATACCCGTGTTTTGCTGGCTGATCTTTCGTCCTCCAGCGTAAAGCTTGCGGCGGAAGCGAAGGCACGCGGAGCCGATGTCATCCTCGATCTTTCATCGATAGAGGTTAGCCTGCTTGCGGACGATGCACGGGCGAACTTGGTTTCGGCTGTTTCGAGGGCGGTCTCGCATGATGGCGAGGCGGATCCCCGCTTGCCCGGTGTGAATGTCGGTAGCCTGCCTGACGCCGCGGACAACGAAGAATTCGATTCGTACAAGAATTATTCCTATCCAGGCAACTTCAGGAAGCGGCGCCGGAACATCCTGGTATTTGCGGCTGCCCCCTCTGTGCGGGACCAGCTGGCGGAGCTGTCGTCTGCCCATCCACACGACCAGATCCACGTGGTTGGGCAGGTGGAACATGGCGATAGCCGCATTCGCACAACCGAGTGGCATCCATCCATGCGAGCGTCGCTCTTGGCGGCTGCAGACGTGGTCGTGGTCATCATGAGTGCCAGGACCGTCACGGTGGAAATTCGCGAGTCGATTCGTTCTGCGCTGATCATGGAGCGCCCTGTCATTAGTGATACCCCTCTGAGTTTAGAGAGTTCGAAGAACTTCCATTTGTTGGGCGAACGCCCCTTGAGCGAGATGATTGATTCGGTGACTTCAGTGGAGGACTACGGTTTCGTCTCCGCCAATACATGGCTTGGCCGGGTCGAGCAACTGATGCAGGCAGGCTTTCCTCGTTCGGTCAGCGTGGTGGTGCTTATCCACAACAATCAAAAGATCATCGAGCGTTGCGTTTCCACCCTTTTGGCCCATTGCGGCGCGTGGATTCACGAGATCGTAGTGGTCGACAACCTGTCATCCGATGGTGGGGCAGAACTCGTCGAGCGGCTCTATGCCGACCATCCAAAAGTCAAGTTGGTTCGCAATGTCGAAAACGGCTGTTCGTCAGGGCGCAATCTTGGCGTCAAGAATTCGACCGGCGAATATATCGCATTCTTCGACTCCGACCAGTGGCTAACCTCTCCCACCTGTTTCGCTGAGGCGATCCACGTTCTCGAGAATAACCAGGGTGTCGGCACTATCGGCTGGAATGCCGGGTGGTTCGATGCACGTCGCAATGACCTCGGTGGAGCCATCTCCGACTATGTACCCAATCGCGGCATGAACGCTAATGCGCTGTTGCGTGGCTATCGTGACGATATCGGATTTTTGGGCACCAGTGGGATGTTCATCAAACGCGAATTATTCGATAGTATTGAAGGTTTCGACACTTTCTATGATCCGACCTGCTTCGAGGACACGGATATCTGCTTCCAGGTAAAGGAGGCTGGCTATGCGGTAGCCTTCCGCGACTTGGCAGGCATTCGCCATCAACCGCACCAGACCACGGGTGCAAGTGAAGGCAGCGAGCGCTACAGGAAGTTGTTTAACAGGAATGCTGAATACTTCCGCAAGAAGTGGGGGGCGTATCCGGGCTTTTTTGTCGATTACTCGCCTTGACGTAGTTGGGGCCTCGTCTCCTGCGATATTGATGCTTCAGCGTATTGATGAGTTACACCCGAACAGGATGAAATAGGCTTGATCGTGACCACGCGCTTCGGTATTTGGTGGTGCCTGGCTTGCCATCGCGGGCTTGCGCGATTTGGTCTTTCAGGCGAGGCATGATGGTCTGGCATCATGCCTCCATGTGGAATGGGCACGGGTTCGCGATGGTCGGGAGCCACCGAGAGTGAATCTCACGGCGTTTAAAATCCGTTTGTCGCGCTGGCTGTTGGCCTACGCTCCAAAGCTCTATGCACTATTGACGCGAAGAATCGTGTGGCCTACGAATTTACCCGCCGGTCGGAGCCGAATGATCATGAGGACTCCGAACCAGCGCGGTCAGCCTCGAGTTCTGGTGGTGGATCATGACTTTCCAGAGCTGGAGCGCGATGCCGGTTCCAAGGCCATTTTCCACCTGACCGATCTGCTGGGTGACAAAGCGAAAGTCACATTCTGGTCCGCTTCTTCTTCACCTTCCGCCGAGGGGAGGGGGGTGCTGCAATCCGCGGGGATCCACACAGCCGCAAGGAACGATGGGTGTGATCTTGCTCCTTGGCTTGGCTCGTTGACTGCTGAGGAATCATTTGACGCCGTCATACTCAGCCGCCCCATGGTCGCCGCGATGTATGCAGGGGCGGCCCGAAAGCATGTCAACGGGGTGTGCGCATACTACGGTCACGATATCCATCATGTCCGTCTTGCAGGCATGAAGGAGTTCGCGGCTTGCGTTGGACTTGCCGGGGAGCATCGGGAGATCGCTCGAATCGAGCGCCGCCTATGGCGCACAATGGATACGATCTTTTATCCATCCAACGAGGAAGTGGACATCGTCAACGCGTTCCGGGCCGGTCTAGGACTCGAGTCAGGTGCAGTCATGCTGCCGCTGTGGGATGCCCCAGAAGCACCGGAAGTGATTGCGCCGGCAAGTGCGCGCGGCGGAATGCTTTTCGTTGGGAGTTACGACCACCCTCCCAATACGGATGGCCTGAATTGGTTCTTCCGCGAGATCCTGCCTGAAGTTCGCAGGCGTGGCTGCCAGGATATGGTGTACATCGTGGGGTCCGGTATGAGTCACTACCAGCCGCCTGCCGATGATTCCTGCGTCGTCGTCCTTGGACGGATCAACGACACAGCACTGGACGAGCTTTACGCCAAGGTGCGCATCGCGCTGGTGCCCTTGCGATACGGTGCAGGTGTCAAAGGCAAGGTCATCGAAGCGATGGGCAAAGGCGTGCCTTGCGTAACCACCTCGGTCGGTATTCAGGGCCTTGGCTGGGCCTCGGTGGTGCTCCAGCCGTCCGATACCGCGCAAGACTTTGCCTGCGCGATTATCAGGCTCATGACAGACGATGCGCTTTGGAATGAATGCTCTTCCAAAGAATTGCGCCTTCTTTCATTGGCATATGAAAGGCGTGCTGTATCTACCCGGCTCTTCGGTGCATTGGGTTTGGGCGATGTCTTGGAGATAGGGTAGTGAAGCCAAGATGCTTGCATTGTTCAGAACACGACTTGCTCGCTGTTCAATTATCTCTGTACACAATGGCTGCACGCTTGTCCCCGTAGAGGTAGAGGCTAAGTCGGCCGGACTCGAGGGCGACGGCGTTTTTAACTTGCGCCGACGCTGGTAGCGAGCACTCAGAGCTCTGTGGTTCGCGACAGTCGTGATATGAGCTGAAGCCAATCGCCTTGACGACTGAATTCATCTGGTATGCGTTGTTGAACGCTGAGGATGACCCTTCACCATCAGGCATGGTGCCGAAGAGAGATACCGATGCGTAGCTACTGGCCGGAGCTGGAAGCAGTTGATGAATCTTGTCGTAAAGAAAAGACGTCTGCTCTACTTGTTTTTGCAGAAATGAACGACTCGCAAATTGAAATCCAAACCCCGCAAGCAGTAGTATCACAGTCCCCGTGGCTCGCGTGGCGATATTGGTACGAGCCAGAAGGCCGATGAATAATATCAAGGCAACCATCAACGCGATCAGGCTACGCATAAGAATGATCGGCGCCAGAGGAATGGAGAAGGCGTAGAAAGAGACTGCAACCAAGGTTAGTAATAGCAAAGCTGGAGCCAAGTTCTTGGATTTGCGAATAGAAAGAGTCAATAGTATGGCTAGAGCGGCCAGTAATAACGCTCCGTTAAGTTCAGATGCCTGATAGATCTGGATCAAGCTATGGCCAAGTGAGTGGATGGAGTAGCCGATATTGTGGACGAGTGTAGCCACATTTTTGACTGGATGAGGTGCTCGCCAGTCATCCACCAATGGCCCGAAATGCCCAACAAATATAAGCAGCATCGTTGACATGACTAGCGCGCCAATCACTGCGCCCAGCACCCACCAGATCACGTGACGCAGAAGGGTACCCCAGACATAGCGCTGTGACTTTTCCTCAGACATGAACGTATCAATGAATAACAAGGGGGTTAGGAAGTAGTAATTCTGCATAGTCCCGAACAGGGATATGCCAAGAAAAAGGTATATGACCCAAGGCCGCACACCTCTGCGCACCAATATCTCAGCAACAATCAGAATAAGTACCGCAGGAAATGCAGTTGCTGGCCACATGCCCTGCTCAACAACTGGCGGGGATATGGCGGCGACAGAAGCGGCGATGAACGATATCGCGACTGGGATACTCGCCTGACGAGATAACCGATATGCCAGCAACCAATTTGAAGCGATATAAATGATGAACCAGGCAAAAATGTCGATTCCGCGTAGATAGCCAAGAATTAGGTAGTTGAGCCACCGTCCGTCTTGTAGGAGTTTTAGCTTGAAATAGATGTTGTAATGGACTTCATCGTGGCCAAAAACATGAAGATCTGGGAGGTTGGCATACGCGGAGATTAAGAGTAGTAGCGACAGGAGTGCTGCTACGGATTTGAGCCCAGCGAACTTTCTCTTGTCGGTATCTCCGTGCGACCATGTTAAGAGCTGCATTACTGATGTGATCGATTTGCCTGAAATCATTTTAGAAGCCCCAAATATTCGCATCAGAAAAAACGAAATTACATATGCTGGAATACAGATGGAGATGGATCGGTGGAAAGTACAGTATCTTGGTCATGGTACGACGTTGCTTCAGTATTAGCTAGCGCGATAGCGCTCGTACGCGGCAACCAACATGTCCTCATCATTCTTCTGCGGTCGCCAACCTAGTGCTGCAGTAGTCGGTTTGATATCGACGACATAATTGATGTCTGCGATCTGATATTGCTCGCGATGCAATAACGGAACCCCAAGTTTTTCGAGAAACGAAAGCGCCAACTTCAAAGGAGCGGCGGGTATCGGAACTACCGGTGAGTGCGAGCCAATACGACGTATAGTATTGCGTAGCAGATCACGTACTGGTGGCGCCTCGCCAGAGCCTAGGTTCAAAGCTACCGGAGGGAAGCTCTTATCCACACTGGCCAAGATTGCGCTTACTACGTCTTCTACGGCGATCATTTGATAGCGGTTCCGGCCATTACCAATCGTCGGGATGGGGAGCCCCATATCCATCAGCCGGAAGAGCTTGACAAGAATGCCGTAACGCCCAGGGCCAACGATCATGCGCGGGCGCAATATGGTAATGCGATATCCCTCGTTACGCGCACGTTCGCATAAGACCTCGGACATGGCTTTGCTGCGTCCGTACGGTCCTATCGGATTCTTCTTATGGCCTGGCGGTACCGGGAGTGTCTCCGGTACGCCGTAGACCATATCGGTACTCAAGTAGACCAATCGCGGTTCAGTGAGCTGTCTTAGCCAGCCGAGCACGTTCGCAGTGCCAGTGACGTTCACGGCGGCAAACCACTCGTCTTGGCTTCGCCTGGGGACTTCATTATGGAACTGGCGCGCTGCGAGATGATAGGCAATGTCGCCATGCTCGAGCCGTATGCTACCGAGTGCATCACGATCGCAGATATCGACTTTGCAATAATTTACGCGCCCTTGAAACTCTGTTGGCAATGCTGCTGTATCTATCACCACGACCTGTTTTCCGCGCTGAAGCAGCTCGCGGACAAGATAGGTACCTGTGAACCCACAACCGCCGATGACAACGTGACGAGCCATTATTCAACCCCCGCGTGCGACAAGCACGACACCGGCACAGATAAGCGCAACACCCGAAAGTTTCATGGCGCTGACTGGCTCACGGAATAGGAAATAAGCCGCCACCAACACGATGACGTACCCCACACTCAAGAACGGATAGGCAAAACTTACTTGAACCTTGGACAGTACGTACATCCAGAGCACTACGCTGATGGCATAGCAGGAAAGCCCCGAAAATACCCATGGATTGAGCAGTACACGGACCGCACTGAAGATAAGCTCTCCTAGGCTATGGCCGGTCACAAGAGTGACCTCCGGCATCCCCTTGCGAAGAAAGAGCTGTGCAGCGGCGTTGAGCGCCACGGAAATGAGAATGATGGGAATAAAGGCTAGGTACATAGGCGTCGGATATGAAAGTGGAGATGGAAGGCTGCGCTGGTGGCGACATCACCATGCCATGGTCGCTACGGCAACGATGACCAAGGTGATGAGCGCAACGATCTGACTCGCCCGGTCGCGGGCGGCGAAGACAATTGGATCATCATGCATGTGGCCGCGGTGAGCTACCATCCATGCGCGGCTGACCCAGTACAGCAAAACCGGGCAAAGTAGCCACAGAACCTTTGGGTGATGATAGAGCTCCAAGCTATCGGGGCTGTTGATGTACAGCGCCAACACCAAGACACCAATATAGCCAGCTGCGGCTCCTAAAGACTGGATCAGCGTAAGATCCTCCACCGAATAGCCGCGACCGACGATCTTTTGCTTTCCAGCCGAGTGCGCGGCCCCAAGTTCGGTGTAGCGCTTGAGCAGCGCAAGACTGAGGAAGATAAACATTGAAAAGGCCAGTAGCCAGAACGAGAGTCCTGAACCGACCGCCACGGCGCCACCGATAATTCGCACGGTGTAGAGTGCGGCAAGCATCACTACGTCGATCATGACGATGCGCTTGAGCTTGAACGAATAAGCCAGCGTCATTGTGTAGTAACCCAAGAGCACCAGCGCAAAGCTTGGCCGGATCCACCAGGCCAAGCTAAAGCTGGCGAGCGTCAGCGCCGGGAAGATCAACAAGCCATGTTTCAATGGCAGCGTACCTGCCGCGAAAGGGCGTTTGCGCTTTCGTGGATGCTGCCGATCAGGGGCTAAGTCCAGCAGGTCGTTCAATAGATAGACGCCCGACGCGCATAGCCCAAAGGCAAGAAAAGCCCTTGCCGCATCAGCGAAAGCAGCAGGTACCAGCAGACGGTGAGCGGTCAGTAGAGGGACCAGAACGAGCAGGTTCTTCGCCCATTGATAGATGCGTAGAGCCTTGATCCAGGCTTTCAGGTCACCGCCCTTGGCGGGCCAATAATGGTGAACGGTCGTGCATTGCATGGCGGACCGCGCAAGGCGCCCCCCCGCATTAACCACGATTGCGGCGCAAGCATGCCGCCATACATCCAGGTCGACCCGGCTATTGCCTATGTAGTCGAACCCCTTGGTGCCATACATGTCAACCAATGTTTCAGCTTTGCGCTTCCCAGCAAGGTTCCGATGGCCGTCACTGCTCAAGACCGTTTCGAACAATCCGAGATGATCCGCAATGGGCTTTACCAACAAGGTATCGGAGGCCGTGCATAGTACACGCGGACGCTGCCCCGTGTGCCGCAAAAACTCGACGACACGCTTGTCGTAGGGAAGGTTCTCCACTGACAGAGTAACCCTGGATGCAAGCTCGCGCTTCAGTGCAGCCTTGCCGCGAAGTAGCCAGAACGGAATCAGGAAAGCATACAGCGGGTTGCGGCCCAGCAATGCCAAGAGTGATTCGTACAGTAGATCGGTACGCAGCAGCGTGCCATCCAGATCCACACAAATGGGTCTGCTACTGGCGTCTATCGATGTTTCCACTTGGCATTCCATTTCTAATGTTCCTTTGATAGACGGTCAGCTCTTGTGTTCAATTCAGGCCTTGACTAGTGGCGGTTTTCCGCTGCGCAATATAGATCCAAGGCTGCGCCTTTGGCACTTCACTTCATGCGATAGCTGGCTTAGCATCATGGCTAATCAGGTGACTGTAAACGCCAAGAGCGCCTCGGATGATTCCAAATGCTGAAGATAACTGGTTTGTTGGTTAGGCTATTGCGCAGTCCTGATTTAACCGGCCATCGCCGGTACGGTTTCGCTCAAAAGTCATGATGATAATGGTCGGCATGCTTTCCATCTGTGCGTTGCCGGCTACTGGAATTGCGACAGAATCTTGGTGATCTTTTGCGTGCGTTCTGCGAGTAGGTTAGCATCGCCACGCGTCTCAACATTGAGCCGAAGCAGTGGCTCGGTGTTTGAGCACCTGAGATTGATCCGCCAAGTGCCAAAGTCGGCGCTGATACCATCGGTCTTGTCGATAGAGGGAAGCTCATTCTGGAAATTTTCCATGACTGCTTCGCTGGCGGCGATAGGGTCGGTGACTTTGAAGTTGATCTCGCCGCTGCATGGATAGGCTTGCATGCGGTCCTCAACCATATGGGCCAGGTCGATACCGGTTCGGGAAACGAGGTCTGCGATGAGCAGCCATGGAATCATTCCCGAATCGCAATAGGAAAAGTCGCGAAAGTAGTGGTGCGCACTCATTTCGCCGCCGTAAATGGCGTTTTCCGCGCGCATACGTTCCTTGATGAAGGCATGGCCAGTCTTGCTCTGCACCGGGATGCCGCCGGCCTCCTGCACCAAGTCCAGCGTGTTCCAGGTAAGTCGCGGGTCATGGATGATCTTGCTGCCCGGATGACTAACGAGCAGCGCCTTGGCTAGCAGACCGACAAGGTAGTAGCCCTCGATGAACCGACCTTGCGCATCGAAAAAGAAGCAGCGATCAAAGTCGCCATCCCAGGCGATACCGAAGTCGGCGCGGTGTTGGCGGACCGCCGATGCCGTGGCCTCGCGGTTTCCCGGTAGAAGCGGATTCGGGATGCCATGGGGAAAATGGCCGTCCGGCTCATGCTGGATGCGAATGAACGCGAATGGCAGGTGTGGAGCCAAGGCGTCGATGATCAGTCCGGCACTGCCATTGCCGGCATTGGTTACGATTTTCAGTGGCCTGAGCGCAGCATGATCGACATACGTAAGCAGATGCTGCACGTAGGCGAATTTGTCGAACTCCTCCTGAATACAGCCTCGTTTCGCTGTATCGGCGAAAATGTTGTTTGCGACCGTGTCGCGGATGGTGAGCAGCCCTGAGTCGCCACTGATGGGACGTGCCCCTTCCCGAACCAGCTTTAGCCCGTTGTAGTCCATGGGATTGTGGCTAGCAGTCACCATGATGCCGCCAGCCGCCCCCAGGTGTGCCGTCTGGAAATAAACCTCTTCGGTACCGCACAGTCCGATGTCGATGACATCGCGGCCGCTGGCAGTAATGCCGTTGGCCAAGGCCGCTTGCAAGGCGGGGCTGCTCAGGCGAACGTCGCGGCCCAGCACGACCGGACCCGGGCCAAGCAACTGCACCGTGGCGTGTCCAATGCGCTTGGCTAGATCTTCGTTCAACTCATCCGGAACCCGGCCGCGGATGTCGTACGCCTTGAAACTGTTAAGGTTGATTTCGGACATCTTGCTCACAACACTTGCTCGAGTTCCGGTATGAGCTTGAACAAATCCCCCACCAGCCCGAAGTCCGCTACCTCGAAGATCGGCGCCTCGGCGTCCTTGTTGATCGCGACGATGGTGCCGGCGTCCTTGATGCCGGTGAGGTGCTGGATGGCGCCGGAGATGCCGATGGCCATGTACAGCTCGGGGGCGATGATCTTGCCGGTCTGGCCTACCTGCAGATCGCTGGGCACGTAGCCGGCGTCCACCGCGGCGCGCGAGGCGCCCACGGCAGCGCCGAGCTTGTCGGCGAGCTTGAAGATGACGTCAAAGTTTTCCTTCGAGCCCACGCCGCGGCCGCCGGAGACGACCTTGCTCGCGCTCTGCAGGTCGGGGCGGTCGCTCTTGCCCGATTGCAGGCCGAGGTAGCGGGTGTGGCTGGGCAGGGCGACGTCGAGCGCGAGCGCTTCGACCGGCGCGCTGTTCGCGCCGCTGGCTGCGACGGGCCAGGAAGCGGTGCGGATGGTGGCGACCACGGTGTACGCGGGATCGGCCTCGACGGTGACGATGGCGTTGCCGGCGTAGATCGGACGCTTGAAGGTATGCGCGCCTTCCACGCTCATCACGTCGCTGACCTGGGCCACGCCGAGCAGGGCGGCCACGCGCGGGGCGAGGTCCTTGCCGAAGGTGGTGGAGGGCGCGAACACGTGGCTGTAGCCGGCGGCGGCCTTGGCGACCTGCGGCGCCAGCACGGCGGCGAGCGGGTGGGCGTTTTCGGCGCGCTCGACGGTGAGCACGCGGCTCACGCCGTCGATCTTCGCGGCTTCGGCGGCGAGTGCGGCGACGTTGTCGGCCAGCACCAGCACGTCGATGGCTGCGGGTTTCACGGCTTGCGCGGCGCTCACGGCGCGCGCGGTGGCGGGGTTCAGCTTGCCGTCCAGGTGTTCGGCGATGACGAGGATCTTGCTCATGGATCGATTCTCCTGCTGCCTGTAGGAGCGCACCCTGTGCGCGATGCTTTTGCGCGGGTGGTCGCGCACAGGGTGCGCTCCTACGGGCGATGTGGGGGATTTACAGCAAACCCTTCTGCTTCAGCGCGGCCACCAGCTCGGCGGCGTCCTTCACCATCACGCCCTTGCTGCGCTTGGCCGGCGCGGCGTAATGCGTGGTCTTGAGGTGGTCGCCGCTGTCGACGCCGAGCGAGGCGAGCTCGACCACGTCGATGGGCTTGCTCTTGGCCTTCATGATGTCGGGCAGCTTGATGAAGCGCGGCTCGTTCAGGCGCAGGTCGCTGGTGACGACGGCGGGCAGGTCGACTTCGATGGTTTCGAGGCCGGCGTCCACTTCGCGCGTCACCGTGGCCTTGCCGTCGGCAATCTCGACCTTGCTGGCGAAGGTGGCCTGCGGGCGATCCCACAGCGCGGCGAGCATCTGGCCGGTCTGGTTGGCGTCGTCGTCGATGGCCTGCTTGCCCAGCAGCACCAGGCCGGGCTGCTCCTTCTCCACCAGCTTCAGCAGCACGCGGGCGGCGGTGAGCGGCTGCACCGCGTCGGCGGTGGTGACGTGGATGGCGCGGTTCGCGCCCATCGCCAGGCCGTTGCGCAGGTGCGCGGTGAGGTCGGCGGGCCCGATGCCCACCACCACTACTTCCGTGGCCACGCCCTTCTCGCGCAGGCGCAGGGCTTCTTCCAGCGCGATGTCGTCGAACGGATTGGCGGAGAGCTTCACGCCGTCGGTCACCACGCCGGTGCCGTCGGGCTTCACCTGGATGCGCACGTTGTAGTCCACGACGCGCTTGTAGCCGACCAGAATCTTCATCTGTGCTTCCTGGGGTCACGGGCGGCCCTTGCGATGGCCGCGGGAACGTCCATTCTACCCGGCCTCAGGCGGTGGTACGAATCGAGGCAGCGCGGGGCGTCGATTGTGGGGATTCAGCCGCTGCGCCGCGCGTAGGGATAAGGGGCTTTCGCGGCTTCGCCCATGCCAAGCAGCGCGGCAGCGCTGGCGACGCGGTAGCCGCTCGTCTGCACTACCAGTCCGAGCACGCGTTCGACGGCATGGGCCAGGGTGCCGTCGATCTGGCCGGCCTCGGGCTCGAATTCGTCCACGCCAAGTTGGGCGTCCAGCAACGGGCGCAAGGCGGCGGGGCGCAGCCAGAACATGCTGCCGGTGATGAAGCTGCCGTACTCGGCCGCTGGTGCAGGGATGCCGAGGCGGCGGGTGAGGTAATCGACGTTGTCCTGGTTCGCGCCCATGTATTCGGCGAGTGGCTGGAGATGGCCTTCGGCATGCACCAGGCCCAGCGTGACGTCGTCGCGAAACGCGGTCGCGATGTGCGCGGCGCGCTCGGGGGCCAACAACTTGTCGAGCAGCTTGCGGCACCATGCGTCGCCGTCAGCGTGGTAGGTGGAACGCTTGCCATGCAGCTTGAGCACGGTGGTCACGCCTTCGTCGAGCAGGCGGTTGGCCACGCGCAGGAAGGGCAGGATGTCGCGGCCGCGGTTCTCGAACACCTCGATCTCGGTGTCGAGGTTGAGTCGCGCCACCCGCTCGCGCACCGCCTGTTCGCGCTCGGGCGCAGTGGTGACGACGACGCGCCAGTCGAGGCCGCTGGCGCGCAGTGCGGCGGCGAGTTCGTCCAGCAACTCCGGATACCAGACGTGGAGCACCGCACAGGGGTGCTCGTTCGCTGGCGTTGCCGGGTGCAGCGCGGCGCGCGTGGATTCCAGCCAGGCGTGGCCCAGCCGGGTGTCGGGTTCCAATACCGCGCCTTCGGCCCATTCGTTCCAGGCGTTGACGAACACCAGTGGCTGCGCCGGGAAACGGCGTCGCGCCGTGATGATGGCATGGCGCAGCCAATCGCTATAGCCGCGCGGCGAGGCGTGCACGAACACGCGGCCGCCGCCGTTGCGGCGCGGTTCGTTGTCCCAGCCGGGATTGACGCCGGGGTAGCGCGGATAGGCCGGATCGGCCTGTGCCATCGATTGCCGCGCGAGTTCGCGCCAGTCGTGCACGTCGCCGCGATAGTCGGGGTTGAGTAGGCGTTGGTTCGCGGTGATCGGCGCCGGCGTAGTGTTGTTCGGGGGGAATTCCACCGCGGCGTCGAAGCCGATGGCGCGTGGATCGACGCGGTCGAAGCTTTGCACGTAGGCAAGCCGGATCTCGCCGATGCCGTGCGTGCGGCACCAGTCGCGCCAGCGTTGGGCCGTGGCCGCGGGATCGGGCAGCAGGCCGGGGCGATAGACCAGCAACAGCGGTCGCCCTTCCACCCGCAGGTAGCGTGGATCGGCGAGGTAGCGCGCCACGTGTTCGATGAAGGCGAGGTCGTCTTCGGCGCTGTGTGCCTGGCCGATCAGGATGTCGTCGGCGCGACCGTCCCAGCGGCGCGACCAGTTCTCGTTGGCCCAGCACAGGCACAGCGGCAGGTCGAGCGTGGGGTCGGCCAACCACTGCCGCAGCGGCGCTTCCAGCAAGGTCCTTCCGGCGAACCAGTAGAAGTAACTGCAGAACGCGCCGATGCCGTATTCGCGCGCCAACTGCATCTGCTGGCGCATCGTGTCCGCCAGGCGCAGGTCATAGAAGCCGAGTTCACCGGGCAGGCGCGGTTGCTGGTGGCCCTCGAACTGTGGCAGCGCGCGCGTGACGTTGTGCCACTCGGTGAAGCCCTCGCCCCACCATGTGTCGTTTTCGGGAATCGGGTGGAACTGCGGCAGGTAGAACGCCACCACAGTGGCCGGCAGCGGTGTCGGCAAGGTGCCGCTGCGCCGGGGCACGAAGCCGATCGCGCGACCGGCGGCCTGCCTGCGTGGCCGATGCTCGGCTTGCGCTGTTCCGTTGGCCTGGCCGCGCGGTCCACGCGGTACCAGGTGCGCGTGGCGATCCAGGAAATGCTGGCGCAGGCGATCGCGCGTGGCGCCGGGCATCGGGGTGAGCCGGAAGCCCGTGCGCAGCACGGCGAACAGGCAGCGTCTGGCGAATTCGCGAACGGGCATCGGTGACCTATGAGTAGCGGTGCGGAAGCATCGGCGCTGGCCGGCGCGTGGTCAACCGAGAACGCGATGCAGCGTGGCGGACGCGGCTGCGATGGAAAAGTGCTGGCGAATATTGTCGAGCCCGTGGCTGGACAGCTGTTGCCACAGCGCGGAGTCCTGCTGCAGCCGCACCGCCGCCGCGGCGAAGGCATCGGTATCGCCGGCCACCAGCACATTCACGCCGTCCTCCAGTCGCATGCCTTCCACGGCAAGCGGAGTGGCGATCACGGGCACGCCATGACTCATCGAGATGTTGATCTTGCCCTTCACCCCGGCGCCGAAGCGCAGCGGTGCGATGGTGGCGAGGCAGCGGTCCAGCCAGGGGGCGATGTCGGGGATGCGGCCGTGGATTTCCAGGCCGGGCATGGACAGTTCCTGGCGTGCGGCTTCCGGCATGTCGCCAATCAGATGCACGCGGATGCCTGGCAGGACTTCACGCAGGCGCGGCAGGATCTCGCCGGCGATCCAGTGGATCGCGTCACTGTTCGGCGGGTGGCCGTGGCCGCCAATGAAGACGAGATCGCGCCGTCCGGCGAATGGAGCGGGAGTCCCGTGCACGTCGTGGATGTTGGAAAGCAGCTCCACCCGGGCGTTGGGCAGCAAGTCCTTCAACAGCGCCTGTTCGTGCGGGCTGACCACGAAGCTGATGTCGGCCTGCGCGATCAGGGCCAGCTCGCTGCGGCGCGAGCTTTCGGCCTGTTGCCGCATGGCGTCGCTGTCGGCCACTTGCGCGGCACGCTGCTCGCGCAGGAAGTGCAGGTCCACGGTGTCGAACAGCAGCTTCGCGTGCGGCGCGTGGCGGCGTACCAGCGCCGTGTACTGGCCGGCCACGGTGTGCCGACACAGCATCACGGCGTGCAGTTCGCGGCCGTGGCGGCGCAACCAATCAGGCAGGTTGCTGACCTCCGGCTTGCACAGCACCTCGCAGCCCAGTGCGCCCAGCGCGGCAATTTCGCCGGCCGTGGCGCGGCCGTCGTCGGGACAGAAGGCCACGCTCCAGCCCTGCTCGTCGAGGATGCGCAGGATCGCGGTGAGGCGCAGCGAGCCGGAATCGCGGGTCGGGTCGGGCGTGGTCACGTCCGCCACCAGCACGCGGCCGCGGCGGCGCCAGCGGACCGCGCGTTCCAGCGGCGTGCCGGGCGGCGGCTGGTCGGCGAGTTCGGCCTTCCATTTGTCGACGAACTTGGCCTGGTTGATGCGCTGGAAGCGCTTCATGCCGCGATCGGTGTCCGTGCCGGCGCTGATGCCCTCGCAATGGATCACCGTGCTGGTCGGCTCGTAGTACACACGCAGGCCGAGCTGGCGCACGGCGAAGGCGAGATCGGCGTCCTCGTAGTAAGCCGGCGCATAGCGTGCGTCGAAACCGCCGATGTGCTGGAACACGTCGCGACGGATCATCAGCGCGGCACCGGAGACATAGTCGGTTTCGCGGCGATAGCGGAAGGCTGCGGCGTCGCGTGCCTCGAAGCGCCCGGTGTTCCAGGCGCTGCCGTCGGCGAACACCAGTGCACCGGCCTCCTGCAGGCGACCGTCGGGATAGACCAGCCGGCTGCCGGCGATGCCGCAGTCCGCGCGTTCGGCGAAACAGGCGAGCAGGGCGTCGAGCCAGCCGGGTGTCGCCTGGGTGTCGTTGTTGAGGAACAGCAGGAACTCGCCGCGCGCCAACGCAGCGCCGGCATTGCAGCTGTCCACGAAGCCGAGGTTTTGCGCATTGCGCAGCAGGCGCAGGCCACCGACTTGCGCCAGCGTGTCCGCGCTGCCGTCGGGCGAGGCGTCGTCCACCACGATCACCTCGAATGGCGCCTGCGCGCCGTGCTTTGCCAGCGAACGCAGGCAAGCCAGGGTGTAGGCCAGCTTGCCGTGCACTGGGGTCACGATGGTGACGCGCGGGGAGTCTGATACAGACAAGTCGAATGGTGCGAACGGCACGTCCAGCGGCAGCAGTTCCAGCGTGTCGTCGTGTTCGGGGCGTAACTGGAATTCCTGCCGCATGCGTGCCAGCGTGCCGCGCCAGCCGCGCAGCGCGAGGCTGGCGCGCGTGCGCTGCAGGAGATAGCCGAGGCGCTTGAGGCGCCAGTGCAGGTTGCCGATCAGCGGACTGCTCCTGGCAATTGTCAAGCCGCTGCCAAGCGAAGCTTGGCCACGCGCTTCAGATCCACGTGCTGGCGTGCGACCCAGAGGTCATGGTTGTCCTGCAGCAGCAGCCAGCTCTCAGGGGTACGGCCGAGCGCCTTGGAAAGGCGCAGCGCCATCTCCGGGGTGATGCGGCTGGTGCCGTTCAGGATGCGACTGAGGGTGGATGCGGCCACGTCGAGCTTGGCCGCCAGCTCACGGCCACTGATGCCATGGGGCTCAAGATAGACGTCCGTGATGAACTCGCCGGGGTGGGGAGGGTTGTGCATGGCCATCAGTGATAGTCCTCGTAGTCCAGGACGTAGGCGTTCCCGTCCTGGAACTCGAACGTCAGCCGCCAGTTGCCATTGACCGAAACAGCCCAGCGGCCCTGCATCTCGCCTTTGAGCGGATGCAGGGCAAAACCTGGCAAATCCATGTCGTCGATGGACTGCGCAGTATCCAGGGCGGCCAGTTGCATGCGCAGCCTTTTGGCATGGCTTGCCTGGATGCCAGCCGTGCGTCCGGTTTCGAAGAACTTGCGCAAGCCCTTGTGCCGGAACGACTTGATCATATTGTCGAGGCTAGCATGTTGCGCGTCACGCAACAAGCGAGCCGTACGGGAGCCGGGCCGCGCCTGCGCGCAAATTCACAGGTTCTGGTAATTCGGCCCCGAGCCGCCTTCCGGCGTGGTCCAGGTGATGATTTCGTACGGGTCCTTGATGTCGCAGGTCTTGCAGTGCACGCAGTTGGCGGCGTTGATCTGCAGGCGCTTGCCGTGCGGGGCGCTGGCGTCGGCCACCATCTCGTAGACGCTGGCGGGGCAGAAGCGGGTGCAGGGGTTGTCGTATTCCTCGACGCACTTGCCGGCACAGATGTCGGTGTCGGCCACCTTGAGGTGCACGGGCTGGTCTTCGTCGTGCTCGGTGGCGGCGAAGTAGACGCCGGCGAGGCGGTCGCGCGGGGGCAGTTCGCGCTGCACGTAGTCGCGCTTCGGTTCCTCGCACTCGCCCAGTTTGTGCAGGCTGGACCAGTCGGGCTTGTTCTTCAGCGTCCACGGCGAGCGGCCGCCGATGGCGGTTTCCCATGCGGCGTTGGCCATGCCGAACCACAGGCCCTTCTTGAAGCCGGGCTTGATGTTGCGCACCTTCTTCAGTTCGGCCATCGCGTCGGAGGCGCGCAGCTTGGCGTCGTAGCCTTCGGGCCTGAGCCCGTTCGCGGCGAGGTGCTCGGCGGCGAGCATGCCGGAGCGGATCGCCTGGTGCGTGCCCTTGATCTTGGGCACGTTGAGCAGGCCGGCGGTATCGCCGATCAGCAGCGCGCCGGGCATCTCGCACTTGGGCAGCGACTGCCAGCCGCCGGTGACGATGGCGCGCGCGCCGGCGGAGAGGATGCTGCCGCCTTCCAGCAGGCCCTTCACGTGCGGGTGGTTCTTCCACTGCTGGAAGGCTTCCCACGGCTGGTACTTCGGGTCGCGGTAGTCGAGGCCGCTGACGTAGCCGAGCGCGATGCGATCCTTGTCCAGGTGGTAGAGGAAGCTGCCGCCGTAGGTGTGGCTGTCGGCGGGCCAACCCACGCTGTGCACGATCTTGCCGGGCTGCACGCGGCCGGCAGGCACCTGCCACAGTTCCTTGATGCCGATGGAGTAAGCCTGCGGGTCGCTGTCGGCGTCGAGCTTGAAGCGCTTGATCAGCTGCTTGCTGAGGCTGCCGCGCGCTCCTTCGGCGAGCACGGTGACCTTGGCCTTGATGTCGATGCCCTGGGTGTAGCCGGCCTTGTGCGAGCCGTCCTTCGCCACGCCCATGTCGCCGATGCGCACGCCGGCGACGGAACCGTCGTCGTTGAACACGGTGTCGGCGGCGGCGAAGCCGGGGAACACGTCCACGCCCAGCGCCTCGGCCTGCGGCGCCAGCCACGCGCACATCGCGCCCAGCGAGACGATGAAGTTGCCGTGGTTCTTCATGCCCGGCGGCACCGGCAGCTTGCGGCCGCCGGTCTTGGTGAGCAGCCAGAACTCGTCCTCGCCGGCCGGCACGCAGATCGGCGGCGGATTGTCGCGCCAGCCGGGCAAGAGGGCGTCCAGCGGGCCGGGTTCGATCACCGCGCCGGAGAGGATCTGCGCGCCGATGGTGGAGGCCTTCTCGATCACGCACACCGTGGTGTCGGGCTGCAGCTGCTTCAGCCGGATCGCGAACGACAGCCCGGCCGGGCCGGCGCCGACCACGACGACGTCGTATTCCATGGTTTCGCGTTCGCTCATGGCGGACTCCGGGGCAGGGGGCACGGTTGAACGTGCGTCAGGGTATGGGTCTGGCCCGCCATTGTCCGTAATGGCGCCGGGCACGGCAACGTGCGCTGCGCGGCGGGCTCCTTCCTCGTGCGCAGTGGAAGCCTGGAGTTTCGTCGCTGCGCTGGCGGTTCTTCCCCCTGCGCGTAGGAGGGGTTTGGGTGGGTGTGTCGTGGTCAAGTGATTTCGGACACGCCGATAGGGCATGTCATGCAGCACGGCGCTCGACCTGGTTGGGCGAGCGGTAGCCCAGGGTGGAGTGCAGTCGGGTCTCGTTGTAGAAGTTGACGATGTAGTCGTGGATGTCGCGGCTGGCCTCGGCGTGGTTGGCGTAGTCTCGCCGCCAGACGCGTTCCATCTTCAGGTTCAGGAAGAAGCGTTCCATCACCGCGTTGTCCCAGCAGTTGCCCTTGCGGCTCATGCTGGCGATCAGCCCGTGGCAGGCCAGCAAGGCACGGTGGCTCGCGCTGGCGTATTGGCTGCCGCGGTCGGTGTGCACCACCAGGCCGGGCGAGGGCTGGCGGGCCGCGATGGCCTGGCCCAGCGCCTGGCAAACCAGTTCGGCCTGCATGTGCGACGCCATCGCCCAGCCGACGATCTTGCGCGAGTGCAGGTCCATCACCGTGGCCAGATACAGCCAGCCGGCGCGCGTGCGCACGTAGGTGATGTCCCCCACCCACGCCTGGTCCACGGCTGCGGGGCGAAACTGCCGCTGCAGCACGTGCTCGGCCACCGGCAGGCCATGGCGGCTGTTCGTGGTGTGGATGAACTTGCGTCGCCAGCGCGCACGCAGGCCGTGCTGGCGCATCAGGCGGCGCACGCGGTAACGGCCGATGCGCAGGCCTTGGGCACGCAGCGACGCGGTCAGACGGCGGCTACCGTAGTTGCCGCCACTGGCCAGGTACGCCGCCTTCAACGCCGCGCTTTCGCCACACACCTTCGGCGACGCCTGCCGCTGCCGGCGGGCGTGGTAGAAGCCCGAGCGGCTGACGGACAACAGCCGGCACCAACGCGATACCGCGGCCTCCTTCGCCCCCTGATCGATCAGCCGATGGATCACTTCAGTTCCCGGGCGAAGAAGGCCGATGCTTTTTTTAAGAGTGCGTTGTCCTCGCGCAAACGGCGGTTCTCCGCTTCCAGCGCACGGATGCGCTGCTGTTCGGCGGTCAGGGGCTTGCCGAGGCCCGGGCTACCGGCCCGTTCGGCATCGTATTGCGCCAGCCAGCGGCGCACGGCGCTGTCGATCAGATTCAGGTCGCGGCACACCTGGCCCACACTCAGGCCCTGGTCGCGAACCATCTGGGCGACTTGCAGTTTGAAAGCACTGTCAAAGTGACGTCGGGAAGATTTCATGGCGTTCCGGTCTCGGGTGGGAAGTTTCCCCTATCGAGTTGTCCGAAACCATTAGACCGCGGCAGTGAACAGCAAGAGCACCCCACCCCAGCCCTCCTCCCGGATCGAGTCCGGGACAGGCTCTGCTTGCAGGGGAGGGAGTTCGAGGAGATGGCATCTGCTCCCTCTCCCCCAACGGCTTGCCGTTGGGGGAGAGGGTTGGGGTGAGGGGGAGGCACGGTTGCGCCGCCGCTTGCAATCGCGTCACCGCGCGCGGCGATAATCGGGCCACGCTTATGAAGAGTGCGGCCAGGGATGGCCGCTTCCTGATCTTCGCGCTCATGGATGAGCACACATCTTTTGAATAGTGCGACCAGGGATGGCCGCTGCTTGATCTTCGCGCTCATGGATGAGCGAACACCACAAGGAATGCCGATGAGTTCGCTGCCGCCGATCACCGACCTGGACTTGCGCCGCGCCACCGTGTGCCAGCTGCTGCACTGGATGGCCACCGGGCGCACCAATCCGCAGGCGCTGGCCGAGGCGTACCAGGAGGCGATCGAGCGCATCAATCCGCGGCTGAACGCCTACGTGAGCCTGAGCCCCGGCCTGCTGCAGGAGCAGGCGCGCACTGCCGGGCACCGGCGCCGCGACGGCGTGATCGGCCGGCTCGACGGCATCCCGGTGGCGGTCAAGGACAACCTCGACATTGCCGGCTGGTCCACCCGCGCCGGCCTGCCCGGGCGCGAGCAGCCGGTGACTGAGGATGCGCACGCGGTGGCGCGGCTGCGCGCCTCGGGCGCGGTGCTGGTGGGCAAGACCAACATGGACGAGGGTGCGCTGGGCGCGGCCACCGACAACCCGCACTACGGCCCCACCCACAATCCGTGGAAGCACGGCTGGAGCGCGGGCGGTTCCTCCGGCGGCGCGGCCGCCGTGGTGGCCGCGGGCCTGGCCGCGGCGTCGATCGGTTCGGACAGCCTGGGTTCGATCCGCATCCCCGCCAGCTATTGCGGCGTGTACGCGCTCAAGCCCACCCACGGCGAGATCTCCGCGCGCGGCCTGGTGCCGGCGGCGCGGCGGCTGGACGCGGTGGGCCTGATCGCGCGCAGCGTGGCCGACCTCACCGTGCTGCTGCAGGTGCTGGCCGGCTACGACGCCGACGACGCGCGCTCGCGCCGCCGCCGCGTGGCGCTGGCGCTGCCGGACTGGGAGCCGGGCAAGCTGCGCACCGGCTTGCTGCCGGACCTCGCCGCGGTGGGCGTGCAGGCCGAGGTGGCCGCGCTGTTCGAATCCGCGGTGGGCAAGCTCGCCCACGCGCTGGGCGAGCGCCGCACGGTGGATTTCGCCGACTGGGATTTCGCGCGCACCCGCCGTGCCGGCCTGCTGCTGATGGAGGCGGAGATGCTGGGCACCTACGCCGAGGATCTCGCCGATGCCGCGCATCCGGTCTCGCCGCGCTTCCGCGACATGCTGGGCTACGCCGCGCGCAAGAGCGCGGCGGACTACGCGAAGGCCGACCGCGTGCTGGACGCGGCCACGCTGAAGATGCGCCGCCTGTTCGCGCAGATCGACGTGCTGGTGCTGCCCACCACGCCCTGCGGCGCCTTCCCGCTGGGCGGCGCGGAGCCGGACAACCACGCCGACCTCACCAGCTTCGCCAGCCTTGCCGGCTGCCCCGCGGTGAGCATCCCGATGGGCACGCTGGCAAACGGCCTGCCGGTGGGCCTGCAACTGGTGGGCGGGCGCGGTTCGGACCTGCGCCTGCTGGAACTGGCCGCGGTGTGCGCGGCCACGCTGGATGCCGATCCGGCCTATCCGGCGATCGCCTGAAATCCCGTGCGGTAATTGAAATCCCCTCTCCCCCGAGCTTGCTCGGGGGAGAGGGCTAGGGAGAGGGGGCGCTTTTGATTTGAGGTGCAAACCCCCCCTCACCCCAACCCTCTCCCCCAATGGCACAGCCATTGGGGGAGAGGGAGTACCGCCATATGCCATCGGGCGCGCTTCCCCGCCCGCATGGTTGTTTGGGCAAGTCGGCGGCGCTCGCGTAGCATGTCGGTTCGGCCCGGCCTTCCGCGGGTCGCGCACCGTTTCCGAACCGGCACTCCATGAACGCACGCCTCGCCCCCCGCACCGATCATCTCGACGAGCTGGAAGCCGAAAGCATCCACATCTTCCGCGAGGTGGCGGCCAGCTTCCGCCGGCCGGTGATGCTGTATTCGATCGGCAAGGATTCCTCGGTGCTGCTGCACCTGCTGCGCAAGGCGTTCTATCCCGCGAAGCCGCCGCTGCCGCTGTTGCACGTGGACACCACCTGGAAGTTCCGCGAGATGATCGCGTTCCGCGACCAGGTGGCGGCGCAGGGCGACGTCGAGGTGCTGGTGCACGTGAACCCGGACGGCGTGCGCCAGGGCATCTCGCCGCTGGTCCACGGCGCCACCGTGCACACCGATGTGATGAAGACGCAGGCGCTGAAGCAGGCGCTGGACCAGTACAAATTCGACGCGGCGATCGGCGGCGCGCGCCGCGACGAGGAGAAGTCGCGCGCCAAGGAGCGCGTGTTCTCGTTCCGCAACGCGCAGCATCGCTGGGATCCCAAGCACCAGCGTCCGGAGTTCTGGCACACGTACAACACGCAGATCCGCCAGGGCGAGAGCGTGCGCGTGTTCCCGCTCTCCAACTGGACCGAGATGGACGTGTGGCAGTACATCCGCCGCGAGGGCATTCCGGTGGTGCCGCTGTATTTCGCCAAGCCGCGCCCGGTGGTGGCGCGCGACGGCGCGCTGATCATGGTGGACGACGAGCGCTTCACCCTGCGCGAGGGCGAGCGGATCGAGACGCGCATGGTGCGTTTCCGCACGCTGGGCTGCTATCCGCTCACCGGCGCGGTGGAATCCACCGCCGCCACGCTGGACGAGATCATCCAGGAGATGGCCGACTCGCGCAGTTCCGAGCGACAGGGCCGGGTGATCGACCAGGACCCCAGCGCCTCGATGGAGCGCAAGAAGCAGGAGGGCTACTTCTGATGGATGCCGCCGCCAACTCTCAGAGCCTGCTGCGCTTCATCACCTGCGGCAGCGTGGACGACGGCAAGAGCACCCTGCTCGGCCGCCTGCTGTACGACGCCGGCATGGTGCCGGACGACCAGCTCGCCGCATTGGCGCGCGACAGCCGCAAGCTGCACGCCGAGGCGGGCGACGCGCTGGATTTCGCCCTGCTCACCGACGGCCTCGACGCCGAGCGCGAGCAGGGCATCACCATCGACGTGGCCTACCGCTACTTCCACACCGCGCGGCGCAGCTTCATCGTGGCCGACTGCCCCGGCCACGAGCAGTACACCCGCAACATGGCCACCGGCGCCTCCAACGCCGAGCTGGCGGTGGTGCTGGTGGACGCGCGCAAGGGCCTGCTGCCGCAGACCCGCCGCCACACCTATATATGCAGCCTGCTCGGCATCCGCCAGGTGGTGCTGGCGGTGAACAAGATGGATCTGGTGGGCTGCGACGAGACGGTCTACCGCGAGATCAGCGAGGCCTACCTGCAGCTCGCGCAGACGCTGGGCATCGCCAAGGTCGACTGCCTGCCGGTGATCGCGCCGGGCGGCGACAACGTGGGCACGCCTTCCGCGCGCCTGCCGTGGTACCAGGGGCCGACCCTGCTCGACCTGCTGGAAGCGGCCGACGCCGCGCCGGCGCAGGCGGCGGATTTCCGCATGCCGGTGCAGTGGGTGAACCGCCCCGACCACACCTTCCGCGGCTACGCCGGCACGATCTGCGGCGGCCGCGTGCGCAAGGGCGACGAGGTGGTGGTGCAGCCCGGCGTCACGCGCGCGCGCATCGCGCGCATCGTCACCGCCGACGGCGACCTCGACAGCGCGGGCGAAGGCCAGGCGGTGACGCTGTGCCTGGACCGCGAGCTGGACGCCAGCCGCGGCGACGTGATCGCCGACGCGCTGCGCCCCGCGCCGGTGGCCGACCAGTTCGCCTGCCATCTGGTGTGGCTGGGCGACAATGCGCTGCTGCCGAACCGCACCTACGCGCTGAAGATCGGCACGCGCACGGTCAATGCGCGGGTGATGGCGATCAAGCACAAGGTGGACGTCAACACGCAGGCCAAGCTGGCCGCGCGCCATCTCGCGCTCAACGAGGTGGGCTACTGCACGGTGGGCTTGGACGAGGCGATCGCGTTCGAGCCCTACGCCACCAACCGCACCCTGGGCGGCTTCATCCTGATCGACCGCCAGACCAACGCCACCGTGGCCTGCGGCATGCTGGACTTCGCGCTCAAGCGCGCCGCCAACGTGCACTGGCAGCACGTGGACGTGGACAAGGCGGTGCGCGGCGGCAGCATGGGCCAGCGCCCGCTGTGCCTGTGGTTCACCGGCCTGTCCGGCGCCGGCAAGTCCACCATCGCCAACCTGGTGGAGAAGCGCCTGCACGCGCAGGGCCACCACACCTACCTGCTCGACGGCGACAACGTGCGCCACGGCATCAACAAGGATCTCGGCTTCACCCCCGAGGACCGCGTGGAGAACATCCGCCGCATCGGCGAGGTGGCGCACCTGATGGTGGACGCGGGGCTGATCGTGCTGGTCAGCGCGATCTCGCCCTATCGCAGCGAGCGCCGCTCGGTGCGCGAGCTGTTCGACGCGGGCGAGTTCGTCGAGGTGTTCGTGGACACGCCGCTGGCCGAGTGCGAGCAGCGCGACCCCAAGGGCCTGTACCGCAAGGCGCGCGCCGGCGAGATCCGCAACTTCACCGGCATCGACGCGCCGTACGAAGTTCCCGAGGCGCCCGAGGTGCACCTGCACACCGCCGGCCTGCGCGCCGAGCAGCTCGCCGAGCAACTGGTCGCGCAACTGGTGGAACGGCTGGCCATGCCGGCGCACGACGATGGCTACGCGATCTGAGCTTGCGGGAGGACGTCACCGTCCGCTCGCCGTGGGTCGGGATTCATCCCGACTTTTCGGTGTTGTCGGGCTGAAGCCCGACCCACGGAGCGACACTCCCTCTCCCCCCAAGCTCCGCTTGGGGACGCGGGGAAGGGCCATGGATGGCCCTGCTTTGAGGAGCGAGGAAGAGGGTTGGGGTGAGGGGGCGCTTTTGCTTCGCATGCATTGAACGGCGAGTCTGCGCAATGAGCCATTGGCAAAGCCTCCCACTCCCCGGCGCCGACGTGGCGCTCTGGCCGCACTGGCTGGACACCGACGAAGCCGATGCGCTGTTCGCCGAACTGCATGCCGGCATCGCGTGGGAGCAGCACCGCATCCGCCTGTTCGGCCGCGAGCTCGCCTCGCCGCGGCTGAGCTGCTGGATCGGCGATCCCGGCGCCGCCTACACCTACTCGCGCACCCGCTTCGAACCGCACCCGTGGCCGGCGGCGCTGGCGGCGTTGCGGCCGCGCGTGGAGGCGGCCTGCGGCGCGCGCTTCAACAGCGTGCTGGCGAACCTGTATCGCGACGGCCGCGATTCGATGGGCTGGCACAGCGACGACGAACCCGAGCTGGGCGCGCAGCCGGTGATCGCCTCGCTGAGCCTGGGCGCGGAGCGACGCTTCCGCCTCCGCCGCCGGCGTGCGCGCGGCGAGCCGGCGCAGCCCGGCGACATGATCGAACTGACGCTGCCGCACGGCAGCCTGCTGCGCATGGCCGGCGATACCCAGCGATTGTGCCGACATGCATTGCCGCGCATGCGGCATCTGGCCGAAGCGCGCATCAACCTCACCTTTCGCCGCATCGACACCGCGGCATCTTGAAGCCGCGGCTTGGAATGCCGGGTGCGCGCAGGGGATAATGCGCGTCTCCCTTTCCACGCCAGGCGCCATCGCGATGACCGAGAAGACCGTACTCAACGCCACCCATCGCGCGCTGGGCGCGCGCATGGTCGATTTCGGCGGCTGGGACATGCCGATCAACTACGGCTCGCAGATCGAGGAACACCACGCGGTGCGCCGCGACGCCGGTATGTTCGACGTCTCGCACATGACCGTGATCGACCTGCACGGCGCGCGCACCAGGGATTTCCTGCGCCACCTGCTGGCCAACAGCGTGGACAAGCTCAAGCTGCACGGCAAGGCGCTGTACTCCTGCATGCTCAACGAGCAGGGCGGGGTGATCGACGACCTGATCGTGTACTTCCTCGGCGACGCGTTCTACCGCCTGGTGGTGAACGCCGCCACCCGCGCCAAGGATCTGGCCTGGATCGAGAAGCAGGCGCAGGCCTTCGGCGTCGAGGTGAAGGAGCGCCCCGAGTTCGCGATGATCGCGGTGCAGGGCCCCAATGCGCGCGCCAAGGTGCTGGGCCTGCTGCACGAGGTGGACCGCCCGCGCATCGAGAAGCTCGGCAAGTTCGCCGCCGCTGCCGCGCAGGGCCCGCACGGCATGCCGCTGTTCGTGGCACGCACCGGCTACACCGGCGAGGACGGCTTCGAGATCATCGTGCCGGCCGAACACGCGGTGGCGCTGTGGGAGGCGCTGGCCGCCGCCGGCGTGGCGCCGGCCGGCCTCGGTGCGCGCGACACGCTGCGCTTGGAAGCGGGCATGAACCTCTACGGCCAGGACATGGACGAGACCGTCTCGCCATGGGAAGCCAATCTCGGCTGGACCGTGGCGCTGGACGAAGGCCGCGACTTCATCGGCCGCGCCGCGCTGGAGGCGCAGAAGGCCGCCGGTGTGCCGCGCGTGATGGTGGGCCTGGTGCTGGACGAGAAGGGCGTGCTGCGCCACGGCCAGAAGGTGCTCACCGCGAACGGCGAAGGCGAGATCCTCTCCGGCAGCTTCGCGCCCACGCTGGAGAAGGCGGTGGCGTTCGCGCGCATTCCCGCCGGCGAGCCCGGCGCGGTGCGCGTGGACATCCGCGGCCGCGAACTGCCGGTGCGCCTGGTGAAGTACCCGTTCGTGCGCGACGGCAAGCCCTGCGAAGGCATTTGAGCGCGCCTCCCTGCCACGTTCTTGCGGCTAGAATGGCCGCCCGACTCCAACCGTTTCTTGACCCGACACTGGACCCGACCATGAGCGAGATCCCCGGCGACCTGAAGTTCAACAAATCCCACGAGTGGGCCCGCGTCGAGGACGACGGCCTGGTGCGCGTGGGCATCTCCGACCACGCTCAGGACCAGCTCGGCGACCTGGTCTACGTCGAGCTGCCGGAAATCGGCGCCAGCGTCACCGCCGGCAACGCCGCCGCGGTGGTGGAGTCGGTGAAGGCCGCCTCGGACGTCTACTCGCCGGTGTCCGGCGAAGTGGTGGAAGTCAACGAGCTGCTCAACGACAAGCCCGAGACGATCAACGAGGACGCCTACGGCGAAGGCTGGATCTTCACCGTGCGCATCAGCGACCGCGCCGAGCTGGACCAGTTGCTCGACGCCAAGGCCTACGAGGAGCTGATCGAGAACGAAGACCACTGAGTCTTCCGTTCCCGTGTGGATCGACGACGGCCGCCTTGCGCGGCCGTCGTCGTTTCCGGCGTTCGCGCGCGCATCGAGCGATGCAAATGGACGGCCGAATGCGATGCGCGACATGCGCGATCGCGGCGCTCGCCGGTGCCGCGCGCCGGACGCGAAGGCGTCGTCGCCGTCGCCGCTCGGGGCGTCGGAGGCGTGCATTCGGCGTCCGCAGAGGCGACGAAATCTCGCGTCGGGGTGGTCCGCCGGAAAAATCCGGTCGCGCTCCATTCATCTCCGCGGGACGCCGTCGCAAGCCGCGCAGGTTGCGATCGATGCGCAGCGGCGATATCGCGCTGCATGGCGTGCATGCATGCGTGCATGTGCACGAAAATCCCTTGTTTCATGCGCTTTCGAGGCGTGCGGCAGAAAAGTTGTGGATTTTCATATGGACGTCTGGACGTCCGTGCGTGCGCGGCCGTCGCATTGCGCCGACGGAGGCGTTTGCGCGGGCGGCGTCCGGCCTGTGGCGAAACGGTTTGATTCGGCGAGCAAAATCCATTGACAGCCGAAAACTTACGGAATAGTTTTCGCGCAAAGTTCATGGGGAATAGCGACAACATGGCAACACCGAAATTCGTGACGCCTTACATCGAGCACGGCGAAAAGGCCAACGCAGTACGCAAGATCACCGTCTCGATTCCGCTGCATGTATTGCGAATGCTGTCCGACCTGCGCACCGAACGTCAGGTGAAAAATTTGAGGCACGCCACCAACAGCGATTTGCTGGTCGAGGCGTTCCTCCACGCTTTTACTGGGCAACCACTGCCAACCGATGAGGAGCTGAGACGAACCATGGCCACTGCCAAGAAATCCGCTGCGAAGAAGCCGGCTGCCAAGAAGGCCGCCAAGAAGACCACCGCCAAGAAGACCGCCGCCAAGAAGCCGGCCGTCAAGAAGGCTGCCGTGAAGAAGGCCGTCCGCAAGCCGGCGGCGAAGAAGGCTGCCCCCAAGAAGCCGGCGGCTGCGAAGAAGACCACCGCGAAGAAGGTCGCCAAGAAGCCGGCGGCGAAGAAGGTCGCCGCCAAGAAGCCTGCCGCCGCCAAGGTGGTGAAGGCCACCAAGACCAGCAAGACCGCCAAGAAGTAAGCACTACAACAACAAGCATCATCGACTTGCCTCCCCGCGGTGCCCAGCGCGGGGAGATCGATTCGGAAACTTCGTCCCGGCCCCGCCGGGACGTTTCGTTTATAGGACCAGGAGTGCGGTCATGGATGGCCGCTCGTGTGACTTTCGCGACCATGGACGATCGCAAGGATTGAGGCGTGCAGCCATGGATGGCTGCCCGTTTGATTCTCGCGATCATGGACGATCGCAAGGATTGAGGAGTGCGGCCATGGATGGCCGCTCATTCGATTCTCGCGGCCTGATTTGCCGACGACGAGACTCGGCCAGCATGTCCCTGCGCCTGTCGAAGGAACCCTTCTCCCACCGGGAGAAGGTGCCGGCAGGCGGATGAGGGTCCGGTGTCCCGTGACATCCGATCCACCACGAGCCCTCATCCGGCGCTTCGCGCCACTCTGGATCGGGTTCGGGGCAGGCACTTCTCCCGAAGGGAAAAGGGAAAGCTCGGCCGCGCTTCGTCGCGACTCAAGCCTCGCAATCAAGGACGAGCGCAAGGACCGGCGCCGGAATCCGCCGGCCCGTTCGATGGCATCCTGCCAGCACGACGCCGGTCGCGTCGCCGCGGAGTACGTCACGGCTTGCGACGAAAGTCCGTGCGATTTGCCCCTCCGGCGCAATGCGGTTACCTTTCTCCCATCCGCGCCGCGGCGTAGTCCGGGGACTCGCCGCTCCTGGATGCACAGGGGGAAAAAGCGCGGGTATCTGTCGACACTCGGTGAGAGACCATGGATACCCGATATACACACATCGCGCGCCGTCGCGTGCGCGGGGCCGCCCGGCCCGTTGCCGTCGCCATCGTCGCCATCATCGTCGCGCTTGCCGCGGCGGCATGGTTGCTGATCGTCCGTCCCTACCAGCAGCAGATGGCGCTGGACAACGGCGGCGTGCCCGCCGTGGCGGCGGCGGGAAAGACGCCGGCCGAAGCGGCGCCGGCCAACCTGCAGGCGCTGGACGTCAACCAGCTGCTGGACGAGGCGAGCAAGGCGCTGAAGGCGCAGCGCTACCTGGCGCCGGCGGGCAACAACGCGTTCGAGTTCTACCTGCGCGTGCTGGCCAAGCAGCCGGACAACCCGGTGGCGACCAGCGCCTTGCGCGAGACCTTCCCGTATGCCGCGTCGGACGCCGAGCAGGCGGTCAACTCGCGCGACTTCAACGAGGCGCAGCGCGAGATCGACCTGCTGGCCAAGGCCGACCCGGCGAACTACACGCTGACCATCCTGCGTTCCAAGCTCGACGCCCAGCGCAAGCTGGCGAGCCAGCAGCAACAGCAGGCGCAGGACCAGCAGAAGGCCGCGCAGCTCGCCGCGCAGAAGGCCGCCGCCGAGAAGCAGGAAGCCGCGAAGCAGGCCGAACAGCAGCAGGCGCAGCTGGCCGCCGAGCAGGCCAAGGCCAGGCAGCAGCAGCGGGCCGCGCCGCAGCAGGCGGCCGCAGCGCCGGAGAAGGCGGCGGCTGCGCCGACCGAGGTGGCCAGTGCCGTGAACAGCGATGCGGTGCTGCTGAAGGGGGCGAACCCGATCTATCCCACCGCGGCGCTGCGTGCGGGCCAGAGCGGCTGGGTGGTGGTGGGCTTCACGATCACGCCGGAAGGCCGCACCTCGGACGTGCGCGTGGTCGATGCGCAGCCGCGCCACGTGTTCGACCGCGCCGCGATGGAGGCGGTGAGCCGCTACCGCTTCAAGCCGGCGATGCACGACGGCACCGCGGTGGCGAGCACCAAGCAGCAGAAGATCGAGTTCAGCACCGGACGCTGATCGATCCACAGCTCACGCCAGCGAAGACGGCGCATGCATCGCATGCGCCGTCTTCGTTTGATGAGCCCGCTTCAATGGCGGCGGCGCGAGCGTGCCTTGTGCGCAGGCTTGGTTTTGGCCGGTGCCGCCTTGGCCGGCTCGGGGCTTTCCACGCCCGCCCAGTCCACGTGCGGCAGGCCGAGCAGGCCGTCGAACAGCATCGGCATCAGCCCGCTGGGCATCGCACTGGCGGAGTTCCACAGCGTGACCACGCCCGCGCGGTACTTCGGGAAGAAACCGATCATGGTGCGGTAACCGGCCACCGCGCCGGCGTGGTAGATCAGCGTTTCGCCGGCGTAGGTGTAGACGCGCCAGCCCAGCGCGTAATACGCGGCGCTGAGCCGTGCGCGCCGCCACGGCGTGGCGCGCAGTTCGGGCGGGGTGTTCACGCCGGGCGCATGCAGCACGGCGAGCAGGTTGGCGGGCAGCACGTTCGGGCGGCCGCCCATCTGCGCGATCAGCCACTGCTCCATGTCGCGGATGCTGGCGTTGACGCCGGCAGCGGGCGCCACGCGGTAATAGGTTTCGCTGGGCTCAAACGGAACCCAGCCGTGGTCCTTGCCGGGGCGGTGCGGGCGCGCCCAGCTCTGGCTGGACTCCAGCGCGGTGCGGCCGTAGCTGGCGGTCTGCATGTCCAGCGGGTGGAACAGGTACTGGCCGACGAGGCGGCTGAAGAAGTTGCCGGTGCGCGCGAACAGCACGTCGCCGATCATGCTGAAGGCCACGTTCTGGTAGCCGTAGCACTGGCCGACGGCGCAGGTGTTGTCCACCTCGTCCAGCTTGCGCACCAGCTCCTGGTAGGACTCGTCGCCTTCGAGCAGCTTGTCGTAGGTGTTGTGCGGCAGGCCCAGCCGCTGGCCGAGGATGTCGGCCACGGTGGCCTGGTCGGCGGACTGCATGTCCTTGAGCTTGAAGTAGGGCAGCACGTCGACCAGCTTCATGTCCCAGCGCAGCTTGCCGTCGTCCACCATGATGCCGGTGACCGCGGTGGCGAACGCCTTGGAGAGCGAGGCCAGCCGGAACACGGTGGTGGGCGTCACCGGCGCTTCGGTGGCCGCGTCGGCGTAGCCCAGGGTGTGCTCGAACACCACCTTGTCGTCGACCACCACCGCGGTGGCGAGGCCGGCGGTGCCGTTGCGCGCGGCGAGCTCGTCCAGCCAGCGCCGGTAGTCGGCGAGCGTGGCCTGCACGCGCGCCGCCGGCAGTTCCGCCGCGGCGATCCGTGCGCTGGCCGGCGGCAGCTTGCCGGCGTCGGCCGGCGCGGCGCGGAGGCTGGTGCAGGCCAGTCCGATGGCGCAGGCGAAGGCGAGGGGCAGATGTCGGAACGGCATGTTCTTCGTGCAGCGGATCGACGCGACCGGCGCCGGGAAGCGTCGACGGCACGGGCCGTCGAGGCGAGGCAACGATTCTCCGGTACTTTGCGGGCAGGGACAACGCAGCCGGTGTGCGCCGGTTCATCCGGCGAGTGCCGCGGGTTGCCGGCCGGGGCGTGCTAGCCTTCCGCCCCCCGGGCTTCGCCCGTGCCGGAAACCCCCGTGAGTCCGATCCGTGCCGCCGCGACCCGTGAGGGCGCCGAACCCGCGCTGTCCGCGCTGGCGTTCTTCTTCGTGATGACGGCGTACTACATCATCCGGCCGGTGCGCGACCAGCTGAGCGGCGCGGTGGGTTCGCAGTCGCTGCCGCTGTTCTACGGGGTGGTGTTCGCGACGATGCTGCTGCTCACGCCGCTGTTCGGCTGGCTGGTGGCGCGCTTTCCGCGACGCCAGCTGCTGGGCTGGAGCTACAGCTTCTTCATCGCCTGCCTGCTCGCCTTCGTGCCGGCCTTCGTGGCGCAGGACCGCATCGGCGCACGTGAACTGGGCGTGGTGTTCTTCACCTGGGTCAGCGTGTTCAACCTGTTCGTGGTCTCGCTGTTCTGGAGCGTGATGGCGGACATCTTCACCAGCGACCGCGCGCGCCGGGTGTTCTCGCTGATCGCGCTGGGCGGCATGGCCGGCGCGATCTTCGGTCCCCTGCTCACGCGCGCGCTGGTGCGCTGGCTGGGCGTGGCGCCGCTGCTGCTGGTGTCGGCGCTGGCGCTGGCGGCCGCGCTGGCGCTGCTGCTGCACCTGTCCGCGCGGCACGAGCTGGCGCGGCCGGACGGGCAGGACGGCGCGGCGATCGGCGGCTCGCTGTGGGCCGGCGTGCGCGAGCTGTGGTCGCGGCCGTTCCTGCGCTACATGGCGCTGCTGATGCTGTTCGGCGACGGCATCGGCACGCTGGCCTACGCGCTGGTGGCCGATTACGCGAAGCTGCATCTCGCCGGCAACGTGGCGCGCACCGCGTTCTACAACGACCTCGACCTGGCCACCAACACGCTGGGCGTGCTGCTGCAGCTCACGCTCACGCGCTGGCTGCTGGTGCGCTTCGGCCCGGGCTGGGGTCTGGTGCTGCCGTCGCTGGTGAACGTGGCGCTGCTGGTGATGGTGATGATCGGCGGCCACGGCAGCGTGGCGGCGCTCGGCACGGCGGTGCCGCTGCTGGCGGTGATGATGGTGGCCACGCGCGGCTTCGCCTACGGCATGACCAAGCCCGCGGTGGATGCGCTGTACACGCGGGTGCCGCGCGAGACGCGCTACAAGGGCAAGAATTTCGTGGAGACCGCGGTGTGGCGCTTCGGCGACCTCGTGGTGACCAGCGCGGTGAGCGGCCTGCGCGCGCTCGGCGTGGGCGTCGGCGGCCTCGCGCTGGCCGGCGTCGGCGTGGCCGCCCTGGCCACCTGGGTGTCGCGCCGCGCCGGCTGGTCGCCCGACCTCGCACCCGAAAAGCCGCACGCCACCCAGTGAGCTTTTACGCTCTTCCCGAGTCCCGAGTCCCGAGTCCCGAGTCCCGCGCTTCACCCCGTGATATAGCGCTCCAGATGCTCGATCTGCTCGGCCTGCGCGTCGATCACCGCCTTCACCAGGTCGCCGATCGAGATGATGCCGATCACCTTGCCGCCCTGCAGCACCGGCAGGTGGCGCACGCGGCTGTCGGTGCACAGGCGCATGCAGTCGAGCACGTCGGTTTCCGGCCCCACGGTGAGCGGGTCGGCGCGCATGATCTCGGCCACCGCGGTCTGTGCCGAGGAGCGGCCCTGCAGGATCACCTTGCGCGCGTAGTCGCGTTCGGACACCACGCCCACCAGCTGTTCGCCGCGCATCACCAGCAGGGCGCCGATGCGGTATTCGGCCATCCGCTTGATCGCATCGAGCACCGGTGCGTCGGGCGCGATGGTCTGGATCGTGCCGCTCTTGCCTTCCAGCAGATGCCTGACCTGACGCATGGCTGGACCTCCCGTTGAGCCCGCCGATAAGGGCCGAATCAGTCTAGCGCCGGTGCTGGCGCCGGGTGTAGCCGGATCGTGAAGCGCCCTTGATCTTCGCGATCATGGACGATCGCAAAGGTGCAAGCTCACCGCCCGCCGATGTACGCCGGCCCGCCAAGCTGCCGCATCTGCCGCTCGATCCACTCCGCGCGACGCAGCACGTAGGCGCTGGGGCGGTCGGCGTGCAGGCGCCGCGGACTGGGCAGCACCGCGGCCAGCCGCGCCGCCTGCGCCGGGCCGAGGCGCGCGGGCGGTTCGTGGAAGTAGATCTCGCTGGCCGCGCCCACGCCGTAGATGCCATCGCCCAGCTCGGCGATGTTCATGTACACCTCGAGGATGCGCCGCTTCGGCCAGGTCAGCTCGATCAGCACGGTGAAGTACGCCTCCAGTCCCTTGCGCACGAAGCTGCGGCCGTTCCACAGGAACAGGTTCTTCGCGGTCTGCTGGCTGATCGTGCTGGCGCCGCGCAGGCGCGCGCCGTCGTCGGCCGCGTCGATCGCGTCGTGGATGGAGTCGAAGTCGAAGCCGTGGTGGTACGGGAATTTCTGGTCCTCGCCGGCCACCATCGCCAGCGGCGCCCACGGCGACACCTGCGACCACGGCACCCAGTGCTGGCGCAGGCGGAAACCGTGTTCGCCGTGCAGCCAGGCGCCGAGCTGGCGCTCCAGCATCACCGCCGAGGTGGGCGGCGGCACGAAGCGCAGCAGCAGCACCGCGAGCCAAGTGAGCGCGAACCAGGCCAGCGCGGCGAACGCGATCCAGCGCAGCAGGCGACGTAAGGTCAGGCGACGGAACATGGCGGGCGGTCGACGGAAATCCGCGGCAGTATAGAGGCGGCCATTGCACGGGCGGCGTTCGCCCCCATCTGGCGACGACAGTCTTGCGAGGTGATCGCGTGGAAACCGTACTGGTCGAAGATGTGCTGCACCGCTTCCTGCTCGAACGCGCCGGCGTGCGCGGCGCGCTGGTGCGGCTGGGTCCGGCGTGGCGCGAAGTGGCCAGCCGCGCCGACTACCCTCCCGCCGTGCGCAGCCTGCTCGGCGAGTCGCTCGCGGCCAGCGCGCTGCTGACCGCGAACATCAAGCTCGACGGCGAGTTGTCGGTGCAGCTGAAGAGCACCGGCGCGCTGCGCCTGCTGTTCGCCGAATGCACCGACCAGGGCCGCCTGCGCGGCCTGGCGCGCTGGGAGCCGCCGCTGCCGCAGACGCTGTCGCTAGCCGCGCTGCCGCAGGCGGTGATGGCGATCACCATCGGCAACGTGGAGCGCGGCCGGCGCTACCAGGGCCTGGTGGAGCTGCGTGCGGCGGATCTGGCCGGCGTGCTGGAGAACTACTTCGCCCAGTCCGAGCAGTTGCCCGCCCGTCTCGTGCTGGCCGCCGACGGCGAGCACGCGGTGGGCCTGATGCTGCAGAAGCTGCCCGACGAGGGCGGCCATGCCGCGGCGGCGGACGCGGACGCGTGGACGCGGGTGATGCACCTCACCGCCACGCTGGGCGCGGCGGAACTGCTGGCCACCGCGCCGGAGCAGCTGTTGTACCGCCTGTACCACGAGGAATCCGTGCGCCTGTTCGAGCCGCGCCCGCTGGCGTTCGGCTGCAGCTGCAGCCGCGAGCGGGTGGCGGCGATGCTGCGCTCGCTGGGCCGCGAGGAAGTGGAAGCGACGCTGGATGCGCAGGACGGCCGGATCGAGGTGCACTGCGAGTTCTGCGCGCAGCGCTACCAGTTCGACCGCGTGGACGCGGAACACCTGTTGCGCGACGCGGGCGCGACCGGCGTTTCCGGCACGGCGTGACCGCGCCGTAGGAGCGCACCCCCGGATCAAGTCCGGGGCAGGCTCTGTGCGCGAAAGCGAGAAGCGAGTGAAGAGGAGTGAGGGGTGAGAGAAAAGCCGGAGGTGCGAGCTGTACGCTCTCTCTCGCTTCTCACTTCTCTCCACTCACTCCTGCTCCATTCGCGCACAGAGCCTGCCCCGGACTTGATCCGGGGGTGCGCTCCTACAACAGCCGGTGCTCCGGACGCAGCCAGTACTCGGCGGTCTGCGGCTGCGCGAACAGGAAACCCTGGCCGTAGCGGCAGCCCACGTCGAGCAGGGCCTGGCGTTGCGCGGCATCTTCGATGCCTTCGGCGATCACCTGCATGCCCAGCGAGTCGGCCAGCGCCTGGATCGCGCGGATCACCGCCGTGCCCTGGTCCTTGCGCTCGTCGCCGAGCTCGGTGACGAAGGAGCGGTCGATCTTCAGCGTGTCGAACGGGTACTGGTGCAGGTAGGAGAGCGAGGAGTAGCCGGTGCCGAAGTCGTCGAGCGCGATGCCCACGCCCTGGTGGCGCAGGTTCTGCAGCATCTGCTTCACCTGGGTGGGGTTGTCCAGCAGGGTGCGCTCGATCACCTCGATGCGGATGCTGGACGGCGGCACGCGATGCTTTTCCAGCAGCGCCAGCAGGCGGGTGTCGAAGTCGGCGTAGCGGAAGTGCAGGCCGGAGATGTTGATGCTGATGGTGCCCCAGTCGCCGACCAGCTGCGTGGCCTGGGCGCAGGCCTGCTCGAAGATCAGCCAGTCGATCGCCTCGGCGCAGCCGGTGTCCTCGGCGATCAGCAGGAAATCCTGCGGCAGCAGCAGGCCGCGCTCGGGGTGGTTCCAGCGCAGCAGCGCCTCGTAGCCCGCGACGCGGCCGTCGGCCAGCGCGACGATCGGCTGGTAGAACGGCACGAACTCGCGGCGCGTCAGCGCGTGGCGCAGGTCGCTTTCCATGCGCAGCAGCGACAGCGCCTCGCGGCGCAGGCGGTCGTCGAACAGCGAGGCGCGGTGGCGGCCGCCGTCCTTGGCGTGGTACATCGCCGAGTCGGCGTCGCGCAGCAGCTCCTCGGGCTGGCGGTAGTGCGTGCCGGCCATCGCGATGCCGATCGAGGCGGAGGTGAAGATCTCGCGCGCGCCCAGCCGGAACGGCGCCTGCAGCTCGCTCAGCACGTGCTCGGCGATGCGCTGCGCCGCGGCCGCGTCGGGCACGTGCTCCAGCAGCACCGCGAATTCGTCGCCGCCCAGGCGCGCCACCACGTCGCGGGTCTTCAGGCAGGCGCGGATGCGGCCGCCGACCTGGAACAGCAGGTCGTCGCCGACCAGGTGGCCGACCGAGTCGTTGATCACCTTGAAGCGGTCGAGGTCGATGAACAGCACGGCGAACTGCTCGTGCGGGTGGGCCTGGTAGCGCTGCATCGCCTGCTCCAGCCGCTGCAGCAGCAGGGTGCGGTTGGGCAGGCCGGTGAGCGAGTCGTGCAGGGTCTCGTACTTCAGCCGGCGCTCGATGCGCTCGCGCTCGGCGATCTGCTCGCGCAGGTCGCGGTTGGCCAGGCCCAGCGCGCGGGTGCGTTCGACCACGCGGCGCTCCAGGCTGGCGTAGGCCTGCCGCAGCGTGGCGTCGGCATGCTTGCGCTGGATCGCGTTGGCGACGTGGTAGCTGACGAAGGTGAGCAGCTCCTGGTCGCGTTCGGTGTAGGTGTGCTCGGGCGAGTAGCTCTGCACCGCGAGCACGCCGCGCACCTTGTCGCCCCAGACCAGCGGCACGCCGAGCCAGCACACCGAGCGCGCGCCGAAGCGGGAGATCTCGCCGCTGGCGAACAGGCGGTCGATCGTCGCCGCGTCGGCCAGCAGCGGCCGGCCGGTGCGCTGCACGTATTCGGTGGCGCCGCTGCCGTGGCGGCGCGCGGGGCGCTCGTTGTCCACCTCGTCCACCGAGTAGGGGAAGGTGATCAGCTGCTGCTCTTCGTCGATCAGCGCGATGTAGAAGTTGTGCGCATACAGCAGGCCGCCGATCACCCGGTGCACGGCGGGGTAGAAATCCTCCAGGCTGTCGGTGGTGCTGGCCAGCTCGGCGATGCGGAACAGCGCCGCCTGCAGCCGCTCGCCGCGCTGGCGCTGCAGCACCTGCTGGCGCAGCACGCGGTTCGCCTCGCGCAGCGCGGTGGTGCGGTCGGCGACCCGGCGCTCCAGCTCCACGTGGGCGCTGCGGCGCTCGATCGCGGTCTGCACGTGTTGCGCCACGTAGCTCAGCAGGTCGAGGTCGTGCCGGGTGTAGTGCACGCTGGCGCGGTAGCTCTGCACCACGATGCAGCCGACGACCTGCCCGGCGCGGAACAGCGGCACGCCGATGCAGTGCTCGCAGCGCGGGCCGTGCAGCTGGAATTGCCCGGGGAGTTCCTGCGCCAGCTCGTCGGTGGCGCCGAACAGCGGGCGGCCGCGGCGCAGCAGGTTCCAGGTGATGCCGTGCAGCAGCTCATGCAGCGGCACGTTGTCCTGCGGCGCGGGCGGGTCGGTGTCGAGCGTGTCGACGTAGTACGGAAAGCGCACGCTGTCGCTGGCGGGGTCGTACAGCGCGATGTAGAAGTTCTCCGCGTACATCAGGCTGCTGACGATGGCATGCAGCGAGCGCATCAGCGCGGGCATGTCGTGTTCGGCGCTGGCCTGTTCGGCGATCGCGTAGAGCGCGCGCTGCAGGCGCTCGGCCAGCGCCAGCCGCGAGATCGCCTCGTACAGGCGGCTGGAATCGGCGAGCTGGTGCAGGCGGGTGTCGGCGAGCCGGCCCAGCCAGGCCAGCTTGCCGCGGAGGGGTTCGGACAGCGGTTCGTCGCGGCTCAGCGTGAGCACGTGCTGGCGCTGGGTGTCTTCCGCCAGGTCGAAATGCCAGCCGGCGGGGGCGGCGTTGCCGGCGTCCGGCGCGCGCCAGTGCAGCCGGCCGGCGATCCCGAGGCCCTCCAGCAGGCGCTCGCAGATCTCCAGCACGCTCGAACTGTCGTGGGTCTTCAGCAGCTGCTCGATCGCTGCTGGCACGCCCGCCAGATCGTCTATCGGGGTGGACACGGGGCGGGGGGTGGGGGCTGCATTCATCAAGGGTTGACCCGACCATCGGGAGGCGTACGGCGCCCCTTATATCCTGCGGATCGGTGCCACCGCCAGCAGTGAACCCCGGGCAACGCAAGCCGGTCTATCGAGAAGCCGGTCACAGCATGGCATCGATTGCTGTACCGAAGGCTTGTGCCGGTGTTAGTTAAATGTAAAGTGCGATATACTAGCGCCATCGTAACCGACCGCTATCCACCGTTTCGGACCTGCACCCATGCGTCGCCTGCTCGCTCCACTGCTGCTGTGCCTGCTGCCGTTCGCGGCGGCCGGGCAGAGCGTGGACGACGCCAACGGCAAGCTGGCCGCGCAGCTGCTGAAGCAGCCGCCGGCGCAGATGGCCGAGGTGCAGCCGGGGCTGGTGGTGCCGCTGTGGCGCGGCGCGGACGGTCGCCTGTTCGCGCTCAAGGCGGACAACCGCAACGGCGCGCAGGCCCAGCGCGATACGCCGCTCTCCCTGCATGCGGTCGACGCCGCCAGCGTGAGCAGCGCCGGCCTGCAGTACGGCCTGACCCCGAACCTGCAGGCGCACGCCGACGTCAGCCAGCGCTCCTGGGTCAACAGCCCGCTGCGCGTGGTCGGCAGCGAGGTCGGCGCCACCTACCTCGGCGGGCGTTACAGCCTCGGCCTGAGCGTGGGCACCAACAGCACGCCGAACAGCCCCAGCCTGCCGCGCGTGCTGCCGGGCGTGGCGCCCAGCATCGACGGCCTGTCCGGCTTCGACAGCAGCTCCCAGCTCAACGCGCAGGGCCGCTTGGCGCTGGGCAGCAAGAGCGGCATCGACCTGGGCGCCAGCGTCGGCCGCATCCACCTGCTGCCGGGCAACCTGCTGGGCATCAGCACGCTGGACCAGAAGGCGGTCAGCTTCGGCGTCGACCACGGCCCGATCAGCGGCACCATCGTCGGCCGCACCATGGCGCCGCTGGCCGGCGTGCCGGGCAACGGCTACGCCCCCGACCGCCGCTGGAACAGCATCGACCTCGGCGTGACTTGGCGCCTGCCGTGGCAGGGCTCGCTGAGCGTGGGCGCGCAGAACCTGTGGTCCTCGGGCACGCCGGCGAACACCCCGGCGGGGCCGGAGCCGGACCAGTCGCGCACGCCGTACGTGCAATACCACCAGGATCTCTGATCCGATAGCGCACACAAACGAAAACGCCGTCGCGCAAGCGACGGCGTTCTTGTTTGTGCGCTTGGCAACTCAGTTTGATGTACGGATGCGCAGGTCGCCGCTGAAGGTCTCGACGTTGATCGAGCCGCTGCCGCTGCCGAGGCGGGCGTCGAGCTTGCTGCCGGGGCCGTGTGCGGATTTCTGCGCGTTGCCGAAATCGCTGCGCAGGTCGCCGCTGAAGCTGCTGGCGTGCACGGTGGCGGAGGTGCCGGCGGGCAGTTGCAGCTGCACGTTGCCGCTCATGCTGTCGATGCCGAGCTTGCCGTCCGGCGCGAGGCCGCCGGCGAGCTGCACGTCGCCCGACACCGTGCTCAGCGTGAGCTGGCGCCACGGGCCGCCGCTGGCCTGGATGCGGCCGGAGATGGTCTGCAGCTTCGCCTGCGCGCCCAGCACGGGGGCGAGGATGTCGCCGCTCACCGTCTGCAGGCTGGCCTGCGCGGCATGGCCGGCCAGTTCGATGTTGCCGCTGACGCTGTCGACGCTGAGCGCGGGCGTGCGCGCGTTGATCCGCGCGCGGCCGCTGACCGTGTTGACGGTGATGCCGCCGCCGTCCATGCCGTCGATGACCAGCGGCGCGCTGACCACGCGCACGTCCAGCGTGGCGCCGCGTGGCACGTGCAGGTCGAGCAGGGTCGGCCCCATGTGCTGGTCGCTGCCCCAGTTGAACCAGCCGCCGCCGCCCTGCGGCCGCACCTCGATCGCGAGCCTGTCGTCGCTGCCGGTGATCGCCAGCGGCTTGGTGCCTTCGCCGAGACGGCCATCCACCTGCACCGACGGGCGGTCCCAGGCGGTGACGCGCACTTCGCCGGCGACGTTGCCGATGCTGATGCGCGCGCTGGGCGTGGCGGCGTGCTGCAGGTTGATCGGCGTGTCGGCCAGGGCCTGGCCGATGCACAGGCACAGCAGCAGGGGAGCGTAGCGGGTGATCTTCATGGTCGTTCCTGGCGTCGGTCAGCCGGCCTCGTGAGCGAGGTGGCGCAGTTGCGTCTGTTGCTGCTCGGTGCGCGCCAGCAGGCGCTGCAACGAGGGCGAGTGGGGAGCTTGCTGCATGGCCTGCTGCAGTTCGAGGCGGGCCGCGTCCAGCTCGATCGCCGCGCCGCCGAGGCGCGGGTCGGACGGGTTCCAGTGCGCGTTCGCCAGCGCCGGCGTGTCGTTCGCAACGGTGGCGTGGTGCTGCAGGCGCAGGCCGATGCCGCCGGCGAGCAGGAACGCGCCGGCGATCGCCGCAGCGAGTAGCCACGTCCGCCGCGGGGCGCGCCGTGCGGCTTGCAAGGGTGTCGCGCCGCTGCCGCGTTCGTCCAGCGCGGCGTCGATCGCGCCCCACAGGTCGCGGCTTGGCGCGATCGGCTGATGCAGCTTGCGCAGCTGCTGCCGCCATTCGAATTCGTTCATGAGTTTTCTCCCAACGCCTGGCGCAGCAATCGCCGCGCCCGGTGCAATTGCGCCTTCGAGGTGCCGACCGCCATGTCCAGTTCGCTGCCGATGTCCTCGTGCCGCCAGCCTTCGACATCGTGCAGCACCAGCACGGCGCGTGCGCGCGGCGGCAGCTTGCCGATGGCGCGCTCGAGTTCCTCGCGCTCGGCGGCGCAGAACGGGGTTTCGCCGTGGTCGGGTAGCTGTTCCTCGTCCAGGTAGCCGACCGGGTCGGCGCGGCGGGCGCGGATTTCCATCAGCGCCACGTTGACCGCCAGCCGGTACAGCCAGGTGCCGAACGCGCTTTCGTGGCGAAAGCCCGGCAGCTTCTGCCACGCGCGCACGAAGGCCTCCTGGGTGAGGTCCTCGGCGCGGGCGTGGTCGTAGCCGGCCAGCCGGCACACGGCGCCGTGGATGCGGTCGACGTGCTGGCGGTACAGCCGCTGGAACGCCAGCCGGTCGCCGGCCGCCGCCGCGCGCACGTCGTCGGTGTCGTGATCGGCGGCAGCGGGGGCGGGCGGCATCGAGCGGTCGGTGGCGGGGCAGGCGGCGATCATCTTGCCAGCTTGGATGCCGCCGCGGACGCCAGGGTTTGCATCGTCGCGGATGCCTCGATCCGCGACGATGCGGCCGCGTTACGCGGTGGCCGCCTTGCGCGGCATCGCGTCGTCGGCATCCAGCGTGTCGGCCACGCGCTGGCGTTCCGCGCGCAGGGCCGCGGGCAGGCGCGGGGCGAAGCCTTCGAGGTACTCGCCGATGGCGGCGAGTTCGGCCTGCCAGCCGGCGCGGTCCAGCGCGAGCAGTTCGGCCAGCGTGGCCGGGTCGAGGGCGAGGCCGTCGAGCTTGAGTTCGCCGGCGGCGGGCAGGATGCCGATCGGCGTTCGCGTGCCCTGCGCCTTGCCTTGCACGCGCGCGATCATCCACTCCAGCACGCGCAGGTTGTCGCCGTAGCCCGGCCACAGGAACTTGCCGTCCGCGCCCTTGCGGAACCAGTTGACGTGGAAGACCTTCGGCAGCTTCGCGCCCGGCTTGTCGAAGCTCAGCCAGTGCGCGAAATAGTCGCCGTAGTGGTAGCCGCAGAACGGCTTCATCGCCATCGAGTCGCGGCGCAGCACGCCGACCGCGCCGGTGGCGGCGGCGGTGGTTTCCGAGCCCATCGCCGCGCCCATCAGCACGCCGTGGGTCCAGTCGCGCGCCTCCATCACCAGCGGCAGCAGCGAGGGGCGGCGGCCGCCGAACACGATCGCGCTGATCGGCACGCCTTGCGGGTCTTCCGCCTTCTCCGACCACGAGGGGCACTGCTTCGCGCTCACCGTGAAGCGCGAGTTCGGATGCGCGGCGGGGCCGTTGGCGGGATCGTAGGGGCGCCCTTGCCAGTCGGTGACCGGCGTGCCGGGCAGGCCTTCCCACCATGGCTGGTTGTCGGCGGTGACCGCGACGTTGGTGAAGATGGTGTCGTGCGCGATGCACTTCAGCGCGTTCGGGTTGCTGCTCTCGCTGGTGCCCGGCGCCACGCCGAAGAAGCCGGCCTCGGGGTTGATCGCGTACAGGCGGCCGTCCGCGCCGGGGCGCATCCAGCAGATGTCGTCGCCCACCGTCCACACCTTCCAGCCGTCGCGGCGGTAGCCCTCCGGCGGGATCAGCATCGAGAGGTTGGTCTTGCCGCAGGCAGACGGGAACGCGGCGGCGATGTAGTGCGTCTCGCCCGCGGGGTTCTCGATGCCCACGATCAGCATGTGCTCGGCCAGCCAGCCCTCGTCGCGGGCCTGGTTGCTGGCGATGCGCAGCGCGTGGCATTTCTTGCCCAGCAGCGCGTTGCCGCCGTAGCCGGAGCCGTAGCTCTGGATCGACAGCTCGGCGGGGAAGTGCACGATCCAGCGGCGCTCGGGGTCGAGCTCGCCGATCGAGTGCAGGCCCTTGACGAACGCACCCTCGCGCTCGATGCGCGCCTGTGCCGCCGTGCCCATGCGGGTCATGATCTTCATGTTGGCGACCACGTAGGGGCTGTCGGTGATCTCCACGCCGCAGCGCGCCAGCGGCGAATCGAGCGGGCCCATGCAGTACGGGATCACGTACATGGTGCGGCCGGCCATGCAGCCGTCGAACAGCGCGTCCATCTTCGCGTGCGCTTCGGCCGGGTCCATCCAGTGGTTGTTCGGGCCGGAATCTTCCTTGTTCGGATGGCAGACCAGGGTGAGGTGCTCCACGCGCGCCACGTCGGACGGGTTCGAGCGGTGCAGGTAGCAGCCCGGGTGGGTCGTCTGGTTCAGCTCGATCAGGGTGTCGTCGGCCAGCATCTGCTGCACCAGGGCACGGTATTCGGCCTCCGAGCCGTCGCACCAGTGGATCTTCGCGGGGCGGGTCCGTGCCGCCACCTCGCCGACCCAGCGTTCGAGCGCTTCCAACGTGCTTGCCATCGTGTCCTCACTGGTCTTCAGGAAAAAAAGTGGAGGAACCGTAGTTTGCGCATACTGGCATTGCAAGGTGGCCCGCAACAGGAACGGCGCCCGAAGGCGCCGTTGCGTGGGGTGCCGCGTGGAACCGGGCCGGGATCAGGCCGGGATCAGGGTGGCGATCATGTGTTCCACGTAGGCGTCGAACTCCTCGTGGTTGATGCGCGGCAGGCCCAGGGTGAAGTTGAGCTGCAGGAAACCGACGTAGGCGGCGTAGGTGAGCCGCGCGCGGTTCAGCGCCTCGCGCGGCGGCAGGCCGGCCTCGCGGTAGGCGGTGTCGAGGAACTCCATGCGCCGCTGCGACACGCGCGCCATCACCGGCACCACCAGCGGGTGGTCCAGCGCCTTCAGCAGGGCGGCGTAGACGCGGTGCGGCTGCAGCTCGTGCGCCACGCGGCGGAACAGTTCGGGCAGGCGCTGGCGCGGGTCGGCGATCTGCTCGATCTGGCCCAGCACGTCGCGTTCGCCGTACTGCTCCCAGCGCTCCAGCGCGGCCTGCAGCAGCGCCTCGCGGGTGCGGAAGTGCCAGTAGAAGCTGCCTTTGGTGACGCCCAGCTGGCGGGCCAGGGCCTCGACGGCCAGTGCGCCCACGCCCTGTTCGGCGATCAGCTGCAGGGCGGCAAGTTCCCAGTCTTCCGCGGTGAGGCGGGTGCGTTCCGGTTTTTGGCTGGAATTCATGACCGTATGGTAGCGGTTGCGCCCGGCCTTGTAATCCACGGCGGCGCTGGCGTCGCCGGGTTGACGGGGCCGGATCGGGCAATCCATACTCATCCGTATGGACAACTTCGCCGCATCGACGCCCGCCAGCCGCACCGAGTTCGTCGCCACCGGCGACGGCCTGCGCCTGGCCGTGGAGACGCGCGCGGCGGCCGACGCGCCGACCCTGCTGTTCGCCCACGGCTTTGGCCAGACCCGCGGCGCCTGGGGCGGCACGGTGGCCGCGCTGGCGGCGCAGGGTTGCCGCTGTGTCAGCTACGACGCGCGCGGCCACGGCGAGAGCGGGCGTGTGCCGGGCGGCAGCTACCACATGCAGCAGTTCGCCGACGACCTGCTGGGGCTGGCCCGCGCGCAACCCGCGCCGCCGATCCTGGTGGGTGCCTCGCTGGGCGGCCTGCTCGGCCTGGTGACGGCGGGCGAGACGCGGCCTGCGCCGTTCCGCGCGCTGGTGCTGGTGGACATCACGCCGCGCTGGGAGACGCGCGGGGTGGAGCGCATCCTCGCCTTCATGCAGGCGCATCCGGACGGCTTCGCCGGCTACGCCGAGGCCGCCGAGCAGATCGCCGCCTACCTGCCGCATCGCGCCGGCCGCAAGAGCGAGGAACAGCTGCGTCCGCTGCTGCGCGAAGGCGCCGACGGCCGCCTGCGTTGGCACTGGGATCCTGCCCTCCTGGCTGGCGACCTGGTCGCCGAGAGCGAGCGCTACCAGCCGCGCCTGTTCGCCGCCGCCGCGCAGGTGGAGGTGCCGGTGCTGCTGCTCTCGGGCGAGCGCAGCGACGTGGTCTCGCACGCCACCGTCGCCGAGTTCCTGGAGCTGGTGCCGCACGCGCGGCACGTGGCGGTGGCCGGCGCCACGCACATGGTGGCCGGCGACGCCAACGACGCGTTCACCCGCGAGATCGCAAGTTTCATCAGTGCCCTGAACGACGCGGACGCCCGGCCGGGCGCCCGCGCCCTGTAACCGCAACGAGGATGTCGAGATGGCCGTGATACTGACCCTGCTGGCGGCGCTCATCGCGAGCGGCGCCTGCGCCTACCACCGCAGCAGCCTGCGCACGTTCGCGGTCGCGGCGCCCGTGGCCACCCTGGTCACGGGCCTCGTCGCCGGCGCGCCGTGGACCACGGCGATCCTGCTGATCGTCGAGCTGGGCATCGCCGTGCCGCTGCTGATGGACACGTTCCGCCGCCGGCAGATCACCGCGCCGCTGCTGAAGCTGTTCGCCAAGGTCACGCCCACGCTGTCGGAGACCGAGCAGACCGCGCTGGAAGCGGGCACCGTGGGCTTCGAGGGCGAGCTGTTCTCCGGCAAGCCGGACTGGCACGAACTGCTGAAGCAGCCGAAGCCCGAACTCTCCGTGGAAGAACAGGCCTTCCTCGACGGCCCGGTGGAACAACTCTGCGCGATGATCGACGACTGGCAGATCACCCACGAGCTGGCCGACCTGCCGCCGGAGATCTGGGCCTTCATCAAGCAGCACCGCTTCTTCGGCATGATCATCCCGAAGCAGTACGGCGGCCTGCAGTTCTCCGCGCTGGCGCATTCGGCGGTGCTGCAGAAGATCAACTCGATGTCGGCCACGGTGGCCTCCACCGTGGCCGTGCCGAACTCGCTGGGCCCGGCGGAGCTGCTGCTGCACTACGGCACCGAGGAGCAGAAGAACCACTACCTGCCGCGCCTCGCGGTGGGCGAGGAGATCCCCTGCTTCGCGCTCACCGGCCCCTACGCGGGCTCGGACGCCACCTCGATCCCCGACCTCGGCGTGGTCTGCAAGCAGATGGTCGACGGCGTGGAAACCGTGGGCGTGCGCCTCACGTTCGACAAGCGCTACATCACGCTGGCGCCGGTCGCCACCGTGGTGGGCCTGGCCTTCCGCATGCTCGACCCCGAGCACATCCTGGGCGACAAGGAGGACTTGGGCATCACGCTGGCGCTGCTGCCGCGCGACACCAGGGGGCTGGAGATCGGCCGCCGCCACTTCCCGCTCAACGTGCCGTTCCAGAACGGCCCGGTGCGCGGCAAGGACGTGTTCGCGCCGCTGTCGGTCTTGATCGGCGGGCCGGAGATGGCCGGCCACGGCTGGCGCATGCTGGTGGAATGCCTCTCGGTGGGCCGCGCGATCTCGCTGCCGTCCAACGCCACCGGCGGCATGCGCATGTCGGCGCTGGCCACCGGCAGCTATGCGCGCATGCGCAAGCAGTTCGGCCTCGCGGTGGCCCGCTTCGAGGGCGTGGAAGAGGCGCTGGCGCGCCTCGGCGGCCTCACCTACGCCACCGCCGCGCTGTCGCGCGCCACCGCCGCCGCGGTGGATCGCGGCGAGCGGCCCGCGGTGCCTTCGGCGATCGCCAAGTACCACGCCACCGAATGGGCGCGGCGCATCGCGATGGACACGCTGGACGTGCACGGCGGCAAGGCCGTGCAGCTCGGCCCGAAGAACTACGCCGGCCGCGGCTGGATGGCGGTGCCGATCGCGATCACCGTGGAAGGCGCGAACATCATGACGCGCAGCCTGATGATCTTCGGCCAAGGCGCGATCCGCTGCCATCCCTACGTGCTGAAGGAGATGCAGGCGCTGTCCATCGCCGACTACGGCGACAAGCTGCGCGCGTTCGACGCCGCGCTGTTCGGCCACGTTGGCTTCGGCCTCTCCAACGCGGTGCGCAGCTTCACGATGGGCCTCTCCGGCGGGCGCATGGGCGAGGCCGCGGGCGACGACTACACGCGCCGCTACTACAAGAAGCTCAACCGCTACTCCGCCGCGCTGGCGCTGTGCGCCGACGTGTTCATGGGCGTGCTCGGCGGCAAGCTGAAGTTCAAGGAGAAACTCTCCGCGCGCCTCGGCGACGTGCTCAGCTACCTCTACATCGCCAGCAGCATGCTCAAGCGCTACGAGGACACCGGCCGGCCGGAAGTGGATCGGCCCTTCCTCGCCTGGGGCTTCCACGAGTGCATGTGGCTGATCCAGAACGCGCTGGACGGCGCGATCCGCAACTTCCCGGTGCGCCCGGTGGCGTGGCTGCTGCGCGCGCTGGTGTTCCCGCTGGGCCGCCGCGAGGTGCCGCCGTCGGATCGCCTCGGCCGCCGTGTGGCCGCGCTGCTCACCGCGCCGAACGAGGCGCGTGAGCGCCTGGTCGAGTGGGCCTACACCACGCCCACGCCGAACAACACGGTGGGCCGCATGAATGCTCTTCTGCCCGACGTGATCGCCGCCGAGCCGGTGGAGCGCAAGCTGCTCAAGGCGATCAAGGCCGGCGAGTTCAAGGCGTACGACTGGGACGGCCAGCTCGCCGAGGCGCAGGCCGCCGGCGTGGTGAGCGCGGCCGAGGCCGAACTGCTCAAGCGCGTACGCGAGGGCGTGTTCGAGTTCATCTCGGTGGACGACTTCGACACCGACGAGATGCGCGCGGCGGTGACCCGCGCGGATGAGCGCAAGCGCAAGCTCGCCGACGCGGCCTAGACGAGCACCCCACGCACGAAACGAACGGGGCGCCGCGGCGCCCCGTTCGTTTTCGTCTCAGCGCCGCTTCCAGCTGGGCGCCACCAGCGAGCCGCGCCGGAGCGCGACCACCAGCAGCGCTGCCGAGCACAGCAGGCACAGCGCCAGCGCCACCACCGAAGCCTCGGCGCCGAACACGCCGCCCGAGAGCCAGTCCGGCCCCGTGCGCGTGGAGACCAGCCAGCCATCGGCCTTCAGCCCCGACACCGGGATGCCGTAGACCGTGCCCTGGCAGAAGTTCCAGGCCGCGTGCAGGCCCATGCAGACCGGCAGCGAGCGGGTGACGATGTAGAGCAGGCCGAACAGCAGGCCGGCCTCGATCGCGATGGCCGCCGAGCTCCACGGCGTGGCGCCCGGGTTGCCGGCGTGGGCGAGCCCGAAGAACAGCGCCGAGATCGCCAGCGCCGCCCAGCTGCCCAGGCCTTCTTCCACGATGCGGAACAGCGCGCCGCGGAACATGATTTCCTCGCCGATGCCGGCGCCCAGGCCCACCATCAGCAGGGCGGGCAGCCAGTCGACGTGCGGGTTGAAGCCGACGACGTGGTAGCTGCCGGCCAGCCACAACACGCCGACGACGGCGCTGAACAACAGCGTGCCGACGGCCAGCCCCAGCAGTCCGTGCGACAGCAGCTTGCGCGGCGCGAGTTCATTGAGCGGGCGGCGCTCCACGAGCTTCACCAGCACGAGGTAGGCGAACAGCGCCGGCATCGAGCGGCCGAGGAATTCGGCCATGCCTTGCTGCAGCGCCGGCGCGTGCTTGCCCCAGCCGATGGCGTGCAGCCCCCACTCGGCGAACTTCACCGCGGGCATGAACAGCGCAATGAAGACCAGCAGCCGCACCAGCGGCGAGTAGACCAGCCAGCGTTTCCAGCCGGGCGCGGTGGCGGGGGTGACAAAGGCAATCGTGGAACTGGCGGCGCTCATGCGGCCTCCGTGATGGACGAAGGCCGCAGTCTCACAGGCGGCATGGTCGGCGGCACCGTGCCGCCGGTCATGCCCTGCCACTGGTCACACCTCGACGGCGCTGGCGTGCTCGCGCGTGGCGGCGAAGCGCACCGCGGGCGCGCGCTCCTGCGCCAGCTGCAGGTTCACCCGCGAGGGCGCGAGGTAGACCAGTTCGCCGGCGGCGTCGATCGCGAGGTTCATCGCGTTCTTCTCGCGGAACTCCTCCAGCTTCTTCGCGTCGTCGCAATGCACCCAGCGCGCGGTGGCCACGGTCACCGGCTCGAACACCGCGTCCACGCCGTATTCGTCCTTGAGCCGGTACGCCACCACGTCGAACTGCAGCACGCCCACCGCGCCCAGCACCAGGTCGTTCGACATCAGCGGGCGGAAGAACTGGGTGGCGCCTTCCTCGGACAGCTGCGCCAGGCCCTTCTGCAGCGCCTTCATCTTCAGCGGGTCGCGCAGGCGCGCGCGGCGGAACAGCTCCGGCGCGAAGTTCGGGATGCCGGTGAAGTGCAGCAGCTCGCCTTCGCTGAAGGTGTCGCCGATGGCGATGGTGCCGTGGTTGTGCAGGCCGATCACGTCGCCCGGGTACGCGGTCTCCACGATCTCGCGGTCGCTGGCCATGAAGGTGAGCGCGTTCGCGATGCGCACTTCCTTGTTCGTGCGCGTCTGGATCATCTTCATGCCGGCGCTGTAGGTGCCCGAGCACACGCGCATGAAGGCCACGCGGTCGCGGTGCGCGGGGTCCATGTTCGCCTGGATCTTGAACACGAAGCCGGTGAGCTTCTCTTCCGTCGGCTGCACCTCGCGCGAGGTGGTGGCGCGCGCGCGCGGCGAGGGCGCGTGCTCGACGAAGAAGTCCAGCAGCAGCTGCACGCCGAAGTTGTTCACCGCCGAGCCGAAGAACACCGGCGTCAGCTTGCCGGCGAGGTAGTCGTCGAGGTCGAACGCGGGCGCGGCGCCCTGCACCAGCTCCAGTTCCTCGCGCAGTTCGGCCAGCGCTTCGCTGCCTATCGCCGCTTCCAGCCCCGGCGCGTCCAGCCCCTTGAAGATGGTGGAGTCCTGGCGGGTGAAGTTGCGGCCCGGCTCGAACACGTGCACCTCGTCGAGCAGCAGGTGGTACACGCCCTTCAGGCGCTTGCCCATGCCGATCGGCCAGGTCAGCGGCGCGCAGGCGATGCCGAGCACCGACTCCACCTCGTCCAGCAGCTCGATCGGCGACTTGCCCTCGCGGTCGAGCTTGTTGACGAAGGTCATGATCGGCGTGTCGCGCAGCCGGCACACCTCCATCAGCTTGATCGTGCGCTCCTCCACGCCCTTCGCGCAGTCGATCACCATCAGCGCCGAATCCACCGCGGTGAGCACGCGGTAGGTGTCCTCGGAGAAGTCCGCGTGGCCGGGCGTGTCCAGCAGGTTGACGATCTTGCCCTCGTACGGGAACTGCATCACCGACGAAGTCACCGAGATGCCGCGCTCCTTCTCCAGCGCCATCCAGTCCGAGGTGGCGTGGCGCGCCGCCTTGCGGCCCTTCACCGAACCGGCCATCTGGATCGCGCCGCCGAACAGCAGCAGCTTTTCCGTCAGCGTGGTCTTGCCCGCGTCGGGATGGCTGACGATGGCGAAGGTGCGGCGGCGGCGGGTTTCTTGGAGATGGGTGGACATGGAAGGCAGGTCGGCTTGAGCGCGAACCGGCAATTGTATCGTGGATCGGGGCGGGGCCTGGGCTGGGCGGCTCGGCCACCGGCCTGCGGATCGAGGCGGCAGGCAAGCGCTTTCGCGTGCCTGCAGCTTCCGCCCCGCCGTGCAGAACCCCGCTCGTTGCACGCCTTGGCACGCGGACGTAGCATGAGTGTGTAAACAAATGTGTGGAGGTGTGCCGTGGCCACGAATCTAGCGCTCGACCCCGACCTGATCGACCGCGCCGTCGCCGTCAGCGGCGAGCCGTCGAAGAAGGCCGCCGTCACCCTGGCACTCAAGGAGTTCATCGCCCGCCGCGAACAACGGCGCATCGCGGAACTGCTCGGCAAGCTCGAATGGGACGAAGCTTTCGATCCCAAGGCCGAGCGCAGCCGCAGGTGAGTCCGATTCGAACAGGCGTGCTGGTCGATACCAGCGTCTGGTCGCTGGCGCTGCGCCGCGATACGCCGCCCGACCAGGCGGCGGTCGACGCGCTGCGCCGGGCGCTGCTCGATGGCGAAACCATCGTCATTACCGGCATCGTGCTGCAGGAGCTCCTGCAAGGTTTCCACGGCCCGAAGGATCAGGCGCGCATCATCGAGCGCATGCAGGCCTTGCCCCTGCTTGAGCCAAGCCGCGACACCCATATCCATGCCGCCCGGTTGCGCAACACCTGCCGGCGCCGCGGCGTGCAGCTCGGCACCATCGATGCGCTGATCGCGCAACTCTGCATCGAGCACGACCTCGACCTGCTCACGACCGACAACGACTTCGTGCATGCGGCACGTTTCGTGCCGTTGCGGCTGGCGATCTGAACGGCGACGGCAACGCTGCGGCAGGTTGCCTATCGCCCATCCGCCTCACTTCGCCAGCGTGGTCAACAGGCTGTGCCAGAACGTGAGCCCCGCGGCCACTTCGGTGGCGGACAGCTTTTCGTTGAGGCCATGGGCGTAGGTGTCGTCGGGTTTGGTGAAGGCGGCATCGACGCCGTAGCAGGGCACGCCGGCGTTGCGAAAATACATGCTGTCCGAGGCGCCGGCGGACATACCGGGCACGATTTCCACACCGGGGAAGCGCGCGTGCACGGCTGCGGTCACCGCCGCGATCACGTCCGGGCGCAGTGGCGAGGCGGGGCTTTCCACCGGCGGCGGATCGAGCACCGTGATGGTGGCCGTGGGGTCGGCTATCACCTTGGCGAGGGTGGCGCGCACGCTGGCCACCGAGGTGCCGGGGAAGATGCGGCAGTTCACGCTGACGCTGGCGCCTTGCGGCAAGGCGTTCAAGGCGTGGCCGCCTTGCAGCGTGGTGGCCACGCAGGTGGTGCGGATCTGGCCCACGTAGGCGGGGTCGGCCGAGATCGTGGCGGCGGCTTGCGCGTCGTCGGGGTGCGCGGCGTAGCGCGTCATCGCCGCGCCCAGCGGGCCGGGCGTGTGCGCGCCGGTGGCGCGCAGCGAGGCCAGCGTGATCGCGTTGCTCATCGGCGGAAACTGGTAGGCCGCCAGTTTGTCGATGGCGCGCGCGAGCCGGTAGATCGCGTTGTCGGGCGTGGGTTCGCTGGAGTGGCCGCCGGGCGAGGCGAACGCGACGCGGAAGTCGGCGTAGGTCTTTTCCGCGGCCTGGATCTGGTACACCACGGGCTTGCCGGTGGCCGCGTCCAGCGTGCCGCCGCCGGCGTCGGCGTTGAGCAGGAATGCCGCGTCGTGGTAGCGGCGGGCCAGCTCGCGCGTGCTTGCCATGTCGGTTTCCTCGTCGCCCGACAGCAAGAGGACGATGTCGCGGCTGGGCTTGAAGCCTTCGCGCTTGAGCCGGATCAGGGTTTCCACCATCACCACCACGGCGGCCTTCATGTCGGCGCTGCCGCGGCCGTAGAGGTAGCCGTTCTCCTCGACCAGGGTGAACGGATCGCGCGTCCAGTCCGCGCGCTTCGCCGCCACCACGTCCATGTGCCCGGACAGGTAGATCGGCTTGCCCTTGCCGGTGCCACGGTAGCGCGCCACCAGGGCCGCGGTTTCGCCCACCGGGATGATCTCGACGTCGTTCGCGGCGAAGCCGCCGGCCTTGAGCCGCTCGGCGAGATAGTTGGCAAGCGCTGGCACCTGGTGCTGGCCCTGCACGGTGGGCACGCCGATCGCGTGGCGCAGCATGGCCATGGTCTCGGTCAGCTCCTGCGCGGGCGGCGCGCTGCCGGCCTGCGCGGTGATGGCGACGAGGCCTAGGGCGAGCAGGGCGGCCAGCGGCCGCAGCGGTGTTGCCTTCATCCGGCGATCTCCCCGTGATGCGCGTGATGGCGCCGATGCGGAGAGTATGCGCGGCGCGCCCATGCTGCGCACGCCGCGGCGCCGGCCCGCGGTTGCGGGCCGGCGTGTTTGCTCAGCGCATGATGCCGGTATGTCCCAGCGAGTAGCGGCCGGGCTGCGGCCATACCGCGAGGCCGTGCGGTTCGGCGCCGACCTTGATCTTGCGTACCGCGCCGGTGGCGGTGTCGAACGCGTAGACCACGTCGTCGAAGCGGCCGGACAGCCACAGCGTCTTGCCGTCGGCGCTGACGTTGCCCATGTCCGGGCTGCCGCCGCCGGGGATCGGCCAGTTCGCCACCACCTTGCGCGTGGCGAAGTCGATCACCGACACGCTGCCCTTGCCGTGGCGCGCCCCGTGGATCTTGTTGGTGCCGCGGTTGGCGACGTAGAGCTTGCTGCCGTCGCGGCTCGGGTACAGGCCGTGGGTGCCGACGCCGGTCTTGATGAAGCCGACCTTGGTGAAGCTGTCGCCGTCGATCAGGAACACGCCGTCGGCCATCATGTCGGCCACGTAGAACAGCTTGCCGTCGGGCGAAACGCGGATGTCCTGCGGCATGCCGTGTTTGGCGAGGTCGAGGTAGCCGACCACCTTGCGGTTCACCATGTCGATCTTCGCCAGCCGGCCGCCGAACTCGCAGGTGAAGATCGCGTAGCGGCCGTCGATCGAGTAATCGGCGTGGTTGATGCCCTTGCAGCCGGGCACTTCGAGGCTGGATTCCAGCGCCATCGTGTGCGGGTTGCGGAAGTCCAGCCGCGCGTGCGCCTCGGCCACCACGATGGCCTGCTTGCCGTCGGGGGTGAAGTACATGTTGTACGGATCGTCCACCGCGATCGCGGTGCCCGGCTTGCCGGTGCGCGCGTCGATCGGGGTGAGGCTGCCGTCGTTGTGGCCTTCGGCGTTGTTGGTGACCCACAGCGTCTTCAGGTCCCACGAGGGCACCACGTGCTGCGGGCTCGCCCCGACCTTGAACGTGCCGACCACCTTGTAGCTGGCCGGGTCGATCACGGTGACGCTGTTGCCGCGCAGGTTCGGCACGTAGATGCGCGCGGGGTCGCCGGCCACGACGGGGCTCAGGTGACCGGCGCCGGCCTCGCTGTACAGGTTGGCGGGGTTGGTCACCGGCGGCATGCCGGGCACGGTGCGGACCGCGGACGCGGCGGCGGCCAGCGGGGCGGCGGCCAGGCCGGCCAAGGCGGCGCCGGCCAGCAGGGCGAGGCGCGGAAGACGAAGGTGTGCTGGGAACATGACGGCTCGCTGGAAGAAAGGGAAGTGTGCGGGAAGCGCGTGGCGCATTATCGCCCAGCCGTGTCGCGGCGGATCGCCTCGACCGTGCGCGCCACGATCGCATCGACGCCGAGCTGGCCCAGCGCCGCGCTGGAGCGGCGCGGATCGCCGCCGTAGACGCCGTCCGCCGCGCCGGGCGCGGGCGCGTGGCGCAGGCGCTCCAGCCGCACCATCTGCGGCGCCACCGCCAGCTGCAGCGAGGTGTCGGCCAGCCCCGCGTGGGTGCCGATCTCGTCGTCGCGGATGCCGTGCTGGCGCAGGATCTGCGCGTAGCCCGTGGAACTCGCCTCGTAGTATTCGGCCGGCGCGAACGCGCGCGCCCTGGTGCCGGCCCACTGCTTGTTGAGCTGTGCGACGACTTGCCGCAGGTCCTTCTGGTAGCCGCCGTGGTCGCCGAGGAACACCACGTTGCGGAAGCCGTGCACGGCGAAGCTGTTCGCGGCCGCGGCCAGCAGCTGCTCGAACGTGCCGTCCGGGATCGTGATGGTGCCGGGAAAACGCATGTGCGAACTCGGCGGCGCGTAGCCGCCTTCGGGCACGTAGGCGACGGTGGGCGCCACCAGCGCGTTGCCGAGCTGCTGCGCAATGCGCTCGGCCAGCACCGTGGCGCGCCGGTTGTGCTTGCCCACCGCGATGTACGGGCCGCTCTGCTCGGTGCCGCCGATCGGGACGATCACCGTGGTCTTGCCGGCGTGGACGGCATCGCGGATTTCGGTCCACGTGAGGTCCTGCAACTGCACGGTGGCGGGTGTCTGCGCGAATGCGACTTGCGCGACGAACAACATCGCCGCGAAGGTGAAGGCGCGTATCGGGAAGCGTGGGGACATGGGGTTCCTTACGTGGATGGGGCGGATCATGCCGCCTTGAACGTCACCACCAGCACGTCGCGATGCGCAGGCCGTGCGGGGTCCTTCGGCACCACCGGGGTGACGCCGTGGAACACGCGGTGATCGTCGACCAGGGCGGCGTCGAAGGCATGGGCGAGGGTGAAGTGACCCAGCTCGCGGCCGTCGGGCGCGTGGATGGTGGTGGTGCCGCGCTCGATGTTCTCGCGGTCGATCAGCAGCACCAGCACGTAGTCCACGCCGTCGCGGTGCACGCCCTCGGGCGTGGGTTCGCCGGCTTCGTCGGCGCGCGCCTCGATGCGGAACTGATGCACCTCGACGTGCCATTGCCGCACCTCCGGCGCCAGCGCGCCGAAGCCGTCGCGGCAGAACGCGAGGATGCGTTGCAGGCTCGCGCCATCCGCGATGGCCGGCACGACTGGCTCGAACCAGCGCTCGATGTCGCCCTGCAGCGGGTTGTAGGCGAGGCTCTGGTAATGCGGCTGGTGTGGCTCGCGGCGGATCGCGCCGCCGGCATCGACGACGAACACCGCGTGGCGGCGACGACGATGGCGGCCGCGCGCGGCGAGGTAGGTGTCGTCGCCGAGATCGTTCCAGCTTGCGGCGAACGCGGGCCAGTCGGCGAGCGTGGCCGCATCGAGCAGGCCACGCATCACCTCGGCGGTGACGAAGGCGAAACCGTCGCGGCGCAGGGCGACGCGCAGATCGGGGGGCGTGGGGGCGTTCATGCGCGCACGCTAACAGGAACTTGCTGAAGCGGCACTGGCCTGTGTGGCCGGATACGGATGTCGCTTCAGAGCGCCTTGGCGAACGCGCGATGCACGATTTCCACCGGCGGCCGCGCCGGGGCCTCAGCCGGAAACGCCTGCTCCAGCCACGCCGGCACCGGGATGCCCTTGCCGCGCAGGAAGGCGGGGTTGAACAGCTTGGCCTGGTAGCGCGTACCGGCATCCGCGAGCACGGTGACGATGGTGTGGCCGGGGCCCAGCGCGCGGGCGAGGCGGATCGCGCCGGCGAGGTTGACCCCGCTGGAGCCGCCCACGCACCAGCCTTCCTCGTGCAGCAGGCGGTGCGCCAGCGGCACGGATTCGTCGTCGGGAATCGACCAGGCAAGGTCGATCGACGCGCCGTCGAAGTTCGCGGTGACGCGGCTGGAACCGATGCCCTCGCTGATCGAGCTGCCGCTGGCGACCAGCTCGCCGGTGCGCACGTAGCTGGCCAGCGCGGAGCCGGCCGGGTCGGCCAGCGCGATGCGCACCTGCGGCCGGCGCGCCTTCAGCGCGTGGCCCACGCCGGCCAGCGTGCCGCCGGTGCCGGCGGCGCAGACGAAGCCGTCCACGTAGCCGTCGGTCTGTCGCCAGATCTCCACGCCGGTGGTGGCGGCATGCCAGTCGCGGTTCGCGGTGTTGTCGAACTGGTTCGCGAACCAGGCGCTGCCGGGGTGCGCGGCGTTCAATGCCTCGGCGTGGCGGCGCGCGTGGTGGGCGTAGTGGTTCGGGTCCTTGTACGGCACCGCGGGCACCAGCCGTACCTCGGCGCCGGTGATGCGCAGCGCGGCGATCTTCTCCGCGCTCTGCGTGTCGGGCATGAAGATCACCGTGCGGTAGCCGCGGCTGGCGCCGATCAGGGCCAAGCCGATGCCGGTATTGCCCGCCGTGCCTTCCACGATGGTGCCCCCGGGCTTGAGTTCGCCGCGTCGCTCCGCGTCCAGCACCAGGCCCAGCGCGGTGCGGTCCTTGATCGAGCCGCCGGGATTCAGGAACTCCGCCTTGGCCAGCACCTCGCAGCCGGTGAGCTCGCTGGCGTGGCGCAGGCGGATCAGCGGGGTGTGGCCCACGCTGGCGGAGAGGTCGGGCTGGATGCTCATGGCGAGGGCTTCATGCTGTTTCGTTGTGCGGCTCGTAGGTCGGGCTTCAGCCCGACATGCAGGAGTTGTCGGGCTGAAGCCCGACCTGCGACAGTGCGCGAGCGCCCGCGCCGGCGGGCAGGTCAGTCTGGGACTGCGCCACGCGGTCGCGGAAATGGTTATCACGAATATGCATATGCCGCGCATCTGGACTCCTAGACGTTTAGACGTCTATTGACAGTCCATCGTGTCGCCGGCAAGATGCCTCCCACTCATCGAGACCGGCTGAGGGACAGGCCCTTTGAAGCCGGGGCAACCTGCGGAATGTTCCGCGACGGTGCCAACTCCTGCGGTGGCGCCTTGGCGCCCCGGCAGATGGGCGGCTTGCGCAGGCGGCGTTCGTGCCGTACGCGCGGGGCTCCTCTCCGGCATCCGCAGGCGATGCCGACCGGAGAGACGCATGAGCCAGCTGCCCGAAACCCGCCCCCTCTGTAGCGCCGACGTGATCGATTTCCCGGCCGCGCCGCGTGCGCGCGGCGGGCTCGGCGTGCAGCGCAGCGCGCGGCGGCTCGCGCTCAGCCCGAAGTACGGCAGCGGCCCGCGCGAGGTCGACGTGCGCTACCTGTGGTGCGGCGCGCCGGACGCGCCCACCGTGATCGTGCAGGGCGGCATCTCCGCCGACCGCGACGTCACCGCACCGGACGGCGAAGCGCCGGGCTGGTGGCAGGCGCTGGTAGGCGAAGGCGCGGCGATCGATCTGACCCGTTACCGCGTGCTGGCAATCGATTGGCTCACTCCCGCGGAGCTGGGCACCGCCACCATCTCCAGCGAGGACCAGGCCGACGCGCTGGCCGCGCTGCTGGATGCGCTGGGCATCGCCCGGGCGCACGCCTTCGTGGGTTCGTCCTACGGCGCGATGGTGGCGCTGGCCTTCGCCGCGCGGCATCCGCAGCGGGCGGAGCGGCTGGTGCTGCTGGCCGGCGCGCACCGCGCGCATCCGCTCGCCACCGCGCAGCGCAGCGTGCAGCGCGGCATCGTGCGGCTGGGCCAGCAGAGCGGCCAGCTGGACGAGGCGCTGGCGCTGGCGCGCCAGCTGGCGATGACCACCTACCGCGGCAGCGCGGAATTCGGCCGCCGCTTCGCCGGCGAGCCGGAGTGGCGCGGCGACCGCTTCCACTTCCCGGTCGAGGATTACCTCGAACACCAGGGCCGCCGCTTCGTGGCGCGCTTCGACGCCGATCGCTTCCTCGCGCTGTCCGAGTCCATCGACCTGCACGTCGTGGCGCCCGAGCAGGTGGCGCTGCCGGCCACCCTGATCGGCTTCCCCTCCGACCGCCTGGTGCCGCTGGCCGATCTCTGCGAGCTGCAGCGCCGGCTGCGCGGCCCGGCCACGCTGGAAGTGGTGGAGTCGCCTTACGGCCACGACGCCTTCCTCAAGGAACCGGAGCAGCTCGCGCCGCTGCTGCGCGAAGCCCTGCGCTGAGCCATCACAAGAACACACATCAGGATTTCGGGAGTACCCCATGAGCCAGACCACGTCCCCCAGCACCCGCGCGGTGCGCGCCGGCATCGAGAGCGACACCCAGCACGGCGCGGTAGTGCCGCCGCTGCACCTGTCGACCAACTACAGCTTCGAGGGCTACGGCCGCAAGCGCCCCTACGACTACTCGCGCAGCGGCAATCCCACGCGCGACCTGCTGGCGAACGCGCTGGCCGAGCTGGAGCAGGGCGTGGGTGCGGTGGTGACCGCCAGCGGCATGGCCGCGGTGGCGCTGGCGCTGGAGCTGGTGCCCGCGGGCGCCACCGTGCTCGCCGCGCACGACTGCTACGGCGGCACCTGGCGCCTGCTCGACGCCTGGGCGAAGAAGGGCCGCTTCGCGGTGCAGTTCGCCGACCTCACCGATCCCGCCGCGCTGGCCGCCGGCCTCGCCGCGAAGCCCGCGCTGGTGTGGGTGGAGACGCCGAGCAACCCGCTCCTGCGCATCACCGACATCCGCCACGTGGCACAGGCCGCGCACGCGGTGGGCGCGCTGGTGGTGGTGGACAACACCTTCCTCTCGCCCGCGCTGCAGCAGCCGCTGGCGCTGGGCGCCGACGTGGTGGTGCATTCCACCACCAAGTACATCAACGGCCACAGCGACGTGGTGGGCGGCGCGGTGGTGGCGCGCGACGCGGCGGTGGCCGAGCAGATCAAGTGGTGGGGCAATTGCAACGGCCTCACCGGTGCGCCGTTCGACAGCTTCCTCACCCTGCGCGGCCTGCGCACCTTGAACGTGCGCCTGCGCCAGCACCAGGAGAACGCCGCGCGCATCGCCGCGCACCTGGACGCCCACGCCGCCGTGCGCAAGGTGTACTACCCCGGCCTCGCCGCGAACCCGTACCACGCGCTGGCCGCGCGCCAGCAGCAGGGCTTCGGCGCGATGCTCAGCTTCGAGCTGGAAGGCGAGGAGGCGCAGATCGCCGCCTTCGTCGACGGCCTGGAATATTTCTCGCTGGCCGAATCGCTGGGCGGCGTGGAAAGCCTGGTCGCGCACCCGGCCAGCATGACCCACGCCGCGATGGCGCCGGAGGCGCGCCGCAAGGCGGGCATCGCCGACACCTTGCTGCGCGTGTCGGTGGGCATCGAGGACGGCGACGACCTGCTGCGCGACCTCGACGCCGCGCTGGCGCGCGCCGCGATCGCGGGCAACGCCAAACGCGCGGTGGGCGCATGAGCGCGGTGCTGGCCGAGGCCGCGCCCGCGGCAAAACCCGCGGCGGCGCCTGCCATCGCCGTGACCCTGCTGGGCACCGGCGTGGTCGGCGGCGCCTTCCTCAAGCTGCTGAACACGCCCGCCGCCGCCGCGCTGCGCCTGGTGGGCGCGGCGAACTCGCGCCGCCAGCAGACCGATCCCGCGAAGCTCGCCGAGCGCAACCTGCGCGAGCAGCTGAAGGCCACCGGCGCGCCGCGCGACGACGCGGCCCTGCTTGCCGCGCTCGACGCCAGCGGCGCGGCGGTGAAGGTGATCGTGGACGCCACCGCCAACGCTGCGCTCGCCACGCGCCACGCCGACTGGCTGGCCCGCGGCTACCACGTGGTCACCGCGAACAAGGCGCTGGCCGGCGGCGAGCTGCCGGGCTGGCGTGCGCTGCAGGCCGCGCAGGCGCACGGCGCGCGCTACGGCGATTCCGCCACCGTGGGCGCCGGCTTGCCGGTGCTCGCCACGCTGCGCCGGCTGCGCCACTGCGGCGACGCGCTGCTCACGCTGGAAGGCGTGTTCTCCGGCTCGCTCAGCTATCTCTTCAACAACTACGACGGCAGCCGTCCGTTCTCCGCGCTGCTGCGCGAAGCGCGCGAGCTGGGCTACACCGAGCCGGACCCGCGCGCCGACCTCTCCGGCGACGACGTGGCGCGCAAGCTCCTGATCCTCGCCCGCAACGCCGGCTTCGCGCTGGGCTGCGACGAGGTGCAGGTGGAAGGCCTGGTGCCCGAACCGCTGCGCGCGCTGGACACGGAAACCTTCCTCACGCGCCTCGAAGAACTCGACGCACCGCTCGCCGCCCGCCACGCCGAGGCCAAGGCGCGCGGCCACGTGCTGCGCTTCCTCGCCCGACTCAACCAGCGTGGCCACGCCCGCGTGGGCCTGGTCGAGGTGCCCGCGAACCACCCCGCCGCGCGCCTCTACGGCACCGACAACCAGTTCGCCCTCACCACCACCCGCTACCACACCCAACCGCTGGTGATCCAGGGACCGGGCGCGGGACCGGAGGTCACCGCGCAGGCCTTGCTGGGCGACGTGCTGGCGCTGGGCCTTTGACGTCATGCCCGCGTACGCGGGCATCCATGTCGGTTCTTGGTGTATCCGAAAACCCGATTGGCGACGACGCTCAGCCAGAGATTCCGTTCACGCTGAGCGTAGCTTGCGATAGCAAGCGAAGTCGAAGCGCCCGGCAGCAATCCCCCTTCGACTTCGGCCCTGCGGGCCTACGCTCAGGGTGAACGGTGGAGGTGCTGGCTGAGCCATGTCGCTAATAAGGTCCGAAATGGATGCCCGCTTGCGCGGGCATGACGTCGAAGCAATTCATTTCGGCACGAACTGCAAGTACGGCTCCGCCTCGCGCAGCGCGCGGGCGAAGGACGGCCGCGCCATCAGTCGCTGCCGGTAGGCGGCGAGCCGCGGGAAGTCGTCCAGCGGCTCCGCCCAGTCGGAATAGAACAGCGGCGGCGCCGCCGCGCAGTCGGCCATGGTGAACGTATCGCCCATCGCCCAGTTGCGCCCGTCCATCTCCTGTTCGAGCAGCGCGTAGGCGGTGCGCAGCTGCTCGCGCGCCTGTGCCACGCCGAATTCGTCGTGGCTGCCATCGGGGCGCAGCCGGTCGGTGATGATCTTCTGCGTGGGCACGTGCAGGTACAGGTCGAAGAAGCGGTCGCGTTCGCGCACGTCCAGCGCGGCCTGCGGATCGGCGGGCAGCAGCGCGGTGCGTCCCGGGTAATGCAGCGCCAGGTATTCGATGATGATGCTGGACTCCGGCACGGTGCGGCCGCGTGCCTCGTCGCGCAGCACCGGGAAGCGCAGGATCGGCCAGACCTTGCGGAACGCCTCGCGCGAGGCTTCCTCGTCCAGCCGCACCACACGCGGCTCGAACGGTGTGTCGTTCTCGTACAGCGCGATCAGCACCTTGTGGCAGAACGAGGACAACGGGTGCATGTAGAGCAGCAGGCTCATGGGGGTTCCCCGGGTGTGTGGAGTGTGGTGTTTCGCTGCAGCGACGAATGGCGCGGCGGGTTTTCGACAGGGGGCGTTGCCGCCGGATCTGGCTGGATGCCCGGGTCGTGCCGGTGGTGATGGCAAAGGGCGGCGAGCAGGGCGGCAATCTGCAGGTGTCCGAGTTGACGCCCGATGGCAAGCACCTGGCGGTACGCACGCTGGGGGTGAGCGGCGACAAGCAGTCGACGGAGGATGCGGACTGAACGCGTGCGCCTTCTCTGCGTTCGCGGAGAGGGCGGATGTTCGCGGCAAGCTTGCGGTTCCGCAGCCTGGCTCGCTTGCGGTGGGCCTTCGGGTGCCTGCCGCAAGCGACAGAGCGGTTTCTGGCAGGCAATCAGCCTTGCGGAAAATGCCGCGTATGCAGGCGCTTCAGCCCAGCAGCGCCCTCATCCGCGTCCGCGTCAGCGGCCCGAAGCGCAGCCGCTCGCACAGCGCATCGAGCGCAGCGGCGTCGCCTGCCGTACGTCGCAGCGAGTCGGCGCCGTCGGGCACCGGCGCATCCAGCGCGATGCGCGTGAGCCGGCGGTAGAGCTTCGCCTGTTCGCCGTGCTCGCGCAGTTTCGCGGCGCAGCTGGCGGCGCCGCGGATGCGCAGGAAGGGGATTTCGTCGACGCGGTCGAGCAGCGTTTCGAGGTTGCCGAAGTGGCTGAGCAGGGCGGCGGCGGTCTTGGCGCCGATGCCGGGCACGCCGGGGATGTTGTCCACGGTGTCGCCGCACAGGGCGAGGTAGTCGGCGACCTGGTGCGGGTGCACGCCCAGCTTCTCGTGCACGCCGGCGGGACCCCAGCGCAGGTTGCGGGCGTAGTCCCATTGCTCGTCGTGCTCGCCCAGCAGCTGGCCGAAGTCCTTGTCGGCGGAGACGATCACGCCGGGCACGCCATGCGCGCGCAGGTTCCACAGCGCGCTGCCGATCAGGTCGTCGGCCTCGTAGCTGTGGTCGATCAGCACCGGGATGCCGAGCGCCGCGGTGACTGCGCGGCATTGCACGAACTGGCGTTCGAGGTCGGGCGGCGGCAGCTCGCGGTTGGCCTTGTAGGGCGGGTAGATCGCGTTGCGGAACGAGCTGGTGAGCGAGGCGTCGAAGGCCACGGCGAGGCGTTCCGGCCGCGCTTTTTCCAGCAGCTCGCACAGAAAGCGGGTGTAACCGTGCACGGCGTTGGCGGGATGGCCGTCGGCGTCGTGGAATTCGTCCGGCATCGAGTGCCAGGCGCGGAACACGTACAGGCTGCCGTCGACCAGGTGGGCGGCGTTGCGGCGCGGCGCGCTCACGGAGACCACGTGCTCAGCAGATCGTCCAGCGCGGGACGCTCGCGGTCGGGCACCTCGATCTGCGGCGTGCCCAGGTGCACGAACGCGACCACGTGCTCGTTCGCGGCGAGGCCGAGGATGGCGGCCACGTCGGGATCGTAGGCGGCCCAGCCGGTGAGCCATTGCGCGCCGTAGCCCAGCGCGTACGCGCCGAGCAGCAGGTTGTAGGCCACGTTGCCGGCGCACAGGCGCTGCTCGATCTCGGGCACCTTGCTGGAGGCGTCGAGCCGCGCGATCACCGCGATCACCAGCGGCGCGAAGGTGTAGCGCAGGCGCTCCTTCTCCCGCTTGGATTCGGACAGCTCCGGCTGCTTGCGGATCGCGATGTCCGCGAGGCGCTCGCCGAAGCGCAGCTTGGCCTCGCCGTCGAGGCGGATCAGCCGGAACGGCACCAGCTTGCCGTGGTCGGGCACGCGGATCGCGGCGGCGAGCAGGGCGTGCAGCGTGGCCTCGTCGGGCGCGGGCGCGCCGAGCTGGCGCGAGGGGACGGAGTGGCGTTGCAGCAGCAGTTCGAGCGGGGCGGGCATGGCGGGGTCGCGGCGCGAAAAACCGCATGGTAACCCGCGCGCCACCGGGCATCAGCGCGGCGGCAGGGTGAATGCGCCGGGCAGCAGCGCGGCCACGCTGGTCTGCGTGGTGTCGCCTTTGAGGTTGGCGAGCAGCACCGGCATGTCGCCGTCGCACAGTTCGCTCAGCACCTGGCGGCAGGCGCCGCAGGGGCTGACCGGCGCGGCGGTGTCGGCGATCACCGCGATCGCGGCGAACTCGCCCGGCTTGCAGCCGGCCGCGATGGCGGCGAACAGCGCGGTGCGCTCGGCGCAGTTGCACAGGCCGTAGGCGGCGTTCTCGACGTTGCAGCCGGCGAAGCGGCGGCCGTCGCGGGCGAGCAGGGCGGCGCCCACGGCGAAACCGGAGTAGGGGGCGTGGGCCTGTTCGCGGGCGGCGCGCGCCAGCGCCAGCAGCTCGTCGTGCGGGGTGGATGCGGGCATCGCCTTCTCCCGGGCGGCGGGTCAGGTTAGCCGGCGCGTCCAGGCACGCGCAAACATGGCAAGATGCAACGAGCTTCCATGAGGGGATGCGTCATGCCGAACACCGTAGCCGCCCTGCGCGAAACCGCCGCCGGCGAACGCCGCGTGGCGATCACGCCCGAGATGGCGAAGAAGCTCAAGGGCAAGGGCCTGCGCGTGCTGCTGGAGCGCGGCGCCGGCACCGCGGCGGGCTTCCCGGATGCGGCCTACGCCGACGCGGAGTTTGCCGACGCCGCGGGCGTGCTGGCGCAGGCCGACCTGCTGGCTTGCGTGCTGCCGCCCGACGACGCGGTGTTCGCGCAACTGCGCGAAGGTGCGCTGGTGGTCGGCCAGCTGCGCCCCTACGGCGCCACGGCGCGCCTCGCGGCACTGGCCGCGCGCAAGCTCACCGCGTTCGCGCTGGAGCTGCTGCCGCGCACCACCCGCGCGCAGGCGATGGACGTGCTCAGTTCGCAGGCGGCGGTGTCCGGCTACCGCGCGATGCTGATCGCCGCCGAGGCCTGCCCGAAGTTCTTCCCGATGCTCACCACCGCGGCGGGCACCATCCGCCCCTCCAAGGTGCTGGTGATCGGCGCCGGCGTGGCCGGCCTGCAGGCGATCGCCACCGCGCGCCGGCTGGGCGCGCAGACCGAGGGCTACGATGTGCGCCCCGAAACGCGCGAGCAGGTGGAATCGCTGGGCGCGAAGTTCCTCGACCTCGGCGTCAGCGCCGCCGGTAGCGGCGGCTATGCGCGCGAGCTGTCGGCCGAGGAGCGCGCGGCGCAGCAGCAGGCGCTGGCCGAACGCCTCGCCGGCTTCGACGTGGTGGTGAGCACCGCCGCCGTGCCGGGCCGGCCCGCGCCGAAGATCCTCACCGCCGCGATGGTGGCCGGCATGAAACCCGGCGCGCTGATCGTGGACCTCGCCGCCGAGAGCGGCGGCAACTGCGAGCTGACCCGGCCGGGCGAGCGGGTGGAGCACGGCGGCGTGACCATCCTGGGCCCGCTCAACCTGCCCGCCGGCGCGCCGCTGCACGCCTCGGAGATGTACGCGCGCAACGTGGTGAACTTCGTCGAGCTGCTGCTGAAGGACGGCGCGCTGGCGCCGGACTTCGACGACGAGCTGGTGGCGAAGAGCTGCCTCGTGCGCGCCGGCGAGACGCTGTTCAGCGGTTGAGCGAACCGCGTCGCTGCACCGTCAGCGATGGGGCCGCGGCGCGTGCGGGGCCGGCGGCGCCCGGAAGCCGGGTTCCGGGCCGCGGTGCAGCCATTGCAGCCGTTGCGCCGGCGGCATCGCGTGCCATTCCCGCATCAGCTGGGCGCGCCGCTCCGGCGGCAACTGCTGGAAGCGCTGGTAGGCCGCGTGCAGCTGCTGGCGCTGCTCGGGCGGCAGCTCGCGGAACAGGCGCTGGTTCTCGCGCGCCTGCTGGCGTTCGGCCGGGGTCATCTGCTGCCAGTGCGCGATGCGCTCGCGGATCTGCTCGCGCTTGTCGGGCGGCAGGTTCACCCATTGCTCGCTCTTCTCCAGCATGTGCTGCTGCCGGCGCGGCGGCATGCTGTTCCATTCCTGCTGCAGCGGCGCCAGCACGTCGCGCTGGGCCGGCGTGAGGCTGTCCCAGGCGACCGGCGCCGGCGGCGCCTGCTGCGCGTGCAGGGCGGGCGCGGCGAAGCCGCCGAGCAGGGCGGCGAGGATGAGCGGCAGCAGCGGGCGGGCGGTCATGGTTCAGTGGGTGGCGGGTTGGCTGCCGTTGGCGGCCAGCCAGCCGTAGAAGTCGAGGTTCTGGTACAGGTTGGGATCGGCCTGCTCGGGGTCGGGCGGCAGCGTGTTGTCGGCTTCGCCGACGGTCGCGGCGGCGGTGGCGGGCACCGTGGCACCCGGGTGCGGCGCGGACGGCCACGCCAGCAGCGCGGCCAGCGCGATCGCCGCGCAGGCGCCGGACGGGATCAGCCAGCGCGCGAGGTGGTGCGGCGCGTGCTGCGGGGCGGCCAGCGCCTCGCGGCGCGCGGCGCGCAGGCGGCCGGCGGTGGCGGGGTCGATGCGGCGCACCGACTCGAGGTAGAGCGCGCGGGCGCGTTGTTCGAAACGGTTGTCGGGCCGGTTTGTATCGGGCGTGTTCATCGCCAGTCCTCCAGTTGTTCGCGCAGCTTCTGCATGGCGCGCGACAGATGCGTTTTCACGCTGCCCTCCGAGCAGCCCATGGCCTGTGCGGTCTCGGCCACGTCCAGGCCTTCCAGCGTGCGCAGCATGAAGGCCTCGCGCTGGCGCCGGGGCAGCTCGCGCAGCGCGGCGCTGAGGTCGCTCCAGGACTGCGCGTCCTGCAGCCGGTCCAGCGGGCCGGGGCCCTGGTCGGCCGGATCCCAGCTCGGCAGCTCGTCGCCCTCGTCGTCGCGGCCGCCGCCCAGCCAGCCCACCACGATCGAGCGCACTTTGCGGCGGCGCTGCAGGTCGACGATGCGCCGGCGCAGGATGCCCCAGAACAGCGGCGCCCATTCGCCGGCCGGCTTGTCGCGGTAGTGCTTGACCAGCCGCAGCATGGCGTCCTGCACCGCGTCCATGGCGTCCTCGCGCTGGCGCAGGTTGAGCTCGGCCACGCGGAAGGCACGCCGCTCCACCTGCGCCAGGAAGGCGTCGAGGGTGGCCGGGATCTCCTGCGCGGTTTCGGCCAGCAGTTCGGCATCGAGCAGGCCGGCGAGGCTGTTCATGGGCGCCTCGTCCGTGTCGTCGGCAGATGCATGCCTGGGCTCCATCGGTTCGACACCCGTGCTCAACGCGGGAGGCCCGCGCGGGTTGACCATGGACGGCCCCGGCCGCTCGCGGCGACGCTGCCCGCGCCGGGATGAACCACGGCAGCCCTTGTACCGTATGATGCTGCGGACACGGCTGCGAGGTGGGGAAGGCACATGCTCGACGGGTTCCTGGCGCTGTACATCTTCATGCTGGCCGCGTTCACCGGCCACGAAATCATCGCGCGGGTGCCGGTGATCCTGCACACGCCGCTGATGTCCGGTTCCAACTTCGTTCACGGCATCGTGCTGGTGGGCGCCATGATAGCGCTGGGCCACGCCAGCACCCCGTTCGAGACCGGGCTGGGCTTCCTCGCCGTGCTGATGGGCGCGGGCAACGCCGCCGGCGGCTACGTGGTCACCGAGCGCATGCTGGAGATGTTCAAGCCCAGCGGCAAGCCGTCGGGGGACAAGGCATGAGCTGGCTGCCCACCCTGGTCAAGGCCTGCTATTTCCTTGCCGCGCTGCTGTTCATCCTCGGTCTGAAACGCATGAGCTCGCCGCGCACCGCGCGCGGCGGCATCGTGTGGGCGGGCGTGGGCATGCTGCTGGCGGTGCTGGCCACGTTCGCGCTGCCGGACATGCAGCATCGCGGGCTGATCCTCGCCGCGGTGCTGATCGGCGTGGCGGCGGCGTGGTGGAGCGGCCGCCGCGTGGCGATGACCGCGATGCCGCAGATGGTTGCGTTGTACAACGGCATGGGCGGCGGCGCCGCGGCCGGCATCGGCGCGGTGGAGCTGGTGGCGCATGTGCGCCACGCGCTGCCCGGGGTGCCGGACACCTCGCCGCTGCGCCCGGAAGCCTGGGCGCTGGACGTGCTGCACCAGGTGCCCGCGGCGGCGCCGCTGTCGGCGGTCGCGCTGGGGCTGGGCGTGCTGGGCGCGCTGATCGGCGCGGTGAGCTTCTCCGGTTCGCTGATCGCGTTCGCCAAGCTGCAGGGCTGGCTGGACAAGCGCTTCGTGTTCCCCGGCCAGCGCATCGTGAACCTCTTGGTGCTGCTGCTGGCGCTGGCGTTCGGCGCGATGCTGGCGACCGGACACCTCACGCTGCCGGCGATCGTGGCCTTCTTCGTGTTCGCGCTGCTGTTCGGCCTGCTGATGACGCTGCCGATCGGCGGCGCCGACATGCCGGTGGTGATCTCGCTGTACAACGCGTTCACCGGCCTCGCGGTGGCGTTCGAAGGCTACGTGCTGGGCAACGAGGCGATGATCATCGCCGGCATGGTGGTGGGCGCGGCCGGTACCCTGCTGACCCAGCTGATGGCGAAGGCGATGAACCGCTCGCTCGGCAACGTGCTGTTCGGCAGCTTCGGCGCCGCGGCCGGCGGCGCGGCGCAGGAGATCAGCGGCAGCCAGAAGCCGATCGAGGCCGCCGACGCGGCGGTGATGATGGCCTACGCCGAGCGCGTGGCGATCGTGCCCGGCTACGGCATGGCGGTGGCGCAGGCGCAGCACAAGGTGTGGGAGTTCGCCAAGCTGCTGATCGAGCGCGGGGTGAAGGTGAAGTTCGCGATCCATCCGGTGGCCGGCCGCATGCCCGGCCACATGAACGTGCTGCTCGCCGAGGCCGGCGTGCCCTACGACCTGATCGAGGACATGGACGACATCAACCCCGAGTTCCCGAATACCGACGTGGTGCTGGTGATCGGCGCGAACGACGTGGTGAACCCGATGGCGAAGACCGACCCCTCCTCGCCGATCTACGGCATGCCGATCCTCGACGTGGCCGCGGCGAAGCACGTGATCGTGGTCAAGCGCGGCAAGGGCACCGGCTTCGCCGGCATCGAGAACGCGCTGTTCTACGCCGACAACACGCGCATGCTGTACGGCGACGGCCAGGCCGCCGCGGGGCAACTGGTGAGCGAGCTCAAGTCGTTGGACGGTTGAGGCGTTGCAATAGCGCGCCGTTGTAGGAGCGCACCCCCGGATCAAGTCCGGGGCAGGCTCTGTGCGCGAATGCCTCGACGCTCGATCGAAGCCAAGGGCATTCGCGCACAGGGTGCGCCTACCGGTAGCGCCCAGCCTCAGCGGCGCGGGGTGGCATGCCGCCAGGCCAGCCACGCCGCCAGCAACGCGCCCAGCGCGTACCAGACCCAGTCGACCGGGCGCAGGCCCAGTCGCGCCAGCGCCAGCAGCATGCCGGTGCCGGCCGTGCGCATCGCTTCGGTGAGGCTCATGCCGAAGTTGCCGGCGAGCAGGATCGCAGCCATCAGCACATTGAAGTAGCACGCCGCCAGCAGGGTGGCGAAGGCCGCCAGCAGCGCCGCGCCGCTGCCGGGGCGGCGGATCCAGTGGCGGATCGCCCAAGCCAGCAGCGCGCCCGCCGGCAGCGCCAGCCAGGGCGCGGACTGGTGCAGGTACATCGCCGCCACCATCCATGCGGCGCCGATCGCCAGGCCCATCATCGCGGCGCAGAACAGCGCGAACAGATACAGCGGTACGTCGCGCGGCTTCATGGCAGGGGCGGGAAGGCGGGGAGGCGGAGCATGCGTCGGTCCGGCAGGCAAAGCGCCGATCATAGCGGTTTGCCGCCGTTCGCTGCCGTTTTGCGGGGGCGCTGCAACGAGTGTCCGGCCGGGCGGCCCTGATCTGGAACAGGTGGTTCGCGTTGCGGCGCGGCATAATATGTGGTCGGCGCGCCGCGCGCGCCCACTTTCCCCACGACCTATTGGCGAGCGGCATGAGCGGTTTCAGTCTGAGCAGCGAACCCTTCACCCTGATGCGCGACTGCGAGGCGGTGATGGTGCCGCAGGGCGAAACGGTGACCCTGCCCGCCGGCCAGATCGGCTACATCACCCAGGCGCTGGGCGGCAGCTTCACCGTCTACGTGGAGGGCAACCTGTTCCGCATCGCCGGCGACGACGCCGACGCGCTGGGCAAGGAGAAACCCGCGCCGATCGAGGTGCCCGCCGACGCCACCGACGCCGACGTGGAGAAGCTGTGCTGGGACCAGCTGCGCACCGTGTTCGACCCGGAGATCCCGGTGAACGTGGTCGAGCTGGGCCTGGTCTACGACCTGAGCCTGGAGCAGCGCGAGGACGGCCAGCGCCGGGTCTACGTCAAGCTCACGCTCACCGCGCCCGGCTGCGGCATGGGCGACATCCTGGTGGACGACGCCCGCACCAAGCTGGAGATGATCCCCACCATCGCCGAGGCCGACATCGACCTGGTGTTCGACCCGCCGTGGAACCACACGATGATGTCGGAGCTGGCGAAGCTGGAAACGGGGATGCTGTAGCCGTTGCCTTGGCGCTCTCGCACTCCCCCGGCAGCTTCATCGTTGAGGGGGAGGGCCGGCTACCGCGGCATCAGTCGATGCCGAGCTTCTTGAGCTTGTAGCGCAGCGCGCGGAACGTGATGCCGAGCTTCTTCGCCGCGGCCGTCTTGTTGTAGCGGGATTCTTCCAGCGCCTTCACGATGGCGCCGCGCTCGAGGTTGCTGATGTAGTCGTCGAGGCCGCCGTCGCCGGTGGCGCTGGCGGGCGCGGAGGCTGCGATGGGCGCCGGCTGGGCGTGGGCGGCGGGGACGGTTTCCGTGCGCGGCAGGCGCTGCGGCAGCATCAGGTCGCCGGCGTCGATCTGTTCGCCATCGCACATCGCGGTGGCGCGTTCGAGGATGTTCTCCAGCTCGCGCACGTTGCCGGGAAAGTCGTAGGTTTCCAGCGCCTGCTGCGCCGCGGGCAGCAGCCGGTACGGCTGGCCGCCGCTCTTGCGGGCGAGGCTGTGCAGGATGAATTCGGCCAGCAGCGACACGTCGCCGCGGCGCTCGCGCAGCGGCGGCACGCGCAGCTCGATCACGTTGATGCGGTAGAACAGGTCCTGGCGGAACAGGCCCTGCTCGACCAGCGCGGCAAGATCCTTGTGCGTGGCGGAGAGGATGCGCACGTCCACCGGCACTTCCTCGCGCGCGCCGATCGGGCGCACGGCCTTTTCCTGGATCGCGCGCAGCAGCTTCACCTGCATGTGCAGCGGCAGTTCCGCCACCTCGTCGAGGAACAGGGTGCCGCCGTGCGCGGCCTGGAACAGGCCTTCCTTGTCGGCGCCGGCGCCGGTGAAGCTGCCCTTCTTGTGGCCGAAGAACTCGCTTTCCATCAGCTCGGAGGGGATCGCGCCGCAGTTCACCGGCACGAACGGGCCGCCCGCGCGCGGGCCCTGCTCGTGGATCAGCCGCGCCACCAGCTCCTTGCCCACACCCGATTCGCCGGCGATGTACACCGGCGCCTGGTTGCGCGCGAGCTTGGCGATGGTGGCGCGCACCTGCTGCATCGCCGGCGAGTCGCCGACCAGCCGCTCGCCCGCGTTGCCGGCCTTGGCTGCGGCCTTGCCGCTGCGCCGCTCCTCGGCCAGCCGCAGCGCGGTGCGCACCAGCTGGCGCAGCATCTGGATGTCCACCGGCTTGGAGACGAAGTCGAACGCGCCGGCCTTCAGCGCGTTCACCGCGGCGTCCACGTTGCCGTAGGCGGTGATCATCGCCACCGGCATCTCCGGGTGGTTGGCGGCGATGTGCTCGACGATCTCGTGGCCGTTGCCGTCGGGCAGGCGCATGTCGGTGAAGCAGAGGTCGTAGGCCCTGTCGGCCAGCGCGCGGCGCGCCTCGGCGACGGTGCCCACGGCGTCCACCTGCAGGTCCATCCGCCCCAGCGTGATGGTGAGCAGTTCGCGGATATCGCGCTCGTCGTCGATGACCAGGACGGTCTGCTGGCTCATGGCTGGCGGGGAGTGGTGGCGTTCCGCTGAGGATACCCGCCGCGTCCGCGGCGGGCAAAGCGCGGCAGCGCCGGCGCTCAGTGCGCCAGCCGCCGGTCGAAGAACGCGACGATGGCGGCGTAGGCCTGCCGCGATTCGGGCAGCTCCGGATCGGAGAAGAAGGAGTGCCACATGCCCTCCCACACCCGCAGTTCGGTGGGCACCCCGGCCTGGCGCAGCAGTTCGTTGCTGTGCACCGCCGAGCTCAGCGCCATGTCGCGGCTGCCGGAGACCAGCAGCGTGGGCGGGAATTTCGCTAGCAGCGCGGGCGCGTTGGCCGGCATCACCAGCGGGTCGCGCGGGTCGGCGCCGCGGAAGTAGGGAATGTTGGCCAGGCGCAGCGGATGCGCCGGCACGCCTTCGCCGTTGAGCAGCGGCGCCACGTAGGCCGAGTCGCCGCCAAGCTCGGTGAGGCCGCCGCAGAAGATGCCGATGGCGCCGGGCACCGGCAGCCGGTCGGTGATGAAGCGCGCCACCGCCTCGCCGGTGAGTGCGCCGCCGGCGAGCAGCCGTAGATGCCGATCTGTTCCGGTCGGTGGGTCTTCAGCAGTGCGCGGTAGACCTTTTCCACGTCTTCGCTGGCGGCCGGGAACACGTGCTCGGGGCCCATGCGGTAGTCCACCGCGATCACCTCGATGCGGCCGAGGCTGGCGATCGGGATGGACTCGACCAGGGCACCGCTGTGCGCGCCCCACAGGAAGGCGCCGCCGTGCAGGTTGAGCAGCACGCGCCGACGGTTCGCCGGCGCCACGCCCTGCGCGGGCAGCACCACGTCGACGCCGACGCCGGCGATCGTGCCGCGGCGGGTCCGCACCGGGTAGAGCTTCTGCATGCGCGCCACGCGCGCACTGTTCATGCGGTCGTAGAACGCGCGGCTTGCGTCGATCGGCGCGCTGATCGGCGGCGCCTTGGCCTCCTCGGCCAGCATCTGCGGAAAGAACGCCCGTGCCTGCGGCGAGGCGAACATGGAATAGGGAACGCTGGCGGCCGGCGCGGTGACGGTGCCGTCGGCCTGCACGCCGGGCTTGGCGTCCTGTGCGAGGGCACCGGTGGCGAGCAGGCCGGCGCAGCACAGCGGCGGGAGCAGTCGGGCGAGTCGGGTCAGGTGCATGGGAGTCCCCTGGGCAAGCTTGGCGGTCAGGGCGTGGCGGTCTTGCCGTCGGTCAGCTGGCGCAGCTTGAGGTACACGCCGTTGGTCCAGCCGAAGCCGACCACGTTCTGGGTGTAGCCGGCGGTGATCTGCACGGCGGCGTTGCCCTGCGCCATGTTGTATTTCTCGCGGATGGTGCCGTCGTCGGCGTAGCCGCGGTCCACCGTGGCCATGAACTCGCCGGCGAGGCGGCGTGCGTCGGCGTGGAAGCCGTAGTCGTCCAGCCCCTCGATCGCCAGCCAGTTGGTGGGTGCCCAGCCGTAGGGCGCATCCCACTGCGCACCGGTGTTGCGCGTGCTCATCGCCAGGCCGCCGCGCTGCTCGAACAGCGCCAGCTTGTCGTGCAGCGCCTGCGCCTGCGCCGGCGATGCCGCGCCCGCCCACAGCGGATAGAACGTGCTGAGGTAGGGATCGGTCGCGGGCTTGCCGGCCACGAAGTCGTAGTCCAGGTACAGGCCTTGCGTGGGCTGCCACAGGTACTTGTCCATCGCCGCCTTGCGCGCCTTGGCGGCCTGCGCCCAGCGCTCGGCGTCGGCGCGCTTGCCCAGCGCCGCGGCGAAGTCGCGCAGGTCGCGTTCGTAGCGGTAGAGCAGGCTGTTCAAGTCCACCGGCGCGTAGTGGTGGGTGAGGCCGGCATAGGGGCCGAAGTGGAAGTTCACGTCGAAGCCGGACTCGCGCATCGCGCGGTCGCCGAGGTAGTAGTCGGCGCTGAGGCGGTAGCCGTCCACCCAAGCCTCGGCGCAGACCGGCGATGCCGCGACGTCGCAGCTTGCGGTCTTCAGCCGCGCGGCTTCGGTGGCATCGGGATGCCGAGCGGACTTGACGAGATAGCCGGGATCCTCGGCGCGGTGCGCCAGCAGCCAGCGGATCACGCCCTGGTAGTAGCCGGCGTCGTGCGCCTCCAGCACAGGGCCGTGGCCGTAGTCGAAGTAGCGCGCCAGGCCGGTGTTGCCGGCGCGGTGCCCGGGGCGCAGCCAGAGATCGTGGTTGCGCACCGCCAGCGGATAGGCCTGCGCCAGCCACGCGCGCTTGTCCGCGTCGTCGCGGAAGGCGGCGGGGTTGGCGAGCAGCGCGGCGATCATCGCGGCGAGGAACGGCGGCTGCGAGCGGCTGAGGTAGTAGCTGCGGTTCGCGTTGAGCACGCCACCGTAGTGCTGCACTTCGAACAGCGCGTTGTCCACCATGTCGCGCGCCAGCGCCGCGTGCTGGTCGGCGAGCAGGCCCAGTTCGATGAAGTAGCTGTCCCAGCCGTACATCTCGTTGAAGAAGCCGCCGGGCACCACGTAGGGATGCGGCAGGTAGAGCAGGCCTTGCACGGGCAGCCTGGCCGCATCCACGTCGCCGAGCTCGCGGATCGTTTGCGGCAGGCGACGCAGCTCCACCCGGCAGCGCGCGGCGATCGCGGGCAGGCCGGCGGGCATCGCCAGCGCGTGCGGCAGATAGAGCGCCAGCTGCGTATCGCCCGGCCCCTTGCCGAACGCGGAGCAGTCGTCCATCCGCCGCGTGAGCGTGGGCCAGGCGTGGTGGATGTAGTCCAGCGTCTTCGCGGCGTCGGGCGTGGCGGCGGAGGCGACGGGCGCGGACAGCAACGCGAGCAGGATGGTGGCTAGGCGGGTGCGGAGTTTCATGGGCGGGGACTCCCGGTGGATGGCGTGGCGGTCATCGACAGCACGGGCTTGCCGTCGGTGCCGCGTCGCACGCTGATGTCATAGAGCCGGCCACGGAAGACAAGGTTGCGCAGCGTCAACGCGTTCCAGCGCGCGGGCAGCAACGGCGGGTAGGCCGGCACCAGCCCCTTCGGTTCGATGCGCAGCCCGGTGAAGCCGTAGGCGATGTTCTGCAGCATGCCGGCGCCGGCGGTGAGGAAGTAGCCGGTGTTGTTGTGCGCGGTCTCGGTGCGCACGTCGAACGGCGGCTGCACCACGTGCGCCTCGAGGTTGCGCTCGAACCACTTCGCGGCGTCCGCGCCGTCGCCGGCGGTGGCCGCGGCGATCGACAGCGGGGCGAGGCCCATGCTGTTCGGGTCGCGGCTCGAATGCTCGATCGGACCCAGCGCGTAGGCGTAGTCGCGCCGACGCACCGCCGTGTCCATGGGCAGGTCGAGCGAGGGCAGCGCGAGCATCGGCAGCGAGCTGCCGCCCCAGGTATCGCGGTTGTGCGGCACGGACGGGTCGAAGTCGAGGTGGTGGCCGTCGGCGAACGGCAGGTACAGCTCGTGCGCCACCGCGGCCCAGCGCGGGTCGGGCCGCACGCCGAGCACGGCGGCCGCGGCGTCGGCGATCTGCAGCGACTTGCGCGCCACGGCGTTGGTGTAGGTGTCGTTCGGCACGTCGCTGTAGTCCTCGTCCACCGAGGTGACGTGCGCGATCTCGTAGCGCCGCTTCGCCGCCACCCAGGTGGCGCGGCTGACCCAGAAGTCGGCGACGGCGCGGATCACCGGCCAGCCGGATTGCTTCAACCAATCCTTGTCGCCGCTGGCGAGCCAGTACTGCCACTGCGCGATCGCGACGTCGCCGTTGACGTGGATCTCGCGCTCGTCCAGCGCCCGGGCCGAATGCGGCGTCTGCGAGCTGCCGTCGTCGGGATCGGCCTCCCACGGATACATCGCGCCGCGCAGGCCGCGTGTGCGGGCGCGCGCCTCGGCCGCCGGCAGCGTGCGGGCGCGGAACGCCACCAGCGACTTCGCGCGTTCCGGATGCAACAGGAGCAGGGCGGGGAACACCCAGGTGTCGCTGTCCCAGAACACGTGCCCGGCGTAACCCGGCGTCAGGCCGCAGGCGCCGGCGCCCCACGCGGTGTCCGGTGTCACGTTGGACAGCAGGTAGTAGAGGTCGGCGTGCACGATGCGCTGCGCGGCGGGGTCGCCGTCGATCACCACGTCGGACTTCCACAGCGCGTCCCAGGCCTCCCGCTGCGCGTGCAGCAGCGCGTCGAAGCCCTGTGCACGCGCCTGCACGGCCAGCGCGAGATCGGCCTGCGCGTCGCCGCCCCAGCCCGCGCGCGAGACGGCGACGAACTTGGCGAAGGCGTAGCGCTGGTGCTTCCGCACGTCCATCGTCACGACCAGTGCGAGGTGCAGGCCCTCGCGCACCACCCTGGTCGAAACCGGCTGCACGCCTTGCGGCAGCGCCACGGCCACCGCCTCCGCCATCGTGGCGCCGTTCGCGGCCCGGCCGCTCAGCCGCAGGGTGAGTTGCGCGGCATCGCCGTTGCGGGCCAGCGCTTCGGTGGTGCCGGGGTACCACAGCGCGGCGCGGTCCGGCGTGGCGGGCGCGACCGGTTCCAGTTTCAGGCGGTATTTGTCCAGCTCCCGATGCATTTCCGCATCGTCGATGCGGGCCAGCGCGAAGCGCGGCTGGTGCGGCGCCCAGGCATCCAGCGCGAACGACAGCTCGATGCGGCCGTCGAAATGCGGCGTGAGCGTGAGCCGGCTGCCGGCGAGGTGCGGCGAGGCCTGGCTCACCAGCGAGAGGACTTCGATATCGGCGGCGCGTTCGCCGTCGCGGTACACATAGCGCGTGGCCAGCGTGCCGTCGTGCATGTCCAGCGTCTGCGCGTAGTCCTGGAAATGCGCGGCGTCCAGCGGCGCGGCGTTGAGCCAGCCGCCGCCCGCGGCGCGGTAGTCGATGCCACTCCACGCGGGCACTACGGCCGGACGCGCCATGTCGCCGGGCGTGCGATCCATCAAGGCGACGAGATAGGCCGGCGCGGCCTCGGTGCCGCGCGGCGCGGTCAGCGTGGAGGCGTAGCCGTTGCCCAGCTGGCCGGGGAAATAACGGGACCAGTCCGCGGCGCTGGCCTGCAGCACGAAGCTGGCGTCAGTGGCGGCAGACGCGTGCGCCATCACCAGCGCGAACAAGGCGAAGGCGATGCGTTTCATGCGGAGGCCTCCGGCACCGCGTCGAACGCCACGGTGAGCCGCGTTTGTGCGCTGGTGAACGGCACGGTGCCGTGCCAGGCGTAGGAGGGGAACAGCACCAGCAGGCCGGGCTCGGGGCGCACCACGTGCTGCGCGTGCAGCGGCGGCGCGGTGAGGATGCCGGGCTCGCCGAACGCGAGGCAGCCGTCCGCCTTGCCGTTGCCGTCCATGTCGTCGGGCAGGTCGATGTAGCAGGCCGAGGAGATCCAGCCGCGCGGATGCACGTGGTTGGCGTGGAAGCCGCTGCTGCGCAGCCGCACCGACCAACTGCCGTTGTAGCGGTAGCCGCCCCGGTTGCGCCGGCGCAGCGCGTCGTCGCCGTGGCCGAGGTAGGCCATGTAGTCGCGGATCGGCGCGTCGAACGCGCGGAACAGCGCCTGGATCACCGGATCGGCGTGGCGGGCCAGGTCTTCGGTGGTCTCGGTGCCGTGGCGCAGCGACTGGAACAGCAGCGGATGGCCCAGCGGATCGTGCAGGCGTTCGAGGCTGCGCTTGAGGTCGGCAAGGAAGCCGGCGAGGCTGCTCCAGCCGGCGGGCGCTTGCAGGCGATACGGCTGCACCAGCTTCGCGTAGTCGCAGTAGGCCTCGTGGCGCGGGTCGCCGAGCAGGCGCCAGGCGGTGGTTTGCAGCGCGATCAGGTACTGGTCGTCGGGCGTACCGGCGAGCAGCACCTCGCACTGTTCGAGCGCGCGCCGCGCGTCGCCGCAGCCGAGCAGGGCGGCGGCGCGCAGGCTGCGCGCGGCGGCGAGGCCGGGCGCCTGCCGCAGCGCGCGTTCGGCCAGCGCGCGTGCGCCGGCGGGATCGAATTCCAGCGCGCTGAGCCCCGCGCGCACCAGCAGCGCTGGCGCGGCCTGCGCACGGGCCGCGGGCGCGGCGAGGCAGGTCCAGGCGCCGCGCGCATCACCCGCGCCCTGCAGGATCGCGGCCTTGGCGGCGAGCAGGGTCTCGTCGCCGGGAAAGCGGCGCAGCGCGTCGTCGAGCGCGGCGGTGCTTTCGGCGAGATCGCCGCTGCGCATCCACACCAGCCGCGCGAGATGGTCGTGCGCCTCGGCGTGGCGCGGCTCCAGCCGCAGGCCGTCGCGCAGGTCGGCCTCGGCGCGCGCGAACTCGCCCAGTGCGAGCCGGCTGCGCGCGCGGATGAAATGCGCAGCGGCGTCCGCGCGGCCGGCGGCCAGCGCGCGGCTCGCCGTGCGTTCGGCCTCGGCGTGGCGGCCGGCGGCGGCGAGCGCGATCGCCAGTGCCTGCGCGGCGGCCGCATCGTCGGGCGCGGCTTCCGCCGCATGTCGATAGAGCGCGACGGCTTCGTCGGCGCGGCCCAGCGCAGCCAGCGCCGCCACGTGCTGCGCGGCCACTTCGGCGTCGACCTGGCCGGTGCACAGTGGCGCGAGCAGGGCCAGTGCCTCGGCCGGACGCTGGCGCTCGTTGCAATGGCGCGCCAGCCGCAGGGCGGCCTGCGGCAGCTTGCTGGCGGCGCGGCGCAGCAGCGCTTCGGCCTCATCGTCGCGGCCGCTGCCCAGCAGCAGCTCGCCCAGCGTGGCGAGCGTGGGCGCCCAGCCCGGGTCCAGCGCCAGCGCGCGGCGCAGCAGCGCTTCCGCCGCCTGGGCGTCGCCGAAACCCAGGCGCAGGCCGCCGAGCAGACGCAGCGCCTCCGCGCAGTCGGGGTGTTCCGCGACGATGGCCTGCAGGCGCCCATGCGCCTCGCGCAGCGCGCCGGCCTGCAGCAGCGCGCCGACCTGGCGCAGGGCATCGAGCGGCATGGCGGCGGGCGTGGACATGGCGCGTCGCCGCCGCTATTTCGCCGCGAGGCGCAGGCCCGGCGCCGCCGTGGCCAGGCCGTGGCGATCGGTCTCGCGCTTGAAGAAGAACAGCGTGACCAGGATCAGGCTCATCGGCACCAGCGAGAAGTAGAACGCGTCGATGCCGTTGCTGTGCGCGAACACGACCGCGGTGATGCGCGAACCCAGCGTGCCGCCCAGCGCGGAGAAGATCACGATCAGCCCGGTCATCGCGGCGTGCGCGGGCTTGGGCAGCGAGCTCAGCGCCACCGAGTTGATGACGGGATAGATCGGCGCCATCAGCAGACCGATCAGCGGGATCAGGTAGGCCGCCGCCGGCGCGTTGAACCAGCCCACGCCCGGGCGCGCGACGATGCCGCGCGCCAGCGGCAGCACCAGCAGCACCAGCACGCCCATGCCCAGCACGCACAGGTTCAGCAGGGTGTACCAGGGCACCCGCCGCAGCACCTGGCCGGCCGCGATGCGGCCCGCCGCGGTGGCGGCGGCGAGGATGCTGGCGAGCTGGATGCTCATCGCGTTGGGCAGCTTCAGCACCTCGTTGTTGAAGGTGGGCAGCCAGGTGCCGAAGCTCTGCTCGATCAGCACGTAGAGGAAGGCCGAGGCGAGGAACACGTACACCAGCGGCCGCACGAACAGGTGCAGCATCTCCAGCAGCGAGCCGCGCATCGACTTGCCCTCGGCGCTGCGCGCGGCCGATTCGTCCATGCGCGAGCCGGCGAGCAGCGCGATCACCAGCACGCACAGCGTGGCCAGCAGCCAGTACACGTTGAGCCAGGACGGGTTGGCGGGATGGCCGTGGTCGACGAAGGCGCTGAACAGCCAGCCGGCGATCAGCACGCCGACCATGAACAGGCCCTCGATGGTGTTGGTGAGGCGGCCGTGCTCGGCCTGGTCGCCGGTGAGCAGGCCGATCGACGAGTACACCGCGACCTTGGTGAGCGCGAACGACACGCCCACGCAGGTGAACAGCAGTTCGGCGGTGTGGAAGCCGGGGAACAGCGGCATCAGCACGCAGGCGGCGGCGACGATCGCCAGCGCGATCATCATCGCGCGCCGGTAGCCGAGCAGCGGCAGGAAGGAGGCGACCAGGAACGAGGTGAGCGCGATCGGCAGGTCCTTGAACAGCTCCAGCAGGCTGGCCTGCGGCTTGTCGACGCCGAAGCTGGCGATCGACTGCAGGATCACCGTGCCCACGCTGTTGAGCAGGATCGCGAAGACCATGTAGATCAGCGTCAGCGCGGCGATCATGCGGAACCGGTTCATGCGCACCTCGGCAAGGTGTCCGCGGAAAAAGAGCGATCCGGGCCGGGAGGGGGTTGGCCCGGACCGCCATGCGGGGCAAGCGTCAGGACATCAGAAGTTGTACTTCAGCTGCAAGGTCACGTTGCGGCCCTCCAGCGGGCGGGCCAGGATCACGCCGGTCGCGCCGGCGGCATTGCCCGCGATGCGCGAGTTGGATTCGGTCAGGCCCAGCTCGTTGGTGACGTTGGATGCCAGCGCCGTGAGCATCCACGGGCCGTGGGTGAACTGCGCGCCCAGCTGCAGGTCGTGGTAGCTGCCCAGCTGCTGCAGGCCGGTCTGGTCCTGGGTGTGCGGGCCCACGTGTTCCCAGGTGGCCCACAGCCGCAGGCTGCCGCCCTCGATCGGGATCAGGAAGGCCGGCGTCAGGCGGTACTGCACCTTCGGCTGGCGCTGCAGCTGCTGGCCGTTGATGTTGGTGTAGAACTTGCCGCTGGGGTTGTCCGGCGTGGGCAGGCCGTAGAACGCCACGTTGCCCTTGAAGTTGGTGTAGTGGCCGTCCATCCAGTCGCCCACCAGGGTCACGGTGAAGAACTGGTCGGCGGTGCCGGCGCGCATGATCAGGTTGGCGCCCTTGGTGCTCGATCCGTAGATCGACTGGCCGCCCTGCGGCACGCCGTTGATCGAGGGCTGGTAGATCAGGCCGTCGAAGTTGCGGTGGTAGAACGACAGGTCCACGTTGAAGGTGGGGATCTGGTACTTGAAGCCCACTTCATAGTTCTGGATCTTCAGCAGCGGCGGCGTGTTGCCGGTGGTGTTGCCGCGCATGTCGTCGAAGCTGTTGAAGTGCGCGCCGCGGTTCGCGCGGGCATAGACCGACATGTTGTCCTGGATCTTGTAGGTGGCGCCGACCGTCCACGAGGTATGCGTCTTGTTGTAGCTGGTGACCGCGTAGGTGCCGTTGCACATCGCCACGGCGTTGTCGTACAGCGTGTTCGGGTTGCCGTCGATGTCGACGTTGGACAGGTTGCACACGCTGTTGCGCGCGTTCTCGTTCTCCAGCCGGGCCGAAGCGTCGAACAGCCACTGGTCCAGCTTCCACGAATCGGACAGGTAGAACGCCTTGTTGGTGGCGGTGCCGTTCTCGGTGATGTTGTAGCCGCCGTTGTAGATCAGGCCCTGCGCGTTGGTGACTTGGTAGGTCTGGCCGCCCTGCACGTAGCTCACCGCGATCGGCGTGGCGTTCGGCGTGTTGGTCATCAGCATCGGGTTGCCGAGCGACCAGCGGTCGCTGTCGGTGTAGTGCGCCAGGTACAGGCCGGCGGTCAGCGTGTTGCCCTCGAACAGCTCGCGGCTGACGCGGAAATCGTTGATCGCGGACTTGATGTTCTTGTGGATGTGCCACCAGCCTTGGCCGATCACGTCGGTGTTGGGATCGGTGACGATGCCGCTGCCGTTGGTGTAGCTGGCGGTGTACACGGCGTCGGCGGGGACGTTGCCGTCCGGATAGTTGCCGCCGGTGGTTTCCCAGCTGGCCAGCGTCTGCGGGTTGGCGCCGGAGAACAGCGCATTGGTGTCCATGTTGCCGCCGTCGACCAGGAACTTGTCGCTCACGGTCCAGCCGTTGCCGAAGTCCCAGTCGAAGTTCGCGCCGAAGAAGCCGAGCTGGGCGCCGCGGCCGTCGGCGAGGTCCGCGCTGGTGCCGCCGCCCGGATAGCTCTCCAGGTACACGTGCTGCATCGCCGGGCTGTAGTAGGTGCTCTTCAGCGGATCGAAGCCCGGGTAGGGGGCGAACCGGCCCTGGCCGGTCTGCAGCAGCGGGATCGGCGTGATGAACTGGTTCTTGTCGTCCAGCCCGCGCGCCCAGAACATCAGCGAGCCGTTGTCCCAGTCCTTGGTCAAGGTGGCGGTGAGCTGGCCGCCCTTGTCGGCGGGGAAGCGCGGCTTGCGCACGCCGTTGGAATCGCGCCAGAAGCCGCCCACGCTGCCGTACCAGCCGCTGTTCTGGCCGAGCGGGAAGCCGTAGTAGCCGTCGATGCGGCGCAACGCGCCGGTGCCGTAGGTGACGCCGACGTCGCCCGACGGCGTGTCGGTGCCCTGCTTCAAGATGTAGTTGGAGGTGAGGCCGATCTGGCCGTCGGCGAACACCACCGAGGGGCCGCCCTGCAGGATTTCCACGTGGTCGATGGTGTCGTCGAGGCGGAACATCGAGCTCTGCTCGAAGAACGACAGCGAGGGCATGCCGTACAGCGGCGTGCCCATGATCTGGTTGGTGTAGAACGGCGCGTCGCCGCCGCCGGGGAAGCCGGCCACCTCGATGTTGGCGCCGGTCTGGCCGCCGGTGGATTCGGGCCACACGCCGGGCGAGATCTTCAGCAGGTCGGCCGCGCTGCGCGGGTTGTCCTGCTGGATCTGCGCGTTGGAGGCGGTGGTGATCGAGTAGCTGGCGTCGATCTTGCGCACGCCCGTGGCGCTGGCCGAGCCGGTCACCACCACCTGCTGCAGCGCCTGCACCTTCTTGTTGTCGTAGCTGTTGGCCTCCTTCTTGTTGGTCGTGGCGGGCGCGGCGGTGCCGGTCTGGGCGGTGCCGGTCGGGGGCGTGTCCTGGGCCATGGCGGCGGCGGACAGCAGGGCGGCCGAGATCGCCGCCGACAACGTCAAGTTCTTGAGTATGCGAGTGCTCATGGTCTGACTCCCCATCAGTGTGCCTGGCTAAAGTGGTGTGGCGGCGGCCGTGGGCCGTGCCGATGGGCCGCGTGTCGTTCTGATTCGGCCGATGTCGAACGCGGCGATGTCCGACAGCAGCACGTCCGCCTCGGCCAGGGCGTCCGCCCGGCCGATGCCCACCGCCGCCATCCCCGCGGCGTGAAGGCTGGCGATGCCTGCCGCGGCGTCCTCCACGCCGAGGCAGTCCGCCGGCGCCAGGCCCAGCCCGGCGGCGGCGGCGAGGAAGATTTCCGGGTCCGGCTTGGAGCGCGCGATGCGGCCGGCGTCGACCACGTGGTCGAACAACCCGGCGATGCCCAGCCGTTCGATCAGCAGCGGCGCGTTGCGGCTGGCCGAGGCCAGCGCGGTCTTCAGCCCGGCCGCGCGCACCGACTCCACCGCGGCGCGCGCGCCGGGCAGCAGGTCGCGCGGTTCCAGCGTGCTGATCAGCTCGACGTAGCGGGCGTTCTTGCGCGCGGCCAGCGCGGCCTTCTCCGCGTCGCTGTAGCGGCGCGGCGCGCGCTCCAGCAGGATCTCCAGCGAGCCCATGCGGTCCACGCCCTTCATGCGCTCGGCGGTGGCCTCGTCGAATGGCGCGCCGATCTCGGCGGCGAGCTGCTGCCAGGCCGCGCGATGCAGTACGGCGGTGTCGGCGAGCACGCCGTCGAGATCGAAGATCACCGCTTTCAGCGCGCGCGGGGCCGGGTGCGGCAGGCGCAGCGATTCGCCCCGGCGCAGCCGCTGCGGCTGGCCGCGATGCAGGAACTCCAGCGTTTCGCCTTCGAGCAGGGTGTAGCGCACGCCGGCGGCGTCCACCTCCACGCGCAGCTGCGCGTCGCGCCAGCGCAGGCCGAAGCGGTAGCCGCGCCAGGCCGCGGGCAGCTGCGGCGCCAGCGCCGGCTGGCCGCCGCGCACGCGCAGGCCGCCGAAGCCCCAGGTCAGCGCCAGCCAGCTGCCGGCCATCGCCGCCAGGTGCAGGCCGTGTGCGGCGTTGCCGTGCGAGTCGTCCAGGTCCACCCGCAAGGTGTCGAGGAAGTAGCGATAGGCCTGCTCGTCGCGGCCGACTTCCGCGGCGAGCACCGCGAAGGTGGAGGCGGACAGCGTGGAGTCGTGCACGGTGACGCCTTCGTAGTAGTCGAAGTTGCGCCGCTTCGCGTCGAGCTCCACGTCCTCGCCGGCCAGCACCAGCGCGAGCACGGTGTCGGCCTGCTTGCACACCTGGTGGCGGTAGATCGTCAGCGGATGCCAGTGCAGCAGCAGCGGGCGCAGCGCCGGATCGCGCATCTGCGCGGGCGACAGCCGCGGCTTGTCGAGGAAGCCGTCGTCCTGCGGGAAGATGCCCAGCTCCGCATCCACCGGCAGGTGCATCGCGTCGGCGGCGCGCTGCCATTGCGCGGCTTCGCTTGCGCCCAGGTCGATGCGCTCGACCAGCGCGGCGTAGTCGACGGGATGCCGCGCGGCCAGCCACGCGAGCGTGGCGGCGGCGTCGCGCAGGTGCCGCTGCGCCATGCGGTTGGTGTAGTGGTTGTTGTCGACCAGGGCGGAGTATTCGTCCGGTCCGGTCACCTCGTGGATGCAGAACGCGCCGCCGCGGCGCGGGTTGTAGTGGCCGACCTGCAGCCAGATGCGCGCGGTCTCGCACAGCATCTCGGCGCCCATCGCGCGCAGGAAATCCTCGTCGCCGCTGGCGTCCACGTACAGCCGGATCGCCCAGGCGATGTCCGCGTTGATGTGGTATTGCGCCGAGCCGCCGGGGAAGTAGGCCGAGCACTCGTCGCCGGCGATGGTGCGCCACGGGTACAGCGCGCCGCGGGCGTGGCCCAGCTCGCGCGCGTGGGCGCGGGCGCGCTCCAGCGTGGCGTGGCGCCAGGCCAGCAGGTGCCGCGCCAGTTCCGGCGCGGTGGTGGCCAGCACCGGCAGCATGAAGGCCTCGGTGTCCCAGAAGCAGTGGCCTTCGTAGCCTTCGCCGGTGAGGCCCTTGGCGGCCACGCTGCCGCGGTCGTCGCGGCTGCCGGACTGGAACAGCTGGAACAGGTTGAAGCGCAGCGCCTGCTCCACCTCCGGCGCGCCGTCGATGGCGAGGTCGGCGGCGCGCCACAGCGCGTCGAGTCGTCCCGCCTGGCCGGCCAGCAGGGAGGAGAAGCCTGCGTGGCCGGCCAAGGCCAGCGCTTCCCTGGCGCTGGCCAGCAGGACGGGGTCGACGGCGCTGGCGGCTGCGGGTTGCGACCAGGCCCAGGCGGCGTATTTCTCCAGCACCAGCTCGCTGCCGGGGGCGAGCTGGCCGGCGAAGGTCTGCGCCGCGCCGTGCCGCGTGCGCGTGGCGCCCTGGAAGCGCAGCGTGTCGCCGGGCAGGCGATGCGTCTGCGCGCAGACCAGCCGGATGCCGCTGTGCGTGGTGTTCTGGGCCACCCAGGCGAGTTCCGCCTCGGCCTGGGCGGCGTGCAGGTGCAAGCCGCCGTGGAGGTGCGCGCCGATGCGCGGATCGTCGCCCTGGCCGAGCGCGGCGCGGGCGGTGTCGATCGCCGATTCCAGCGCGACCGGGCCGCGGTAGTCGAGCGAGCGCAGCGTGTAGCGGATCGCCAGCACGCCGGGCCGGTCCAGCGGCACCAGCCGTTCCGCGACGATCTCCAGCGTGCCGCCGCCCGGCGCGCGCCAGCGCAGCGTGCGCCGGTAGCTGCCGGTGCGCAGGTCGAGCCGGCGCTCCAGCGCCAGCCATTCGCCCGCGTCCAGCTGCACCGGCGCGTCGCCCAGCCGCAACCGGATGCGGCTGGCGTCGGCCACCGGCACGCGGGTGTCGGTGCTGCGGGCAAAGCCGGTGAAGCGCTCGTGGTAGGCGATCGGCGAGCGCTCCCACACGCCGGCGAGGAAGCAGGCCTGGCTGGGGCTGTGGTCTTCCTCCAGCCCGCCGCGCACGCCCAGCGAGCCGTTGGCGAGGGCGAACAGGCTTTCGTCCTGGGCGAAGCCGGTGCGGTCGTGGCCGCGGCGCACGAGCTGCCAGGGATCGACCGCGCCGGCGGCATGCGGCGCCGCGCCCGCATTGGCGGGGAGGACAGGCGGAGCCGCATCGTGGATCTGCACGTGATGTTCCCCTTGCGTGGAGCGGGCGCCGCGTCGGCGCTGGCGCGTCTTCGGGCGCAGCATACGTGTCAATGTTATCGATATCAAGATATCGATAACATTTCATCTCGGGACCGTTGTGGCGCGGTTTGCGGGCGATCCGGCGGGCATTGAACGCGGACGCCGTCGCAGGCGACACTAGCCGCGCAAGGCCGGCGCGCGGCGCCGGCCGGAGGACCAGCCGACCGTGAGTTCCGCCAAGAAGAAGGCGCCCGCCGCGGCGCAGCCCGGCCTGACCATGGCGGATCTGGCGAAGCTGGCCGGGGTGTCCAAGATCACCGTGTCGCGGGCGTTGGCCGAGAGCCCGCTGGTGACGCCGGAAACCCGCGAGCGCATCCAGGCGCTGGCGCGCAAGCACGGCTACAAGCTCAACATCAGCGCGCGCAACCTGCGGCTGCGGCGCAGCCACACGGTGGCGGTGATCGTGGAGATGAAGCCCTCGGCCGGCCGCACCATGTGGGACCCGTACCCGCTGTCGCTGCTGGGCGGCATTTCGCAGGAGCTGACCTCGGCCGGCTACAGCGTGCTGCTGACCACCCGCCACGACGCGCCGAACGCCGCGGTGCAGGCCGCCGACGGCCTGATCCTGCTGGGCCAGGGCGTGCACCAGGACGCGGTGAAGCTGTACGACCGCATGGGCCTGCCGATGGTGGTATGGGGCGCCGAGTCGGCGCACGACCACCATATCGTGGTGGGCAGCGACAACCGCCACAGCGGGGTGAGCGTGGCCGAGCGCTTCCTCTCGATCGGGCGGCGCCACCCGGTGTTCATCGGCAACTCCGACCACCCGGAAATGGCCCAGCGCCTGCACGGCTTCGTCGACGAGCTGGCCGGCCACGGCATCAAGCCGCTGCTGCTGCAGCGGGTGGATTGGACGCTGGAGTCGGGCGTCGACGCGGTGCGCTCGCTGACCCGCCGCAAGGTGCATTTCGACGCGATCTTCGCCTGCAGCGATCTCTTGGCGATGGGCGCGATCCGCGCGCTGGTGGAGCAGGGCCTGTCGGTGCCGAACGACGTCTCGGTGGTGGGTTACGACGACACCCCGCACGGCGCCAGCTTCCTGCCGCCGCTGTCCACCGTGCGGCAGAACTGGCAGGAGGGCGGCGTGCTGCTGGCGCGCAAGGTGCTGGCGCTGATCGACGGTCAGCCGGTGAGCTCGCAGATGCTGCCGACGAGTTTGATCGTGCGGGCGACCTGAGCCGCCGGTTCGGACTCAGGCGCTGGCCATCTCGCCGCTGCCGCGGATCATCTGCGAGGGCGTGAGCAGCAGGCGGAAGCAGCTGCCGCCGCCGGCCACGCGCACGTATTCCAGCGAGGCCTGGTTCGCCTCGGCCATCTGCCGCGCCAGGTACAGGCCCAGCCCGGTGCCGTATTCGTGGGTGGTGTAGAACGGCTCGAAGATCTGCGCGGCCACCTTCGGCGCGATGCCGGGGCCGCGGTCCACCACTTCGAGGATCGGCACGCCGTGCTCGCCGCTGCGCGCCAGCACCATCACGCGGGCCGGTTCGCCGGGCAGGCGGCCGTAGCGCAGCGCATTCTGCACCAGGTTCCACACCACCTGCTGCAGCTGCTGCGGGTCGGCCAGCGCCACCGGCGGCGTACCGCTGACCACGGCCTGCAGGGTGTCGTTGCCGAGGTCGTTGCCGAGCTTGTATTCGTCCACGAAGCCCTGCGCCCAGCGGCCCAGGTCCAGCGTCTCCGGCCGCGAGCGTTCGCGCCGCGACAGCTGCAGGATGTTCTCGATGATCTCGTTGAGCCGCACGCAGTGGTTGTTGATGATCTCCACCATGCGCTGGTCGGCGGCGTCCATCTTTTCCGACTCGGCCAGCAGTTGCGCCGAGTAGCGGATCGCCGCCAGCGGGTTGCGGATCTCGTGCGCGATCGAGGCGGACAGCCGGCCCAGCGAACTGAGCGTGAGCTCTTCGGCGCGGCGCGACACCAGTGAGGTGTCGTCGAGGAAGATCAGCACCAGCGAATCGTCGTTCGGCGCGAGGCGGGAGAAGCGCGGCACCACCTCGGGCACGCCGTCGGCGAGCTGGGTGGCGGTCTCGTCCAGCTTGCCCGAGGTCATCCAGTGGTACAGCCGGCGCGACAGCTCCGGCGCTAGCCGGCCCAGGTCGCGCTGGTCCGCGCTGGGGTTGCCCAGCAGCATCCAGGCCGATTCGTTGATCTGGTGGATGCGGTTGGCGTCGTCCACCAGCAGCACGCCGGTCTTCATGCGGCGGATGATCAGCTCGTTGACCTGCGAGAGGTTGGCGAGGTCGGTGCTGCGCTGCTCGGCCAGCGCCTCGCTGGCGCGCAGCTGCCGGCCCAGCACGTGGCACAGCGTGGTGATCGCGAAATAGGCCAGGCCGAACAGCGCCGACTCCAGCAGGTCGCGGTCGCCATGGCCGCTGCCGGGAGTGGCCAGCAGGGCATGGCCGAGCAGGCCCAGCGTGGCCAGCGCGGCGAAGAAGCTGGACAGCCGCAGGGGCAGGATCAGCGCGCCCACGCTCAGGTTCACCGCCAGCATCATCGCGATGCCGATGCGCGCGTAGTCGATCGCGCTGAGCGCCAGCACCGCGGCGGCGATGTCCACCGCCAGCCAGATCGACACCACCACCTTCGCGTACGGCACGCTGCGCCCGGTCAGCGCCTGCGCCGCGATCGCGAACAGCAGGTAGGGCAGGGTGACCAGCAGGGCGAACTGCGGCGAGGCGAGCGGCACGCCGCCGATCTGCATCGGCGCGAACGCCAGGCCGATGTAGACCAGCGCCTGGACCAGCCGGAAGACGTTGAGGAACAGCAGTTCGTGGCGGATCGCCGCCGGAACGGCGCGCTGGGCGTTGAGCTGCGGCAAGACGGTGCTGGACACGTGTACGGCGCTCCGGAGCGGTCCCGGCGAAGTATAGGGTTGCCGTTCCGGAAACTTCGAGCCGCCCGGCCGGTTTCCGCGGCCGGGCGGAGAGCCCCTGCCGGGCCGGCTCCGGGGCCGCCCCTTTCCATCGGGGGCCGCTTCCGCGAAAATGGGCGGCCGTTTCGCGCGGTTCCCGCCCCGTCGGGACATCCCGCGTGCATCGCAAGCCGGCAGCGTCCGCGCCGTCCGACCCCCGCAAGCCCGCGCCGCGTTTTCCTCCGCGCGAGGCCGTTTTCCCCGTTCGCTCGAGGCTATCGAATGAATTTCCACGAATACCAGGCCAAAGAACTGTTCGCGCAGTACGGCATCAACGTACCGCCGGGCAAGGTCGCCAACTCCCCCGATGCCGCCGTCGACGCTGCCAAGGCGCTGGGCGGTTCCCAATGGATGGTCAAGGCGCAGATCCACGCCGGTGGCCGCGGCAAGGCCGGTGGCGTGAAGTTCTGCCGCAGCCTGGACGACGTGCACGCCGCCGCCAAGAGCATGCTGGGCACCAAGATGGCCACCTACCAGTCGGCCGGCCGCGCGCTGCCGGTGAACCTGGTGCTGGTCACCGACGCCACCGACATCGCCAAGGAGCTGTACCTGTCGGTGCTGGTCGACCGCGACTCCAAGGCCGTCTCCTTCATCGCCTCCAAGCACGGCGGCGTGGACATCGAGCAGGTGGCCAAGGACACGCCCGAGGACATCCACACCATCGTGGTGGACTTCGTCGAAGGCCTGCAGCCCTACCAGTGCCGCCAGCTCGGCTTCGCGATGGACCTCAACGCGAAGCAGGTCGGCCAGCTGACCAAGATCATGCTGGGCCTGTACAAGCTGTTCAACGAGAAGGACCTGTCGCTGGTCGAGCTGAACCCGCTGGCGATCCTGGTCGACGGCAACCTCGCCGCGCTGGACGGCAAGGTGAACTCCGACGACAACGCCGAGTTCCGCCACCCCGAGCTCGCCGCGATGCGCGACCTCACCCAGGAAGACGCCGCCGAGGCGGCCGCGGTGCAGAACAACCTCAACTACGTGACGATGGACGGCACCATCGGCTGCATGGTCAACGGCGCGGGCCTGGCCATGGCCACCATGGACGTGATCAAGCTGGCGGGCGGCGAGCCGGCCAACTTCCTCGACGTGGGCGGCGGCGCCACCAAGGAACGCGTCACCGAGGCGTTCAAGCTGATCACCTCCTCCGACAAGGTCAAGGCCATCCTGGTCAACATCTTCGGCGGCATCGTCCGTTGCGACATGATCGCCGAGGGCATCATCGCCGCGGTGAAGGAAGTGGGCCTGAAGATTCCGGTGGTGGTGCGCCTGCAGGGCACCAACGTGGAGAAGGGCCGCGAGCTGCTGGCCAACTCCGGCCTGGCGATCACGCCGGCCGACGATCTCAACGACGCGGCCCAGAAGGCCGTGGCCGCCGCCCAATAATTTTCCGCAGGAGCGCACCCTGTGCGCGATGAAGCTTTTCGCGAAAGGCCACAATCGCGCGCAGAGTGCGCTCCTGCAGGAACAGCAAACAGGACATTCCAATGAGCGTTCTCGTCAACAAGAACACCAAGGTGCTGGTGCAGGGCTTCACCGGCCAGCAGGGCACCTTCCATGCGCAGCAGGCGATCGACTACGGCACCAAGGTCGTGGGCGGCGTCACCCCGGGCAAGGGCGGCAGCGAGCACATCGGCCTGCCGGTCTTCAATTCCGTGGCCGAAGCGGTCGACGAAACCGGCGCCGACGCGTCCGTCATCTTCGTGCCGCCGCCGTTCGCGGCCGATTCGATCCTGGAAGCGGTCGATGCCGGCATCCGCGTGATCGTGGCGATCACCGAAGGCATCCCGGTGCTCGACATGCTGCGCGTCAAGAACGTGCTGGCGCAGCACCCGGAAACCGTGCTGATCGGGCCGAACTGCCCCGGCGTCATCACCCCGGGCGAGTGCAAGATCGGCATCATGCCGGGCCACATCCACCAGCCAGGCAAGGTCGGCATCGTGTCGCGCTCCGGCACGCTGACCTATGAAGCCGTGTTCCAGACCACCAACGAAGGCCTGGGCCAGTCCACCTGCATCGGCATCGGCGGCGACCCGATCAACGGCCTGAACTTCATCGACTGCCTCAAGCTGTTCCAGGACGACCCGCAGACCGAAGGCATCATCATGGTCGGCGAGATCGGCGGCAGCGCCGAGGAAGACGCCGCCGAGTTCATCGGCGAATACGTCAAGAAGCCGGTGGTGTCCTTCATCGCCGGCGCCTCGGCCCCGGCGGGCAAGCGCATGGGCCACGCCGGCGCGATCATCTCCGGCGGCAAGGGCACCGCGGCGGCGAAGTTCGCCGCGCTGGAGAAGGCCGGCGTCACCACGGTGAAGTCCCCGGCCGACCTCGGCAAGACGCTCGCCAAGCTGATGAAGAAGTAAGCGCTGCAGCTGCAGCGGTAGAATGCGAAGGCCGCGACTCGTCGCGGCCTTCGTCGTTTCTGGAGCGGAATTTCATGGCAAGACTGCGTCTGGCGCTGGCCCAGCACGATTTCCCGGTCGGCGCGGTCGCGGCGAATGCCGCGAAGGTGGGCGACCTGATGGCGCAGGCCCGCAGCGGCGGCGCCGAGCTGGTGGTGTTCCCCGAGCTGACCCTGTCCGGCTACCCGCCGGAAGACCTGTTGCTGCGCCCCAGCTTCCTCGCCGCCTGCCAGCAGGAGCTGGAGGCGCTGGCCGCCGGCACGGACGGACTGGCCGCGCTGGTCGGCTTCCCGCACAGCGAGGGCGAGGTGTTCAACGCCGCCGCGCTGCTGCGCGACGGGCGCATCGCGCAGATCGCGCACAAGCAGGCGCTGCCGAACTACGGCGTGTTCGACGACAAGCGCTATTTCCGCCCCGGCCACGCCAGCGCGTTGACCACGCTGGCCGGCGTGCGCATCGGCCTGCTGATCTGCGAGGACGTGTGGCGGCCCGAGCCGGCTGCCGCCGCGGCGCGTGCCGGCGCCGAGCTGATCGTGGCGATCAACGCCTCGCCCTGGGACGACGCCAAGCAGGCCGAACGCGAGGCGGTGCTGGCGGCGCGCGCGCAGGAAACCGGCTGCGCCTTCGTCTACCTCAACCTGGTTGGCGGCCAGGACGAAGTGGTCTACGACGGCGGCACGCTGCTGGTGAACGGCGACGGTTCGGTCGCGGCGCGCGCGCCGGCCTTCGTCGACGCGCTGCTGTGGGCCGAGTTCGACCCGGCCACGCGCACGCTGCATGCCGAAGGCTGGCCGGCGCCGGGCGACGACTCGGCCGAGGCCGTGCTGTACGCCGCGCTGGTGCGCGGCATCCGCGACTACATCGACAAGAACGGTTTCCCCGGCGTGCTGCTGGGCCTGTCCGGCGGCATCGACTCCGCGCTGACCCTGGCGCTGGCGGTGGACGCGCTGGGCGCCGGGCGCGTCACCGCGGTGATGATGCCCACCCGCTACACCTCGCAACTGTCGCTGGACGGCGCCCGCGCGCAGGCCGAGCGGCTGGGCGTGGACTACCACGTGATCGACGTGGAGCCCACGGTGGATTCCTTCATCGCCGCGCTCACGCCCGCCTTCGCCGGCAAGGGCGCCGACACCACCGAGGAAAACCTGCAATCGCGCACCCGCGGCACGATGCTGATGGCGCTGTCCAACAAGCACGGTCGCCTGCTGCTCGCCACCGGCAACAAGAGCGAGATGGCGGTGGGCTACTGCACGCTGTACGGCGACATGTGCGGCGCCTACGCGCCGCTGAAGGACGTGTACAAGACGGTGGTGTATCGGTTGGCGCGCTGGCGCAACGGCCGGGGCTCGGAACCCGGGACTCGACTGCCGGGACTCGGGACTCGGGACTCGGGACTCGGGGAAAGCAACGGCGCAAAGCCCGGGCTCGCCTCGATCCGCTCTGCCGAGTCCCGAGTCCCGAGTCCCGTCATTCCACCAGAAGTCATCGACCGCCCGCCCTCGGCCGAACTGCGCGACAACCAGACCGACCAGGACTCGCTGCCGCCCTACGAGGTGCTGGACGCGATCCTCGCGCGCTTCATCGAGGGCGAGCAGGCGCAGGCCGAGATCGTCGAGGCCGGTTTCGCCGCCGACGTGGTGCACCGCGTGGTGCGCCTGGTGCTGGCCAACGAGTTCAAGCGCCGCCAGTCGGCGCCGGGTCCGCGCGTCACCACCCGCGCCTTCGGTCGCGAACGCCGCTACCCCATCACTTCCGGCTGGCGGTAAGTCCGTCGACGCGGAAGGTCGCGTGTGCTTGCGTGTGGGCGAACCCGCCCGGCACGTTTGCCGACTCTCTCCGGGAGGGGCTTTTGCTCTGGCTCTTTCGCGAGGAACAAAGCGGTTTCGAGCCGCTGCCGCGGCCCGAGCTACTTTCTCTTTGCGTGCCCACGCCACCGCCGGGAGCGGTGGCGAACGGCGCAGCCGGCCCGAAGGGCGAAGGGCAGGATGCCCGGAGTCAAGAGAAAGTAGCCAAAGAGAGACGGTACCCCGATGGCGCGCCCTCCGGGCATTCCCGGATCAAGTCCGGGACAGGCTCTGCCCTGCGGGTGCGCGGGCGGTTTACGGGGTTTTTCGACGGCACCTCCGTGGCCGGCGAAAACTGGCCCGCATCCCGCGGGCCATCCTGCGGACTTTCCTCCGCCCGCCCGCCGTGTCACAGGGGCCCCGGGTAAAGCAGCGCGCTCCTGCGCGCAGAAGCAAAGTGCAGAAGCAAAGTGCAGAAGCATCGCAACTATCGAAAAGAAAGCTTTGACGGCGAACGATCCAATCCAGCGGGCGTTCACCGCGCGACGCGACTTCGCGTCGCCAAATTCGGGCATCGTGCATCCACAGCGCCCTCTGCCCACCCTTTCTTAGCCACCGCAGCCCCCGAAAACGCCCCTTCCGTTCAGATGCGCGCCGGGTAGCAGGCCCTATCATCGGCGCCTGTATGTTCAGGATTCCCCCGCCTTGCTGACCCGAACCCGCTCGTTCCTGCGCGCCGCGTGGCCGTGGCTGCGCATTCCGTTCTGGATCGGCCTGGGCCTGCTGGTCGGTTTCGTGCTGCCGTACACGCTGGTGCTGAACAAGCGCGTGCAGGAGCGCTTCAACGACCTGGTGTTCGCGGTGCCCACGCGCGTGTTCGCGCGGCCGCTGCCGCTGGCGGTGGGCGAGCCGATGACGCCGGCGGCGCTGCAGCTGGAACTCACCTTTGCCGGCTACAGCGAGGATGGCCACGGCCAGGTGCCGGGCAGCTGGGCGAAGCAGGGCGCGCGCTACACGATCTCCTCGCGCGGCTACGCCGGGCCGGAGGGCGGCGAGCTGCCCAAGCGCATCGAGGTGAGCCTGGGCAAGGGCGCGGTCGCTTCGGTGCGCGACCTCGCCACCGGCAAGCCGATCGAGCTCACCCACCTCGACCCCGCGCGCATCGCCACCGTGTACGGCGCGCAGCAGGTGGATCGGCGCATCGTGCGCCTGGCCGATGTGCCGCCGCTGCTGGTCAGCGGGCTGCAGGCGGTGGAAGACCGCACCTTCAAGCACAACATCGGCATCGACTTCGGCGGCATCCTGCGCGCCGCGTTCGCCAACCTGCGCGCCGGCCGCACCGTGCAGGGTGCCTCCACGCTGACCCAGCAGCTGGTGCGCAACCTGTATCTCGGTCGCCAGCAGACCTTCACGCGCAAGATCAACGAAGCGTTGATGTCGCTGCTGCTGGAGCTGCACTACAGCAAGGACCGCATCCTCGAGGCCTATGTCAACGAGGTGTTCCTCGGCCAGCAGGGCGACCAGGCGGTGCACGGCTTCGCCGCCGCCGCGGAGTTCTACTACGGCCGCCCGCTGCGCGACCTGCGCCCGCAGGAGATCGCGATGCTGGTGGGTCTGGTGAAGGGGCCGAGCTATTACGACCCGCGTCGCTACCCGGACCGCGCGTTGGCGCGGCGCAACCTGGTGCTGCAGGAGTTCGTGGACACCGGCCTGCTTTCGCCCGGACAGGCCAAGGCCGCGCAGGCCGCGCCGCTGGACGTGATCAGGAACGGCCAGCTGCCGCACAATCGCTTCCCCGCGTTCATGCAGCTGGTGCGCCAGCAGATCACCAGCGATTTCGACGAGGACACGCTGCGCGCAGGCAACCTGTCGATCTTCACCACGCTGGACCCGGCCGCGCAGCTCTACGCCGAGCAGGCCATCGACACCACGATGAAGGAACTGGGCAAGCGCGCCGACCCGCTGCAGGCGGCCGGTGTGGTCACCGACGCGCACGACGGCAGCGTGCTGGCGGTGGTGGGCAGCAAGATCCCCGGCGACCAGGGCTTCAACCGCGCGCTGGATTCGCAGCGGCCGATCGGCTCCACCATCAAGCCCTTCGTCTACCTGGTGGCGCTGACCGACCCCGCGCGCTGGAACCTCGCCACCGCGCTGGACGACGGCCCGATCAGCATGCGCATGCCCAACGGCACGCTGTGGGAGCCGCACAACGACGACAACGAGAGCCACGGCATGGTGCCGATGGTGGATGCGCTGGCGAAGTCGTGGAACCTCGCCAGCATCCGCCTCGGCCTCGCGGTGGGGCTGCCGCGGATCCGCGCGTTCCTGCAGTCCTTCGGGCTCGGCGGCGTCAACGCCGGCCCCTCGCTGCTGATCGGCGCGCTGGATCTGTCGCCGCTGCAGGTGGCGCAGCTGTACGAGTACATCGCCTCCGACGGCCATGCGCTGCCGCTGCTGGCGGTGCGCGGCGTGGTGGACGGCAACGGCCGCACCATCAAGCGCTACGAGGTGCAGAGCGGCAAGGGCGAATACCAGGAGGCGGTGCGCCTGGTGACTTGGGCGATGCAGCAGGTTGCCACCTACGGCACCGCGAGCTCGCTCGGCAACTCGTCGCTGGCTTCGCTGCACGCCGCCGGCAAGACCGGCACCAGCAACGACCTGCGCGACAGCTGGTTCGCCGGCTTCACCGGCGATCGCCTCGGCGTGTTCTGGATGGGCCGCGACGACAACAAGCCGGCCCACCTGTTCGGCGCCACCGGCGCGCTGCGCGCGTGGCGCAACCTGTTCGCCAAGCTGCCCACCCGGCCGCTGTCCGCCGCGCCCGGCGAGGGCCTGCAGCTGGCCTGGATCAACCCCGCCGACAACAAGCCCACCGAGCCGCAGTGCACCGGCGCGAAGCAGGTGCCGGTGGTGAGCGGTTCACTGTCCGGCGAGGTCGAAGGCTGCGGCTTCTGGCAGAGCCTGTTCGGTGGCGGCAACCCCGCGCCCGCGGCGTCCAGCGCCGCCCCGGTCGATCCCGGCACGGTCCCGGCGGCCGCCCCATCTCCAATCAGCGGAAACTGACATGTCCCTCGTTCGCCTATCCCTGCGCGCCTGGCCCCTGCCGTTGGCGGCCGCCCTGCTGACGGCCTGCACCACGCCGGCGCCGGTCGCGACCGCCCCCGGCCGCGCCGCGCCGTCGCCCGCGAGCATGGTCGCGGCGATCCGCGCCGCCGGCGAGCGCGAGCAGTCGGTGATCGCGGTGCAGCCGCTGGCCGACCCCGGCATCGCCGCATGGAAGCAGGCCGCCCGCGCCGACACCGATGCCGGCCGCTACGACGCGGCGGCGGCCCTGCTCGACCAGGCGCTCAAGCGCAGCCCCGATTCGCCCGAGCTGCTGCAGGATCGCGCCGAGGTGGCGGTGTACCAGCGCGACTACGCGCTGGCGCAGAAGCTGGCCCAGCAGTCGTGGACGCTGGGCCCCAAGCTCGGCCCGCTGTGCGCGCGCAACTGGGAAACCCTCGCCCAGCTGCGCCAGGAAGCCGCCGACGACGCCGGCGCCGCCACCGCGCAGAAGTGGGTGGCGAAGTGCCACGTGCAGGGCGTCAACCGCTACTGATACGAAATCGCGATCAATCATCCAGAACAACCGGATCGTCATTCCTGCGAGGCGCTTTTCAACAGCCGAAGGCTGGTCAAGCGCACTGGTGTCCGGAATATCTCGCAGGCGATCTTCTCCCCTCTCCCTCCGGGAGAGGGGCCGGGGGTGAGGGTTCGGACTTGCCGCAGCATTTCGCTTTGCCCGAACCCTCACCCGCCTGCCGGCACCCTCTCCCGGAGGGAGAGGG
>JAFIHF010000040.1 GCA_017848855.1 Rhodanobacter denitrificans | reverse complement strand
TATTCAGCACGGTGTTCAAACACCATCCGGACGGTCCGCTCGCGGACTTCCGGCGAGTACGTTGGGGTCTTCTTCTTCGGGGTTTCCATCGCTCCATCCTCTCAAGAGTTGGAGCCTCCGAGAATCCCGGGGCGGTTCACTTGCGGCAGGCGCCCGAAAGCCCGCCACAGACGAGCCAAATTGCAGAAGTGGGAGGTTCTCGCGAGCACCCGCCCCTCACCCCAGCCCTCTCCCCGGCGGGGAGAGGGAGAACGGCAAGCGGGTTCGCGCTACTCAGCGTCCGGTAATACCGACGGACTCGGCCCTCTCGGGCGGAAGCCCATTTGATGATTTTCGCAGCAAGGCATAAATCACCGGCATCACCAGCAACACCAACGGCACCTGCACCAGCATGCCGGCGATGATCGCCACCGCCAGCGGCTGCTGCATCTGCGAGCCCTGGCCGATCGCCAGCGCCAGCGGCAGCAGGGTGAGGATCGCGGCGAGGGTGGACATCAGGATCGGCCGCATGCGGTGGTGGCCGGCGAAACGCAGGGCCTCGGGCAGCGGCATGCGCTGCTCGGCGTCGGTCGCCTCGGTGAAGTAGAAGATCGCGATCTCGGTGACGATGCCCACGATCATCGTCATGCCCATCATCGCCGAGATGTTGAGCTCGATGCCGGTGAGCCACAGGCCCACGAACACCGCGGCCATCGCCAGCAGCGGCGCGGCCATGATCGCCAGCGCCACGCGGAAGCTCTCGTACAGGAACAGCAGCAGGGTGAACACCAGCGCGATCGCGGCGAGCATCACGATGGAAAGGTCGTGGAACGCGATCCGCTGCTGCGCGTACAGGCCGCCCAGCTCGTGGTACATGCCCGGCGGCAGCAGGCCGGGCTGCGCCAGCACCTGCTTCACGTCGGCCACGGTGGAGCCGAGGTCGCGGCCCACGATGCGCGCGGTGACCGCCACCATGCGCTTGAGGTTGTCGCGGTTGATCTCGGGCTGACCCTGCACCGCGCGGATCGTGGCGATCTCCGACAGCGGCAGCACGTGGCCGTCGGCGGCGCGGATCGGCAACGCCTGCAGTTGCTCCAGCTGCGCGCGCGCATCCGGCGGCAGCCACACGCGCACGCCCACCATCTTCGGTCCCTGCGGCAGCTGCGCAGCCACGTTGCCGGCCACCGCGTCGGACACCTGCTGCGCCACCGCCACCGGATCGAGCCCGTGGAGGCCGGCCTTGACCGGATCGACCGTGACGTCGAGCGCATCGCCCGCGGGCTTGATGCCGTCGCGCACCTCGGCCACGCCGCTGACCTTGGCGATCGCCGCGGCCACCTTCTTCGCGGTGGCGTCGAGCTGCGCCTCGTCGTCGCCGTACAGCTTGATCTCGATCGGCTGCGGCACCTCGGTGAGGTCGCCGATCAGGTCTTCCATCAGCTGCGCCACGTCCACGTCCAGCCCCGGCACCTGCGCCACGACCTGTTCGCGGATCTGCTCCATCACGGTGCTGGTGGACGGCCGCGCGCCGTTCTTCAGGCGCACGAAGAAGTCGCCGGTGTTCGCCTCGGTGAGGCCGCCGCCCAGCTGCAGGCCGGTGCGCCGCGAGTAGGTGTCGACATAGGGATTCGCGCGGATGATCGCCTCGACCTGGCGCAGCAGGCGGTCGGTTTCGTCCAGCGAGGTGCCGGGCAGAGAGAGGTAGTCGAGCACGAAGCCGCCCTCGTCCATCTTCGGCATGAAGCCGCTGCCGACCTGGCGGAAGGCCAGCGCGCCGACCAGCAGCAGCGGGACCACGCCGAGCAGCACCAGCACCGGCCGCTGCAGCAGGCGGCCCAGCGTGCGCTCGTAGCCGGCCAGCAGGCGTTGCGAAAAACGGCTCGGCGGATGCTCCACCGCGTGCCGTTCGTCGATCAGCCATTCGGCCAGCAGCGGCACCGCCACCCAGGTCAACAGCCAGGAGATCACCAGCGCGCTGGCCATGGTCAGGCTCAAGGCCTTGAAGAACGCGCCGGTGACGCCGGTGAGGAAGGCCAGCGGCAGGAAGATCACCACGGTGGCCGCGCTGGAGCCGGTGAGCGGGCGGGTGAACTCCCACGCCGCGCCGGCGATGCGTTCGCGCACCGGCCCGGTGCCGTCGCGCAGCCGGCGCATGATGTGCTCCAGCATCACGATCACGTCGTCGATCAGCAGGCCCACCGCGGCCGCCATGCCGCCCAGCGTCATCATGTTGAAGCTCATGTGCAGCAGGGTCAGCAGCAGCACGGTGATCGCCAGCGTGGCCGGCACCACGATCAGCGCCACCAGGATCACCCGCGCGTTGCGCAGGAACGCGAACAGCACCAGGCCCGCCAGCACGATGCCGATCAGGATCGCATCGCGCACGCTGCCGGCCGCGCCCAGCACCAGCTGGGTCTGGTCGTACCAGTTGGCGATGCGCAGGCCCTTGGGCGCCTGCCGCGCGTAATCGGCGAGGCGCTGCTTCACGTCGCGGGCGATCTGCACGCTGTTGCCGGCGGGCTGCTGGTACACCTGCAGCAGCACCGCGTCGTGGCCGTCGGCGGTGCTGCGTATCCATTGCGGTTCGTGACTCATGCCCACCGTGGCCACGTCCTTCAAGCGCAGCACGCCGTGCGCGTCGGCGCGCAGCACGATGTCGCCCAGCGCCGCCGCGGTGGCCGGCTGGTTGTTCGCCAAGAGCAGGTATAGCTTGTAGTGATCCTGCAGGCGGCCCATCGCCTGGATGGTGGCCGCGCTCGCCACCGCATGGTCGAGGTCGGCGAGGGTGAGGCCTTGCGCGCGCAGCTTGCCGGCGTCCACGTCGACGTGGAACTCGGCCACCGCGCCGCCCTGCACGTCCACCTGGGCCACGCCGGTGACGCCGGACAGCAGCGGGCGCAGCTGGTACTCGGCGATGTCGTGCAGCTGGGTGGGCGTGAGCGTGTCGGAGCGCAGGCTGTAGGCGAGGATGGGGAACACCGTGGGATCGAGCCGGATCGCCTCCACGTTCACGCCGGCCGGCAGGCGCGGCAGCGCCTCGCCGATCGCGGCGTCCACGTCGAGCAGGGCGCGGCCCATGTCCGCGCCCCAGTCGAAGCCGACGTTGATCTCGGCGCTGCCGCGGCTGGTGGTGGAACGCACCTCGCGCACGCCGCGCACGCGGCGGATCGCCTCCTCCATCGGCCGGGTGACGCTCACCACCATCTGGTCGGCGGGCTGGTCGCCGGCGTCGATCGTCACGCGCACGCGCGGGAACGAGACATTGGGGAACAGCGACACCGGCAGGCGGAACGCGCCCGCGATGCCGCCGATGGCGAGGATCAGGGCGAGGAACAGCAGCGAACGGCGGTGACCGTGCATCCACCGGGTGATCGTCATCGGCGCGTCCGTCACGGCTTGGGCTCGCTGTCGGCCTTGTCGCCGGGCTTGCTGTCACCCGTGCGCACCGCGGCGCCGTCGTCCACCTCGTAGGCGCCTTGCACGATCACCGGCAGCTTCGCATCGAGCTGGCCGAGCACGCCCACGGTGTCGCCGGCCGGCTGGCGCAGTTGCACGTCCACGCGATGCGCCTTGCCGTGGTCGAGCTGGAACAGGTAGGCGCCTTGCTCGTCGTGCAGCACCGCCGCACGCGGCACCGCCCAGGCGGTGTAGCTGTCGCTTTCGATCGCGGCTTCCAATGCCGCGCCGGCCACCAGCGCGGCACCGGCAGCGGCGGGCAGCTCGGCCTGCACCGGCAGCAGATGGCTCTGCGGATCGACCGCGCGGCCCACCATGCTCAGCTTGCCGGCGAAGGACGGCGCCTCGCCGTACACGCCGTGCAGCTGCACCGGCATGCCCACGCGCAGCCGCGCGCCGGCGTCGGGCTGCACGCCCAGCGCGGCGATCAGCGCATGCGCGGGCATGAAGGCCAGCAGCGGCGCGTTCGCGGCGAAACGCTCGCCCAGCCCCACCGACACCGCGGTGACCACGCCGTCGTCCGGCGCGGCCACGGCTTCCTGCGCGTCGCCGCCGCCCAGCGCGCGCTGCGCCGCCAGCGCGGATTGCGCGTCGGCCAGCGCCTTGCGCGCCGCGGCCAGCTGCGATTGCGTGGCCAGGTGCTGCGCGAGCAGTTGTTCGGTGCGCTGCAGCTCGCCCTGCGCCAGCGTCGCCGCGCTCTGCGCCTGCTGGTACGCGCTGCGCGCCACCGGATCGGGCGCGACCGTCAAGAGCGGCTGGCCGCGCTTCACCGTCTGCCCCGCGCTCACCGCGAGCGCGACCACCTGGCCGCCGTGCGCGAGGCTGATCGCCCGCGCGGCATGCGGATCGGCCACCGCGCTGCCCCAGGCTTCCACGCTGTCGTGGAAGCTGCGCTGCACCGGCATCGCCGTGGTCACCAGCGCCACGCCCTTGGCCTCGTCGGCCTGGCCCTCGTCGTCGCCGCCCTTGCCGCAGGCGGCCAGCAGCAGGGCCGCGACGGCCAGCGCGGCACAGCGCGCGAGAAAAACCTGTTTCATCGTTTGGACGTCCGTTGCATGACGAAGTCGGTGCGGCCGAGCAGGGCTTCCAGCGCGATCGCGGCGGTGGAGCGTGCCTGCTTCAACGCGAGCAGGTCCATGTCGGCGCCCAGCGCATTGCCGCGGATCGCGAGATAGGTCGGCCAGTCGAGCAGGCCCTGCTTCCACGCCCGCTCGGCGGCGCTGCGCGCCGCATCGAGGCGCTGCGCGTGTTCGGCCTGCGCCGCCTGCTGCCGGTCCAGCGTGGCGAGGTCGGCGGCAAGGCGCTGCAGGTCGCCGCGCGTGGCCAGCAGGCGCGCGTCGTAGTCGTCCCTCAGCTGCTGGCGGGTGGCGGTTTCGATCGCGATGTTGCCGCGGTTGCGGTCGAACAGCGGCAGCGTGATGCCAATGCTGAAACCGTTGGTGGTGATGTTGCTGGTGTCGCGCGCGCGGGTGAGGCCCACGCTGATCGCGGGGAACTGTGCGAGGATCGCGCCGCGCAGCGTCGCCTCCTGCGCGCGGTAGCCGGCTTGCAGCGCGAGCAGGTCGGGGCGCCGCTTCGGCAGGTCGGCCAGCGCCGACTGCAATTGCATGGCGTCGGGATCGACCTGGTAGGGCGCGCCCACCAATTCCAGCGGCGCGCTGGGCGCAAGGCCCAGCAGCTGGCGCAGGTCGGCTTCGGCCTGGTGCAGGGCCACCGCGTTGTCGCTCGCGCGCTTGCGCGCGTCGGCCATCGCGTTGAGCCCCGCGCTGGCGCCGTCGTAGTTGAGGTTGCCCGCGGCGAGCGCGGCCTGCACCGCCTGGTCCACCGGCGCCAGGGCCTGCACTTCGGCATCCAGCTCGACCTGCTGCGCACGCAGGCTCTGCACCTGGTCGAACAGCAACCGCGCCTGTGCGATGGTCTGCCATTCCGCCCACAGCAGGTCGAGGTTCACCTGCTCCGCCTGCGCATTCGCCGCGCGCTTGCGCGAGGAGCGCAGCAGCAAGGCGCTCACGTCCTCGCTGAGGCCGAGGTTGTAGGCCTTGGTGAGGCCGCCGCCGGAATTGTGCGGAAAATCCGCGCCGAAACTCAGCTGCGGATCGGGCAGCAGCCCCGCGGCGAACGCCTGCGCGCGGGCGATGCCGAGCGCGTCGCGCTGCACCTTGAGGTCGGGGCTGTTCGCCACCGCCAGCATTGCCACCTCGGTGACGTCGAGGCCGTCGGTGGGATCGAAGCGATGGGCGGCCAGTTCCGGCAGCGGCATCGCGCTGGCCGGCACGCTGAGTCGCGTGGCGCTGGCGGCGCCTTCGCCATGGCCCAGCGGCAACGGATGGTAGGTGGCGCAAGCGCACAACAGCGTGGCCACGGCGGTCGCCAGCAACCCGGCGCGAGTGAACGTTGGTAGCCGAGCGTCGAGGATCATGGGTACAGCTTGCCGGCACGCGCTTAGCGCTTTCTTATCGTGGCCGCACCTGGCTATGCGCAGTAAGCTGCGCCAGCCTGTCCAAGAGGGGAGTCGATCGCCATGAGATCACACCGGATCGCTACAGGGCTGCGGACCGCGCTGTTCGCCTGCCTGCTCGCCGCCAGTGGTGCGCTGCCCGCGCAGGACGCGACACCGAAATATCCCGACTATCCCAGCGAAACGCCGGCCAGCTTCCAGCCGGCCACGGGCAGCTTCGATTACGTCGAGCGCGACGTGATGATCCCGATGCGCGACGGCGTGAAGCTTTACACCGTGATCCTGATCCCGAAGGACGCGCAGCACGCCGGCATCGTGCTCACGCGCACGCCCTACGACGCCCACCAGCTCACCCACAACCACATGAGCGGCCATCTCGAACCGCTGCTGGAAGGCTACGACAACGCCGCCGACGTGATCGCGGAGGACGGCTACATCCGCGTGATCCAGGACATCCGCGGCAAGTACGGCTCCGAAGGCGACTACGTGATGAACCGCCCGGTGCACGGCCCGCTCAACCCCACGCCGGTGGACGACGCCACCGACACGTACGACACCATCGACTGGCTGGTGAAGAACCTGCCCGAATCGAACGGACGCGTCGCCACCATCGGCATCTCCTACGACGGCTTCGAGCCGCTGATGTCGCTGGTGCATCCGCATCCCGCGCTGAAGGCCGCGGTGCCGATGAACCCGATGGTGGACGGCTGGATGGGCGACGACTGGTTCCACCACGGCGCGTTCCGCCAGCAGAACCTCAGCTACATCTACGAGCAGGAGGCCAGCCGCGACAACAAGTACAAGTGGTGGACGAACTACCACGACGAGTACGACCTGTTCATGCACTACGGCTCGGCCGGCGCGATGGGCGACACCTACGGCATGCGGCAGCTCGGCTTCTGGAACAAGCTGCTCGCGCATCCCGCCTACGACGCGTTCTGGCAGCAGCAGGCGATGGACAAGCTGCTTGCCGCGCAGCCGCTCAGCGTGCCGGTGATGCTGGTGCACAGCCTGTGGGACCAGGAGGATATCTACGGCGACCTCGCCGTGTATCGCGCGATCAAGCCGAAGGACCAGCGCGGCGACATGGTGAAGCTGGTGCTGGGTCCGTGGCATCACGGCCAGGAGATCGAGGAAGGCAGCGCGCTCGGCGCGATCCGCTTCGGCAGCGACACCGCGAAGTACTTCCGCGAGCACATCCTGCGTCCGTTCCTCGCGCAGTACCTGAAGGACGGCGCGCCGAAGGCGGGCCTCGCCCCGGTCACCGCGTTCCAGACCGGCAGCAACCGCTGGCAGCGGCTGGAACGCTGGCCGCTGGCCTGCGACAGCGGCTGCGCCCACAAGGATCGCGCGCTGTACCTGCAGCCGGGCATGCAGCTCGGCTTCGACGCGCCCACCGGCGGCAACGCCTGGGACGAATACGTCTCCGATCCCGCGCACCCGGTGCCGTTCCGCGCGCGGCCGATCCAGCCGATCGGCTACGAGCACGGCCTCACCTGGTCGCAGTGGCTGGTGGACGACCAGCGCGAAGCCTCCGGCCGCACCGACGTGCTCAGCTACGAAACCGCACCGCTCACCGCGCCGCTGACCATCGCCGGCGCGCCGGTGGTGCACCTGGTCGCCTCCACCAGCGGCAGCGACAGCGACTGGGTGGTGAAGCTGATCGACGTCTACCCCGACCAGGTGGCCGAGCAGCCGGAGATGGGCGGCTACCAGCTCGCGGTGGCGATGGACATCTTCCGCGGCCGCTACCGCAACGGCTGGGACAAACCCGAAGCGCTGGCCGCGAACCAGCCGCTCGCCTACCGCTTCGACCTGCCCGCCGCCAACCACGTGTTCCTGCCCGGCCACCGCATCATGGTGCAGGTGCAGTCGAGCTGGTTCCCGCTGTACGACCGCAACCCGCAGACCTTCGTGTCCAGCATCTTCGAGGCCAGGCCGGCGGATTACGTGAAGGCCACGCAGCGCGTCTACCACGCGCCGGGGGAAGCCAGCTACATCGCGTTGCCGGTGGTGGGGCGCTGAGGCGCCCGGCTCGCTTGCCGTTCTCCCTCTCCCGCTTGCCGTTCTCCCTCTCCCCCAACCTTGCCACTCCCCCTCTCCCCCAACATCGTTGGGGGAGAGGGTTGGGGTGAGGGGGCTGCTTTTGTCTTTACGCTTTCGCGAGATTCAAAGCGGTTTCGTGCGCCTGCCGGCGCCCGAGTTACTTCTCCTTTGCTTGTCCAAAGGAGAAGTAACCAAGAGGAAACGACACCCCGCGGTGGCGCTTTCCGTCCATCCATGGACGGAAAGTCCGTGAGCCGTGGCCGGGCTTTTCGGCCGGGCTTCCTGCCCGGTCGAAAAGGCATCGCCATCCTTGGCGATGCCCGCTGCGCGGCCTTGTCGTCCACGCCTCACCGCCGCCGAGGGGCCCCGGAAGTGCAGGCGCGCATCGTGCACGCCAGAAGCCAAGGCCAAAGCGAAGCGTCGCGAGCGTGCGGGCTTTCGCTCCCTCCCCTGCATGCAGGGGAGGGCTGGGGTGGGGTGCTGTTGCTTCTGCGCGCGAAGCGCGCTGCTTCACCCGGAGCCCCTGTGACGCCGCAAGCGCGGTGCTGGACCAAACGAAAACGCCGCGACGGTTGCCCGTCGCGGCGTTTTCAATCACGAGACGCTATCTGCCTCAGTTGCGGGCAGCGCCTTCCTCGGCCTGCTCGCGTTCACCCAGGCGCTGGCCCAGGCGGTCGATGTTGTTGAGCGACATCAGGTGCGCGTAGATCCAGCCGAGCACGCCTTCGCGCAGGAGTTCCTGCGCGGCCTTCTCGTCGAGCTGGCGCAGCTTTTCCTCGTTGACCACGAACAGGCCGTTGAGGTTGATCACGCGGCCGTCCGGGCTGTCCGGCGCGCCCTTGCGCATGCTCATGTTGCGGGCTTCGAGCAGGTTGTGCTTGCGCAGCTGTTCCATGAACCAGCGGGTGCGCGCCACGTGCTGCTGGAACTCGCCGAGGAAGCCCACGGCGCGGGTCAGCATTTCGGTGTCGGTGCCGTCCTCGTTGAACAGGCGGTCGCCTTCGGCGGTGCCGAAGCCTTCGTAGCCTTCGTCGAGGAACACGGCGAAGTCGTCGCCTTCCTGGCCGGCCGGCTTCTCGGCCAGCACGAACGGGTAGCGGCGCACGAAGGCGGGGATGTAGACGTTCGGCGCCCACTGGCCTTCGGCATCGACGAACAGGTTCTCGTTCTGGCGCAGGCCGAGCAGCGCCACCGGGCCGGCGTCGGCGAGGTCGTTGCCGGCGAACACGATCGGCAGGTCGCGCGCGGCCAGGCCGAACTCCACGCCGGTGAGCGGCACCGAATGCGCGCCCAGCGCGAACTTCATGTTCGGGATCGGCTTCAGGCGCAGATCCTTGTGTTCGGTACGGTTGAGCGGCACCGGGCGCTCGTAGAAAAGAACTTCAGCCACGTCGTTTACCTCTGCCCCGCCGTGCCGGGGTTGCCACCATCGGCTTCCCCTCCCAAACCCGGCGTCGGGTCTACAGATGAACGATCACTATATCAGCGCCCGCGCCTGCCCGCGAATTCCGAGGGCCGGGGCCTATCTGCTTGACCGCAAAGACTTACCTGCACTTTTGCGATCGTCCCTGATCGCAGGATCAAACGGGCGGCCATCCATGGCCGCACGCTTCAATATTTTGTTCTATGCTGCAATGCAATCCGAGCACCGTTGCATGGCCGCAGCGCTCTTTCTGATGAGGAAGGACGATCCGCATGCTGATGGAAGTCACGAACCGGGCCGACCTGTATGCGACCCGCGTGCTGTCGCTGGACGCCGCCGGCCGCATCCTGGACTGGATCAGCTGGCAGGACGCCGTGTGCCTGTACGTGCGCGGCGCGGTGGCGTGGACGCTGGGCGACCCCTGCCTCACCGTGCACGGCGGCCACAACCGCGCGCTCGGCGCGCAGAGCCGGCTTGACCTGCACCCGATCGTGGCCAGCACCGGCCACTGCCACGAGCACGCGATCGACCCCGCCCCCGCGCTCACCAACAGTGCGCTGTTCGCCCGCGACCGCCATCTGTGCCTGTACTGCGGCGAGCACTTCAACCGCGGCGAACTGACCCGCGACCACGTGCAGCCGGTGTCCAAGGGCGGCCGCGACGAGTGGGAGAACGTGGTCAGCGCCTGCCTCGCCTGCAACCTCCGGAAGGGCAACCGCACCCCGCAGCAGGCGCACATGCCGCTCTTGGCCGTGCCCTACCGGCCGAGCTGGGTGGAGCACCTGATCCTCTCCAACCGCAACATCCTGGCCGACCAGATGGAATTCCTGGTCAGCCACCTGCCGCGCGATAGGCGGCGGGCGATGAGCTGAGGGAGTCCTGACTTTGGCTCGTCATCCCAGCGAAAACCGGGATCCAGTGCCTGTAGACCACTGAAAGCAAAGTCGCTGGATTCCTGCCTTCGCAGGAATGACGAGAATAAAAGCAGCGATGTGGAGGATATGAACGCCCCCGCACCGCCAGAGCCCCGCCCTTGCCCCGCCCCGCCGCTGGTCCAACAATAGGCGGATGAAAGATCCTGCACGCTACCCCCATCTGGCGGCCATCGAGGCGCCGGCCGACCTGCGCCGCGTCCCCGACGAGGAGCTGCCGGCGGTCGCCGACGAGCTGCGCCAGTACCTGATCGAGTCGGTGGCCAGTTCCGGCGGCCACTTCGGCGCGGGGCTGGGCGTGGTGGAACTCACCGTGGCGCTGCACCACGAATTCGACACGCCCACCGACCGCCTGGTGTGGGACGTGGGCCACCAGTGCTACCCGCACAAGATCCTCACCGGCCGCCGCGACCGCATCACCACGATCAAGAAGAAGGACGGCCTCGCGCCGTTCCCGCGCCGCGAGGAGAGCGAGTACGACACCTTCGGCGTGGGCCACTCCTCCACCTCGATCTCGGCCGCACTGGGCATGGCGATCGCCGCGCAGCGCAAGGGCGACCCGCGCAAGGTCGTGGCGGTGATCGGCGACGGCGCGATGACCGCCGGCATGGCCTTCGAGGCGCTGAACCACGGCGGCGACGCCGAACCGGACATGCTGGTGGTGTTCAACGACAACGGCATGTCGATCAGCGAGAACGTGGGCGCGATGACCCGCATGATGTCGCGCGCGCTGGCCAGCCGCCGGCTCAACGCGGTGCGCGAGAAGGCCAAGCGCGCGATCCCGCGGCAGTCCTTCGCCGGCCGCTTCTTCAAGCGCTGGGAGGAACACGCCAAGGGCATGTTCGTGCCCAGCACGCTGTTCGAGGAACTGGGCTTCCACTACACCGGCCCGATCGACGGCCACAACATCCCGCAGCTGCTCGCCGCGCTGCGCACGGTGAAGAACCTGCCCGGCCCGCAGCTGCTGCACGTGATCACCACCAAGGGCAAGGGCTACGCCCCGGCCGAAGAGGCGCAGATCGAATACCACGCGGTCGGCCCGTTCGACCCCGAGGCCGGCCTGGTGAAGAAGGCCGCGCCCGCCAAGCCCAGTTACACCGACGTGTTCGGCGACTGGCTGTGCGACCAGGCCGCCGCCGACGAGCGCCTGCTGGGCATCACGCCCGCGATGCGCGAAGGCTCGGGCCTGGTGCGCTTCTCGAAGGAATACCCCGAGCGCTACTTCGACGTGGCGATCGCCGAGCAGCACGCGGTGACGCTGGCCGCCGGCATGGCCTGCGAAGGCGCGAAGCCGGTGGTGGCGATCTACTCCACCTTCCTGCAGCGCGCCTACGACCAGGCGATCCACGACGTGGCGCTGCAGAACCTCGACGTCACCTTCGCGATCGATCGCGCCGGCGTGGTCGGCCCCGACGGCGCCACCCACGCGGGCAGCTTCGACCTCAGCTTCCTGCGCTGCCTGCCGAACATGGTGATCATGGCGCCGGCCGACGAGAACGAATGCCGCACGATGCTCTCGACCGGCTACCAGTACGCCGGCCCCGCCGCGATCCGCTACCCGCGCGGCACCGGCCCCGGCATCGCGGTCCGCCCCGGGCTCGACACCCTGCCGATCGGCAAGGCCGAACTGCGCCGCCGTGGCCACGGTCTCGCCCTGCTCAGCTTCGGCGCGATGCTGGCGCCCGCCGCGGTGATCGCCGGCGAGCTCGACGCCACGCTCGTCAACATGCGCTTCGTGAAGCCGCTGGACGAGGCGCTGATCGTGGAGCTGGCGAAGACCCACGACGCCTTCGTCACGCTGGAAGACAACGCGATCGCCGGCGGCGCCGGCAGCGCCGTGGCCGAATGCCTCGCCGCGCACGGCATCGTCAAGCCGATCCTCCACCTCGGCCTTCCGGACGTCTATCTGGAACACGGCAGCCGCGAGGAAGTGCTGAGCATGGCCGGCCTCGACCTGCCCGGCATCCGCCACGCGATCCGCACCCGCTTCCCGCAACTCGCCGGCGCCAGCCTCGCCAGCGCGGGCTGAACACCTGACCACGGGCGGCCACGCGGCCGCCTTGCCATGCCGACTCAGGCCATCGTCGCGACAGTGTGCTAGGCTTTGCGTTGCAACTGCAACGCACCGGGCGCCGCCATGAAAACCGCCACCATGCCATCGCTGCGGGTCGATCCCGCACTGCGCGAAGCCGCCGAAGCCGTGCTGCACGAAGGCGAGAGCCTGTCCAGCTTCATGGAGCAGTCGTTGCGCGACGAGGTGGCACGGCGCCAGTTGCAGCGCGAGTTCCTCGCACGCGGCCTCGCTTCGCGCGCGGAGGCGCGCAAGACGGGTGAGTATTTCGAGGCCGACGCGGTGCACGCCGAACTGCGCGGCATGCTGGTCAAGGCCCGCAAGGCCAAGCGGTGAGCTGGCGCGTCCGCTACACACGGGCGGCTCGCGACGACCTCCTGCGTCTCTACGGCTTCCTGCTGGAGCAGGATCCAGCCGCCGCACAGCGAGCGCTCGCGGCCATCGACAAGGGCGTCGAGTTGCTGCGGGCGTTCCCCTTCACCTGCCGCAAGGCCGATCCGGACAACCCCTTCCTGCGCGAACTGCTGGTGTCGTTCGGCGCATCGGGCTACGTGGCGCTGTACGAAATCGAGGGCGACCACGTCGTGACCATCCTCGCCGTGCGCCACCAGCGCGAAGACGACTACCGCTGAACATGGCGGCTTACCGGCTCATCGCTCCGCCGCTCACCCGGTCGCGCGCCTCCAGGTCCTGCGCGGTGAACACCTGCGCGTAGCCCGCGGCGCGCAGCAGCGCGCGGGCGGCGTCGCCCTGGTTCCAGCCGTGTTCGAACAGCAGCCAGCCGCCGGCGTCGAGGTGCGCTGGCGCGTCGGCGACGATGCGGCGGATGGCGTCGAGGCCGTCGGCGCCGGAGGCCAGCGCCGCGGCCGGCTCGTAGCGCAGGTCGCCCTGGGCGAGGTGCGGATCGGCCGCCTCGATGTAGGGCGGGTTGGACACGATCAGCGCAAAACGTTCGCCCGCCAGCGGTGCCAGCCAATCACCCTGCGCGAAGCGCACGTTGCCGATGCCCAGCCGCTGCGCGTTGTGGCGCGCCACCGCGAGCGCATCCGCGCTCGCATCCGTGGCGAGGACGCGCACGTGCGGACGTTCGCTGGCGATCGCCAGCGCGATCGCGCCGCTGCCGGTGCCGAGGTCGGCCACACTGGCCGCCGCATCGCGCGGCAGGCGCTCCAGCGCCAGCTCCACCAGCAGCTCGGTTTCCGGGCGCGGGATCAGCGTGGCCGGCGTCACTTCCAGCTCCAGCGTCCAGAAGCCGCGGCGGCCGATGAGGTAGGCCACCGGCTCGCCGGCCATGCGGCGCGCGACCAGGGCCTCGAAAGCCGTCTGGACGTCCGTATCCAACACGTCGTCGGCATGCGCGAACAGCCAGCTGCGCGGCTGGCCGAGCACGTGCAGCAGCAGGGCTTCGGCATCGACGCGGTCGCCGAGGCGCGACGTGGCGGCGGCCAGCAGGGTACGCACGTCAGCCACGCGGCGACTTCTCCGGTGCGGACGGCAACGGCGGTGGCGGCGCCGTTGCCGGCTTCGGCTCGCGCCGATGCCAGTAACCGCCGTGCGTCCACGCACTGAACGCCCATTGCAGCCAGCCGATCAGCGCAAACGCCAGCCACAGCGCCCAGGCCAGCATGGCCAGCTTGTACCACCACAGCGACACGCTGAGCACGCCGGCCGTGGGCAGCACGCCCGCGCTCTGGTCGGCGAACCAGCGCAGCTGCCAGGCGTCGGAACCGTTGCCGGCCATGTGCATGTCGGGCACGCCGAGCAGGCCCTTGGGCACCGCGGCGATCAGCACGAGCAACGCCAGCACGGTGAGCAGCGCGAGGCCGAGCTGCGCGAGATTGAATCCGCGCGCGCGTTCCGGCGGCGACCAGCGCGCGCGCAGGCCAACCAGGATCAGCCACGCCACCACCAGCGCATACGCGCCCCACGCGAACGCGGAGAAGCCCAGCCCCAGCAGCAGCCAGTGGCGGAAGCGCAGCGGCGTGGGCGCGTACCTGGCCAGCAGCCAGGCGGCGAGCAGCAGCACCGCCAGTTGCGACCAGTACAGCACGGCCGGGCCGGTGGTCGGCCCCCAGGTCCACAGCACCCAGCGATCCTGCGGCAGGTCGAGTTCGCTGCCGATGTTCGCCGCCGGCGCATCCAGCGCGAACGCCGGCGTGCGCGTGCGCGCGGCGATGCCGTGCGGTTCGCGCAGGCGCACGCGGTAGTCGTGCTCGCCGGGCAGCAGCGGCAGGCCGAGCTTGCCGTTGCGCACGGCGAGGTTCACCGGCTCGTCGTCGCGGCTCGCCTCCAGCAGCTCGGCGCCGGCCGGCAGCACGATCGCGTGTTCGCCGCCGCGCGTGCTGCGCGCCTTGAGCGAGAGCGTGGTCTCGGTGGCGCGTTCGCCCACCGCGCTCTGCACGCCCACCGCGTCGAAGGCGAGGCTGCCGCCGTCGACGGCCGCCGGCTGGGCGAAGGCGAGCTGCAGGGTTTCGCCCGGCAGCGGCTGGAAGCGCAGGCCCGCGTCGCTGGCGCTGGTCGGCACGCCCTGCGCGTCCACATGCCACATCGGCGCGGCGTCGACCTCCCACACTTCGGCGCGCTCGCCCAGCGCCGGCACCGTGAGCGCAAGCTTCGCCGCGTGGTCCAGCCGGCTCGTCCAGCGCACGCTGCGCACGCCCGCATTGAAGGTGACGTTGAGGCGGCCGTCCTTCACCACGGCGCCATCGCCCAGCGGATGTTCGCCCGGCAGCAGCGGCAGACCGAGGCTGAAACCGCCCTGCTCCGGCGCGATGCGCTCGACCGTGTTCTCCACGTGCCAGTCCACGCCCAGCAGCAGGCGGCGGGTCAGCCGCACGTAGGGCGGGAAGTCCTGCGCCGCCGCGGGCTGGCTGCCGTCGCCGGCGGCGCGCACACGCTGCAGGGCGAGGCTGTCGCCGAGCAGGCGGCCATCGTCCACGCCGTCCAGCGACCAGCCCGATCCGCTGAACGCCACGCGCTGCGGCGGCAGTGCGAAGCGCAGATTCGCGCTGTCCGCCGCGCCGATGCGGTAATGCAGCGCAAGCCGATGCACGCCACGATCCAGGCGCAGCAGCGTCTGCCTGTCGCGGCGCACCAGCGCGGCCGCATGGCCATCCACGCTGGCATCGAGCAGTTGCAGCGCATCGTCGGGCTGCGGCAAGGGCAAGGCCACGCTGGCGCCAGCGTGCACTTCCAACGCGAGGTCCAGCGTGTCGCCGCCGGCCTGCAGTTGCGCCTGCGCCACCGTGGCGCAAGCGGGCGCGCATTTCGGCGCTTCGGTGAGACGTGTCCTCAGCTGCTCCAGCAGCGCCTGGTCGGGCAGGTTCTGCGCATGCGAAAGCGCCGGCAGCAGCGCGATGGCCAGCAGCAGCGCACTCGTGATGTTGGCGCCGCGTACGGCAGGCCAGGACAGGCGCCATGGGCGCAGGCTGGCGAGCAGCTTCGCCAGCAGCGCCGCCAGCAAGGCGACCATCGCCACGCGCAGCAGGCGCACCAGCCAGCGCGGCGCGATCAGCAGGCGCGTGGTCTGCTCGCTACTCACCGGGCCGGACCAGCCGAGGCGGTAGTCGTTGCCCTGGTCCCAGCCCGGCGTGCCCGCGCCGGCCTGGATCACGCTGCGGCTGTCGAAGCCGCTGACCGCCGGGCTTGGCAGCGCGGCGCCGGTCACGGTGACGGAGGAAAGCGCTTCCGTCTTGGCGCTCATGCGCGGCGCCGGTGGCGCCGGGGCCGCAAGTTCCGACACCGACGGCAGTCCCGCAGGCGGTGCAGGTGGCGCGGGCGGTGGCGGCGGCGCGGCATTGTTGGAAACCGCTTCTGCCTGGGGCCGCACTTCCTGCTTGAGCCCCGGGCTTTGCATCGCATCGGCAAACTGCACTCGCACGATCTGCCCGCCCTCCAGCTGCGGATGCAGTGCGTACTGCAACTCGCGCGCGGCGAACGGCAGGCTCCACAACACCGCCAGCGCGAATACCGCCAGCGCGCTCGCGCGTACCGCCGTGCGCAAGCGCCCTTCCGGCAAGGCGCGCAGCAGCAGTGCCAGCACCAGCACCACGGCCAGCGTCCACAGCGGCGCGCCGTGCTCGTGCCGGCCCAGCGCGAGGTAGAGCGCCGCCAGCAGCGCCCAGCGCCAGCCGAGCAGGCGCCCGGCGAGCAGCGCGACCAGGGCCAGCACGAACAGGTCGAGCAGGCTCCATTGCGCCACCCAGGTATCGGGCGCGCGATCCGCGCCGGGCGCCGCGAGCAGGCGGTAGCCGTAGGGCAGGTGCAGGCGGGCGTCGATGTCTTCCAGCGGCAGTTGCCAGCCGGAACTGGGGATCGCGCCGCCGTGCGCGGGCAGGCGCAGGCCTGCCGCGAGATCGAGTTGCCGCGTGCGCAGCTCGACGCCGCTGCGGCCGTCGCTGCCCTTGCTGATCAGCAGCGGCGACTCGTCCTGGCTGGCGCGCTGCAGCTGCCACGGCGCGGTCACGTCCAGCCGCTGGCGATGGCGCAGCTCGCCCGTCAGGTGGTCGGCCGCGCGCAGGCCGCGGCCGTCGAAATCCAGCCACAGTTCGCGCTGCAGATGCAGCTGGTCGCCCTTGCCGCCTTCGTCGCCGCGGTTGCCCGCGGCAATCGCGAGGCCGCTGCCGTCGTCCAGCGCGAACGCCGGCAGTTCGCTCCATTCGTCCGGCACGCCGGCCTGCGCCGCGTCGACCGCCTGCCCTTCCGCGCGGCTGCCGCGCAGCGCGGGATCGTCGCGGTAGCTCCACACTTCCTGCCGCGGCCACGGCGCTGCCGGCAGTTTCAGCGCCACTTTCGCCAGCGGCGCGGTGGCGCGCGCGGCGAGCGTCACGCTCCACTGCCCCGGCCGCAGTTGCACGCGCAGGCGGCCGTCGTTCTCCAGCCGCACCGGCAGGTCGCCGGACAGCGCGGTGGCGACGAAACCCGCGGGCAGCACCGGCCCCAGCAGCGCCTCGCGCGCGCTGCCGGCCACGTCGAATTGCAGCCGCGTCTGCAGCGTGGCCGGCAGGCCGTCTTCGAGCCGGCGGTACACGCGCAGCGACAAGGCATCGGCGGCGCGCTGCGCGGCGGCGGCTTCGCCCAGGGTGAGTTCGCCGCCGTTGTGTTCGATGCGTGTCACCGCCGCGCCGTCCACGCTGAGCGCGACCAGGCCGATCGCCGCGGGCACGCGCAGGCGCGCGGGCCGCGTCGCCCACGGCAGCGTGCCGCGCAACTGGTAGTCGCCGGGCTGCAGCCACAGCATCGGCTGACCCTCGTGCTGCAGCACCACGGTCGGCTGGTCGTTCGCGGTCACCGCCTGCGGCCAGGCCCGCGCGTCGCCGGGCAACACCACCCAGCTCGGCGCGTCCACGTGCACGTCCAGGCTGAAGCGGCCGCCGTCCGCGTTCGCGGCGAGGCTCAGGCGGCCGGGCCACGCGCACTGGTAGCTGCCCGCGTTCGGCGACTGGTTGGCGAGGAACGGGCAGGCATGCTGCGGCACGTCGTGCAGCACCCAGCCCTGCCAGTCGCGCAGGGACGGCGGCACGTCCTGCGCCGGCAACGGCGCGGCCAGCAGCAGGCACAGACCCAGCAGTGCGATCAGTCGAGCAAGCATGCGCATCTCCCTGTGTGCGTCGTGGCCGGCTGGGACAAGTAGAACACGGCGCTGGCGCCGTCCGGAATCAGTCCGACACCGCCAGCACGCATTCGTCCGCGCCGCAGCTGCGGCAGCAGACGGGGAAGATCGACAGGCGACCCGGCACGATGGCCGGGCCCAGCAGGCCTTCGAGGAAACCGCTGAAGAAGCTGCAGCCGGAATGGCCGTGCTCGGCGCACAGCGGGCTGTGGCGGATATGCAGCTGGCCGCCCTGCAGCTCGATCTCGGCGAAGGCGTGCAGTGCGGGCGCGCCGATGGACGCAAGCGCGGCGTCCAGCGCCAGCCCGGTGTCCAGCGCGTACTCGCGCGCGAACAGCCAGGCGCCCACGCGCTGCCCCGCCAGTTGCAGCGAGGATTCGCGCGCGCCCGCGGCGACGGCGCGGTCCAGCGCCAGCAGACGCGGCAGGATGCGCGGGTAGTCGTGGTCCAGCGTGGCCAGCGCCTGCTCGACGGCGGCCGTATCCGCGTCGAGCGCGGCCACTTCGACGAACGGCGCGGGTGGCGGTTCCACAGGAACCGGAGCGGGTGACGGTGCGCGCGGGCGGAGTGGGAGGAAGTCCTCGAACGACTCCGTTGTCGTCACCGCCGCCACCTCGACCGGCGGCGGCGCCACGACGGCGGCGACGATTTCCTCGGCCGGCTCGTCGACCGGCTCAGGCTCGGGTGCCGGCGGCGGCACATAATGAGCATTGAGCTGGCGCGTGGCGGCGAAATGCAGCCGCGGCTCGCCTTCCGCACTGGGCATCAGCTCGAAGCTGACCAGGCGGTCGCAGCCCTCCAGCGCGCGACGCAGCGCACGCTTTTTGAACCACGAGCCGCGCACCACCATCGTCAGCAGGCTGCCGTGCGGATCCTGCACCAGGCGTTGCCGCACCAGCGTGTAGCCGCAGGCGCCGGCCAGCCGGCCGACCTCGACGAGCAGGCCCTCGCGTTGCAGCGCGAGCGCCTGGATTTCCAATTCGGCCATCCGTCCCCCTGCAGACGATGTCGGTGCGTTGAATGGACGGCCATGCTACGACATGGGCTGCGGCCATGGCTTGCGCCGGCATCGCCTGGATTGCCGTAGGAGCGCACCCTGTGCGCGAAGGAAAGGAGTGAGTGAAGAGGAGTGAGAAGTGAGAGAAGAGCAGAACGCGCCGCTTGCATGCTTTCTCTATCTACTCACTTCTCTCCACTCACTTCCCGCTTTCGCGCACAGGGTGCGCTCCTACAACAGCGCTGGAAACGACCAGCCCCGCCGCAGCGGGGCTGGTCGTTTCCAGAACGCAAACCGATCAACGCAGGATCGAAGCCGGGTCCTGCTTCGCCTGCAGCGCGGCGCACAGCTCGATCGATTCGGTGGTCTGCGCCAGGCCGCGCGCGATGCCGGCGGCGTCGTTCGCGCGCGGCTGGAAGAACGCCTGCACGCGCTGCGCCTCGCCGGTGGAGCAGCCGCCGCCCGCGGCCAGCGACGGCAGGCGGCCGCCGGCGAAGCTGCCGGTGCGCTTGAGGATCTGCGCGTAATGGCCGGTGAACCAGGTCCACATCGCGTCGCGCTGCGCGAGGGTGTCGCGGCCCGAGCGCAGCAGCGCGGCCATCTCGCCCACCTTGACCGGCTTGCTCAGCGCGAAGTCGCGCACCTGTTCGGCGAGCGCGGGATCCTCGACGCTGGCGAGGCCGCCGAGGATGCCGTTGCGCAGCGCCGGATCGCTGGTCTGCGGCAGTTCGGCGATCAGCGCGTCGACCGCGGCCTTGCCTTGCGCCTGCACCGCCACGCCCAGCGCGTCGCCGAGCAGGTCGGGGTTGGCGGCGGCGAGGTCGAGGCGGCCATCGGCCTTCTTCTTCAGTGCCGCATCGCCCTGCTGGAGCAGCGCGGCGCGCACCGCGGGCAGCTTGTAGTCGAAGGCCAGTGCGCCGGCGAGCGTGCTGCGCAGCAGGGAGTCGTCCTCCGATTCACCCGGCTTGCGCTGGTAGCCCAGTGCTTCGAGCTTCGGCAGGTAGGCGGCCTTCACCCAGTCGGCGATGCGCGCGCGCTGGGCATCGGTCTTCGCCACGTGGCGGTAGATCCAGCCCACGCGCCCCAGCGGCGCGGTGAACACCTGGCTGGTCTTGGACGCGGTGAGCGGCTTCAGTGCGGCCAGCACCTGGCCGGCGTCGAGATCGCCGTGCTGGAAGCTGGCGCCGATCGCGTCGGCATAGGCGAGTTGCTCGGCGTCGCTGAGCTTGGCGACTTCCTTCACCAGCGCCTCCAGCTCGCTCTTGTCGAGGCTGAAGCGGTAGTAGCCGGCGGCGTTCGCGTTCGGCATCACCCAGGTCGGCTGGCTGGCGCCGGCAAGCACCATCGAACCGCTGGCCTTGTCGAGCATGTCGCAGGCGACCTTGCTGCCGTCGGCGGTGCCGTAGCGCACGCACACCGGCACGCCCCAGACGCGCGCGGCGTCGCCACGGCTGCCGAGCGGCAGGTAGCGGCTCTGCTTCAGTTCCAGCACGGCCTGGCCGTTCCTGTAGTCCAGCCTGGTCTGCACGTAGGGCACGCCGCTCTGGTCGAGGAAGCTCTTGAACGCGTGCTTGAACGCCTCGCCCTTGCCTGCCGCCTTGGCGATCGCGCCCACCAGGTCGTCCGCGGTGGCGTTGCCGAACTTGTGCGCCTGGATGTAGGCGCGCATGCCCTGCTGGAAGGTCTTGTCGCCCACGTAGTTCTCGAACATGCCGATGACGGCGGCACCCTTCTGGTAGGTGATGCCGTCGAACGCGGTCTCGATGTCGCCGTTGCCGGTGATCGGCTGGCGGATCTTGCGCGCGCTGACCAGGCTGTCGTTCGCCATCGCGCCCTGCGCGCCGCGCACGCGGTCGAGGTCGGCGCGGTATTCGGGATGCACTTCCATCGTCACCTTCTGCTGCATCCAGGTGGCGAAGGCCTCGTTGAGCCAGATGTCGTTCCACCACGCCAGCGTCACGGTGTCGCCGGTCCACTGGTGGGCCAGCTCGTGCGCGGTGACGTTGAACGAGCCGCGCACGTCGCGCGCCGGCGAATCCTTGTCGAGCAGCAGCAGCCAGTCGCGGAAGGTGACCAGGCCCGCGTTCTCCATCGCGCCGGCGGAGAAGTCCGGCGCGGCAAGCACGTCGAGCTTGTCCCACGGATAGCCGAAGCCATAGTAGTTTTCCAACGCGTGCACGATGCTCGGGGTCTCGGCGATCACGTGGCTCATGCGCTGCGCCTCGCCCGCCGCGGCGATGCCGCGCAGCGGCAGCGGCTTGCTGCGATAAGCGTCGGGCGAGATTTCCGCGGTGGGCGTGATGTCCCACGGGCCCACCGCGAACGCCACCAGGTAGGTGGGCAGCGGCAGGGTCTGCGCGAACGTCACCGTCTTCCAGCCCTGGCCGGCGGGCTTTTCGCTCACCTGCTGGGTGTTCGCCACCGCCACGTCCTTCTCGGGCAGGGTGATGGAGATGTCGAACGGCGTCTTGAAGCCGGGTTCGTCGAAGCTCGGGAACGCGAAGCGCGCGCTGATCGGCTCCATCTGCGTCATCGCGTAGGGCTGGCCCTTGGCGGTGACCTTGTACAGGCCCTGCAGCTGCGCGTTGAGCGGCGCGGTGTACTCGAACTGCAGCGTGATCTCGCCGGGCTGCAGCGTGCTGCCGAAGTCCACACGCACCACGCCGGTCTTGGGATCGGCGTCCACGTACTTCGCCTCGTGCGCCTTGCCCGCGGCGTCGGTGACCGTCACCTTCGACACCTTCAACTCGGCGCCGTCCAGCCACACGTGGTCGGAAGCCTGGGTGAGCTTCACCTTGATCGTGGTGGCGCCGGAGAAATCGGTTTGCGCCGGATCCACCTTGAACGCGATCCGGTAGGACTGCGGCACCGCCCAGCCGGGCAGGCGGCCCTTGGGCGCCTGCCCGGCGCCGGCGGCGAGGGCCAGGCCGCAGCTGGCGGCCAGCGCGGTAAACAGGAGCGGACGAACGTGACGGCGCATGGCAGGTTCCCCGGGAAGTGGATGGCAACCGGACACGCTAGGTCCGGCATGGCTTTCCACCCAGTGCCATAAGGCATGGCCGGCCTGCCGGCCACGCGGCGCTTGCCCGCCGCCAACCAATGGCTAACATGCGGTTCATAGCCTTGATCTATCGACAGGCACTGCCATGAACCTGCGCGACCTGCACTACCTCGTGGCCCTCGCCGAGCAACGCCATTTCGGCCGCGCGGCGGAGGCCTGCTTCGTCAGCCAGCCCACCCTGTCGACCCAGATCAAGAAGCTGGAGGAGGAGCTGGGCGTGGCGCTGGTGGAACGCACGCCGCGCAAGGTGCTGCTCACCGACGTGGGCCGCGAGATCGTGGCCCGCGCGCGCGACGTGCTGAACGAAGTGGAGCAGATCAAGGGCATCGCGCGGCGCACGCTCGATCCCGAATCCGGCACGGTGCGGCTGGGCATCTTCCCCACGCTGGGGCCCTACCTGTTGCCGCACGTGGTGCCGCTGGTGCGCGAGCGCTTCCCGCGGCTGGAGCTGCTGCTGGTGGAGGAGAAGACCGAGGAAGTGCTGCGCCGCCTGCGCGAAGGCCGGCTCGACGCCGGCATCCTCGCCCTGCCGGTGCACGAGGACAGCCTGCACGCGGAGTTCCTGTTCGAGGAACCGTTCCTGCTCGCAGTGCCGCAGTCGCATCCGCTGGCGCGGCGTCCCTCGCTGAAGCTGGCCGACCTCGGCGATCAGAGCCTGCTGCTGCTGGAGGACGGCCACTGCCTGCGCGATCAGGCGCTGGAGGTCTGCCACCTCGCCGGCGCGGGCGAGAAGAGCGGCTTCCGCGCCACCAGCCTGGAGACGCTGCGCCAGATGGTGGCCGCCGACGTGGGCATCACCCTGCTGCCCACGCTGGCAGTGAAGCCGCCGGTGGCGCAGGCGCCGAACGTGCGGCTGGTCGAGTTCCGCGGCAGCCATCCGCCCAGCCGGCGCATCGCCATGCTGTGGCGCAAGAGCTCGGCGATGGGCGGCTTCCTCAGGCAGCTCGCCGGCGTGTTCCGCGAGCTGCCGCAGGGCCTGCTCGACCCGCACGACCTGACCGCGGCGGCCGCCATGGCGGGCACGCGCGCAAAGCCGCGCCGCGATAGCCGGCAGCGATCGTCCCGATAAGCACAATCAATTTCAACGAAGCCTGCCGCGGCGCTAGGCTCGGAGGGTCGCGACCGCCAGGCCGCTCCGCATTGCCCTCCCAGCCCCACGCCACGAGGTGATGTCATGAGCAAGCTGAAAGGCTCGAAGACCGAGCAGAGTCTGAAAGACGCGTTTGCCGGCGAATCCATGGCCAACCGCCGCTACCTCTACTTCGCCGGCAAGGCGGACGTGGAGGGCTACAACGACGTCTCCGCCGTGTTCCGCTCCACCGCCGAAGGCGAGACCGGCCACGCCCACGGCCATCTGGAATACCTCGAACAGTGCGGCGACCCCGCCACCGGCCTGCCGTTCGGCGAGACCCACGCCAACCTGAAGAGCGCGATCGCCGGCGAGACCCACGAGTACACCGACATGTATCCCGGCATGGCGAAGATCGCGCGCGAGGAAGGCTTCGACGAGGTGGCCGACTGGTTCGAGACGCTGGCCAAGGCCGAGCGCTCGCACGCGAACCGCTTCACCAAGGCGCTCAACGAACTGGGTTGAGCCCCTCGCCGGCCGCGCCATTCCCGCGCAAGCGGGAATGACGGCTTCCGCGTGCCGCCTCCCGGATCAAGGGCGCGATCATGTCCGAACCCATCGACAGCCGCCGCGAAGGCAACCTCGAAGCGCCCACCCGCCACCCGCTGGGCCAGGACGATCCCGCGTTCTGGGACCGCGCCGCGCTCGACGCGGAGCTGGAGCGCGTGTTCAACATCTGCCACGGCTGCCGCCGCTGCGTGAGCCTGTGCCACGCCTTCCCCACCCTGTTCGACCTGGTCGACGCCTCGGCGACGATGGAGATCGACGGCGTGGACAAGGCCGACTACCCCAAGGTGGTCGAGCAGTGTTATCTGTGCGATCTCTGCTACCAGACCAAGTGCCCGTACACGCCGCCGCATCCGTGGAACGTGGATTTCCCGCACCTGATGCTGCGCGCGAAAGCGGCGCATTTCCGCGAGCACGGCGCGCCGCTGTCGGCGCGGATCCTGTCCAACACCCGCGCGGTGGGCAGGCTCGCCTCGATCCCGGTGGTGGTCGAGGTGGTCAACGCCGCGAACCGCAACAAGCCCGCGCGCAAGCTGCTTGAAAAGACCATGGGCGTGGACGCGAACGCCCGCGTGCCCGCGTACCACGCGCCCACCGCGCGGAAACGCCTGAAAAAGCTCGACGGCACAGGCGACGCGGTGCCGGCCGGCCACACCCGCGGCAGGCTGGCGATCTTCGCCACCTGCTACTGCGACCACTCCGAGCCGGGCGTGGTGGAAGATCTCGCCGCGCTGCTCGCGCACAACGCGATTCCGCATCGGCTGGTCGAGCAGGAAAGCTGCTGCGGCATGCCCAAGCTGGAGCTGGGCGACCTCGACACCGTGCGCAAGTACAAGGAGCGCAACATCCCGGTGCTGGCGAAGATGGCGCGCGAGGGCTGGGACTTCACCGCGGCGATTCCCTCCTGCGTGCTGATGTTCAAGCAGGAGCTGCCGCTGATGTTCCCCGACGACGCCGACGTGGCGCAGGTAGCCGAGCGCTTCTTCGACCCGTTCGAATACCTCGCCGAACGCCACAAGGCCGGCCTGCTGCAAACCGACTTCAAGACCGCGCTGGGCAAGATCGCCTGGCAGGTGCCCTGCCACCAGCGCGTGCAGAAGATCGGCCCGAAGACGCGCGAGATCCTGCAGCTGGTGCCGGATACCGAAGTCGTCACCATCGAACGCTGCTCCGGCCACGACGGCACCTACGGCGTGAAGCACAAGACCTACGCGCTGTCGCGCAAGCTGGCCAAACCGGTGGAGAATCGCGTGGCGCAGGCCGAGCCCGCGCACTTCACCAGCGACTGCCCGATGGCCGGCGGCCATATCGCGCACGGGCTGGGCGGGCAGCCGCAGGCGGAACATCCGCTCAGCCTGTTGCGCAAGGCCTATGGCATTTGAAGCCGGGATTGGGGAGACGGGATTCGGGATTCGTCGAAAGCCCGCAACCCGTACCATTCCGAGTCCCGAGTCCCGAGTCCCGTATCCCGACCATGCACATCCTCGAACGCAGCGACCTGCTCAGCCTGGAGAACTACGCGCTGGAACGCGCCGGGTTCCGCGCCCGCGCGATGGTGCACAAGCAGCGGCGCACCGTGCATCTCGGCGAACATCTCACGCTGGTCTTCGAGGATCGGCTGAGCATCCAGTACCAGGTGCAGGAGATGTTGCGCATCGAGCGCATCTTCGAGCCGGCCGGCATCCAGGACGAGCTGGATGCCTACAACCCGCTGATCCCCGACGGCGACAACCTCAAGGCCACCTTGCTGATCGAGTACGCCGACGCGGAGGAACGCCGGCGCGAACTGGTGCGCCTGCGCGGCATCGAGCACGCGATCGCGCTGACCGTGCACGGCCACGCGCCGTCCGTCGCCATCGCCGACGAGGACATGGAGCGCAGCAACGCGGAGAAGACCGCCGCGGTGCACTTCCTGCGCTTTCCGCTCGACGCGGCGCGCATCGCCGCATGGAAGGCCGGCGCGCCGGTGACGCTGGCCTGCCGCCTGCCGGCGATGGCGGTCGAGGTGGCGCTGACGCCCGCCCAGCGCGAGGCGCTGGCCATGGATTTCGACTGAATGCGCCGCCCGTGGCTGGTCGCGGCCCTTCTGCTGGCGCTGTGGGGCGGTTGGTCGTGGTGGCAGGCGCGACCGCTGCATCCGCCGCCCGGCGTGCTGGCGCCGGCCGATCCGGTGCAGACGGCGCTGGACGCGCCGCTGGCGACGATCCGCATGGGCGACTTCACGCTCACCCCGCGCGCACGTTTCGACCTGGTGGCGCGCGTGCTCTCCACCGAACGCTACCGCTTCGATGCCGGTGCCGCGCTGGTGCCGGAAGACTTCGCGCTGGGCTGGGGCCGCATGTCCGACAGCGCCGTGCTGAAGTCCATCGACATCTCGCAATCGGGCCGCTTCTACGCCTGGAGCGTGCGGGAGTTTCCGATCCCGCGCCGCGAGATCGAGACGCACAGCGCGAACATGCACCTGATCCCCGCCGACGCGGGCGTGCGCCGCCAGCTGGGCCGCGTGCGGGTGGGCCAGCTGGTGGCGCTCGGCGGCTACCTCGTGGACGCCGACCGCGCCGACGGCTGGCACTGGCGCACCTCGCTCACCCGCGAGGACACCGGCGACGGCGCCTGCGAACTGTTCTACGTGACCGCGGTGGACACGCCCACCGGGCAGGACACGCCGGTGCCGCCCAGCCCGCAGTAGCCGTCCGGGTGTTTCGACAGGTACTGCTGGTGCTCGTCCTCGGCGTAGTAGAACGGGCCGGCCAGCGCGATCTCGGTGGTGATCGCGCCCCGCCCCGCGCGCGCCAGCGCCGCCTGGTAGCGCTGCGCGGAGGCCTCGGCCACGGCGAGCTGGCCCACGTCCGCCGCATAGATCGCCGAACGGTACTGGGTGCCCACGTCGTTGCCCTGGCGCATGCCCTGGGTGGGATCGTGGTTTTCCCAGAACACCCGGAGCAGATCCTCGGGCGCGATCCGGGCGGGGTCGAAGATCACCTGCACCACCTCGGCATGCCCGGTCAGGCCGCTGCACACTTCGCGATAGCCGGGGTTGGGTGTGTAGCCGCCCGCGTAGCCGACGGCGGTGCTGAGCACGCCGGGCAGGCTCCAGAACTTGCGCTCGGCGCCCCAGAAGCAGCCCATGCCGAACCAGATCCGCGCCATGCCGGGGTAGTCCGCCGCCAGCAGCGAACCGCCGAGCACGTGATGCGGCCGCGCGGGCAGCCAGGCCTGCTCGCGTCCCGGCAACGCATCCGCGCGGCAGGGCATGCGCTGTTTCCATGCACCGATGCCGATCATGATCCGGAACACCCCCGTTGCCCTGCCGGCACCCGCGCCCGCGGCGTGGCGATTCAGTAACGCAACAGCGCGTGCAGCGGTTGACTGCCCGCCCAGCGCGCGCGCCCGCGCAGCGCCTCCAGCTCGATGACCACCGCGGCGCCGGCGAGTTCGCCGCCGAAGCGCGCCACCAGCGCCCGCGCCGCAGTCAGCGTGCCGCCGGTGGCCAGCACGTCGTCCACGATCAGCGCGCGTTCGCCGGGTTTCAGCGCATCGCTGCACGCCTCCAGCCGGTCGCTGCCGTATTCCAACTGATAGTCCACCGCCAGCACCGGCGCCGGCAGCTTGCCCGGCTTGCGCAGCGGCACGAAGCCCGCGCCCAGCGCCTGCGCCAGCGCGGCGCCGAAGATGAAGCCGCGCGCCTCGATGCCGCATACCGCCTGCACGCCGGCATCGCGCCAGGGTTCGGCCAGCGCGGCGATGCAGGCGGCGAAGCCGCGCGCGTCGGCCAGCAGCGGGGTGACGTCGCGGAACAGCACGCCCGGCTGCGGGAAGTCCGGCACGGTGCGGATCAGGTCGGCGAATGCGTGCATCGGCTTCTCCGCCGTAGCCGGTCGCGGCACGGCGCGTTCATGGGTACTCGACACGGGAGCGGGCACCGCGGCTCAGCAGGGCACGGCCAGCGGATCGCCGGGATCGTCGTCCATCGCGCGCAGCGCCTCGCGCGCCTCGGCCAGCTGCGCCTCGACCTCGCGCACGATGCCTTGGGCCAGGTCCACGCTGGAGTCGGGCACCATCACCGCGAGGTAGTCCAGCGCCGGCAGCTGACCCACGCCGCCGGTGAGGTACTCGCCGGCGATGAAGGCGGGCACTTCCGCGTGCTCCAGCGCATCCTTCACCAGGTGCGCGTCGAACAGGTTTTCGGCGCGGTAGACGGTATGCATGGGTGCACGCTAGCCCCGCCGCATGCCCACGGCAAGCCCCGGCGCGACCGGGCCTGTCGCCAGTGGCGGCACGGCGGGCATCTGCTCTATCGTCCGCCTGCGGCGCCGGTAGCGACGCGAGGCGACTCGGGGGCGTCCAAGCCGATGGTCAAGCGTGACGAAAGCCTGCGGTTCGTGAACCTGGCGCATCGCCTGCGCACGCTGGGCCTGGGGCTGGGCATGCTGCCGGTGGCGGCCGTGCTGCACCAGCTGCGGGCGCCGGCCTGGCTGTGGTCGCTGCTGCTCGCCAACGGCCTGTTGTGGCCGCACTTGGCTTGGCTGCATGCCGTGCGCGCCGCCCGCCCGGTGCAGCACGAGCAGTACAACCTGATGGTCGACTCGGTGATGCTCGGCGCCTGGGTCGCGGTGATGCGCTTCAACCTGCTGCCCAGCGCGATGCTGGCCTCGATGATGGCGATGGATCGCATCAGCGCCGGCGGCGGGCGGGTGCTGCTGCGCTCGCTGCTGCTGCAGGTCGCGGCCTGCGCGCTGGTCGCGTGGCTGAACGGCTTCGCCTGGCAGCCGACCAGCAACATGTTCAACATCGTCGCCTGCATCCCGATGATGGCGATCTACCCGGTCTGGCTGAGCACCGTGAACTTCAGGTTCGGTCGCCGCATCCGCCAGCAGAATCGCCTGCTGGAACAGCTCAGCCGCACCGATCCGCTCACCGGGCTCGCCAACCGTTCCTACTGGCTGGAAACCGCCGCGCGGGAACTGCGCCGGTTCCAGCGCAACCAGCGGCCGGCGGCCCTGATCCTGCTCGACATCGACGGTTTCAAGCCGGTCAACGACCGCCATGGCCACGCCGCCGGCGACGCCTTGCTGCAGACGCTGTCCGCGGTGCTGCGCGACAGCCTGCGCAGCGTGGACACGCCCGGCCGGCTCGGCGGCGACGAGTTCGGCGTGGTGCTGCCCGAGACCGACCTGGAACGCGCGCGCGAGGTGGCCGAGCGGCTGCGCCAGCGGGTCGAGCAGGTCTGCGACGTCGCTGGCGAGCCGTGCACGCTCAGCCTCGGCGTGACGGAAGCCGGGCCGCAGCACGTCGACGTGGAAGCCTGGATCAAGCAGGCGGACATGGCGCTGTACCTGGCCAAGGCGCAAGGCCGCAACCGGGTCTGCGCCAGCGCGGCGGCCGCGGCCCATTGACGTGGCGCACCGCGCGTTCGGTCGCTCACGAGGACAAGGTAAACTTGGCGGCTTGAATCGCCTGCGTGAGCCCTGCCCGATGTCGAGCCCGTCCAACCCCGCCGCCACCGCCGCCGACACCTTGGCCGACGGCCCGCGCGACTTCATCCGCCAGATCGTCCGCGAGGACCTGGCCGCGGGCAAGCACGCGGCGATCCACACCCGCTTCCCGCCCGAGCCGAACGGCTACCTGCACATCGGCCACGCCAAGGCGATCTGCCTCTCCTTCGGCATCGCGCGCGAGTTCGGCGGCTGGTGCAACCTGCGCCTGGACGACACCAACCCCGGCAAGGAAGACCCCGAGTTCGTGCAGGGCATCAAGGACGACGTGCGCTGGCTGGGCTTCGACTGGCACGAGCTGCGCCACGCCTCGGACTACTTCGACGTGTTCTACCGCGCCGCGCTGAAGCTGATCGAGGACGGCCTCGCCTACGTGGACGACCTTTCCGCCGAGGAGATGCGCGAATACCGCGGCACGCTCACCGAGCCGGGCCGCAATTCGCCGCACCGCGGGCGCAGCATCGAGGAGAACCTCGACCTGTTCCGACGCATGCGCGCGGGCGAGTTCGCCGACGGCGCCAAGACCCTGCGCGCGAAGATCGACATGGCCAGCGGCAACATGAACCTGCGCGACCCCGCGCTGTACCGCATCCGCAAGGTGGCGCACCAGAACACCGGCGATGCCTGGCCGATCTACCCGATGTACGACTTCGCGCACGCGCTGTCCGACGCGATGGAAGGCATCACCCACTCGCTGTGCACGCTGGAGTTCGAGGATCACCGCCCGCTCTACGACTGGTGCGTGGACAAGGTCGACCTGCCGAACCATCCCGAGCTGTGGCAGTCGGTGGTCGCCGCGGGGCTGGAGGCGAAGCCCGCCAAGCCGCGCCAGATCGAGTTCTCGCGCCTGAACCTCAGCTACTGCATCACCAGCAAGCGCAAGCTCGCTCAGCTCGTCGCCGAAGGCCATGTGGACGGCTGGGACGACCCGCGCATGAACACGCTGCGCGGCCTGCGCCGGCGCGGCTTCACCCCGGCCGGCATCCGCCTGCTGATCGAGCGCGTGGGCATCTCCAAGCAGAACAGCGTGATCGACTACGCGATCTTCGAGAACTGCGTGCGCGAGGATCTCGACGCCCACGCACCGCGCCGCATGGCGGTGCTCGATCCGCTCAAGCTCGTCATCACCAACCTGCCGCAAGGCCACGCGGAAACGCTGAGCTTCGCGAACCATCCCAAGGACGAGGGCTTCGGCACGCGCGACATCCCGTTCTCGCGCGAGCTGTGGATCGAGCGCGAGGATTTCGCCGAGGTGCCGCCGAAGGGCTGGAAGCGCCTCGTGCCCGGCGGCGAAGTGCGCCTGCGCGGTGTGGGCATCGTGAAGTGCGAGGAGGTGCTGAAGGACGGCGCCGGCCACATCGCCGAACTGCGCTGCACGCTCGATCCCGACTCGCGCGCGGGCCTGCCCGGCGCCGACCGCAAGGTGAAGGGCACCATCCACTGGGTGAGCGCCGTGCACGCGGTGGCCGCCGAGGTGCGCGTGTACGACCGCCTGTTCGACGTGCCCGCGCCCGACGCCGAGGACGACGGCCAGCCGTGGACCGCGCACATCAACCCCGCGGCCAAGCGCGTGGTACAGGGCTGGGTCGAGCCGGCCGCGGCGCAGGCGGCGCCGGAGCAGCGCTACCAGTTCGAGCGGCTCGGCTACTTCGTGGCCGACCGCGTGGACCACCGCGCCGACGCGCCGGTGTTCAACCGCGTGGTGAGCCTGCGCGACACCTGGGCCTCCAAGGCCTGAGCGCCGTGTTCCTGCCGCGCCAGATCCACCTCACCCTGCCGCCGTGGATCGACGAGTTCGTCGACGACACCCGCCGCTACGTCACGGACGAGGAGCGCGTGGGCCTCGCCATCGCGCTGTCCCGCCGCAACATCGAGCACGGCGCGGGCGGCCCGTTCGGCGCGGCGGTGTTCAACGCCGACGGCCGCGTGGTGGCGGTGGGCGTGAACCGCGTGATACCGCAGGCCTGCTCGGCGGCGCACGCCGAGATGATGGCGTACATGAGCGCGCAGCAGCGCCTCGCCAGTTACCGCCTGAACACCAACGGCGGCCGCTACACGCTGGCCAGCAGCGCGCAGCCCTGCTGCCAGTGCTACGGCGCCACCGTGTGGGCCGGCATCGACGAACTCCTGATCGGCGCGCGCGCCGAGGATGTGGAGGCGCTCACCGAGTTCGACGAGGGCCCGCTGCCCGCGGACTGGGTCGGCGAGCTGGAGCGCCGCGGCATCGCGGTGCGCCGCGACATCCTGCGCGACGAGGCGCGCGCGGTGCTCGCCGCCTATGGCGCCAGCGGCGCATCGTATTGAAACGCCTGCGCGCCGCGCTGCCGCTGATCCTGCTGCTGCTCGCAGGGATCGTGCTGTACGCCTCCGGCGCGCTGGACCGGCTGAGCCCGCAGCATCTGGTCGCCCATCAGCATGAATTGCACGCGCACCTCGCCGAACACCCTTGGCTGAGCCGGCTGGCCTACATCGGCCTGCTCACGCTGGCGATGTCCACCGGCATCCCCGGCACCATCGTGATCATCCTCGCCGGCGGCTTCGCGTTCGGCGTGGTCGACGGCACGCTGTGCTCCTCGGCGGGCCTCACCCTGGGCTCGCTGATCCTGTACCTGGCCAGCCGCTACGCCTTCGGCAGCGGCACGCGCCCGCCACCGCCGTTCTCGGCCCGGCTGCACCACGGTTTCGAACGACACCCAGTGAGCTACACGCTGTTCCTGCGCTTCGTGCCGGTGATGCCGTTCGGCGCGGTCACCGTGGGCCTGGCCTGGCTGCGCTGCCCGCTGTGGCTGTTCCTCGGCGCGAGCTGGCTGGGCGGCACCGTGTCGCTGGTGTTCGAAAGCTCGATCGGCGCTGGGCTGGGCGAGGCGCTGGGCCACGACGGCAAGCTCGGCGCCGGCCTGTTCCTGCATCCGCAGGTGCTGCTGCCGATGGGCGCGCTGGCCCTGCTCGCGCTGCTGCCACTCCTGATCGAACGGCTCACCCGGCGCTGGCGGCAGGCGCCGGCGCCCGGCGACGGCGACTGAGCAAGCACAGCGTTTGCTAATCATCCGGCGCGCATGCTTGGGGAAGCATCCCGCCGGAGTCCGTGCCATGAAGTCACTCGCCCTGCTGCTGTTCCTCGCCGCCGGCAGCGCCGCCGCCGCGACCGCGCCTGCCGCCACGCCGCACTACGCCGTGCTGCAACGCCATGCGCTGGGTGGCAGCGGCGGCTGGGATTACCTCACCATCGACCCGACCACGCAGCACCTGCTGATCGCCCGCAACGACCGCGTGATGGTGGTGGACACGAAGAGCGGCAAGCTGGCCGGCGAGATCCCCGGCATGCAGCACATCCACGGCATCGCGCTGGTGCCGAAGCTGCGCCGCGGCTACGTCAGCGACGGCGCGGCCAACAGCGTGCACGTGATCGACCTGGACAGCCTGAAGCAGCTGCGCAGCATCCCGCTCAAGGGCCAGGGCCCCGACGCGATCGTGTTCGATCCGGCCAGCGGCCACGTGCTGACCATGAACGGCCACAGCGGCAACGCCAGCGTGATCGATCCCGCCAGCGACCAGGCCATCGCCGAGATCGCCCTGCCCGGCCGCCCCGAGTTCGCGGTCAGCGACGGCGAAGGCCACGTGTTCGCGAACCTCGAGGACAAGAGCGAGCTGGTGCGCATCGACACGAAGGCGAACAAGGTCGATGCGGTGTGGAAGCTCGCGCCCTGCGATTCGCCCAGCGGCCTGGCGATCGACACCAGGACCCGCCGCCTGTACTCGGTCTGCGACAACCGGCTGATGGTGGTCACCGACGCGAACGACGGCCACCAGGTCGCCACCGTAGCGATCGGCAAGGGACCGGACGCCGCCGCCTTCGATCCCGCCACCGGCCTCGTCTACAGCTCCAACCACGACGGCACGTTGACCGTCGTGCACGAGGACGACGCCGACCATTACCGCGTCGTGGCGAACGTGCCCACCCAGGTCGGCGCCCGCACCATGGCGCTGGACGAAGCCACCCATCGCATCTGGCTGGTCGCCGCCGCGCCCGCGCCGCGCGGCGCGCCGGTGAAGGACTTCACCGCGCTGGTGGTGGGTTCGCGCTGAGGCGGCATGCAAACAAAAAGGAGCGCCCGCGGGCGCTCCTGGAATCCTGGTGGGCCGTGACGGATTCGAACCGTCGACCAATAGATTAAAAGTCTACTGCTCTACCGACTGAGCTAACGGCCCGCGCTCAGGACAAGCGTGCGATTTTATGGGCTGGCCGGGGCCGGCACAAGCAAACGCGGTTCAGGCGTAGCGCGTGGGATCGGGCAGGCCCGCCTCGCGGAAGCCTTGCGCGCGCAGGCGGCAGGCGTCGCAGTGGCCGCAGGCGCGGCCCTCGGCATCGGCCTGGTAGCAGCTCACCGTCTGCGCGAAATCCACGCCCAGCCGCGCGCCTTCGCGCGCGATGTCGGCCTTGCTCATCGCCATCAGCGGCGCGTGGACGCGGATGCCCGCGCCTTCCACGCCGGCCTTGGTGGCGAGGTTGGCGAGTTTCTCGAACGCCTCGACGAAGGCCGGCCGGCAATCGGGGTAGCCGGAATAATCCACCGCGTTGACGCCGCACCAGATGTCGGCGGAGCCCAGCACCTCGGCCCAGCCCAGCGCGATCGACAGCATGATGGTGTTGCGCGCCGGCACGTAGGTCACCGGGATGTGGCCGTCGCCGTCGTGCGCGCCGTCGTCCAGCGGCACGGCGATGTCGGCGGTGAGCGCCGAGCCGCCGATGCTGCGCAGGTCGACATGCACGGTCTTGTGCTCGACCGCGCCGAGCATCTTCGCCACGCGCTCGGAAGCCTCCAGCTCGGAGCCGTGGCGCTGGCCGTAGGCCACGCTGAGCGCGTGCACCTGGTAGCCCTGCTCGCGCGCGATGGCCACGGTGACGGCGGAATCCATGCCGCCGGAGACGAGCACGACGGCCTTGCGGGGTGGGGTTTCAGACATGGTTGGCATCCACTGGGGTGCGGCCGGTCACCGGCCGGAAAACGCTGGCGGCGACACAGGCCGCAGCGCAGGAAACAGGAGTGCGTGAAGAGGAGTGAGGAGCGAGAGAAAAGCGGCGACGTCTACTCACTTCTCACTTCTCTCCACTCACTCCTCGCCTTATCTTCCCGGCGCGTCGTTCCACAGCAGCTTGTGCAGCTGCAGCTGGAAGCGCACGGGCAGCTGGTCGGCGATGATCCACTCGGCCAGTTCGCGCGGCGCGACCTTGCCCCACACCGGCGAGAACAGCACCATGCAGCGCCGGTCGATGGCGTGCTCGGCCACCACGGCGCGCGCCCATTCGTAGTCGGCGCGGCTGGCGATCACGATCTTCACCTGGTCGTGCGGCAGCAGGTGGTCGAGGTTGGACCACAGGTTGCGCGCGCTTTCGCCGGAGTCCGGCGCCTTCAGGTCCATCACCTTGCGCACGCGCGGATCGACCGCGGCCACGTCCAGCGCGCCGGAGGTTTCCAGCGAGACCTCGTAGCCGGCGTCGCACAGGCGTTGCAGCAGGGTCAGGCAGCGCTTCTGCGCCAGCGGCTCGCCGCCGGTGACGCAGACGTGGCGCGCGCCGTGGCGCGCGACCTCGGCGAGGATCTCGTCGAGGCTGCGCCACTCGCCGCCGTGGAACGAATAGGTGGTGTCGCACCACACGCAGCGCAGCGGGCAGCCGGTGAGGCGCACGAACACGGTGCGCCAGCCGATCGCGTCGGCCTCGCCCTGGATCGAATGGAAGATCTCGGTGATGCGCAGCCGTTCGGCGGCGGCCGCGGGCGCGGCGGGAGCCGCGCGGGTGCTGGCATCGCTCACGGCCACGCCTCGCTCAGCCGGCCTGGATGCGGCGCAGCCGCTCCTTCGCCAGGCTGGCGGCCTTGGAGCCGGGGTACTTGTGGATCACCGCGTCGAGCGTGGCCTTGGCGGCCGGCACCTGCTTCAGCTCGTACTGGCAGTAGCCGACCTTGAGCAGCGCGTCGGGCGCCTTCTCACTCTGCGGGAACTGGCTCAGCAGGTGCTGGAACGCTTCCAGCGCCACCTGGTAGTTGGTGGTGACGTAGTACGACTCGCCCAGCCAGTAGAACGCGTTCGAGGCGAGCGGATGGTCCGGGTACTGCTCGATGAACTTGCGGAACTCGCGCGAGGCGCCGACGTAGTCGCCGCCGCGCAGGGTCTTGAACGCGGCGTCGTAGGCGGCCTGCGCCGCGGCGTTGTCGGCGGCCGAGAGCGGCTTGCCGCCCTTGGCGGGCGGCGCTTTGGCGGCGGGCGCCGGATTGTTGTTGCCCGCATTGCCCGCAGCGGCGGCCGCGCCGGTGGCGGCGGCTCCCGCGGCGGCAGGCGCGCTGCTGCCGGAAGCCGGCGCCGCGCCCTTGCTGGCGGCCTCGAGGCGTCCCAGGCGGGAGTCGAGGTCGATGTATTGGTCCTTGCTCTTGTCCTGGAGCTGCTGCAGCTGGTGCTGCAGTTCCTCGATCTGGCCCTGCATGTCGCGCAGTTGCGACTGCACCTGCTGCATCTGGTTGACCAGCTCGGCGCTGCTCTGGTCCTTGTTCTGCGCCCGCTGCTCCAGCAGGGAGACGCGGTCGGCGAGGCTCAGGCGCGAGTCCTGCGCGAATACCGGCAGCACGAAAAGCATGGCGGACGCGAATGCGCCCGCCATGCCGATCCTAGCTGCAAGTTTGCTGGCCAGAGGTGTCATCGCTTACTCGGCCGTGTAGACGATCTCGACGCGACGGTTCTTGCTCCAGCAATCCTCGTTGTGCTCGCGGCACACCGGCTTTTCCTTGCCGTAGGAGATCACGCTGATCTGGCTGGCGGAACCGCCGTTGGCCTGCAGCGCGCTGGATACGGCGTTCGCACGACGCTCGCCCAGGCCCAGGTTGTATTCCTTGGAGCCGCGCTCGTCGGTGTTGCCTTCCAGGCGCATCTGCGCCATCGGGCGGTCCTGCAGGTACTTGGCGTGGCAAGCCATGATCTGCTGGAACTCCGGCTTGATCTCGGACTTGTCGAAGTCGAAGTACACGACGCGCTGACGCAGGCAGGCATCGGTGTTGAGGTCGGCGGGCGTGTATTTGCCGCTGGTCTCGGCCGGCTGGGTCTGGGCGACGGGCTCGCTGGCCGGAGCCTGCGGCTTGACTTCCTGCTTCTTGGAACAGGCGGCCGCGCCAACGCAAAGCAGGGCGACCAGGGCGACGCGAACGGTCTTATTCATGGTGACGTTCCTTCAAACGTGTTGAGTTCCGGCATACAGTGACGGACTGGTTACGGGACGAAATCGCCGGTGGGCCGGCTGTTATTTATTCTGGACTTGCAAGATCAACGGCGTGTGATGCGCGCCTTCAATGGCTGACCCTGGCGCGCGAAGGCGTTGCGGCCGGCAAAACACGTCGGGCGCGACCCTCGCGGGCCGTCCCCGGTACCGACCGCCGCACGCGAATGCGGCGGTCGAAAATTCATTGCTGTCGATACGGCCCCCATGCGGGATCACTCACGCTGCCATTGGCGAGCGCAAGACGCTGGCGCACCATGCCGTCGGCCGAGGTGGCATACAGCACGCCGCGCGGACCTTCGGTGGCACCGTACAACAGCATGCTGGCGTTCGGCGCCCAGCTGGGACCGAAATCCAGCGGCCCCGGCGAGAGGAAATGCACCTGTCCACCCAAGCCGAGATCCATCACCGCAATACGATACACGTTCCCGTTGCCCTGCACCATGGCAAGTTCCTTGCCGTCGTAGCTGATGCTGCAGTTGGAGTTGTACGTGCCCTGGAAGCTGACCCGCTGGCCGGTGCCGCCGCTGGCCGGGATCTGGTAGATCTGCGGCCGGCCGGCGCGGTCGGAGGTGAAATAGATGGACTGGCCGTCCGGCGCCCACACCGGCTCGGTGTCGATCGCCAGGTTGTGGGTCAGCCGGGTTTCCTGATGGGTGGCTAGGTCGAGCACGAACAGCTCGAGGTTGCCCACGTAGGACAGCGCCACCGCCAGCTTGCGGCCGTCCGGCGACCACGCCGGCGCGCCGTTGATGCCCTTGGCGTGCGACTCCACCAGCTGGCGGGCGCCGGTGGTGAGGTCCTGCACGTAGATCTGCGAGTTGCCGCTCTCGAAGGAGACGTAGGCGATCTTCTTGCCGTCCGGCGACCACGCCGGCGACATCAGCGACTCGTGCGAACGGGCCACCACCTGCGGGTTGTAGCCGTCCGAATCGGCCACCACCAGCGAGTACATGGTGTTGTTGCCCAGGCCGACCTGGGTGATGTAGGCAATGCGGGTCCAGAACGCGCCGCGCACGCCGGTGATCTTCTGGTAGATCGCGTCGGCGATCTGGTGCGCCACGCCGCGCAGGTCGCCGGCCGGGGCGGTGTAGTACGCGGCCAGCAGGTTCTGCTGCTTGTTCACGTCCCACAGCTCGTAGTTGACCCTCAGCATGCCGCCGCCGGCGTCGCTGATGCTGCCCACCGTGATGAAGTCCTGCTTGAGCAGGCGCCAGGTGGCGAACTTGATGTCCGCGCCCTTGGCCGGGAACTCCACGATGTCGCTCTTGGCCAGCGAGCGGAACTTGCCGCTGCGGTTGAGATCGTTGCGGATCACGTCGGCCACGTCGGTGGGCAGCGGCGCCACGCCGGGCTGGGCGAACGGCACCACCGCGATCGGCGTGGCGGTCTTCACGCCGCCGACGATCTGGATGTCGAGGCCGGACTGCTGGGCGGCCGCCGCCGGACCGGCGAACAGCGCCATGACCAGCAACAGGACGAGGGCGTACAGCGGATTCGGTTTGCGCATCAGGCTCATCATTGCGGCATGAAGGTGAAGGTCAGGTTGCGCTGGAACACGCTCTCGAAACCCTTGTACGGCAAGGTCTTGGTGCGCAGGATCGCATTCTCCACCGAACGCCGGCCGACCTCGTCGTAGGGGCAGCTGGGATCGACGGTGGCGCTCATCACGTCGCCGCCCGGAAGCTGCACGATGTGAACCTTGCACGCAACTTTCGGCATGTTATCCGGCCTTAACCAATTCGGCGTGACCGCATTCTGAATGGCCGCCGCATACTCGTCGGCGAGGTTGCTGTTCTGCGCGTTGTTGCCGGTCTGCCGCTGCGCGGCGTTGGGCAGGTCGGCCTGGCCGTTCTCCTGGGCGTTCTTCAGGTCGGCCAGCTGCTGCTTGGCCTGCCTGGCCTTGCTGTCGGCCTTCTTGGTCTGCGCCGAGGCGGCGTCCATCTTCGCGAACAGCTCGTCGATCTTCTTCAGCTCTTCCTTCTTCTTCGCAGCCTGCGCATCCAGCTCGGCCTGGCGCTGGCGCTGCTTCTCTTCCTGCACCTTCTTTTCCTCGGCCTGCTGCAGGCCCTGCTCGACCACGCGCTCCTGGTCCTTGAGGTCGGGCTGCTTGGGCGGCGGCGGCAACGGCGCGACCTTCGGCTTCACCTCCGGCGGCGGCGGGGGCGGCACCGCCGGCGGGGGCGGCACGGTATCCGGGATCGGCTTGGCCTTCACCGCCTTCGGCGGCGGGCTGCCGGTGGGGCCGATCAGGGTGGCCTCGATCACCGGCCCCTTCAGCTCCAGCGGGCGCGAGCAGGTGATCGGGTTCAGCCACGCCGGCAGGTGCAGCGCGTTGAAGAAGTTCTCGTAGCTGGAACAGGGCAGCACCGCGAGGAACAGGAACGCGACGATGCCCAGATGCAGCAGGGCGGACAGCACCACTGCCCGCGGGGTCGCCTTACGGTCGTCCATGGGACCCCTGACCCTGGCTCGGGCCTTCGCCGGGCATGCTCATCAGGCCGACCTTGTCCACGCCGGCCTGCTGCAAGGTGGCCAGCACCTTGTACACGCCGCCGTAGTTGCCGGCGGTGTCGCCGGCCACCAGCACGCTGAGCTGCGGGTTGGCGTCGCGGAAGGCCTTGACCCTGGCCTGCAGCCCGGCCTCGTCCACCGGCTCGGCCTTGCCGCTGCCCATGATGAGCGAGAGCGCGCCGTCCTTCGCCACCTGCACGATCAGGTTGTCCTTCTTCGCCTGCAGCGCCTTGGCCTCGGCCTGCGGCAGGTTCACGTCGACGTTGGAGTTCAGCATCGGCGTGGTCACCATGAAGATGATCAGCAGCACCAGCATCACGTCGATGTAGGGCACCACGTTGATCTCGGATTTCAGCTTGTAGCGCTTGTGGCGCTTCGCGTTGCGCATGGCGTGGCTCCGATCAGGCGGCGTCGTCGGCCTGGATCTGCCGCTGCAGCACGGAGGAGAACTCCTCCTGGAACACGTCATAGCGCGAGGCGATGCGCTCCACCTTGGTGGCGTAGCGGTTGTAGGCCCACTGCGCGGGGATCGCCGCGAACAGGCCCATCGCGGTGGCGATCAGCGCCTCGGAGATGTGCGGCGCGACCACCGCGATGGTGACGTCCTTCATGTCGCCCAAGCCCTGGAACGCGCCCATGATGCCCCACACCGTGCCGAACAGGCCCACGTAGGGGCTGATCGAGCCGACGTTGGCGAGGAATTCCAGGTTGCGCTCCAGCGCGCCGAGTTCGCGCGTGCCGGCCACCTGCATCGCGCGCTCGGAGCCCTCGATCACGCTGCGCGGGTCGTGCGTCTTGCGCTGGCGCTGGCGCGCGAACTCGCGGAAGCCCGACTCGAAGATGTTCTCCATGCCGTCGCTGGCGCCGCGGTGGCTCACCTCGCGGAACAGCTGGGCGAGGTCGCCGCCGGACCAGAAGCGCTCCTCGAAGCTCTCGGCGTTTTCCAGCGCCGCCTTGGTCTGGCCGTACTTGCGGATGATGATGACCCAGGACATGAAGGAGAACACCACCAGGATCAGCAGCACGCCCTTCACGGGCAGGCTGGAATTCGCGATCAATTCGAAAACATTGAGTCCGCCGTTCATTGGCTTCGGGTGCTCCGCGCAGGCTGGATGGTTCAGGGGGCTGGTTCGAGGATCAGATCCGCGGGTATCGCCACGGCACGCATGCGCCGGGTATCCACGCAGGCCACGCGCACGTCGGCGCGGACCAGGCAGGCCCCGTCGGCACGCTCGATCGTCTGGCCGAACAGGATACTGGCTGCACGCCGTTCCTTGACGGCCACGGTTACCGACAGTTCATCGTCCAGCAGGGCGGCGCGCAGGAAATCCAGGCGCATCTCGCGCACCAGGAAGGCCAGCCCGGTGTCCTCCTTGAACGCCATCTGGCCGATGCCCAGCGCGCGCAGCCACTCGGTGCGCGCGCGCTCCAGGAAGCGCAGGTAGCTGGCGTGGTAGACCACGCCGCCGGCGTCGGTGTCTTCCCAGTACACCCGCACCGGCCAGCGGAACGGCGCGCGCTCAGCCATCGAGGGCATCCCCCGCGAACAGGTCGGCCGCCTGCGGCTGGCGCGGCGGCGGGTTGAGGCCCAGGTGGCGCCAGGCCTTGGCGCTGGCCATGCGGCCGCGCGCGGTGCGCACCAGGAAGCCCTGCTGGATCAGGTAGGGCTCGACCACGTCCTCCAGCGTGCCGCGGTCCTCGCTGAGCGCGGCGGCCAGCGACTCCACGCCCACCGGGCCGCCGTCGAAGCTCTCGACGATGGTGCCGAGCAGGCGGCGGTCGAGCTCGTCCAGGCCGTCCGGGTCGATCTTCAGCATGTCCAGCGCGGCCTGCGCCGCGGTCAGGGTGATCTGGCCGCCCGCGCGCACCTCGGCATAGTCGCGCACCCGGCGCAGCAGGCGGTTGGCGATGCGCGGCGTACCGCGCGAGCGGCGCGCGATCTCCTGCGCGCCGTCCAGCACGCAGGCGATGCCGAGGATCTTCGCCGCGCGGCGCACGATCGCGGTGAGCTCGTCGACCGTGTAGAACTCCAGCCGCTGCACGATGCCGAAGCGGTCGCGCAGCGGCGCGGTGAGCATGCCCGCGCGCGTGGTGGCGCCGATCAGGGTGAACGGCGGCAGGTCCAGCTTGATCGAGCGCGCGGCCGGGCCCTCGCCGATCATGATGTCGATCTGGAAATCCTCCATCGCCGGGTAGAGCACTTCCTCCACCGCGGGCGACAACCGATGGATCTCGTCCACGAACAGCACGTCGTTCGGCTGCAGATTGGTGAGCAGCGCGGCCAGATCCCCCGCGCGCTCCAGCACCGGGCCGGAGGTGCTGCGCAGGCTCACGCCCAGCTCGTTCGCGATCACGTGGCTGAGCGTGGTCTTGCCCAGGCCCGGCGGGCCGAACACCAGCACGTGGTCCAGCGCGCCGCCACGCTTGCGCGCCGCCTCGATGTAGATCTCCAGCTGCTCGCGCACCGCCTGCTGGCCGAGGTACTCGGCGAAACGGCGCGGACGGATCGTCGCCTCCAGCGCCTCGTCGTCGAGCTGGGAGACGGGGGTGATGAGGCGGGAGTCGGTCATGGCGCCATTATGGCAGGCTCGCCCGCGCATGTAGGCGCACCCTGTGCGCGAATGCTCTGGCGCTGATCCGGAGCAAAAGCCTTGCGCACAGAGCCTGCCCCGGACTTGATCCGGGGGTGCGCTCCTACGACAGGCATCTTCGTTGCCGCCCCACGGCCTGCACGGCATCATGCGCGCATGAACGCGCCCAAACCCGCTGCACCGAACGACGCCGATTCCTCTGCGATGGTGGTCAACTGCGTCGCCTACCGCAACGACGGCCGGCGCATCGGCGACGTGGGCCTCGACGCGATCAGCGAGGTGCTGAAGGAGCCGGACACCTTCGTGTGGGTGGGCCTGCACGAGCCGGACGAAGCCCTGCTGGCGAAGCTGCAGGAGGAGTTCGACCTGCACGATCTCGCCATCGAGGACGCGCGCAGCGCGCACCAGCGCACCAAGATCGAGGCCTATGGCGACTCGCTGTTCATCGTGGTGCAGACCGCCCAGCTCACCGGCGGCCACATCGCGTTCGGCGAGACGCACATCTTCCTCGGCCCACGCTAC
>JAFIHF010000039.1 GCA_017848855.1 Rhodanobacter denitrificans | reverse complement strand
CATCTCGGTGTGGAAGCGCTCGGCATGCTCGGCCATGCGCTGCATCAGCGCCGGACCCTGCAGGCCTTCCACGTCGCCCGGCCAGTTGTCCACGTCGGTGGTGGTCATCAGCTGGCCGCCCTGCTGCAGGCCGGTGATCATGGTCGGCTTCAGGTTGGCGCGCGCGGCGTACACCGCGGCGGTGTAGCCGGCGGGGCCGGAGCCCAGAATCAACAAGCGGCTGTGTTTTGTGGCGGTCATGGTGACTTCGCAAGGGCTTGGGGGAGGGTGTCCGCAGGGACGATTACAGGCTGGCGCGATCGACGAGGTACTGCACCAACAGCGGCACCGGGCGACCGGTGCCGCCCTTGTTCGCTCCGGAAGTCCAGGCGGTGCCCGCGATGTCGAGATGCGCCCAAGGCACGTCCCCGACGAAATTCGCCAAGAAACAGGCGGCCGTAATGCTGCCGCCCGGACGTCCGCCGACGTTGGCGAGGTCGGCCACGGTCGACTTCAGTTGCGGCTGGTAGTCCTCGTCCAACGGCATCCACCACGCACTGTCGCCGGACTGTTCGCCCGCGCGGAGCAAGGCCGCGGCCAGCGGATCCCGGTTGACGAACAGCCCGCTATGCACATGCCCAAGCGCGATGACGATGCTGCCGGTCAAGGTCGCGAGATCGATGATCGTGTCGGGCGCCAAAGTCTGCTGCACGTAGCTGAGCGCGTCGCACAGCAGCAACCGGCCTTCCGCATCGGTGTCGAGCACCTCGATGGTTTTTCCGGAATGGCTGCGGATCACGTCGCCGGGCCGCTGCGCACGTCCTCCCGGCATGTTCTCGCACGCAGCAACCACGCCGATCACGTTGACCGGCAACGCCAACTCCGCACAGGCGCGCAAGGTGCCGAGCACCGCTGCGGCACCGCACATGTCGAATTTCATTTCGTCCATTCCCGCCGACGGCTTGATCGAAATGCCGCCCGCGTCGAACGTGACGCCCTTGCCGACCAGCACGATGGGGGCCTGTTCCGGCGGGCCACCCTGATGACGGATCACGATCAGTCGCGGCGGTTCCACCGAACCTTGCGCCACAGCCTGAAACGCGTGCAGGCCGAGCGCCTCCAGCTCGGTGCCGCCGAACACTTCCACGGCCAACTCCCAATCGCGGCCGAGTGCGAGCGCCTGCTCCGCGAGATAACGGGGGGTGCAGACATTGGGGGGTGTGTTGCCGAGGTCACGGGTCAGGGCCACGCCGTGTGCAGCGGCTGCCGCGACTCGTACGCTGCGCCGTGCCTGCGTGTCGGCCGCCGCCGCGATCAACGAAACGCGGCGTTCCGGCACGGATTCCTCGGCAGGCTTCCGGTATTGCTCGAAGCGATAATCGGCTTCGTGCAACGCGCGCACCGAGAACGCGAGCATCTGCGAGCGTGAACAAAGATTCGTCGGTGTTTCGGCCAGCGCCCACAATGCCGTCACCGCCCTGCTCGCGATCAACGCTGCGGCGGCGGCGCGCGCCGCTGCCAGGGACGAACGCGCGCCGTCGGCTTTTTCCGACGCCCCCAAACCCGCCAACAACAGGCGCTTCGCGCCGATCCCGGCCGGGGCGTGCAGCAGCAAGGTGTCGCCGGCCTTGCGCGGAAGTTCACGCGTCTGCTGCAGACGCGACAGAAGACCACCGCTGGCCTGATCGATCGCTTCCGCCAACGGCGATTCCAGCGGATTCTTTTCGCACAGCCCCATCACCAGGCAATCGGTTTCGCACTGCACCAGCGCCGCATCGTCGCCCACGTCTTGCCATTGAATATCCATCAAAAGCCTCGCTCAAGTTGAAGTTGACCGTTGCTGGCGCGGCATCGCACATGCCTTGCGGCAACGGTCAGGGAAGCATGTCGTTGGCAAGCCGCTCAGCGGCACAGCAGCTGGAGCCATTTCGGTTTTTACAAGAAAGCCCCCGTCCGCCTTCGGCACCACGGAGTACGTGCCATGGAAGGCGGCTTTCCCCGCGTACGCGCAGGGGAAGGAACGGCGCGGCAGGGAGAGTGAGAAAAAACCACGCCCGTTCGACAGCGCGAAGGCCGGCGGCCGTCGATGCGGCCGGCCGGCCCTGGCCGTTTACAGCGAGCCGTTGATCGTCAACATGAAGCTGCGCGGCGCGCCGTACCAGTTCCCGGAGGTGACAGTTCCAATGGTCTGGTAATAGGTGCGATCAAACAGGTTGTCGACGTTCAGCGCCATCGACCAATGGTCATCGATCCGGTAGGCCGCGCGCAGCGTGACCACCGCATGGAAACCCTGCGTGATCTTCGCTCTCTGATACGGCCCCAGACACCTGCCGAAGACATCGGATGACGCGCAAACATAGTCGGTGTTGTAGCTGGCGGACTGTGCCAGCACCCCGCCGCCGAGGCTCCAGCGCTCGCCGGCACCGGGCAGCCGATAATCGGTCCATACCTTCAGCAGGTGCTTGGGCGCGAAGCTCGCCAGGGGCGGGGCCGCGCCGGTCAGCGTGGCGGAGCGATTGACGTTGAAGGTGTAGCCCGCGCTCCACAACCACCGCGATGTCAGCTGGCCACTGAGTTCCGCCTCCACGCCCTTGCTGGTATAGGTGCCCGGCAGGTAGCAGCAATAATTCCCACCCACACTCCTGAAAGGCTGGTTGGGGTCACGCAGCGGTACATGGTCTTGATCGATCTTGAACAAGGCAAGCGAGCCGTTGAGCAGCCCGCGGTTCCAGGCGGCCTTGATTCCGGCCTCGAGATTGACGCCATGCTTGGGAGGAATCAGGTTCCCGGCCGCCGTGATAAAGTCGCTCGCCGGCTGAAAGACATCGACGTAGCTGGCATACAGCGAATACTGCTTGTTGATGTCGTACACGATGCCCGCGTACGGGGTCACCACCCCAGTACTGACGGTCGTGGACTTGGTGGGGCTGCCCAACGGTTGGGGGCCCGAACCGAAATCCAGGGCAACTGTGCCACTCGTACGCACACTGTAATAATTGTCGCGTGCGCCCAGCGTGACGGACCATTTGTCCCATGGGCGCAGGCGCAACGCGGCATAGACGCCGCCTGTCCTCGCGACCAGATTGGAACTGCCAAGAATTACGGGGTGGGTCGGGCCCGCCGGTGCCAGCGTGTAGGCGGTCGGATCGAACTGCCAAGGGTCCAGCGTGGGGGGGCCAAGCATTGACGACATGCTGGCCGACGGATGCGCAGCGTACCTTGCATAGTCCGCACCGAGGGTCACGTCCTGACGGCGGCCGTGCCAGTCGAAACCGCCGGTCAGCGTGGTGTCTGCCGTAATCTGGGACGACGGAGTTACGGATGAATTGCCACTCGGCATCCCCTTGATCAGACCCGTGGCTGGGTTGATCCCGACGAAGGGCGAAAACCAGAGTAAGGCATCCTCCTCGGTGTGTACCCGGGCCAGGTCGGCCTTGAGTTTCCAGCCGCCCCCGAAGTCGTGGTTCAGCCCCACGAATGCTTCCGTTGTATGTTGAGGATCGCGACTCTGTGGAAAGACCAAACCCTGGGAGCGCGGCAGATGCGCATCGGCGCCGGTGAGGTAGCGTGGCAGACCCGAAAATGCGCCGGTCGAATCGGCCTGTTTCACTGAACCGCCGACAGTCAGCGTGGTCGCGGGGCCGAGGTCGTACGCGAGCACGCCGTAGAGCTTGTGCGTCCGGCTATTGGCCGTATCGTAGAAATAATGCTGCTCGGTGCTGCTGGTCACCACGCGCCCGCGCAGGGCGCCGCCGAAGCCGAGCGGGCCCGTGGCATCCAGCCCCAGGTGGTAGAAGTCCCACGAACCGAGCGTCGCGTCCACATTCGCCTCAGCCGTCGCGAGCGGCTGCTTGCGTACCAGGTTGACCGTCGCGCCCGGATCGTTGGCGCCGCCGAACAGGCCGTCCGAGCCACGTAACACCTCCATACGGTCGTATTCGGACAGATCGTCGATCTGCATTCCACTGTAGAACATCGACACCTGTGCGCTACCGTCGACGTGATATCCGTTAACCCGGAAGCCTCGCGAATAAAAATTGGCATCCTTCGTGCCATTGGTCATGACCGTGATGCCCGTGGTCCAGTTGAGGGCGTCGGCCAGATTGAAGTCGTTCTGCTGCTGCAGCAGCTCCTGCGAGATCACCGACACCGACTGCGGGATCTCGCGCAGCTCGGTCGGCACGCGCGTCGCCGCGTAGCCCTCGGCCGTGGCGGTCACCGTGACCGTATCCAGCGTCTTGGCGTTGCCGCTGCGGTCTGCAGCGGAAGTCCGGTCCTTGCCGACCGTCCGGGCGTTCCGCGGCGCCCCCTTCACGATGGCGATCGCCCAGTTGCTTTCGCGCACGACGCGGAAGCCGGTTTTCGCCAGCAGGTTTTTCAACGCGTCGGCGGCGTCGAGCGCACCGTGCACGCCCGCCGTCGTCACGCCGCGCACGTCTTCGCTGCGATAGATGATCTGCAGCCCGGTCTG
>JAFIHF010000038.1 GCA_017848855.1 Rhodanobacter denitrificans | reverse complement strand
TCCCGTCGAAAAACCCCGGAACCCGCCCGCGCACCCGGAGCCCATGGATGGGCGGAGGGCGCGCCATCGGGGTGTCGTTTCTCTTTGGTGACTTTCTCTTTGGACAAGCAAAGAGAAAGTCACTCGGGCCGCGGCAGCGGCTCGAAATCGCTCTGTTCCTTGCGGCAGGTATCCGAAACTCGTCGCAGGCGAGCCAGGGTGCGGAACCGAACGGTTGTCGCGAGCACCCAACCCTCTCCCCAAAGGGAGAGGGGCGCGAAGCCCACGATCAACGCGAACTCAACCGCCCCAATCGCAACTCCAACCAGCGGCCGACATCCCCCCACTCGCGATCGAGGATCGAGTAGCACACCGTGTCGCGCAGGCTGCCGTCGGGGCGGCGCTTGTCGTTGCGCAGCACGCCGTCGCGGTGGGCGCCGAGGCGTTCGATCGCGCGTTGCGAGTCGAGGTTGCGGTGGTCGGTGTGGAACACCACGGCCACGCAGTGCAGGGTGTCGAAGGCGTGCGCGAGCAGCAGGCGCTTGCAGGCAGTGTTGAGGTGGCTTTTCTGCCAGCGCCGCGCGTACCAGGTGTAGCCGATCGCCAGCCGCGGCAGTTCGGGTGTGATGTCGTAGTAGCGGGTGGTGCCGACGATCTCGCCGCTGCCCAGCTCGCGCACCGCGAACGGCAGCATCGCGCCGTTGCGCTGGCCGGCCAGCGCCTTCTCCACGTAGGCGCGGGTTTCGCCAGGGGCGGGTGCGCTGGTGTACCACAGTCGCCACAGTTCGCCGTCGGCGGCGGCCGCCTCCAGCGCGGGGATGTGGTCGAGGCTCAGCGGTTCCAGCGCGACGTGCGCGTCGCGCAGCAGGACGGGTTCGGCGAAGGGCACCAGGATTCTCAGGCGTCGAGGTCGGGGATCAGCTTGCTTTCCAGCCGCGCGATGTGGTCCTTCAGCAGCAGCTTGCGTTTCTTCAGGCGGGTGAGCTGCAGTTCGTCGCGGCCGATCGCGCAGGCCAGCTGGCTGATCGCGGTGTCGAGGTCGCGATGCTCCTGCCGCAGTTCGGCGAGCAGCTGGGCGGTTTCGGCTTGATCCTGTACCTGCATGGCGGTGTGCGGCGGTGCGGACGATGCCTTGTAGTGTAGCGCCGGAAGCGGGCGGGGCGGGCGGGTACAATGGGCGTTCCGCCGCCGCTGTGCCCGCCATGTCCGCCCTGCCCGAAATCGTCTCCACGAGCACCGCCGAGGTCGACCGCCTCGCCACACGGCTGCGCCACCTGGCCGGCAAGGCGATCACGGATTTCCGCATGATCGAGGACGGCGACAAGGTGATGGTGTGCCTGTCCGGCGGCAAGGATTCCTACACCCTGCTGGATCTGCTGCTGCAGCTGCAGGCGAAGGCGCCGGTGCGTTTCGAGCTGATCGCGGTGAACCTGGATCAGAAGCAGCCGGGCTTCCCGGAGCACGTACTGCCGGACTACCTGAAGTCGCGCGGCGTGCCGTTCCACATCATCGAGCAGGACACCTACAGCACGGTGACCCGAGTGATTCCCGAGGGCAAGACGATGTGCAGCCTGTGCTCGCGGCTGCGCCGCGGCGCGCTGTACACTTGGGCGGCGGCGAACGGCATCACCAAGATCGCGCTGGGCCACCACCGCGACGACATCCTCGCCACCTTCTTCCTCAACCTGTTCCACCAGGCCAGCCTGAAGGCGATGCCGCCCAAGCTGCGCTCGGACGACGGCCGCCACGTGGTGATCCGCCCGCTGGCCTATTGCCGCGAGAGCGAGATCGCCGAATACGCGGCGCTGCGTGAGTTCCCGATCATCCCCTGCAACCTGTGCGGCTCGCAGGAGACCCTGCAGCGCAAGCAGGTGCGGCGCATGCTGGACGAGTGGGAGCGCGACTACCCCGGCCGCAGCGAAACGATGTTCCGCGCGCTGGGCAACGTGGCGCCGTCGCAGCTGGCCGACCGCCAGCTGTTCGATTTTGCTGCACTGCAAGCAAGGCGCGGCGAAATCTGAGATCATCGCCCGTCCACGCAAGTGGACGTCCATACTTCCAAACAAAACCATCGAGGTACCACGTGTCCATCTTTGCCAACGTCGACATGGCCCCTGGCGATCCGATCCTCGGCCTCACCGAAACCTACCGCGCCGACCCGCGCAAGGAGAAGGTGAACCTGGGCGTGGGCATCTACGTGGACGACGCGGGCAAGGTGCCGGTGCTGGAAGCCGTGCGCCGGGTGGGTGAGACGCTGGCGCACGCGAATGCGCCGAGCAGCTACCTGCCGATCGACGGCCTGGCCGCCTACAACCGCGAGACGCAGAAGCTGGTGTTCGGCGCCGACTCCGCCCTGCTCGCCGCCGGCCGCGTGGCCACCGCGCAGACCATCGGCGGCTCGGGCGCGTTGCGCGTGGGCGCGGATCTGCTCAAGCAGGTGCTGGGCGACAAGGCGCACCTCGCCGCGAGCAAGCCCACCTGGGGCAACCACCACGCGGTGTTCAAGGCCGCCGGCTTCAAGCTTTCCGACTACCGCTACTACGACGACGCCAGCCACGGCCTCGACTTCGCCGGCATGCTGGAAGATCTCGGCAAGCTGGAGCCGGGCACCGTGGTGCTGCTGCACGCCTGCTGCCACAACCCCACCGGCGTCGATCCCAGCGCCGCGCAGTGGCAGCAGATCGCCGCGCTGCTGAAGGATCGCGGCCTGTTGCCGTTCGTGGACATGGCCTACCAGGGCTTCGACAAGGATGCCGTCGCCGACGCCACCGCGGTGCGCGTGCTGGCCGACTCGGGCATCCCCGCCTTCGTGGTGGCGAACTCCTACTCCAAGTCGTTCTCGCTGTACGGCGAGCGCGTGGGCGCGCTGAGCTTCGTGGGCGCCGACCGCGGCGAGGCCGAACGCCTGCTCTCGCACATCAAGACCACCATCCGCACGATCTACTCCAGCCCTGCCACCCACGGCGGCAAGCTGGTGGCCGGCGTGCTGGAAAGCCCCGAGCTGCACGCGCTGTGGGAGCGCGAGCTGGGCGCGATGCGCGAGCGCATCCACGCGATGCGCGCCGCCTTCGTGGACAAGCTCGCCGCGCTGGGCGCGCCGGACTTCGGCTTCGTCAACGCGCAGGCCGGCATGTTCTCCTACTCCGGCCTCAGCAAGGCGCAGGTGGATCGCCTGCGCGAGGAATACGCGATCTACGCGCTCTCCAGCGGTCGCATTTGCGTGGCCGCGCTCAACACCGGCAATATCGACTACGTGACCCGCGCCGTCGCGGCCGTGTGCCGCTGATCGCGTTGCCCGGCACCACCAGCCATACTCATACCCCCGAGGCGTCATGCCCGCGCAAGCGGGCATCCACGTTGATTCTCGGCAAGCCGGGGAATGGATTCCCGCTTGCGCGGGAATGACGTCATCGCCGGGTTTGGAACGCGGCCGCCGCAAGGCGGCCTTCGCATCTGCATGGATATCGAATGTTCTTCCGCAACCTCACCCTGTTCCGCTTTTCCCCCGCCGTCGCCGCCGACCTCGCGCGCCTCGACGAAGCGCTGGGCGAACACCGCCTGCGTCCCTGCGGCCCGCTGGAGATGTTCACCAAGGGTTTCGTGCCGCCGGTGGGGCGCGGCGAGGAGGCACCGCTCACCCACACGGTGAAGCACTGCACCATGGTCACCGTGGGCGGCGAGGACAAGCTGCTGCCGGCCGCCGTGGTGAACGACGAATTGCAGCGCAAGGTGCGCAAGATCGCGGAGGAGGAAGGCCGCAAGGTGGGCGGCCGCGAGCGCAAGCGGCTGAAGGAAGACCTGCTCACCGAACTGCTGCCGCGCGCCTTCGTGCGCACGTCGAAGCTCTCGGCCTACGTCGACACCAAGCACGGCTGGCTGGTGCTCGACACCTCCAGCCGCAAGAGCGCCGAGAACGCGCTCACCCAGATCCGCGAGGCGCTGGGCAGTTTCCCCGCGGTGCCGCTGGCGCCGGAGGAGGGCCCGCGCGTGCTGATGACCGACTGGCTCGCCAACGGCACGCTGCCCGCGGGCCTCGCGCTGGGCGACGAGGTGGAATTGCGCGATCCCGCCACCGCCACCGGCGCGATTGCGAAGTGCCGCCGCCAGGACCTCGACGCCGAGGAAGTGAAGGAGCACCTGCGCAACGGCAAGCAGGTGTTCCAGCTCGGCCTGGTGTTCGACGACCGCATCAGCTTCGTGCTCGGCGAAGACCTGATCGTGCGCAAGCTGAAGTTCCTCGACGTGGTCACCGACGAACTGGGCGACAGCTTCGAGGACGCCCAGGCCGAGGCTGACGCCAGCTTCGCCCTGCTCACCTTGGAACTGGAGCGGCTGCTGGCGAAACTGGAGGAATGGTTCGGCCTGCCGCGTCCCGCAGACGGCTGAGATTGGCACCAGACCGGGCTTTGCCGGGGGCGTGACGACCGCCCCTTGCGCGCAAGCCCGGTTCTCCCCACATACTGCCTGCCCGGCCCGCCCTCGCGGCGCGCCGGCCGTACAGGCAGCAAGGCTCATGGCGCAGCATCTCGAAGGCGACTGGCTGGAACTGGCGACCGCGGATGGCCACACCATCCGCGTGCTCAAGGCCGCGCATCCGCGCGCGCGGCGGCTGCGCCTCACCGTCACGCCCAAGGGCGCGCGCGTCACCTATCCCGACGGCACCCACCCGGCCCAGGTCAGCGCCTTCCTGCGCCACCACGCCGACTGGCTGGAGCAGAAGCTCGACGAGCTGAACCTGATCGTCAAGCCGCTGCCGCCGTTGCGCGTGGGCCACGACACCACGCTGCCGCTGCGCGGCGAAACGGCCAGGCTGGACTGGGCCGAAGGCGCCTACCCGAAGATCGAGGCGCACGCCGAAGGCCTCACCCTGGTGATCCCGCGCCCGCACACCCGCGCCCTGCCGGTGGCGCGCGGCCTGCTCGCCTCGCATTTCGAATCGCTGATCCGCCGCGACGTGTCGCGCTGGCTCGCGTTCTACGTGCCGCAACTGGGCCTCGCGCCCACTGCGCTCAAGGTGCGGCCGATGAAGAGCCTGTGGGGCAGCCTCGACACCCGCGACCGCATCAACCTCGACCTCGCGCTGGCGCTGGCACCGTCCGCCGCGCTGCGCTATGTGCTGGTGCACGAACTCTGCCACCTGCGCGTGCGCAGCCACGCGCCGCGCTTCTGGGCGCAGGTGGAAAGCCTGTTGCCCGACTGGCGCGAACAGCGCGACTGGCTGCGCGTCAACGGCGCCACGCTGAAAGCCGAGCTGGATCGGCTGGTGGCGGATGTGGCGGATTGAGGAATGGGCTGGTGGCGGCTAGCAAGGGCCGTCTTGGCCGGGCTTTCCGACGGCGTGGTACAGGCCGTCTGCTTCGAGCCTCACCTCGATCCGTGAACAGTCGTGGTAGCTCCCGCCATTCAGCGCCTGATCCTCGACAAGCAGTTGGCGAGTGTCCCCATGGGCGGACACCAGTGTAACGAAGAAGCGCCAGGTGCCATCCGCCTCGGTCACTTCGACGCCATTCGGCATGGCCTCGAAGTGGGTGAATCCGTAATCCATCAAGGTTCGCGCATCGGGGCGGTGTCGCGGGCCTATCGAGTTCGGGAACGAGAGCATGTCGAGGTGCCGGGCGATGGACTCGACATCGTTTCCCGGTTTGGTGCCGCTCGCTTGGGCGGAAGGCAAGAGCGAGGCCAGCAACAGAAGCGTTGCCGGAAAGATGCTTCGGCTGTGTCGGTTCATCGAAAATCTTCCGTGAAGTGCATTGAGCTTTGCCGGGCGCGCGTTTCCGCAGCGGCTGACAACAGTCACTCGATCATGGCATGACGACGGCGCATGCTGAAAGCATCACTCCGCCGGACGTCATCGCCATGTCCTTCCCCTTCGGCACCGTCGTCTCCCTGATCTGGGCAGCTTGGCTGCTGTACTGGTTCGTCAGCGCGTTCGGCACCAAGCGGGCCGCACGGGTGGACAGCCTGGGCACGATGTTGGTGTACCGGGTGCCGCTGGTGCTCGGCTTCCTCCTGCTGTTCACGGACCGCCCGTGGGCAGGGCTGGGATGGTTGTGGCAAGGCTTCCTGCCGGCCGCGGTGGGCTGGGGCTGGCTGGGCCTGCTCCTGCTGTTGCTCGGTGTGGGCTTCGCCTGCTGGGCGCGCGTGGCGCTGGGGCGCAACTGGAGCGCCACGGTGCAGCTGAAGCAGGGCCACGAACTGGTCGTGGTTGGCCCGTACCGCTGGGTGCGCCATCCGATCTACACCGGCATCCTGCTGGGCCTGCTCGGTACGGCGCTGGTGATCGGCGAGTGGCGCGGCCTCGTGGCGCTGGCGCTGGTCGCCGCCGGCTTCTGGTTCAAGCTGCGCCACGAGGAGGCCTGGATGCGCGAGCGCTTCGGCGCCGCCTACGTGGACTACATGCGGCACACCAAGGCGTTGATACCCGGCATCGTGTGAAGCGCGATCGAGGCGATTGGACGTCCATCCGCACTTGTACAGGCGAGGGCGTGCGGCGCATGCTCGGCCGGTTCCTCGATATCCATGGAAGCGAGGCCGGACATGAAGCACTACTGCTGCCGCTTGCTGACGCCGCGTGCCACCTTTCCCGCCGACATCACGCCGGCCGAGGTCGCGCTGATGCACGAGCACGCGGGCTATTGGCGCGAACGCATGCGCGAGGGCAAGGTGCTGGTGTTCGGGCCGGTGGCCGATCCGCGGGGCGCGTGGGGCCTGGCCGTGCTGCAGCTGGCGGACGACGAGGAACCCGCGGCGCTGATCGACGGCGATCCGGTGATCCGCGCCGGCGCCGGCTTCCGCTTCGAGGTTCATCCGATGCAGGCCGTGCTGCCGGAGTTGCCGCCGGGTGGTGCGCTGCCCACTGCTTCGACGAACGCGTGATCGAGGCGAGTTGGCTGGGGAGGGCCGCGTTCGCGCCGGGCATGCCCGGCGGCTATGGGCGGCTCGACGGTCCAGGCGATGCCAGGCAGATCGTGGACAGGCTTCAAAAGAGCCCCCTCACCCCGACCCTCTCCCCCAAGCAAAGCTTGGGGGAGAGGGAGAAGAGCGTGAGGCTTCCCGAGTCCCGAGTCCCGAGTCCCGAGTCCCGAGTCCCGAGTCCCGAGTCCCGAGTCCCGAGCTAGTGCGACAGCGCGAACGCGGTGAGGATCTGCGCGGTTTCTTCGGGCTTCTCCAGCTCGGGCATGTGGCCGCAGCCGATCAGCGTGCTGGTGCTGATCGCGCTGGCGTGGACGAGGCCGTTGCGCAGGCTGTCCAGCGCGGAGATGTCGATCACCTGGTCGTCCTTGCACCACAGGCCCAGCACCGGCATGGTCAGCCGGTCGAGCCGGTTCTGCACGGCGAGGTATTGCGCGGGTGTGCGCAGTTCGTCGAACACCTTGGCGATGAAGGCGTGGTCCTTCACGTTGCGCGCCACCAGCACGTCGACGAAGCGGCCCGGGAGGTCGGGCTTGCTGTCGAACACCAGCCTGGAGGCGCGCCAGAAGCCGGCGCGGTCGGAGAACACGAACGGATCCTTGCCGGCCAGCGATTCGCGCGCGAACGCGTTCTCCTTGAACTTCAGCCCGAAGCTGTCGAGCAGCGCGAGTTCACCCACGTGCTCGGGATGCTCGGCGGCGTAGACGCCGGCGATCGCACCGCCCAGCGAATGGCCCGCCAGCAGGAAGCGGCCCAGGCCCAACGCCTGCACGAAGTCCTGCAGGCGCGCGGCCTGGGCGTCGATGGTGTAGCTCGCGGCCATGTCGCGCGAGGACTCGCCCCAACCCGGCAGGTCGGGAATCACCAGGTGGAAGTGCGGCGTGAGCTCCTTCGCCACCTGCAGCCACACCTCCTTGCTGTCGGCGAAGCCGTGCAGCAGCACGATGGTGGGGCCGGTGCCGCCCTCGTAGTACGACCAGTGCGTGTCGCCGGCCTGCACCGAATGTTTCTCCAGATGCGCGGCCATCGCCTCGCGCGCGATGTTGGCGCGGAACAGCCACTGCGGCGCGAACAGGTAGCTGCCGCCCAACAGCACGGCCAGCGTCGCCGCCACGATGGCGAGGAACTTCAGGCGGCGGAACAGCATGCGCTGCCAGAGCGGGCGGGTGGTGGGGGCGGTGCTGGGCATGGGTACGAATCTCGAATGTGGTGCTTCTTGCCTGCGGCGATGCTTCGGAGCTTGAGTTGGCGTCATTCCCGCGAAAGCGGGAATCCATTTCCTTCAAACCCTCAAGGCAACATGGATGCCCGCTTTCGCGGGCATGACGTCTCAGAACCGTGCAAGCACGATCGTTGGCATGCAGGCGGCATTACCTCGCAGCCGCCTGCTTCGCCTTCGCCTTCGCGAACAAGCGCTCCACCGCCTGCTGCGTCAGCGGGTGGTAGCCGTCCTTCGCCTTGGCGTAGACCTGCTCGGCGTAGGCGAGGCCGGCCGGCGTCTTCGCGAACGCGCCGTACACCGGCAGGGTGAGGTAGAGCCGGCCGATGCGGGTCATGTGCTCGGCGGCGGCGGGCCACACCGCCTTGTCGCCGGCGGCGATGGCGTGCACGTACCAGCGCATGCCGATCTCGGCGTTGTGGGTGCCGGTGAGGTGCCAGGCGGCGTCGATGGCCTGCGCCTGTGCCAGCGTCGGCGCGTCGGGCAGGCGGTCGAGGAAGTACATCCATTCCTGCGTGTTCCAGTCCTTCGCGTCGAGCTTCGCGGCAGGCAAAGTGCCGGCGAGGAAGGCGGCGCGCTGCTTGTCGATCGCGTCGAAGCGCGGCGAGTCGGGGGTCGGCGCGTCCTTGGGGATGCCGGTGCCGTAGACCCAGACCTGCACTTCGTCCCAGCGCATCTTGCCGGGGTACTTGTCGATCAGGTTCGGCTTGAGGTCGGCCAGCATCTGTTCGGTGGTGATGCTGTGCCAGGCGTGGCGGTCGAAGTAGCCCTTCAGCCAGCTGTCGAAATCCTTGCGGCCGAAGCGCTGCTCCAGCGCGCGCAGGAACCACGAGCCCTTGTCGTAGGCCACGTCGGAGAGCGCGTCGTCGGCGTCCACGCCGCGCGGGTCGGGCGCCAGCTTCTGCGCGTTCGCGGGCATCTGGCCGATCTTCTTCTGCAGTGCGCGGATCGCCAGCAGGGTTTCCTCGTCGGCCTGGCGCTGGCCGTACAGCGCCTCGGTGAGGCGGCCCTGCACGTAGGTGGTGAAGCCTTCGTTCAACCAGCCGTCGCGCCACGCGGCGTTGGTCACCAGGTTGCCGGACCAGGAGTGCGCCAGCTCGTGCGAGATCACGCTGACCAGGCTCTTGTCGCCCACGATGATCGTCGGCGTGGCGAAGGTCATGTTCGGGTTTTCCATGCCGCCGTAGGGGAAGGACGGCGGCAGCACCAGCAGGTCGTAGCGGCCCCAGCGGTACGGGCCGTACAGCGACTCGGCGGTGGCGATCATCTTCTCGGTGTCGGCGAACTCGCGCGTGGCGCCGTCCACCACCGAGGGCTCGGCGTACACCGCCGAGCGCGGGCCGGTTTCCTTCACCGCGATGTCGCCGGCGGCGATCGCCAGCAGGTAGGAGGGGATCGGGTGCGGCTGGTCGAAGTGGAAATCGCCGTCGAGCGGATGCTTCGCGTCGTTCGGCGCGCTCATCACCACGCGGAGGTTCTTCGGCGCCGTGACGTGCGCGTCGTAAGTGAAGCGCACCGCCGGCGAATCCTGCAGCGGCACCCACGAGCGCGCGTGGATGGATTCGGACTGCGAGAACATGAACGGCGCCTGCTTGTCCGCGGTCTGCGCGGGCGGCAGCCATTGCAGGCCGGAGGCGTCGGGCGAGGTGACGTAGGCGATGCGCACCTGCGCCGGATGCTGCGGCGCCTCGATGGTGAGCTTGCTGCCCAGCTCCTTGTCGGCCGGCGCCAGCGCGTACTTCAGCGCGCGGGTCTTGCCGTTCGCGTCCACCGCGTCGACGGAGGCGATCTTCAGCTCGCGCGTGTCCAGCACCAGCGCGGGCGCCTTGGGGTTCTTCCAGTCCAGTTTCAGCGTGGCGACGCCGTCCAGCTGCCGGTGCGGGAAGTCGAGTTTCAGGTCCAGGCCGAGGTGGGTCACCACCACCTGCTCGGGCTGGGCGTAGGAGTGCGGGTCGTTGGCGTGGGCCGCCAGCGGCAGCACGAGGGCGCCGAGGGCGAGGGCGGGAAGCAGGCGCATGCAGCGGCTCCGGCAGGGAAACGGAAGCGCGGAGTATGCCACCGACCCGCCGGCAGCCACCCGTGGCGGAAGGCCTGGGCAGGCTCGAAGGCGTGACGCGGGAACTGTTGCTCGGCGGAAAAAAGGCGCAAGCTCCGCGGGAGGGACGCCACCGCCTGTTGTACCCGGTGGCTTGACGGATTGCAGAGGGGAGCATGCCGGTCGACGCGGGTCCGACAGGGTTCGGCTACTTCATCGCCGCGCTGATCGCCACCGTCGGCATCGCGTTCGCCTCCGGCGTGCAGTTCGTGGTGATCGGGCTGTGGCGGCGGCGCGAGCCGATCTACCTTTCCTACGCGATGCTGTGCCTGTGCATCGCCGGGCTGGCGCTGGGCAACATGCTGCTGCGCACGGCCGGCAGCCTGCCCGCGGCGACGGCCGCGCTGCGCTGGATGATCGGGGTGTCGACCCTGTTCTTCCTGCCGTTCGTGGCGTTCATCGGCGCCTATACCGGCGCGGTGGCCAGCCGGCCCGCGCGGCTGGCGCTGGGCGCGCTGGCGCTGCTGTTCCTCTGGCTCAACGCAGCGATGCCGGCCACCCTGTTCTACACGCGGCTGGCGCCGACCGCGGGCGTGGCGCTGCCCTGGGGCGAGCGCTTGTACGGCGTCGCCGGCACGGTCTCGGTCTGGGGCTGGATGTTCCACCTGGCGACCTATGCGCTGTTCCTGTGGGCACTGTGGCGCGCGTGGCGACAGTTCCGCCGCGGCGAGTCGGCGCTGGCCCTGCTGCTGGGCATCTGCCTGCTGGTGCAGTTCGCGGCCCTGCTGTGGGGCGACATCGCGATCGACTGGCTCGGCGTGCGCTCGCCGTACCTGGACGCGTTCGCCTTCCTGCCCTTCGTGCTGCTGATGAGCCTGTCGCTGGCGGCGCAGCTGCGCCAGCGCTCGATGCAGCTGGAGCGCGCGAGGCAGGACCTGGAAGCCGAGGCCCACACGCGCCGCGAGGCCGAGTCGAACCTGCGCCGCCTCGCCTACCACGACTGCCTCACCGGCCTGCCCAACCGCGCCAGCGCGCTGGGCCGCCTCGCCGAATGGCATGCCGATGCGCTGGCGCACGGCGGGCACGGCGCGCTGCTGCTGATCGACCTGGACAACTTCAAGACCATCAACGACGGCCTCGGCCACCTCGTCGGCGACCATCTGCTGCAGGCGATCGCCGAGCGCCTGCTCGCGGTGGTGCCGCCCGAAGCGATGCTCGCGCGCCTCGGCGGCGACGAATTCGTGCTGCTGCTGGAGCCGCTGCAGGGCACGCCGGCCGATGCGCAGGCGCGGGCGCAGCAGGTCGCCGCCGACATGCTCGCGCGCCTGGCGCTGCCGTTGAGCGTGGGCAGCCGCGTGCTGGCCGCGGGCGCCAGCGTCGGCGTGGCGGTATTCCCCGCCGGCGAGCAGGACGTGGCCGATCTGCTGCGCCGGGCCGACATCGCGCTGTACCGCGCCAAGGCCGCCGGCCGCGGCACGGTGCGCCTGTTCCTGCCGCCGATGCAGCAGGAAGCGGACACGCGCCTGCTGCTCGAACGCGGCCTGCGCGCGGCGCTGGAGCAAGGCAGCATGGAGGCGCAGTTCACCCTGCATTTCCAGCCGCAGCTCAGCCCGCAGGGCGAGCTGCTGGGCGCCGAGGCGTTGCTGCGCTGGCGCCATCCGCAACTGGGCGATCTGGGGCCGGCCGAGTTCATCCCGATGGCCGAGGAAACCGGCCTGATCCACGCGCTGGGCCACTGGGTGGTGGGCACGACCTGCGCCTGCATCCGGGCGTGGGACCGCGACGGCGTGCCGTTCCGCGGGCGCGTGGCGGTGAACGTGAGCGCCTGGCAGCTGGCCCAGCCGCGGCTTGCCGACGTGATCGAGACGCAGGTGCGCGCGGCGGGCATCGAGCCGGGGCGGTTCACGCTGGAGCTGACCGAGAGCACGTTGCTGCGGGATTTCGACAGCGCGCTGGCGACCATGCAGCAGCTGGCCGCTGCGGGTTTCCATCTCGCGCTGGACGACTTCGGCGTGGGCTACTCCTCGCTGAGCTACCTGCAGCGCTTGCCGCTGGAGCTGATCAAGATCGACCGCGCCTTCGTCAGCGAACTGACCCCCGAGGCCGCCAAGCCGCTGGCGGGTTTCATCATCGACGTGGCCCACCGGCTCGGCATCGCCGCGGTGGCCGAAGGCGTGGAAACCGCGCCGCAGCGGCTCGCCCTGGAGCAGATGGGCTGCGACGGCCTGCAGGGCTACCTGATCTGCCGCCCGCTGGACGATGCCGGTTTCCGCCAGTGGCTGGGCGAACGCGAACTCCGCCCGGCCTGATCGCCGACGCTCAACCCCACAGCGTGGGCTTGGCCACCATCAGCCAGAACGTGGCGATCACGGCGAGAAATGCCGGCCAGCCCAGCGCGAACCACCAGCGCATGCTGCGGTAATACGCAGCAGGCAGTGGGGTGCCCCCGCGCAGGGCCGCCCGCGCCAGTTCGCGTGCGCGCCATTGCAGCCACACCACCGGCAGCCAGCAGGCACCGGCGAGCAGGTACAGCGCGATGGCTGCCTGCAACCAGGGAGCATCGAAGCCGAAGCCCATTTCGCGCATCAGCAGCAGCCCGGTGACAGGTTGCGCGATCACCGCCGGCGTGGTGAACAGGAAGTCCGCGCGCACCGTCAACCGCGCAGTGTTGGCTATGGCGGCGATCTCGCCGCTGCGATGGGTGAACCACATGAAAAACGCGGTGCCCAGGCCGGTGCCGAACAGCAGGGTCGAGGAGAGGATGTGCAGGGTCTTCAGCAGCGCGTAGGCACTCATCGGCGTTCCTCCGTGACGAGCAGAAGCGCCAGCGCCGCGAGCAGCGGCAGGTTCTTGGCCAGCCCGCCGAACGGCGCCAGCCACTGTGCCGGCCACAGCAGCCCGATACCCAGCGTGTAGCCCGCGAGCATCGCCAGCATCGCCGCCAGCACCAGCCGGGGACACCAGCGCAGCAGGCACAGCACGCCCAGCAGCAGATCGGCTCCGCCGGTGAACCGCGCCAGCAACAGCGCCGCGTGGCCGGAGAGCGGGCCCTCGGTCGTCAGCGCCGACACCGCTTCGGTCGTGGCCGTCAAACCCACGACGCCCGAGACGATCCACAACAGTGCCAGCAGCAGGCGCAGCAGCGGCAGTCCGAAATACAGGCGTGCGTGCCAGCGATCCTGCACCTGGCTGGGCGCTTCGCCGAGTGCGCGCAGCAAGGTTCGCGGCGCGATGCCGAGCTCGTCGCGCAGACGCATCGGCGCATCGGTCGCGCCGGTGTTGCCGCGCTCGAGCATGCGCATCATGGTGCGGCACAGGGGGCCGTCGCCGAACCGCTCGCCGAGCGCGGCGACCAGCCGTGCCCAGCCCAGCGGCACCGGCCAGACCCGGATGCGGCCGAAACCCAGCCAGCGGCGCCAGGCGGCAAGGTAATCGCGCAGGCTCATCACCTCGGGGCCGACCAGTTCGATCGTCTGCCGGGTGCACGCTGGTCGCTCCAGCGCTGCGGCCACGACCGCTCCCACGTCCTCGGCGGCTACCGGTTGCACGCGCTGCCCGCCGCCTTGCGGCAGTGGCACGGCCCCCGGCAACACCGACAGCGCGCGCAGCAGCGAAGTGCCGCCGTAGGAACCGCGCGCGCTGTAGACCAGCGAAGGGCGAAGCACCAGCCAGTCCAGATCCAGCGCGGCCAGCGCCGCATCGCCGCGATGCTTGGAGGCGACGAATTCGCCATCGGCAGGGTCGCCCAGCGCCGAAACCTGGATGACCCTGCGAATGCCGCGTTGTTGGCAGGCGAGAAACAACGCGAGCGGTGCCCGTTCGTGGATGGCGGCAAACGTGTTGGTGCCGCTTTCGCGCAGGATGCCGGCGGCGTTCACCACCGCGTCGATACGCTCCAGTCGCGGCAACCAGTCCTCGCTGCGCAGGTCGCGCGCCATGTCGCAGGCGACGGCCGCTACACCGGGAAAGCGCGAGTCGACACGTGCGCCGCGCACCGCGCAAACCACCTCATGGCCGGCCGCGACAAGCGCCGCGACGATATGCGCGCCGATGAAACCGTAGGCTCCGGTGACCAGCACGCGCATCGTTCGATCCCCTTGGCGTTGGCCGGGGAGTATGCCATCGGTTTGCGGCTCGCCCTGGAGCAGATGGGCTGCGACGGCCTGCAGGGCTGTCTGATCTGCCAGCCCACTGGACGATGCCGGTTTCCGCCAGTGGCTGGGCGAACACGAGCGCACCCGGGCCGTGTAGCAGGTGGTGTGAGGTCCGGCGCAGGCCAGGGCCGCGCGCAGGGCGGCCGCTCCGCGCGGCCGTGTAAAATGCCCGATTTTTGGTCAGCTCGATGGCGAAAGTCTCCACACGGGCGCCCGTGCTGGGCCCGGCGTTCATCCGCCTGCTGGCCCGCTTCGGCGACGCCGACCTGCCGCGCACGCCGCCGGTGCTGACCGAGCGGCTGGCGCAGTGGTTCGACTGGAACCGCGCCCTCGCGCTGTCGCAGGCGCTGGACGGCAGTCTTGCCGCGACCGTGGTGGATGCTGATGCCGATGCCGTCGCTGCCGAGGACGCCGAATGCGCGCGCGTGCGCCACGCGCTGCTGCAGGCCATCGATGCCGAGATCGCGCCGGCACCCGGCAGCGCGGATGCCGAGGCGGAGTTCAAGCCTTACCGCCAGCACTGCGTCACCGCGCAGCGCGCGATGCAAGCGGCCACCGGCCTGCTGCGCGGGCGGCTGCGCGACCTGCTCGCGCGCCAGTCGCCGGCCAAGGCGCGGCTGGCCGAGCTCGATGCGGTGATGGAAGCCACGCTCAGCCCGCGCGAGCTGATGCTGCTGGCGCGCGTGCCGCAGCTGCTCGGCCTGCACTACCGGCGCCTGCGCGAGGCCGGCGCGGCACACCACGCCGGCGCCGACGCGCCGGACGACACTCCCGCGATCCCCGCCGCCGGCCCCTGGCTGGCGCGCTTCCGCCAGGACATGCGCATGGCGCTGCTGGCCGAACTGGAGGTTCGCTTCCACCCCATCGACGGCCTGCTTGCAGCGCTGCGCAACCGATAGACGCCCATGTCCAGAAACCTCCTCGCTCCCCTCGTGTTCCTTGCCGGCCTGCTGGTCGTGGGCTGGGTCGGCATCGGCTACCTCGGCAACCACGCGCTGGCCGCCGCGGTCGCCGCGCTGATCGCCACCTGCTATCTTGCCGGCGCGTTCGAGCTGCTGCGCTACCGCCAGGCCACCGCCACGCTGCGGCAGGCGCTGCCGTCGATCGAGCAGGCCGGCGCCGATATGGGCGGCTGGCTGGCCCGCCTGCAGCCCGGCCTGCGCAACAGCGTGCGCCTGCGCATCGAGGGCGAGCGCGTCGGCCTGCCCGCGCCGGCGCTGACGCCCTACCTCGTCGGCCTGCAGGTGCTGCTGGGCATGCTCGGCACCTTGCTGGGCATGATGGCCACCCTGCGCGGCACCGGCCTGGCGCTGGAAAGCGCCACCGATCTGGACGCCATCCGCAGCGCGCTGGCCGCGCCGGTCAAGGGCCTGGGTTTCGCCTTCGGCACCTCGATCGCCGGCGTGGCCAGCTCGGCGGCGCTGGGCCTGCTGTCGGCGCTGATTCGGCGCGAGCGCACCCAGGCCGTGCAGCAACTGGATGCCGGCATCGCCGCGCACCTGGGCCAGCTCTCGCCGGCGGTGCAGCGGCGCGAGAGCTTCCGCCTGCTGCAGGAACAGAATGCGCTGCTGCCGGTGCTGGTGGAGCGCCTGCACACGCTGGCCGACACGCTGGAACGCCAGCAGCAGGTCGCCGCCGAACGCCAGCAGACCGGTCAGCAAGCCTTCCACCAGCGCACCGAGGCGGCCTACACGCAGCTGGCGGCGACCCTGCAGCAGGCGCTGCACGACGGCATCGCCCAGCAGGCGAACGCGGTGGGCGCCGCGCTGCAGCCGGTGGTGGAGCGCACCATGGCCGGGCTCGCGGAGCAGTCCGGGCGCCTGCACGCGGCGATCGAACAGGCCATGCGCCAGCAGCTCGACGGTCTCGACGGCGCCGTGCAGGGCGCGGCCCGCGCCGCCCGCGACAGCTGGAGCGCCGCCGTCGCCGAACAGCAGCGCGGCAACGCGGCGCTGACCGATGGCCTGCAGCAGGCGTTGCAGCAATTCGCCGCCAGCTTCGAACAGCGCTCGGCGGCGCTGGTCGACGGCGTGGCTGCGCGGCTGGAAGACAGCAGCGCGCGCACCGCCGCGGCATGGGACGGCGCGCTCGCGCGCCAGCACGCGGCGCACGACGCGCTGGCCCAGCGCAACGAACAGGCATGGGCCGCCGCCGCGGCCAGCTTCGAAGAGCGCTCGCGCGCCTTGATCGACGGCTTGCAACAGTCGCACGGCGAGCTGCAGTCGGCGTTCGCCGGACGCAGCGAGGCGATGCTCCAGTCGCTGCAACGCTCGCACGGCGAACTGCAGGATGCGCTGCAGGCGCGCGACGCGGAACGCCTCGCGCAGTGGCGCGACGCCTTCGCCGCGTTGACCGCCGAGTTCGGCCAGCGCTGGGAGCAGGGCAGTGCGCAGGTCGCCGCACACCAGCAGCAGGTCTGCGCCACGCTGGAGCACACCGCGCAGGCGATGGGCGAACAGGCGCAGGCGCAGGCGCGCGCCACGCTGGCCGAAATCGCGCGGCTGGTTGCCACCGCCTCCGAGGCGCCGCGCGCCGCCGCCGAAGTGGTGGCCGAGCTGCGCGAGAAACTGTCCGACAGCATGCTGCGCGACACCGCCACGCTGGAGGAGCGCAGCCGCCTGCTGGCCACCGTGGAGACGCTGCTCGCTGCGGTGAACCACGCCTCCACCGAACAGCGCAGCGCGATCGACGCGCTGGTCGCCACCTCGGCCGAGCTGCTGGAACGCGTCGGCAGCCGCTTCAGCGCGCAGGTCGAGAGCGAGGCCGGCCGGCTCGACGCGGCCGCCGCCCACGTCACCGGCAGCGCGGTGGAAGTGGCCAGCCTGGGCGAGGCGTTCGGCGTCGCGGTGCAGCTGTTCGGCCAGTCCACCGAGGCCTTGAACGCGCGCCTGCAGGGCATCGAGTCGGCGCTGGACAAGTCGCTGGCGCGCAGCGACGAGCAGCTCGCCTACTACGTGGCGCAGGCGCGCGAGGTGATCGAGCTGAGCATGCTGTCGCAGAAGCAGATCATCGGCGAGCTGCAGCAGCTCGCCGGCGCGCGCGAAGGCGCCGAGGCATGAGCGACGAGATCGAATTCGACGCCGAGTCCAGCGCCACCACCTGGGCCGCGTTCGGCGATCTGATGTCGGTGCTGCTCGGCGCGTTCGTGCTGATCCTGGCCGGCGTGATCGGCAGCCAGCTGCTGCTGCATCACCGCCTCGACGAGGAGATGAAGCAGCGCCAGGCCGAGGCCGCGCGGCTGAAGACGCTGGAACAGGCGCTGGCCGCGCCGCTGGCCGCCGGCCGCGTGACCATGATCGACGGCCGCATCGGCATCAGCGGCAGCGTGCTGTTCGCGCTCAATTCCGACCAGCTGCAGCCGGCCGGGCGCGAGCTGCTGCAGAGCCTCGCCGGCCCGCTGCGCGATTATCTTTCCGCGCGCGACGAGCTGCTGATGGTCAGCGGCTTCACCGACAACCAGCCGGTGCGCGCGGCCAACGTCCGCTTCGCCGACAACTGGGAGCTGTCGGCCGCGCGTGCGCTCACCGTCACCCGCACGCTGATCGCCGACGGCGTGCCGCCGTCGTCGGTGTTTGCCGCCGCGTTCGGCGCCGAGCAGCCGGTGGGATCCAACGACGACGCGGCCGGCCGCGCGAAGAACCGCCGCGTGGAGATCGCGCCGATCCCGCGCCACCGGCACGACGGTCCGGCCGATGCGCGCTGAGCCGGCCGGCGTCCACGCGCGGCTCGATGCCTGGCGCCGGCAGGGTGCCGACCGCGTCGATCCGCTGCGCTTCGCCATGATGGCCGCGCTGGCGCAACGCGCGCTGCGCCACGACGGCGCGGTGCGGGAACGCTTGGATGCGCGCCTGCGGGAGCTGGCCGAGGACTACGCGGGCCTGCTTGCCGCGCCGCCCGCAACACCGACGCCGCGCAGCGCCGCCGCGAGCCCGCTGCAACCGCTGCTGGCGGCCTTGGCGGATGCGCCGCGCTGGGATGCCGTCATGCCCGACGCCACTGCGCGCCCGGCCGGCGACGCATCGCCGGCCAGCGCGCCCGAGGAAGCGGCGCCGATGCCGGTGCTGGACGAGTTCCGGCAACTGTGGAGCCGCATCCGCATCGACCGCCTGCTGCGCGAATGCCTGGACGCGCTGCCCGAAGACGCCGGCCCGCTGCATTCGCGCGTGCTCACCGGCCGCGCCATGGCGCAGATGCGCGAGGTCTCGCCCGCGTATCTGCAGCACTTCATCGCCTACGTCGATGTGCTGACCTGGATGGAGCAACTGGGCGGCCATGCGGCCACCGGCAGCGAGGCCGACGAGGTCGCCGGCCCGCGCAAGCCTGCGCGTGCGGGCGGGCGACGGAAGAAGTCGCCGGATCAGCAATAACGGTCCGCCAGCCGGTCGGTGGCCTCGACCAGCGCATCGACGATCGCCGGGTCGGCCGCGCTGTGGCCGGCGAGCACGATGCGCAGGTTCGCCGCGGGCAGAGCCGCGTGCAGGTCGAGCGCGCTCTTCACCGGGCAGATGATGTCGTAGCGGCCGTGCACGACGGTGGTGGGGATGCGCGCGATGCGCGGCGCATCGCGCAGCAGCTGGTCGGGTTCGAGGAACATGCGGTGGCGGAAGTAGTGCGCCTCCAGCCGCGCGAGGCTCACCGCCTTGTGCGGCTCGTCGAAATCGCCGGGTGCGTCGGGGTCGTGCAGCAGGGTGGTGCAGCCGCCCTCGTAGGCGCTCCACGCCTGCGCGGCGGCGAGGCGCAGCGCCTCGTCGTCGCCGTCGAGGCGACGCCAGTAGGCCTCGATCATGTCGCCGCGCTCGGCCTCGGGGATGAAGTCGCGGAAGCGTGCCCAGCGCTCGGGGAAGATGTAGCGCGCGCCGCCGTCCGCTTCGTTGAACCAGCGCAGCTCCTCGTCGCGGGCGAGGAAGATGCCGCGCAGCACCAGGCCCAGCACGCGCTCGGGATGCGCCTGCGCATACGCCAGCGCCAGCGTGGAACCCCACGAGCCGCCGAACACCACCCAGCGCTCGATGCCGATCTCCTCGCGGATCGCCTCGATGTCGGCGACGAGGTGCGCGGTGGTGTTGTCCACCAGGTCGGCGAACGGCGTGGACTGCCCCGCGCCGCGCTGGTCGAACAGCACGACGTGCCAGCGCGAGTCGTCGAAGAAACGCCGGTGATACGGCGCGATGCCCGCGCCGGGCCCGCCGTGCAGGAACAGCACCGGCAGCGCGGCGGGGTCGCCGCATTCCTCGATATGCAGCGTGTGCCGCGCATCCACCGCGAGGCGGCGGGTGCGGAAGGGTTCGATCTCGGGGTAGAGCTCGCGCATGGCGTTGTCCGGTGCGTGGGTCGGGATTTATCCCGACAGGTGTGGTGGGGGAGGAGCGTGTCGGGCTGAAGCCCGACCTACAAGCCCGACCTACAGGCCCTATCTGCCGTAGGTCGGGCTTCAGCCCGACATCCGTACACCCGGCCAGTCGGGATGAATCCCGACCTACAATTGCAGCGCCTCGGTCAAATCGCCCGGCGCCGGCCCGCCGGCGGCGCGCATCGCGCGGTCGCGCAGCGCGATGCCCGGCAGCGGCTGCAGGCCGAAGCGGCGGTTCAAGAAACGTTGGATCGAACCGGTGTCGTACACGGTGTGTTCCACGTGGCCGCGCTTGGCGTGCGGCGAGATCACCAGCGCGGGGATGCGCGTGCCCGGCCCCCAGCGGTCGCCCTTGGGCGGCGCCACGTGGTCCCACCAGCCGCCGTTCTCGTCCACGGTGACGATCGCCAGGGTGTGCGGCCACAGCGGGCTGCGCTCCAGCGCGCTGACGATCTCGTCGATGTGGCGGTCGCCCGCGGCCACGTCGGAGTAGCCGGCGTGCATGTTGAGATCGCCCTGCGGCTTGTAGAAGGTCACCGCCGGCAGCGTGCCGGCGGCGATGTCGGCGAGCAGCTTGTTGGTGTCGGCGGTGCCGCCCACGCCGCCGTCGCGCAGGTGCGCGGCGCGCGCGGCGGTGCCGGGCGCGTAGGCCTTGAAGTAGTTGAACGGCTGGTGATGCACCTGGAAATTGGGGCTGGCCGGAAACGCGCTGCTGAGGCCATTGTCGCCCTTGCCGTCCAGCGCCAGCTGCCAGCCGCCGGCGTACCAGGCCCAATCCACGCCGGCCGCGCTCAGGCGCTCGCCGATGGTGGCGTGCAGCTGCGGCGGCAGCGTGCCGTAGTCGTTCGGGTCGGCCAGCAGCGGGTGCTGCGGATCCGCGGTGAAGGCTGGTGCGTAGGCCGGGCCGATCGTGTTCACCGCCCAGAAGTCCGGCGTCAGCACCATGCGCGAGGCGTACTTCGGCCGGCCCTGCATCGCGCTGGCCGGGGAATCGTCGGCCAGCTTCGGGCGGATGCCGGTGGGATCGTCGCCTTCCAGCACGGCGATCTGCAGCTTCGCCGGGCTCCGGTCGGCGTGCGGGTAGAACGGCGGCTGCGCGGCGACGAGGTACTGGTGGTTGAGGAAGGAGCCGCCGAACGCGCCCATGAAGAAGTTGTCGCACAGCGTGTAGCGGCGCGCGAGCCGCCACAGCGCAAGCGTGTCGGCGCCGTCGGCGTAGCGGCCCATCACCAGCGCGCCGCTGTCGCCCCAGGCCACGAAGCCGTCGTTCTTGCCGCCGTTGATCTGCAGCTGGTTGGTGTAGAAGCTGTGGATCAGGTCGCGCGTGACCAGCGCCTGCGGCAGCGGTTCGCCCTGCGGCGTGCGCAGCGCGAACGGCGCGTTGGCGAGGCCGCGGATCGCGTCCTCGCCGATCTGGTATTCGCGCCCGTCCAGCACCTGCCTGTGCGGCACCAGGCCTTGCCAGATCGGCGGCAGCGTGTCGAGCAGCCTGCCGTCGCGGTCGCGCTGGCGGTACTGCTCGGGCTGCAGCGCGGACAGCGGCTGCGCGAGGCCGGGGAAATCCCCGAACAGGTTGTTGAAGCTGCGGTTCTCCGCGTAGATCACCACCACGTGGCGGATGTGCTCGCGCAGCGCGGCGTCCAGCGTGCTGCTGGCGCTGCGCACCCCGCGGCTGTTCGTGGATGTATTGCAGCCGCCCACCGCCAGCGCGGCGCCGGCCAGCGCGAGGCCGCCCAGCAGCTTGCGTCGGGCCGGGTCGTCGGGCGCGTCGTCGCTGGCGACGGGCGGTACGGGCGGCAGCTTCTCGGTCATGGCGGGCACTCGCGTGGGTCGAACGCGAAGTATGCGCCAGCGTCGCTGCTGGCGCGCCCGATGGAAGTGCGGCGGCGGCACGACGCGGTAGGATGCGCACTCCCCCGGTACCGAATCCGCCCCATGCTTGCCACCGAGCGCCTCGATGCGCGCGCCCTGCTTTGCATCGCCATTGCCCTCGTCACCTGGTCGTCGGCCTACGCCGCGATCGCCTACGCGCTGGCCTCGTTCACGCCGGGCGAGGTGGCGTTCTCGCGCCTCGCGATCGGCTCGCTGTGCTTCGCGGCGCTGCTGGCGGCGAAGCGCGTGCCGCTACCCGCGCGGCGCGACTGGCCGCGGCTGTTCGTGCTCGGCCTGATCGGCCTCACCACGTATCACGTCTGCCTCAACTGGGCGGAAACGCGCATCGCCAGCGGCACCGCGGCGATCCTGATCTGCCTGGTGCCGGCGGCGACCGCAGCGGTGTCGGCGCTGTGGCTGCGCGAGCGGCTGAGCCTGCGCACCTGGATCGGCCTGGGCGTGGCGCTGGCCGGCACGGTGCTGGTGGTGCTGGCCAGCGGGCAGAAGGTGGAGGCCGATCCGAAGGCGCTGCTGGTGCTGGTCTGCGTGCTGGCCTCGGCGATCTATTTCGTGGGGCAGAAGCCCTTGTTCGCGCGCTCGGGCACGCTGGCGGTCACCGCCTTCACCTTCTTCGCCGGCACGCTGGGCAGCCTGCCGTTCGCGGGCGGCCTGCCGCAGGCGCTGGCGGCGGCGCCGTGGTCGCATCTCGCCGCGCTGCTGTGGCTGGGCGTCGCGCCGAGCTTCGTCGGCTATCTCGCGTGGAACATGGCGGTGCATCGCGCCAGCGCCTCGCGGGTGTCCAGCTTCATCTATCTGTCGCCGCCGATCGCGATCGTGATCGGCTGGCTGTGGCTGCACGAGGTGCCCGGCGCGATGGAGCTGGTCGGCGGCGCGATCGTGATCGGTGGCGTGGTGCTGGCGAACGCACGGCGCAGGGTGGCGCCGGTGCCTGCGGCGGTCGCGGAGCCGACATGAGCGGCGCCGAGGTTCTGCGCATCGCGGCCTTTGCCGATGGCGATGCCGGCGGCAACCCGGCGGGCGTGCTGATCGCCGACGCGTTGCCGACCCCGGCGGCGATGCAGCGGATCGCCGCGGAGGTCGGCTATTCGGAAACCGTTTTCGCCGCGCGCCAGGGCGATGGCTGGCGGGTGCGCTATTTCTCGCCCGAATCCGAGGTGCCGTTCTGCGGCCATGCCACGATCGCGCTGGGCGCGGCCCTGGCGCTCGCGCACGGCGACGGCGTATTCGCCTTGACCCTCAACGAGGCGAAGATCACGGTCGAAGGCCGCAGCGCGGCCGGCCTGCTGAGTGCGGCGTTGCAGTCGCCGCCGACACGCAGCGCGCCCGCACCGCAGGCGCCGGTGGACGAGGCGCTGGCCTTGTTCGGCTACACGCACGCGGACCTCGACCCACGCCTGCCGCCTGCGCTGATCCACGCCGGAGCGGATCATCTCGCGCTGGCCCTGCGCAGCCGCGAAGCGCTGGCGGCCATGCGCTACGAACTGGACGCCGGTCGCGCGCTGATGCGCCGCGCCGGGCTGGTCACCATCCTGCTCGCCCATGCGGAGACGCCGCGGCGTTTCCATGCCCGCAATCCCTTCGCCTCCGGCGGCGTCTACGAGGATCCGGCCACGGGCGCCGCGACCGCGGCCTTCGCCGGCTACCTGCGCGACCTCGGTTGGCCGCACGGCGGCGACATCGAGGTGCTGCAGGGCGAGGACATGGGCAGCCCTTCGCGGCTCCGGGCCGGGATTCCATCGGCGCCGGGCAGTTCCATCCGCGTTTCCGGCGCGGCGCGGCTGATGTAGCCATGCCCGGCGTGGCATCGACGGCGCCGGCCGTATCGTCCTGACCTTCAATCGTAGGGAGTGCCGCATGTACGAGCTCTACATCGCCAACAAGAACTACTCCTCGTGGTCGCTGCGGCCGTGGGTGCTGCTGCGCGAACTGGGCATTCCGTTCGACGAGCGGCTGGTGCCGTTCCTCGGTGGGGCCGGCGCGAACTGGGACGAATTCCGCGCGTTCTCGCCCACCGGCAAGGTGCCGTGCTTGCGCGATGGCGACACCGTGGTGTGGGATTCGCTGGCGATCGCCGAATACGTGGCCGAACGGCATCCCGCCGTGTGGCCCGCCGATGCGCAGGCGCGCGCATGGGCGCGCTGTGCCGCCGCCGAGATGCACGCCGGCTTCCCCGCGTTGCGCAGCGTGTGCACGATGAACTGCGGCGTCCGTGTGCGCATCGATGCGCCGAGCGAAGCGCTGCGCAAGGATCTGGCCCGCATCGAGGAGCTGTGGAACGAGGGGCTGGCGCGCTTCGGCGGCCCGTTCCTCGCCGGCAAGGCGTTCACCGCGGTCGACGCGTTCTACGCGCCGGTGGCGTTCCGCATCCAGAGCTACGGCTTGGAGTTGAGCGAGGCTGCGATGGCCTACGCGCAGCGCCTGCTCGACCTGCCGGCGATGCGCGAGTGGTACGCCGCGGCGCTGGCCGAGAGCTGGCGCGACGCGGAGCACGAGGACGAGGCGCGTCGCGCCGGCACCTGGCTGCGGGATCTGCGCGCCGGTTGATGCGCGGCTCAGTCGAGCCGCGTTACGCGCAGCACGGCGGGGTCATCGGCGTGCTCCAGCAGCAGGCGGCGCACGCGATCCTGCCAGGCGATGCCGAACGCCTTGCGCTGTTCGGCGGTGGCGTCGGGGTGCATCGCCGCGCCCATCAGCGCGCGCACCTGCGGCGCGGGCGCCACGCTGGAGAGGTCGAGCTCCACCGTCACAGCGGCGCCGGTGTCCGTGCGCGTGAAGCGGATCGCGCCGGTGCCGGACGCATTGGTGAAGTCGAGCAGGCCCTGGCGCACGAACTGGCCGCCGATGCCGTGGAAGCCGTTCTCGGCGGCGGCGCCGGTGACCAGGGTGAGCACCTGCGAGATCACCCCGGTGACGCCCGCGTCCACCGGCGCGGGCATGCGCACCGCGACGCCGCCGCGCTCGGCCGGTTCGTCCGGATACAGCGCGCGCAGCGCCGCGCGCGCGGTGAGCCAGGCGCCGGCCACGGTGGGGCAGGAGTGGCCGGCGAGGCGCACCGCATCGATATAGCGGTATTCGATGAGGCCGCCCTCGGCGGCGCCGAGGAAGTCGGCCAGCGGATCGCGCACGAAGATGCTGGGCGCCTCGTCGAAGAACGCGGGGTAGTCCATCACTCCTCCGGCAAGCCGACGATGCCGAAGTCGATCACCACCGCGTCGGCGTCGCGCTGGCGGTAGGTCACGGTGATGTGGTCGCCGAGGCGGTCGCGCAGCTGCGCGATCAGCGGGATCGGGTCGTGGTCGTTGACGAAGCGCATCGTCTCGCCGTTGCGCAGCGCGCCGAGCGCGCCGAAGATCGCCGAGTGGCGGAAACGCCGCGCCACGCCGCGCGCGTCGAACAGGTGGGTATTGACTTCGGTGAACGTTTCGATGCTCATGCCGGGGGCTCGGGGGTAAGGGGAGCCCACACGCTACGCCGCGGCGCCGTGGTCGCCACTGATCTGGATCAGGCAAGGAGCGCCGTGGGTCGGGATTCATCCCGACCGGGCTTGCCGGAGCGCTGGTGTCGGGATGAATCCCGACCTACGGGCCTTCAGAACTTGTACGCCCGATGGATCGCCACGATGCCGTTGCTGAGGTTGCGCACCTCGACCTTGCCGAAGCCGGCGCGTTCCATCATGCCTTTCAGCGTCTGTTGGTCGGGGTGCTTGCGGATGGATTCGGCGAGGTACTGGTAGCTGTCGGCGTCGCCGGCGAACAGGCGGCCGAGCTTGGGCAGCACCTTGAACGAGTGGAAGTCGTAGAGCTTGCCGAACAGTTCGCTCTGCACGCGCGAGAACTCCAGCACCAGGGCGCGGCCGCCGGGTTTCAGCACGCGGCAGATGTCGGCCAGCGCCTTGTCCTTGTCGGTGACGTTGCGCAGGCCGAAGGCCATGGTCACCGCGTCGAAGCTGTTATCGGGGAACGGCAGGCATTCGGCGTTGAGCTGGGCCCAGCGCAGGCCGCCGACGAGGCCGCGGTCGGTGAGGCGGTCGCGGCCCACGCCGAGCATCGCGGCGTTGATGTCGCCGACGACGACCTCGCCCTGCTCGCCCACCACGGGCTTGAGCAGGGCGGCGATGTCGCCGGTGCCGCCGGCCAGATCCAGCACGCGGTCGCCCCTGCGCACGCCGCTCACTGCCACAAAGTGGCGCTTCCACAGGCGGTGGATGCCGAACGACATCAGGTCGTTCATCAGGTCGTAGTTCCTGGCGACCGAGGTGAACACCTGGCCGACCAGCTTCTGCTTGTCGGCGACGGGCACGTCGCGGAATCCGAAATGGGTGGTGGGCTGCTCGTTCATGGCGTCATGCCTGCAAAGGATGGTGGGTCGTCACAGCGGCAGGTCGCGCTGCGTGCCTTCGGTTTCCTCGCCCGTGCCCGCGGGGGTGTCGGCGGGATGCGCGCGATGGCTCGCGTGCTCGGCGGCCACGTGGCGCTGGTGCAGTTCCGCGCCGGCATCGGCGGCCGGCGCCGAGGCGGCGGGTTCGGGCGCCGGCTCGGCGGCCGCGGGCTCGCGCTCGCCGCCGGGCGTGACCTTGAGGATGGAGTGGCGCATCTCGCGCGACAGGATCACCCGCGCGTCGCGCACCATGTCGTCCAGCGCGCTGTCGTAGTCGAGCTTGCCGGCCTCGTCGGTCCACACCACCTTGCGTTCGCGCAGCTTCTGGATGAAGCCGCGGAACAGCGCCTTGTCGAAGAACTCCGGCGCGTTCAGTTCGTTGAGCAGGGACAGCCGCTGCGCGGTGAGCGTGCAGGTGGTTTCCAGCTCGGCGGCGGTGAGAGCGTGCGGGCCGTGCTTGGCCAGTGCGGCGATCGCGATGTAGTAGCGCTCGAAGGCCTGGATCAGGCTGCGCGCGATGATCCGGAGCTGGAACGCGCTGTCGTCCTGGCCGGGCGCGCGCTCCAGCATGCGGCCCTCGCCGGTGGCTTCGAGCAGGCCGCGGCGCACGAAGAAGTCGATGGTGGCCTGCAGCTGCGCGCCGAAGCCTTCCTCGTCCCAGGCCAGGAACAGCTCGCCCTGCAGGAACGGGTAGATGATGCGGCCCAGCCGCTGCACCGAGGCGCGCGACATGCGCCGGTTGTTGAGGAAGCAGCAGGCCACCCACGCGGCGGCGGCGACCAGGTGCAGCACGTTGTTGCGGAAGTAGCTGAGCAGCACCGCCTGCTCGCCTTCCACGTCGAGCACGTCGCCCAGCGGGTGCTTGATGCGGCGGATCCAGCCCATCTGCTCGCCGTAGGCGATGATGCCGACCGGGTCCATCGGCGTGATCGTGACGCGGTCGGAGTAGGGCAGCTCCAGCAGCAGCGACTTGGTGAGTTCGAGCTGGGCCAGCAGGTCGTTCTCGGCCATCGCGTGCTTGGGCGTGGCCAGCAGGCTGAGCGCGAGCAGGTTGATCGGGTTGACGTCGGCGGCGCGGTTGACGTTGACCTGGATGCGCTCGGCGAGCTGGTCGACCACGCGGCTCAGCCACTCGGGGCGGCTGTCGGGATCGGCGCCGGCGCTGCGCCAGTCCGTGCTGGCCGCATCGAGCAGCGGGCTCAGCTCGATCGGTTCGCCGAAGTTGATCGTGACGTGGCCGTAGCGCTGCTTGAACAGCCCGCCGATGCCGCGCAGCAGGGCGAGCAGGGTTTCCTTCTCCTTCGGCTGGCCGCTGAGCTCGCCGGCGTAGCTCTTGCCCTCCATCAGCTTCTCGTAGCCGATGTACACCGGCTGGAACAGCACCGGCCGGCGCGGTGCGCGCAGAAACGCGCGCACGGTCATCGACAGCAGGCCGGCGCGCGGCGCCAGCAGGCGCCCGGTGCGCGAGCGGCCGCCCTCGATGAAGTATTCCATCGGCACGCCGCGGTCGATCAGCTGCGCCATGTACTCGTTGAAGATCACCGAGTACATCGCGTTGCCCTTGAACGTGCGGCGCATGAAGAACGCGCCGCCGCGGCGCAGGATCGGCCCGATCAGCGGCAGGTTGAGGTTCACTCCGGCGGCGATGTGCGGCGGCACCACGCCGGACATGTGCAGCTGGTAGCTGAGCAGCAGGTAGTCGGCATGGCTGCGGTGGCTGGGCACGTACACCACCTCGAAGCCCGGCGCGGCGGCGCGGGCCTTGTCGAAGTGGTGCATCGCGATGCCGTCGTACAGCTTGTTCCAGAAGTTCGACAGCAGGAACGACACCGAGCGCACCACCGGGTGCGAGTAGTCGGCGGCGATCTCCAGCATCATCTTCTGCGCGCGGCGCCAGGCCTTGGCCTCGCTGATCTTCTCCTTCGCCGCGGTGGCGGCGATCGCCGCGCGCACCGGCTCGGCGCGCAGCACGTCGTCCACCACGGTGCGGCGGTGCGAGAGGTCGGGGCCGATCACCGCGGCGCGGATGCGCCGGAAATGCGTGCGCAGCACGCGCGCCAGCTTGCGCGCGAAGCGCGGCGGCGGAAGCTCGCCGGACTCGGCCAGTACCTCGCGCAGCGACACCGGCGCGGCGAAATGCACGGTGGTGTCGCGGCCGTTCAGCAGCAGCGCCAGCAGGCGGCGGAAGCGGCCCACCATCACCCAGTTCTCGGAGAACAGCACGCTGAACCAGCCCGAATCGCGGTTCGGCGCGCGGCCCACGTAGATCGACACCGGCACGATCTGGATGTCGGCCTCGGGCATGCCTTCCAGCGAATGCACCAACTGGCCCAGCGGCTCGGTCGGCGAACGGTGGCGCTTGCGCCCGAACAGCCAGCCGTCGCGGCGCATCAGCGCGAACACCGAGCGCTTGCGGCGGGTGCCGGCCAGCGGCTGCAGCGGGCTGGGCAGGCCTGCCTCGCGGCAGGCGCGGTCGAGGATCAGCGCGTCGGAGAAGCCGTCGCGCTCGATCACGTAGCAGACCGGCATGCCCGCCTTCAGCAGGCTGGCCGGCTCCGCCGGGTCGCGGCGGATGCGCACCCAGGGCTGCAGCAGCTGCCCGGCCAGGTGGAACCACCAGGGGTTGCGGCGACGGGGGGGATCCGCGATGGAAATGTTCTGCATCCGCCTATTCTACCGGCTGGCCCGTAAAACCATGCTCGGGTGTGGAGCACTGTAGGAGCGCACCCTGTGCGCGAATGCTCTGGCGCCGATCGGAGCAAAAGCATTCGCGCACAGGGTGCGCTCCTACGGGGCGGCAGGCATCAGTTCGCCACCGCGCTGCCGGCCACCGCCGGCTGCTGCAGGCGCTCGTGCGCCTCGCGCACGTTGCGGATCAGCGCTTCGCTGTACCAGCGGCCGTCCTGCTGCACCAGGGTGGATTCGGCGGCCAGCGGCTTGCCGAGCAGGGTGTAGTCGACCTTCACCACCGCGCGGCCGTCCTTGCTGGAGAGCGTGCTGAGCTTCGCCGAATCCAGCGCCGCGTCCACCGACAGGCCGTACAGCGCCAGCAGCTGCTTGAGGCCGGTGTAGCCGGTGGCGTATTTCGCCATCGCGGCGTCGAAGTCCAGCGTGCGCAGCTGCTCCGGGCTCTTGAGGTCGAGCTGGCGCGCGGTGGCCACCAGTACGCCCACCGCCTGCTTCGCCTTGGCCTGGTCGAACCACGGCGCCTGCTGCGCCCACGGCTGCAGCACGTCGAGCAGTTGGTTCGCCTGGGCCTTCTGCTCGCTGTCCAGGTTCGGGTTCTTCGCCACGCCGTTCTTCAGCAGGGCGTCGCCCACGCTGATCAGCACCGGCAGCTGGTCCTTGTACTGCTGCTCCATCTGGCTGAGCTTGGGCTGCAGCTCGGCGTAGAGCTTGTCCTGCGCATCCGGGCCGGTGAGCTTCTGCACGGCCTCGTCGAAGCGCAGCTTGTCCGCGGCGCTGACCGGCGGCTGGTTCGCGTTGTGGCGGCTCCAGTCCGCGCGCAGGGTAGCGTAGTCGGCCGGCGGCAGCGCGTGCTTCCACAGGCCGTTGAAGTCGCCGGCCTTGAGCAGCTCGATCGAGCCCTGCAGCGCCGCCTCCGGCGTGCTGCCGCCGACCTGGGCGGCCTCGTCCTGGTTGTGGCAGGCGGCCAGCGCCAGCACGGCGACGAAGGGCAGCAAGCTGCGACGGAGCGAGCGGAAGCGCATGGGCGTATCCAGTGGGTGGGGGCGGGTCAGGGTAAGCGCTGCGGCAAGCGGCGAACAAGGGCGGATCGCAGAAACCTGCGGTCAAGGGCGATGGCAAAGGCCCTTGTGAAAAGTGCGGCCATGGATGGCCGCCCGTGTGATCTTCGCGATCAGGGATGATCGCAAAGGCACAGATCGCCCGTTTGATCTTCGCGATCAGGACGATCGCAAAAGCCAAAGAAAACCCCGCGGGCAAAGCCTCGCGGGGCAATCCGGCGGAGCCGGTGGGAAATGGCCTTGCCTGCGGAAACTTGCGGTCAGCAGCAGGTAGGCGGGGCAGATATTAGCGGGCCGTAAAACTTGAGGCAACACTTTTGTTTTGTGTTGTAACTTACTGTTTCTATTAGTTGTATCGTAACGCATTCAGCTTCTGCTGGCGCCGTTTCGCCGGCGGTGCGCTCCAGTCGTTGTTGAACAGCGCGGGCTCCCAGGCGCCGTAGGTGGGATTGGGTAGCACGAACCAGCGCGTGCCGACCCAGTCCAGATAGCCCTCGATGGCCTGCCGGCGGCCGGCCGCGGTGTTCGCGGCGACGTCCACGAAATCGCTCAGCTGATCGCCGAACTGCATCAGCACGCGGTACTTGCGGCTGACCAGCTGGCGGCGGCAGCCCTTCTCGGTGCCCACCTGCTCGCAGCCCGGCACCACCGTACCCAGGCCGAGGAAGGCGTCGGCGCCGGACACCGGGAAGCCAAGCGTGCGCAGGTTCGCCAGCGTGGCCGTGTCCAGGTCCTGGGCGCGGTTGGAGATGTAGATCACCGCGATGCCGTGCGCGGCGGCGTAGCGGGTGAAGGCCAGCGCGCCGGGCAGGGCGCGGGCGCGCTGCTCCTTGCACCAGGCGGCCCAGCCGGCCTCGTCGTAGGCGCCGCCGCTCTTCACCAGCCGGGCCTGGTAGGGCGAGTTGTCCAGCACGGTCTCGTCGATGTCCAGCACCACCGCGGGCGGCAGGCCGGCGGCGGGTGCCGCGCGGTCCTCGCGGGTCAGCGCGTCCCACTGCGGGTCGTGCAGCGCGGCCAGCAGGCGCGATTGCGCATCGCGGTAGGTCTGCAGGTAGACCAGGTCGTGTTCGATCGCGGTCTGCGCCCACGCCACCGCGTCGAGGTTGTCGTTGGCGGCGGGCGCGGGCGCCGTGGCGGGTCGCGGCGGCACGGCGGCGCAGCCGGCAAACAGGGCGAAGGTGGCCAAGGCCAGCGGCAGGCGAAGTCGCATGGGGCAGGTGTCTCCGGAACGGGAGCGGCGAGTCTTGCAGGATTTTACGACAGGCGAATGTCCGGGCTGGCTGCCACCGTCTTCGGCTGACAGACTGGCGGCCGTCCCCGCCATCGCCGGTACCCGCATGCACGATCCGACGCCCGCCGCGCCCCGCGCCAGTTCGCCCGTCATCCGCGTCGCCAGCTACCTGCTGGCCGCGCTGGCGCTGTGGCTGGTGTTGCAGCTGCGCCTGCTCTCCGCCCTGCTGGCGGGCCTGCTGGTCTACGAACTGGTGCAGGCGGCGGTGCCGCTGCTGGGCCGGCGCATTCCGGGCGACCGCGCGCGGGTGGTGGTGGTGGCGGTGCTGGGCGCGCTGGTGGTGGGCCTGCTGGTGCTCTTGATCCTCGGCGCGATCAGCTTCTTCCGCCGCGAGCTGGGCAATCCCGAGCTGCTGTGGCAGCAACAGCTGATGCCGCTGGTGGAGAAGGCGCGCCAGCAGCTGCCGGGGGTGCTGGTGGACCACCTGCCCGACAGCGTGGACGACTTGCGCGACGGCGTGGTGGAGCTGGCGCGCAAGCATTCGGTGACCCTGCAACTGGCGGGCAGGGAGGCCGCGCGTGCGTTCGTGCACATCCTGATCGGCCTGGTGCTGGGCGCGATCGTGGCGCTCAGCCGCACCCGCCCGGCGCACCAGCTGGGGCCGCTGGCGGCGGCGCTGGGCCAGCGCAGCCATCGGCTGGCGCAGGCGTTCCACGACATCGTGTTCGCGCAGATCAAGATCTCGCTGGTCAACACCGTGCTCACCGCGGTCTTCCTGCTCGGCGTGCTGCCGTTGCTGGGCATCCACGTGCCGCTGGCCAAGACCCTGGTGGCGGTCACCTTCATCACCGGCCTGCTGCCGGTGGTCGGCAACCTGCTCTCCAACACCGCCATCACCATCGCCGCGCTGTCGGTGTCGCTGGGCGTGGGCATCGCCGCGCTCGGCTTCCTGGTCCTGGTGCACAAGCTGGAGTACTTCCTCAACGCGCGCATCGTGGGCTCGCAGATCCATGCGGCGGCGTGGGAGCTGCTGATCGCGATGCTGCTGATGGAAGCCGCGTTCGGCCTGCCCGGCGTGATCGCCGCGCCGATCTACTACGCCTATCTCAAGGGCGAGCTGGAGGCGCAGCGGCTGATCTGAGCCCGGCTGCGCGGGGACGATTCAAGGCGGCGTGTCGATGCCGGCGCCGGCCAGCATCCAGCGCAGCTCGTCCAGCTGGGGTTTGAAGTGTTTCCAGCGGCCCACCGCGTCGTGGCGGATCGGCGTGTGCGGCGGCCGGGCACCGGGCGCGTTGGCCGCCGCGGCGTTCCGCGCCGGACGCCGGTGGGCGCCGTGCCAGGGCAGCCCGCACCAGGCCAGCAGTTCGCGCATGCTGGCCTCCGGGTCGGCCACCAGCGACTCGTAGGACACCTCCAGGATGCGTCCGGGCAGCAGGGTGTGCCAGTGCGCCATCAGGCGGTCGAACGCGAGGTAGTAGCGGCCGATGTCGGCGAGGTCGAAAGAATAGTTGTACCAGTCCGAGGCCTGCTCGAACAGGTGGCGGAAGTTCGCGAGGCAGGTATCCAGCGGGTCGCGGCGCAGGCAGACGATCTTTGCGTTCGGCAGCGCGCGGGCGATGAAGCCGACGGACAGGAAGTTGTGCGGCAGCCGGTCGATGAAGCGCGGCGTGTGGCCGGTGGCCGGCCGCGTGCTGGCGAGGTAGACCGCGCCGAGCTGCTGCCAGTCGATGTGGCGGGTATGCGCGGCGATGTCCGCCTCGCGCAGCAGCATGCCGTGGCAGTGCGAGGCATGCTGCAGCAGCATCGGGAAGTGCTCCAGCTCGCCGGCGGAGTGCACGTCGGGGTGGCTGGAGAGCAGGCGGTCGAGCAGGGCGATGCCGCTGCGCGGCAGGCCGACGACGAAGATCGGTTCGTGCGTGGGGTCGCCGGCCGGTGCGCCGGCTTGGCCGAGGGGAAAGGCGCGGACCAGCGCGTCGAACATCGCTTCGTCGCGCGCGAAGTCATAGGGGCGCTGGCGCCGGCCGGCGGCCTTGCCGCGCGCGTAGTGCGCGAACGCGGCGGGGTAGTCGCCGGTGTCCTCGCATTCCTTGCCCAGCGCGATGTTGAGGAAGGTCTGCGCGGCGGGGTCGGCGGCGTGCTGTTGCAGCAGGGCGCGCAGTCGCGCGAGATGGTTGCGCCCGAGGGTCTGCGGCCGCAGTTCGGCGAGGCGCAGGTGCGCGGGCCAGTGGCGCGGTTCGAGCCGGATGCAGGCTTCCAGTTCGCGCTCCGCACCCTCGACGTCGTCCAGCGCGGTCAGCACGTGGGCCAGCTTGAAGTGGGCGGGGGCGTGGCCGGGCAGCAGCGCCACGGTGCGGCGGAACGCGGTGGCCGCCTGCGCCGGCGCATGGGCCTGCAGGTAGATCACGCCCAGCGTGTCCAGGGTCCAGGCGTCGTCGGGCGCCAGGCTCATCGCGCGGTCCGCGGCCTGCCGCGCCTCGGGCATCCGCTGCAGCTGCGCCAGCGCCTTCGCGTGCTGGGCGGCATAGTCGGCGCGGCGCGGTTCCAGCCGGGTGGCTTGCAGCAGGTGCTCCAGCGCGCCCGCCCACTGCTGCCGCTCCAGGCAGGCCACGCCGGCCATGAAGTGCACGCGCGCATCGCCCGGCGCGAGCGCCAGCAATTCGCCGGCATGGTGCTGCACCCGCGGCCAGTCGTTCTGGTTGAAGGCGGCGACGAGTTTGGTGAAGGCCCGGCTCGAATCGATCACGGCATTCCCCCTGGCATCCAGGCTGAGGCGGACGACATGCGCACACTGGACGGCACGCCGGTGGCCGTCAACTGCCCGGCCGCGGCGATGCCGGCGTCAGCCGTGGCCGTCCGGCGGGGTGTTTACTCCGCCGTCCCGATGCCGGCGCCGGCGAGCAGCCAGCGCAGGTCGCGCAGCTCGGGCTGGAACCGTTTCCAGCGGCCCACCGCGCTGCGATAGATCGGCGCGCGCACCTGCCAGGCGTTGGGTGTGTTGACCGGCGCGGCGTTGTCCTCGGAGCGCAGGCAGGCCTCGTTCCAGGGCAGTTCGCAGAAGGCCAGCAGCTCGCGCGTGGTGGCTTCCGGGTCCGTCACCAGCGACTCGTAGGACAGCTCCAAAATGCGCCCCGGCAGCAGCTTGCGCCAATGCGCGATCAGGCGGTCGAACTGGATGTAGTAGCGGCCGATGTCGGCGAGGTCGAAGGAGTAGTCGTAGAAGCCCGACTCCTGCTCGAACAGGTGGCGGAAGTTGCCCACGCAGGTGTCCAGCGGGTCGCGGCGCAGGCAGACGATCTTCGCGTTCGGCAGCGCGCGGGCGATGAAGCCGGCATACAGGAAATTGTGCGGCAGCTTGTCGATGAAGCGCGGCGTGCCGCCGGTGGCCGGCCGCGTGCTGGCGAGGTAGGCGGCGCCCAGCTGCCGCCAGTCGATGTGGCGGGTGCGCGCGGCGATATCCGCCTCGCCGAGCAGGGCGGTGGGGCAGCCCGAGGCCCGTTGCAGCGCGGTGGGAAAATTCTGCAGCTCGCCGGCGGAGTGCACGTCGGGATGACTGGAGAGCACGCGGTCGAGCAAGGTGGTGCCGGTGCGCGGCATGCCGATGATGAAGATCGGCTCGCGCGTGGGGTCGCCCGCGGCGGTCTCCGCCCCGTTGGCGGGAAAGGCGCGGATCAGCGCGTCGAATATCGCCTCGTCGCGCGCGAACGTATAGGGACGCATGCGCCGGCCGGCGGCCTTGCCGCGCGTGTAGTGCGCGAACGCGGCCGGGTAGTCGGCGAGGTCGTCGCATTCCTTGCCCAGCGCGATGTTGAGCAGGAGCTGCGCGCCGGGGTCGTCGGCGTGGCGTTCCGCCAGCTCGCGCAGGCGCGCGAGGTGGTTGTGCTCGGCGGTCTGCTTCTGCAGCTGGGCGAGCAGCAGATGCGCATACCAGTGGCGCGGTTCCAGCCGGATGCAGGCCTCCAGCTCCTGCTCGGCGCCGGCGACGTCGCCGATCGAGTTCAGCGCATAGGCGAGGTGGAGGCGGGTGAGCGCGTGCTCGGGCGCCAGCGCCGCCGCGCGGCGGAACGCCGTGGTCGACTGCAGGTGGGCGTTGGCCTGCCGGTAGACCATGCCCAGCGTGTCCAGGGTCGGCGCATCGGCGGGCGCCAGGGTCATCGCGCGGTCCGCGACCAGCCGGGCCTCGCGCAGGCGGCGCGTCAGCGCCAGCGCCTTCGCGTATTGCGCAACGTAGTCGGCGCGGCGCGGTTCCAGGTGGGTGGTTTTCAGCAGGTGTTCCAGCGCCTGCGGCATCTGCCGGGATTGCATGCAGGCCACGCCGGCCATGTGGTGCACGCGCGCGTCGTCCGGCGCCACCGCGAGCAGCTGGCTGGCGCGCTGCTGCACGCGCGGCCAGTCGTTCTGGTGGAAGGCGGCGACGAGCTTGGCGTAGGCCCGGGTCGAGTCGATCATGTTTTCCCCTGGTACCGGGGCAAGGATCGGCCGGTCACCGCCGCACACTCAAAGGCAGGCCGGCGCGGATGTCAACCGCCGGCCAGCATCGCCGCGATGCGCGCCATGTGCGACTCGGCGGTCTCGCGCACCGCCTCCTTGTCCGCCTCGGGGTCCTTGCCCTGCCAGTGCAGGTCGGCCTGCGGCAGCTCGTGCAGGAAGCGGCTGGGCTGGTTGCCGTGGATCTCGCCGTAGCGCCGGGTCTTGGCCGACCACGACAGCGTGAGCAGTTCCTTGGCGCGGGTGATGCCCACGTACATCAGGCGGCGTTCCTCGTCGAGCCGGCCTTCGTCGAGCGCGCCTTCGCTGGGCAGGGTGCCGTCCTCGCAGCCCACGATGAAGACGAAGCGGAACTCCAGGCCCTTGGCCGCGTGCAGCGTCATCAGGCGCACCGCGTTGCCGGGGTCGTCGCGGTCGGCGTGCGAGAGCAGGGCGAGCTGGGCGGCGAGGTCGCCGGCGCCGTTGCCGCCCTTCTGCATCGCGCGGAACCAGTCGATCAGTTCGCGCAGGTTGCCGAGCTTGCGTTCGCGCACGGCGACGTCCGGCGTGGCGGCGGCGAGCTGCGCCGCGTAGCCGGTGCGCTTCAGGAGGCGATCCACGAGGTCGGCCGCGCTCTCGTGCAGTGCGGCGCTGCGCAGTTCGTCGACGAGTTCGGAGAACGCCGCCAGCGCGGCGGCCGGGCGCGGCGAGAGCTGGCGCAGCACGGCGTCGCTGCGGGTGGCTTCGAGCAGCGAGCAGTGCTTGGTCTGCGCGAACTGGCCCAGCTTTTCCAGCGTGGTGGCGCCGATCTCGCGCTTGGGCACGTTCACCACGCGCAGGAAGGCGGCATCGTCGCTGGGGTTGGTCAGCAGGCGCAGGTAGCACAGCACGTCCTTCACCTCGGCGCGGTCGAGGAAGGAGAGCGCGCCGGTGAGGTGGTAGGGCACGCGCGCGAGGCGCAGCGCCTTCTCCAGCGGCCGCGCCTGGAAGTTGCCGCGGTAGAGGATGGCCATGTCGTCCCAGCGCGCCTTGTGCTTCTCGGCGAGCGTGGCGGCGATCGAGGCGATCTTCTCGGCCTCGTGCTCGGCCTCCTTGCATTCGAGCACGCGGATCGGGCCGCCCTCGGGGTGCTCGCTCCACAGCTTCTTTTCGTGCGCGTGCGGGTTGTTCGCGATCAGCGCATTCGCCGCGCGCAGGATGCGCTTGCCGCAGCGGTAGTTCTGTTCGAGCTTGATCACGCGCAGGTTCGGCCAGTCGCGGCCGAGCTGCTCGATGTTCTCGGGGTTCGCGCCGCGCCAGGCGTAGATCGACTGGTCGTCGTCGCCCACGCAGGTGATGCCGCCGCGCTCGCCGGTCAGCGCTTTCAGCAGGCGGTACTGCGCGTCGTTGGTGTCCTGGTATTCGTCCACCAGCAGGTAGCGCAGGCGTTCGCGCCATGCGGCGCGGCACTCGTCGTCGCTTTCGAGGATGCGCAGCGGCAGCCGGATCAGGTCGTCGAAATCCACCGCGTTGAACGCGGCGAGGCGCGCCTGGTACAGCGCGTAGATCGTCGCCGCCTCGATCTCGCGCGGGCTGCGCGCGGCGGCCTGCGCTTCCTCCGGCGACAGGCCGGCGTTCTTCGCGCGGCTCAGCAGGTTCCTGATGCCGGACAGCACGTCGGGCTTGGCGCCCTTGGGCGACAGCTCCTTGACGATGCCCTCGCTGTCGTCCGCGTCCAGCACCGAGAAGCCGCGGCGCAGGCCGGCGCGCGCGTGCTCGATCTGCAGGAACTTCAGCCCCAGCGCGTGGAAGGTGCACACGGTGAGCGCGGCGGCGTCCTCGCCGGACACCAGCTTGCCCACGCGCTCGCGCATCTCGCGCGCGGCCTTGTTGGTGAAGGTGATCGCGGCGATCTTGCCGGCCGCCAGCTTCCGCCGCTGGATCAGGTGCGCGATCTTCTGCGTGATCACGCTGGTCTTGCCCGAGCCCGCGCCCGCCAGCACCAGCAGGGGAGTGTCGCAGTGTTCGACGGCGGCCAGTTGTTGCGGGTTGAGCATGGATCGAAGGCGGCGTGGAATGGCGGCCGATGGTAGCAGGGCGGTGGGCCGCGGCCCGGCGGGTTACCATGCGCGATCCGGCATCCGGCGCAGCACCATGGCCAAGCTTTATTTCTATTACTCGGCGATGAACGCCGGCAAGACCACCACCCTGCTGCAGAGCGCGTACAACTACCGCGAGCGCGGCATGCGCACGCTGATCCTCACGCCGGCGATCGATACGCGCACGCAAGAGGTTCCCTCTCCTGGCGCTGCGCGCCACCCTCTCCCGCAGGCGGGAGAGGGGAATAGCGCGCAGCCTGTGGCTGCAGGCGTACACATGGGCGTGGTGGCCTCGCGCATAGGCCTGCAGGCGAACGCGCGGCGCTTCGGCGGCGACGAGAATTTGCATGCCGTGGTCGAGGCCGACATCGCCGCGCACGGCCGGCTGCACTGCGTGTTCGTGGACGAGGCGCAGTTCCTCACCCGCGCGCAGGCGTGGCAGCTCAGCGACGTGGTGGACAAGCTGCGCGTGCCGGTGCTGGCCTACGGCCTTCGCACCGATTTCCGCGGCGAGCTGTTCGAGGGCAGCCGTTACCTTTTGGCCTGGGCCGACGAGCTGCAGGAGATCAAGACGATCTGCCACAGCGGCAGCAAGGCCACCATGGTGGTGCGCGTGGACGAGCAGGGCCGCGCGGTCACCGACGGCCCGCAGGTTGAGATCGGCGGCAACGACCGCTATGTCTCGGTGAGCCGCGCCGAGTTCAAGAAGATCACCGAAGGCCACGGCCGCATCGAGCTTCAGCAGAGCGTGCTGCCCCTTCAAAATCCGCGTCCTCAAAATCCGCGCCCCGCGGATTTTGAGGATCAGTAATGGGCTCTGGTTCTGCCCTGCGCTGAATGCTTCCGGCAAGCGGCATCATCCAAACCTAGGCAAACCTCATGACCGAGATCACTCCAACCCCCGACTGGCCCCGCCCCTACTGGCAACCCGGCGCCGGCGAGGATGCGCTGCTGCAGTTCTACGTGTTCGGCAAGTTCGAGCGCGAGCTGGTGATCCCGGCACAGCGCTACGGCAGCCCCGGCCTGCCCGCGGGCGTGGAGCTCAAGCGCTACCCGAACCTCGAATTGCGCAAGTGGGAGGGCTACCCGCTCAACGGTTCGCTGGGCGAGATCCTGCGCGAGGACGCGCCGGAGACTTTCGAGCAGGCGCGCGTCGCGCCCGAGGTGCTGCTGGTGCGCGGGCAGCTGGCCGACCGTGCCAGCCTCGACTACCTGCGCGACACGCTGGGCGTGCTCGCGGCCCTGCTCGACGTCGGCGGTCGCGCGATCCTCGATCCGCAGATCATGGGCCTGTTCGGCGCCGCGGCGTGGCGCGAACGCTACCTGGTGCCGGGCGGCGCGCCGCCGCGCAACCACGTGCTGATCCTGCGCAGCGACGAGGAGGGCGGCGAGCGCTCCTGGGTGCACACCCGCGGCATGCGCAAGTTCGCCCGCCCCGACCTCAGCTTCCGCCAGGTGCCCGCGCACGAGCTGGAACGCGCCGGCCTGCTGTGCGAGAAGCTGGTGGAACTGCAGGCGCTGGGCACGCGCTTCGTCGCCGGCCAGGCGCTGGAAGTGGAAGGCATGGCGCAGGCGCTGACCGCGCAACCGGGCGGCAGCCTCGACGATCCCGCGTTCAACAACCGGCACGTGGAATTCCGCTGGCCGGATTGAGCTTTCAGGATTTTCGGCTGACGGTGGGGTAGCTCACCAGCTCGGGCAGGGTCAGCATCGCGGCGAACCAGCCTTCGTCCATCTCGCGTTCGACCGGCAGGCGCCGCAGCGCGTAGCGGTCGGTGGCGCGCGCCGGATTGGTGCCGCAGATGTAGCTGCACGCCGCGCGGTAGCCGGCCGCCTTGGCCGCCGCGATCACCCGCTCGTCGAACGAGGCGTCGCCGCCGACCGGATAGGAGAGCAGCGAGGCGGGCGCGCCGAGTTCGCGTTCCAGCGCGGCCCGGGAGTCGCGCAGTTCCGCCTCCAGCACGGCGGTGGGCAGCTTGGCCAGCATGCGGTGATGCACGCCGTGCGAGCCGATCTCGCAGCCGGCCGCGTGCATTTCGCGCAGTTGCGCCCAGCTCATCGGCCGGCAGTCGGCGTGGCCGGCCGCGGCGGGCAGCCCCCATGCCCGCTGCAGGCGCGCCATCAGCGCGGTCTGGCTGCCGTCGTCGAGATCCTTCAGCCGATCCAGCATGTCCTGCGCCAGCTCCCGGCGCGCCGCGCGCCCGGCCGGCATGGGTTGCGCCATGTCCAGCTCGGGCAGGGCCAGCTCGCCGGCCGGCGCGCACAGGATCATGTGCACCAGCCAGTCGTAGGCAAACGGGCGGCCGCTGTCGATGTGTCCGGTGGAGACGAAGAAGGTGGCCGGTATCCCCAGTTCGCGCAGGACGGGAAAGGCACAGTGGTAGTTGTCGTCGTAGCCGTCGTCGAAAGTCACCACCACCGCATCGGCCGGCAGCCGTTCGCCGGCGTCGATCGCCGCCACCGCCTGCCCCAGCGGCATGGGCCGGAAGCGCCGCTTCAGCAGCTGCATCTGGCGCCGGAAGCCCTCTGCCGAGGCGCTGACCAGGCCGAGGTCGAAATCGAAGCGATCCGGCTCCTCCACGGTCAGCACGCGGTGGTAGGCCAGCAGCCGCAGGTCCCGGTACAGGCAGCTGCGCGCCTGTTGCAGCGGGCGCAGCAGGCCGCTGCGGTGGCACAGCCAGCCGAGGCGCCCGCGCAGGCCGGAAGACGCTCCGCCGGGCCGGACGCGATTCAGCATGGCAGCCGCCTCCGGCGACGGGCCGGGCGGGGCGATGCCCGATCGGCGCAAATGGGCGGGGCCGATCGGCGGCGTGATCGTCCATCCGGATCGGCGGCGCGGCACGGGCGGGCGAGCCGACGCATCGGCGCGGCGCCGAAGCCGGGCATGACGAGTGCTTCCTGCATCACGGCGTGTGACATGTCGACGAGTCCCCTGGGCCGACTGCCGCTTGCCTGCCGGCGAGCGGACTGTCCCTCCTCGAAAGGTGATGTAAATCACGCTTTCATGATGCATTCTATAGGCTCTGACACGCGTCCGGGAAAGCGTCTGCGCAACCGGCCGCGGCACAGGGAATAGGGGGCGCCATGCCGACAAGGTCGTCGATCGCATCGGGTTCCCATGATCGGCGGATGCCGGCCATGGGCGGCGGGCGCGTGGCCGTGCCGGCGTGGTGCGGGCCGTCGTCATCCGCAATCGGTCGACCGGTCTCCTGAGGAAGCGACGCGATGTGCGGCATAGCCGGTTTCCTCGGTCCACCGGATGCGCCTGCCGCGATGCAGGCCACGCTCGAGCGGATGATCCACACCCTGCACCACCGCGGCCCGGACGGCTACGGCTTCCATGTCGACGGCGGCGCCGGGCTGGCGCACGCGCGGCTGGCGGTGATCGACCTGCCCACCGGCGCGCAGCCGATCGCGAACGAGCGCGGCAACGTGTGGACGGTGTTCAACGGCGAGATCTTCAACTACCGCGGCCTGCGCGCGCAGCTGCAGCGGCGCGGCCACCGTTTCGCCACGCAATCGGACACCGAGGTCATCGTGCACCTGTACGAGGAGCACGGCGACCGTTTCGTGGAGCACTTGAACGGCCAGTTCGCGATCGCGCTGTGGGACGGCGAGCGGCAGCGCCTGCTGCTGGCGCGCGACCGCTGCGGCGTGCGCCCGCTGTACCACGTGCGCGCGGGCGGCCGGCTCTGGTTCGCCTCGGAGATCAAGGCGCTGCTCGCGGTGCGCCCCGAGCTGGCGCGGCTCGATCCGCACAGCCTGGCGCAGGCGTTCACGTTCTGGGGGCCGATCGAGCCGGGCAGCGTGTTCGCCGGCATCGCGAGCCTGCCGCCGGGGCATCTGCTGGCGATCGAGCGCGACGGCCGCGAGACGCTGCACCGCTACTGGGACTGGAGCTTCCCCGCGCCGGGAACGCCGCGGCGCTGGGCCACGCCGGAACAGGCCGCGGGCGAGCTGCGCGAATTGCTCACCGATGCCGTGCGCCTGCGCCTGCAGGCCGACGTGCCGCTGGGCGCCTACCTCAGCGGCGGGCTGGATTCCTCCGCCGTGGTGGCGCTGATGCGCGCGGCGGGCGCCACTGCGACGCGCACGTTCTCGATCGCCTTCGACGAGGCCGAGTTCGACGAGAGCGCGCAGCAGCAGGCGATGGTGCGCCACCTGGGCTGCGAGCACACCACGCTGCGCTGCACGCGGCGCGACATCGGCGCCGCCTTCCCGCGCTTCGTGCGGCATGCCGAAGCACCGGTGCTGCGCACCGCCGGCGTGCCGCTGATGCTGCTGGCGCAGCAGGTGCGCGCGTCGGGCTACACGGTGGTGCTCACCGGCGAGGGCGCCGACGAGGTGTTCGGCGGCTACGACCTGTTCAAGGAGGCCAAGGTGCGGCGCTTCTGGGCGCGCCAGCCCGGTTCGCGCTTCCGCCCGCTGCTGCTTGGCCGTCTTTACGGCTATCTGGAAAATTCGCCCGTGCAGCACGCGGCGCTGGCGCAGTCCTTCTTCGGCCGCGGCATGGAGCATCTCGACCGGCCGATCTTCGCCCACGTGCCGCGCTGGACCAGCTCGCGGCACGCGCTGCGTTTCCTCGCGCCCGAGCTGCGCGCCGGCCTCGACGACTGGGATCCGCTGGCCTGGTACGAGCAGCGCCTGCCGCCCGCGATCGCGCACTGGAGCCCGCTGGCGCGCGACCAGTACGTGGAGGCCAAGACCCTGCTGGCGGCCTACCTGCTGCCCTCGCAGGGCGACCGCCCCGCGATGGCGCATTCGATCGAGGGGCGCTTTCCCTTCCTCGACCACCGCGTGATCGAGTTCGCGAACGCGCTGCCCGCGCACTGGAAGATCCGCGGCATGACCGAGAAGGACGTGCTGCGCCGCGCGCTCGCCGGCCTGCTGCCGGAGGACATCCGCACCCGCACCAAGCAACCCTACCGCGCGCCCGACCAGTCCAGCTTCTTCGTCGACGGCGAGCCGCTGGACTACGTGGCCGAGCTGCTGGGTGCCGAGCGCATCCGCGCCGCGGGCTGGTTCGACGCCGCGGCGGTGGGGCGCCTGTTCGACAAATGCCGGCACGGACGCGCGATCGGCTTCGCCGACAACCAGGCCTTCGTCGGCATCCTCTCGACCATGCTGGTCGACGAATTCTTTCTGCGGCGGGCCGCCGCATGACCTTGCCGGAGCACACGATGTCGACCGAAACCGCGAGCGTGGAAGCACGCGTCCGCCATTACATCCTGCAGAACCTGCTGTTCAGCGACGACGGCAGCGAGCTGCCGAACGACGCCTCGCTGCTGGACCGCGGCATCATCGACTCCACCGGCGTGCTGGAAGTGGTGATGTTCCTCGAAGAGGAGTTCGGCATCCGGGTCAAGGCCAGCGAGATGCTGCCGGAGAACTTCGACTCGGTGAACAACATCGTGCGCTTCGTCGAGCGCCAGCGGAGCCCGGCGTGAACGAGCGCATCGCGCCGCACCGCCTGCTGCACGAGGCGCTGCTGGAGCACGGCGCCGACCCGCATCGCGCGCGGCGCATCGCGGTGGTGGTCGAGGGCCAGCCGCACACCTACGGCGAACTGCTCGATGCGGCCCTGCGCTTGGCCACTGCACTGCAGGCGCGCGGCGTGGAGCGCGGCGACCGCGTGGCGATCTACATGGACAACACCTGGCCCTGCGTGGTGGCGATCTTCGCCACGCTGCTGGCCGGCGGCGTGTTCATGCCGGTCAACCCGCTGACCAAGGCGGACAAGCTCGGCTTCCTGCTCGACGACAGCGGCGCGCGCGTGCTGCTCACCGACGGCCACATCGCGAAGGAATTCCTGCCACTGCTGCCCGCGCGCCCCGCGTTGCGCGTGATTGCCTCCGGCGCGCTGCCCGCGGGCCAGGCGATCGAGGCCTTCGACGCGGTGCTCGCCGCGAGCGCGCCGCTGGCCGCGCGGCCAGCCAGCATCGCGCTGGATCTCGCCGCGCTGATCTACACCTCCGGTTCCACCGGGCAGCCCAAGGGCGTGATGCAGACGCACCAAGCCATGCTGTTCGCCGCCGGCAGCCTGATCGAATACCTGCGCCTCGGCCCCGACGACCGCATCCTGTGCGCGCTGCCGCTGGCCTTCGACTACGGCCTGTACCAGTGGCTGATGACGGTGCAGCTGGGCGCTACCCTGGTGCTGGAACGTTCCTTCGCGTTCCCCGCGCAGGTGTTCGCGCGCATGCGCGAATTCGGCGTGACGGTATTCCCCGGCGTGCCCACGATCTTCGCGATGCTGCTCTCCGCGCATCGCGGCGAGCCGCTGCGTTTCCCTGCCGTGACGCGAGTGACGAACACCGCCGCCGCGTTGCCCGACGAGCAGGCGCTGCGCCTGCGCGAGATCTTCCCGCACGCGCTGATCTACAAGATGTACGGCCTCACCGAGTGCAAACGCGTGTGCTACCTCGAACCGGAACTGCTGGAAGCGAAGCCCGGCTCGGTGGGCAAGGCGATCCCCGGCACCGAGGTGTTCCTGCGTTCGCCTGCGGGCGAGCCGGTGCCGCCGGGCGAGGTGGGCATCCTGCACGTGCGCGGCCCGCACGTGATGCTGGGCTACTGGAACCGCCCCGAGCTCAGCGCGCAGATGCTGGTGCCCGGCCCGCTGCCCGGCGAGCGCGTGCTGTGCACGCACGACTGGTTCCGCATGGACGCGGACGGTTTCCTCTACTTCGTCGGGCGCAGCGACGACATCATCAAGACCCGCGGCGAAAAGGTGAGCCCGGTCGAGGTGGAGAACGCGCTGCACGCCATCGACGGCGTGCGCGAGGCCGCGGTGGTGGGCGTGCCCGACGAGCTGCTGGGCCAGGCGATCCGCGCCCACGTGGTGCTGCAGCCGGGCGCCGACTTGAATGCGGCGCAGATCCGCGCGCACTGCATGAAGCGGTTGGAGAATTTCATGGTGCCGCAGCAGATCGTGATCTGCGCGGAGCTGCCGCGCACCGTCACCGGCAAGGTCAGCCGCAAGGCGCTGCTGGAACAATCACTCAGCTGAAGGCCATCCATGGACACGCTCTTTCGCACGCTGCACGACCGGCTCGCCAGTTCCCTTCAGACCTTGCCGGACAAGCCCCGGGAAAACCCCGAAAGCACCTTGCGCGCGCTGTGGCATGCCGCCGCCGAGCAGCCGCGCTCGGTGGTGACGGCCGGCCGCGAGGGCTTGCCCGTGCTGCACGACGAGGCCCGGCGCTGCCGGCTGCAGGAGCTGGTCGACCGGCGCCTCGCGGGCGAGCCGCTGGCCCACCTCACCGGCCGCGTGCACTTCATGGGCCTGGACGTGCTGTGCGGTCCCGAGGCGCTGATTCCGCGCGTGGAAACCGAACAGCTCGTGCACGCCTGCATCGAGCTGCTGCGGCACGACGCGATGCGCCGACCCGCCCGCGTGGTCGATGTCTGCACCGGCTCGGGCAACATCGCGTTCGCGCTGGCCCACCATGTGCCCGATGCCGAGGTGCGCGGCGCCGACATCAGTGCGGAGGCGCTGGCACTGGCCGAACGCAATCGCCGGCACCTGGGGCTGGAACGGGTGGAGCTGCGCCGCGGCGACCTGCTGGCGCCGTTCGGCAGCGAGTTCGACGGCACGGTGGATCTCGTCGCCTGTGCGCCGCCCTACATCCTCAGCGCCAAGGTCGGGCAGATGGCGCCGGAAATCGCCGCGCACGAGCCGCGGCTGGCCTTCGACGGCGGCCCGCTGGGCGTCACCATCCTGCTGCGCCTGCTGGAGGAATCGCCGCGCCTGCTGCGCCGCGGCGGCTGGCTGGCGCTGGAGGTCGGGCTGGGCCAGGGGCCGGCGATGGGCCGGCGGCTGCAGCGCGATCCGCACTACGATGAGGTGCGCCCACTGGCCGATGCGCGCGGCGACGTGCGGGTGGTGCTGGCCCGCCGCGCCTGAGCGGCCACGCGAAGGAGCAGATGCATGGAAGGATTGAACGCCAAGGTGTTCGAGCTGGACTGGGAGGCCGAGGCCGCGCGCATCGCCGCGCGCCTGCGCGAAGCCGTCGCGCGCGTGCTGCACAAGCGCGGCCTGGTGGTGGCGATCTCGGGCGGCGTGGACAGCTCCGTGTGCGCCGCGCTGGCGGTGCGCGCGCTGGGGCCGGACAAGGTATTCGCCCTGATCCTGCCCGAGCGCGACTCGGCCTCCGCCAGCGCGCGCCATGCGGGCATCCTGGCCGAACACCTGGGCGTGCGCGTGCAGACCGTGGACATCGCCCCCGCGCTGGCCGCGATCGGCTGCTACGCCGCGCGCGACGAGGCAGTGCGCCGCCTGCTGCCCGGCTACGCCGCCGACTGGCGCATGAAGCTCGCGATCGAAGGCGGCAGCGAGGGCGCGATCAACCGCTTCAAGCTGATCGCCGAATCGCCCGCCGGCGTGCGCCACGAATGCGCGCTGCCGCTGGCCGAATACCTGCAGATCGTCGCCGCCACCAACTACAAGCAGCGCCTGCGCAAGACGCTGGAATACTTCCACGCCGACCGCCTGAACTACGCCGTGGTCGGCACGCCGAACCGGCTGGAGTACGACCAGGGCTTCTTCGTGAAGAACGGCGACGGCTCGGCCGACGTGAAGCCGATCGCGCACCTGTACAAGACCCAGGTCTACGCGCTGGCCAAGCACCTCGGCCTGCCCGACTGCGTGGCCACCGCGGCGCCCACCACCGACACCTACAGCCTCGCCCAGGGCCAGGACGAGTTCTACTTCGCGCTGCCGTGGGCGCAGATGGATCTCGCGCTGTGGGCGCTGGAACACCGGCGCCCGGCCGCCGAACTGGCGGCCGCGCTGGGCATCGCCGAAGCCGCGGCCGAAGCGGTGTACACCGACATCCGGCGCAAGCGCAGCAGCACGCGCTACCTGCACCTGGCGCCGCTGCTGCTGGGGCCGGAGGCGCCGCCATGACGGCCGCCGATCCCGCCGGCGGCTATCGCGCCGAACTCGCCGCGCTGCCGCGCGACCGCGCCGCGGTGCTGGCGCTGTGGCGCGGCAACCTGGGCGATCCCGCGCGGCACGCGGGCAAGTTCGACTGGTTCTATCTCGGCGCTCCGTTCGGACCCTCGCTGCTGCAACTGCTCCGCCACGGCGACGCCACCGTCGGCACCGGCGGCGTGGCCGCGCGGCGCATGCTGTGGCAAGGCCGCGAAATCCGCGCGGGCCTGCTGGCCGACATGGCGGTGGATGCGCGCCACCGCACGCTGGGTCCCGCGCTGATGCTGCAGGAGGCACTGATCGCCGCGGCGGCGCAACGCTTCGACCTGCTCTACGGCTTCCCCAACCGCAAGTCGCTGCCGGTGGTGCGGCGGCTGGGCTATGCCGTGCTCGGCGAGCTGTCGCGCCATGCGCGCGTGCTGCGCCACGCCCGCTACCTGCAGCAGCGGATGCCGCGCTGGCTGGCCGTGCCGCTGGGCGGCGTGCTCGACGCGGTGCGCGCCGCGCACGACGGCTTGCGCGCCTTGCCTGGCCGAGGCGTGACGGCGACCTGGTCGGAACAGGCCGATCCGCGGATGGATGCGCTGTGGAACGAATCGGCGCACGGCGCGGGCCTGCTCGGCGTGCACGACGCGGCCATGGCGCGCTGGCGCTTCGACGCCTCGCCGCTCGCCGGCGTGCGCTATCTGCTGCTCGCGGATCGCCGCGGCGCGCTGCGCGCATGGTTCGCCTGCGAGACGCGCGACGGCGTGCTGCACGTGCGCGACTACTGGTCGCAGCAAGGCGTGGACGGCATCGACCACCGGCTGGTGCTGGCGCTGCTGCGCGCGGCGCGGCGCGCAGGCTGCGCCTCGGTCACGCTGGAATGCGCGGCCGCACCGGAACGGATGGCGGGCTGGCGCCGCGCCGGTTTCGTGCTGCGCGAGGGCCAGCCGGTGGTCGGCAAGTGGCTGGGCGCCGGCCCGGCGCCGCTTGATCTGGCGCAGGGCTGGCACCTGACCGAGGCCGACGCGGACGAGTGAATCGCAACAGGGGCGACCGTGCGTCGCCCGCGTTGCGTGCGCCGGCTCAGCCCGCGACGATGAAGCGCTGACTGTCGTCCATGAAGGCCTTCTCGCCGAAGCCGCCTTCGTGCGAACCGAACGGCATCTGCGCACGCAGCTTCCACGACGCCGGCACGTTCCAGGCCGCACGCGCGGCCTCGTCCACCAGCGGGTTGTAGTGCTGCAGGCTGGCGCCGATGCCGGCATCGGTCAGCGCCATCCACACCGCGAACTGCGCCATGCCGCCCGACTGCTCGGACCACACCGGGAAGTTGTCCGCGTACAGCGCGAATTTCTCCTGCAGGCCCTTCACCACGTCCTGGTCCTCGTAGAACAGCACCGTGCCCGCGCCGGCGGCGAAGCTGTCCAGCTTGGCGGCGGTCTGCGCGAAAGCCTCGGCCGGCACGACCTTGGCGAGCGCCTGCTTGGCCAGCTCCCAGAACTTCACGCTCTGCTCGCCGAACAGGATCACCGCGCGCGAGCTCTGCGAGTTGAACGACGACGGCGTGTGCTTGATCGCCTGCTGGATGAGGCTGTTCAGGGCGTCCTTGTCCATGCCCACGTTGCGGCCCAGCGCGTACTGGGTGCGGCGCTTCTTGAGGCGTTCGATCACGGCGTAGCTCATGGGGATTCCTCCGAAAAAAGTAAGCCGAACCCGCGGAACGGCGGGCGTTCCGGTCTTGTGCATGCGTTCGGGATGGCGCTCATGGTGGGCGCGTTGCGCCGCGACGGGTAGCCGGCAATTCGTGGTTACAGCGTTTCTTCAGGGAAACGTTGCCCGGTCAGCGCTGGCAGCGCGGGCACCAGAACGTGGAACGCTGCCCCAGCACGGCCTGGCGGATCGCCGCGCCGCAGACCTTGCATGGCTCGCCCGCGCGGCCGTAGACCATCAACTCGCGGAAGAAATAGCCGGGCGCGCCGTCGGGAGCGAGGAAGTCGCGCAGCGTGGTGCCGCCGCGCTCGATCGCATACGCGAGGATGCGTTTCACCTCGGCGGCGAGCCGCGCGTAGCGTGCGCGCGACACGCTGCCGGCTTCGCGGCGCGGATCGATGCCGGCGGCGAACAACGCCTCGCTGGCGTAGATGTTGCCCACGCCCACCACCACCGCGTTGTCCATCAGGAACAACTTCACCGCCGCGTGGCGGCCGCGCGAGCGCCGCCACAGCAGATCGCCGTCGAACGCCTCGGTGAGCGGCTCGGGGCCGAGCTGGGCGAGCAGTTGGTGGGTGGCGCCGGGCGGCTGCCACAGCAGGCAGCCGAAGCGGCGCGGATCGGTGAAGCGCAGCACGCGCGCGCCCTCGTGCGCGCCGCGCGCCAGCGCGATGTCCACGTGGTCGTGCGGGCCGAGCGGCGCATCGGGCGGCAGCACGCGCAGCATGCCGCTCATGCCCAGGTGCAGCAGCGCGCTGCCGACCTCGGTGTGCAGCAGCAGGTATTTCGCGCGCCGCTCCACCGCCTCGATGCGCTGGCCGGGCAGCAGCTCGGTGATCTCGCGCGGAATCGGCCAGCGCAGGTCGGCGCGGCGCAGCGTCACCGCCGTCACGCGCCGGCCGACCACGTGCGGGGCGATGCCGCGGCGGGTGGTTTCGACTTCGGGGAGTTCGGGCATGACGGGGCTTTGTTGTTTTGTGCTGGCGCATGCTAGCGGGTTGCTGCATGCGGGGATGCGTTTGAGTTGTGCTCTCGCCAGGTTCAAAGCGGTTTCTGCCGCAAGGAACAAAGCGGTTTCGAGCCGCTGCCGCGGCCCGAGCTACTTTCTCTTTGCGTGCCCAAAGAGAAAGTAGCCAAAGAGAAAGGGCACCCCGCGGCGACGCTTTCCGTCCATCCATGGACGGAAAGTGCGTGAGCCGTGGCCGGGCTTTTCGGCCGGGCATCCTGCCCGGTCGAAAAGGCGAGTCCATCCATGGCCTCGCCCGCTGCGCGGCCTTCTCGTCCCCGTCTCACCGCCGCCGAGGGGCCCCGGAGAAGCAGGCGCGCATCGTGCGCGCCAGAAGCAAAGGCAAAAGCCACGGCGCCGCAAACTTGCGGCGCTGTTGCTCTTTTGAAGAGTGCGCGCTGGGAGCGCGCTGCTCTACCCGGGGCCCCTATGGCGCGGCGGGCGGGTGGAGGAAAGTCCGCAGGATGGCTCGCAGGGATGCGAGCCAGTTTTTCGCCGGGACAGGAGTCCCGTCGAAAAACCCCGGAACCCGCCCGCGTACCCGCAGGGCAGGATGCCCGGAGGGCGCGCCATCGGGGTGCCATTTCTCTTTGGTTCCTTTCTCTTTGGGCAAGCAAAGAGAAAGGAACTCGGGCGCCGGCAGGCGCTCGAAACTGCTTTGTTCCTTGCGAAAGCACCAGAGCAAAAGCCCCTCTCCCCAACCCCTCTCCCGCAAGCGGGAGAGGGGAAATGCACGCTGCGATAGGCGAGCCAGCGAAGGGCGAAGAAAGAGCAGCCCGCAATCAACGCAACTCGACGTGCTCCGACGTCGCCGCCTCCCGCGGCATGAACCGCAGCGACACCAGCGCCACGCGCTCGCCCATCCCCACATAACACTGCGGCCCGGTAGCCGACATCGCGCCGAAGACAAGGCGCTGGCCATCGAGCGTGAGCACGGCCTGTGGTGGATCAAGGCCGATCTTCGCGGCATCGAAGTCGCTGGCGGCGCGCCATTGCAGCACGGGAGCGGCGGCGGCATCGGTGAGCGTGGCGAGGTAGCGGTCGTCGGCGCGCTGGCCGTCGGCGCGCCACCAGTGGCCGTCGCGTTTCGCGTAGTGCGCGGCGGGGGCGTCGCCGAGTTGCAGGGTCACCTGCGTGATCGCCGCGGGATCGAGCGCGAGCAGGGCGCCTGGCACGGCGCGTGCGTCGCGCTGCCATTGCCACAGCGCCAGCGCGGTCAGCGCGGCGACGCCGAGCAGAAGCAGCAGACGCGAGCGGGCGGAGCGCTTCATGCGCGGCGACGGCGCCAGGTCAGCAGTCCGCCGACGATGAGCAGCAGCAGCGGCAGCACCACCATGAAGCCGAGGCTGGCGAGGTTGAGTTCGCGCTGGCCGATGCGCAGCACGCGGTCGGGCACGCCGTTGCGGGGCAGGTCGACCAGCGCGTCGTCGCCGAGCAGCCAGTTGAAGATGCGTTCGCCCAGCGCGCGGTTGCCGCCTTCGCCGAGGTAGGCGTTGGAGAGGAAGTCGCCGTCGCCGATCACCACCGCGCGCTGCTCGCGCTTGTCGGGGCTGGGCGAGAGCCGGCTCAGGGTGAGGCCGAAGTCCAGCGGGCCCTTGAACTCGCCGGCCGCGGCGTCGTAGCGGATCGCGGACGGGTGCGCGTTGTCGATCGGGTGGAACTCGGTCCAGCTCTGCGTGCTGGAGCGCAGCAGCGGCGTCACCGTCCAGTCGCCCGCGCCGGTGCGCGCCAGCGCGGCCACCTGCGGGAAGCGTGTGGCGAGCGTGAAGCCGCGGGTGACCGGGTTGGGTGGATACATGGCGACGGCGAGCAGGCGCGGATCGCCGAGGCCCAGTGCCGCGCCGCCGCCGTCCACCAGCACGCCCGGCAGCACCTGGATGCCCAGCGCTTGCGCCAGCGGATCGAGGCCGAGCCCATCGTTCGCCGGGTCGCGCAGCCACAGCAGGTTGCCGCCGTCCTGCACGTAGGTCACCAGCGCCTGCACCGCGCCGGCGGGCAGCGCCACGGTGGGGCTGGCCAGCACCACGAGGTCGGTGCCCTGCGGCACCGCGGCGGCCTGGGCGAAGCTCAGCGGCACCGCGCGCAGGCCGCTCTGCGCGAGCTGGCCCATCAGCATGCCGAGGTCGGCGTTGCCCTTGCCGGCGGGCAGGCGTTCGCCGTCGCCGGTGACGAAGGCCACGATGCGGTCGTTGCCGCGCATCAAGCGCTCCAGCGCGTTCGTCACGCTGGCTTCGGACAGTTCGGTGAGCCGCTGCTGGTGGCCGTGGTAGTCGAGGATCAGTTCGCCGTCCACGGCTATGCCCAGCTCGCGCATCTTCGCCGGGTCCTGCTGCGGATCGACGAAGCGCAGGCCGAGATCGGGCTTCGCCCGCCGGTAGCGCGCGAGGAAGCCCGCCACCTGCGCGCGCAGGTCGCCCTGCGGGCTCGCGTAGCTGGTGATCTCCACCGGGCCGTCCAGCTTCGCCAGCACCGCGCGGCTCTGCGACGACAGGCCCAGGCGGCCGTTCGCGGTCCAGTCGGCAACGCGCGCGTAGCGCGTGCCGAGGTAACCGAGCGCGCCGGCACCGAGCAGGATCAGCAGCGCGAACAACCAGCCGTCGAGGCGACGCATCAGCCGCGCTCCCGTTCGGCCGCGAGCCGGCGCGTGGCCAGCGCGAGGCACGCCGCAATCAGCAGCACGAACCACAGCACGTCGGCGCTGGAAACCAGGCCGCGCAGCAGGTTCTGCTCGTGCGTGCTCATCGCGAGCCAGTTGATGACGCCGTTGTCGACGCCGGCCAGCTGCGCGCCGAGGTTCGCCGTCCACAGCGCCAGCCCCAGCAGCAGGGCCAGCACGGCGGCGATCGCCGGATGCGCGGTGAAGGCGGACGCCGCCACCGCAAGCGCCGCGAGCGCCGCGAGCATCAGGGCGATGCCCAGCGCGGCGGCGGCGAGCTTGCCCCAGTCCGGCGTGGTGGCGTGCGCCAGCGACAGCGGCATGGCGAGGGTGAGCAGCAGCCACGCCAGCAGCCACAGCAGCACGGCGGCGTACTTGCCCAGCACGATGCGCGAGGCGGGCAGGCCCGCCGAGAACAGCAGCGGCAGGCTGCCGTCGCGCCGCTCGCCGGCGAGGCTGGACATCGCCAGCAGCGGCACCACGAGGAAGGCCAGCTGCGCCAGTTGGCCCAGCAGCGGCACGGCCACCAAGTCCACGTAGCCGGGGCTGTCCGCCAGCGCCGCGCGCTGCACCTGGCTGGCGAGGAAACTGCCCAGCAGCAGGGTGAAATTCCAGCCCAGCCAGGCCAGGCTCAAGGCCAGCAGCACCCAAGCCAGCGGGCGCAGCCACAGCCGGTGGCTTTCCAGTCGGAACATCGCGAGGAAACTCATGCGGCGCGTGCCTGCATGGCGATCTCGAAGAAGCGCCGCTCCAGCGCGGCATGGCCGTCGGCGCGCAGCGCGCCTTCGTGACGCAGGCGGCCCTCGTGCAGGATCGCCACGCGGTCGCACACCGCGGTGACCTCGACCAGCACGTGGGTGGACAGGATCACCGCGGTGCCCGCGGCGGCCTGCTCGCGGATCAGGCCGCGCAGCGCGGCGACCTGCACCGGGTCGAGCGCGTTCGCCGGTTCGTCCAGCACCAGCAGGGCGGGGCGATGCAGCAGCGCGCAGGCCAGGCCCAGGCGCTGGCGCTGGCCCTGCGACAGCACGCCCGCCAGCCGGCGCGCCAGCGGCTGCAGTTCCAGCCGCTCGACGACGACGGCGCGCGCCGCGCGCAATTCGGCGGCGCGCAGGCCGCGCAGGCGGCCGTGGGCGTCCAGGTGCTCGGCCACGGTCAGTTCCGGCCACACCGGCGCGCGTTCGGGCAGCCAGCCGATCAGCCGGCGCGCCAGCTCCGGCCGTTCCAGGAAGTCTTCGCCCTGCAGGCGGATCCCGCCGCTGTCGGGCCGCAGCGCGCCCGCGATCATCGCCAGCGTGGTGGACTTGCCGGCGCCGTTGACGCCCAGCAGGCCCAGCACCTGGCCCGGCGCCAGCGCCAGGCTCAGCTCCTGCACGGCCGCGCGCCCGGCGCGGCGGCGGGAGACGCGATCGAGTTGCAGCACGGGCGGCGCGGCGGAATGGGCGTCGGTCATTGTGCGATTGTCGATGCGACCCCATCTCCCATACAACCGGTGGCGGTCACAGCGGCGCACCGTGAACCGGCGTTGCTGTTTAACGAAAGCGCAAGTGTCCGCGCCGTATCATGAAAAACCGCTGTGCCAACATGCTGGCGGGTACGGCAAACCCTCGCCTAGACTGCCCCACGACCTCGTCCGAGTCCCGATCCGATGCTCGATTCCGTGCTGAATTTCCTGGCCAACGGCCTCACCCATGCCGGTTGGGTGGGCATGCTGGTCTACCTACTGGTGGTGACCCAGCTCACCATCTTCACGGTGACGCTGTACCTGCACCGCAGCCAGACTCACCGCGGCGTGGATTTCCATCCCGCGCTGGCGCACTTCTTCCGTTTCTGGGGCTGGCTCAGCACCGGCATGGTCACCCGCGAGTGGGTGGCGGTGCACCGCAAGCACCACGCCAAGGTGGAGACCGAGGAAGATCCGCACAGCCCGGTGATCTACGGCATCAGCAAGGTGTTCTGGGACGGCGTGTCGCTGTACCGCGACGCCTGCCACAACAAGGCCGACATGCAGCAGTACGGCCGCGGCACGCCGGACGACTGGGTCGAGCACAAGGTCTACGGCGCGCATCCCTACTGGGGCCCGGCGCTGATGGCGGTGATCGACATCGCGCTGTTCGGCGTGATCGGTGCGGCGATCTGGGCGGTGCAGATGATCTGGATCCCGTTCTGGGCCGCCGGCTTCGTCAACGGCATCGGCCACTGGGCCGGCTACCGCAACTTCGAGAGCGCCGACACCTCGCGCAACCTGCTGCCGTGGGGTTTCTGGATCGGCGGCGAGGAGCTGCACAACAACCACCACGCCTTCCCCAGCTCGGCGAAGTTCGCGCTGCGCAAGTGGGAGTTCGACATCGGCTGGGCGGCGATCTGCGCGCTGCGCGCCGTGGGCCTGGCCAAGGTGCTGCGCGTGGCGCCCACGCTGGACGTGCGCCCCAACGTGCCGCTGCCCGACGCCGAGACGCTGAAGGCGCTGCTCACCCACCGCTTCCAGGCGATGACCGACTACTACCGCAACGTGATCGTGCCCACCCTGCGCGAGGAAGCCGCGCACGCCGGCGAGAGCATCAAGTCGGTGCCGCGCCGCCTGCGCCGCGCGCTGGCCGACAACGGCCGCTGGCTGGACAGCGACGGCAGCAGCAAGCTGCAGGCCGTGCTGGCCAAGCGCCCCACGCTGAAGACGGTGTGCGAGTTCCGCAACCGCCTCGCCGCCCTGCTGGAGCAGCGCGGCGCCGAGCAGGCGCTGAAGGGCCTGCAGCAGTGGATTGCCGAGGCCGAGCAGAGCGGCATCCGCGTGCTGCAGGAGTTCGCGGCCCGGCTCAAGGGCTACGCGGTCGCCGCCTGATTCGCGCCGCAAGCTTGCAAACGGAAAGCCCGCCGAATGGCGGGCTTTCCGTTTGCGGGTATCGCCCGTCGTAGGAGCGCACCCTGTGCGCGATCGCTTTTCGCTCCGATCAGGCGTCAGAGCGATCGCGCACAGGGTGCGCTCCTACGGGCGCGATGTGCAGGCGTGAGATGGCATCAGAGCTGCCCCGGCCCCTTGCGCAGCCAGCGGTCGATCAACGCCTTCTCGTAGCGCAGGCTGTCGCTGCCCGGGGTGTTGACGCTGCCGGTCATGAAGGCCGGGTCGCGCAGCTTGCGCATGCCCTCGCGGATGACCTTGCCATTCGCATCGAGCAGGCGGAAGCGCAGGTCGATGCGCGGCGGGTAGACGTCCTTGATGATGCGCACCTCGCGCAGCGTGCCGTGGCGCCAAGGCTCGAAGTTGCCCGCGCGGTCGATGTCGGTCACGACGATGTCGAGATGCTCGCCCGGCAGCAGCATCTTGCCGGCGCGGTTCTCCATGTAGGCCTGCAGCACCTTCAGGTAATCGTCGTCGGCAAGCTGGGGCGCCAGCGCGCGCACTTTGCGGGTCTCGGTGAAGTTCTCGGGGTGGTCGTAGCTGACGGTGACGTTCGTGGGTGCGGTTGGAGTCGCTGTGCTCGCTGGCGTTGCGGCCAGGGTCGGGAGGGCGAGCAGGGCGGCGAGCAGGATGAACGGGGTAATCCGGCGGGTCATGGTGGGTTCCTCCGGCGAGTGCGGGCGTCGTTGCCCGGATACCCAACGATAACGCTGCTGCGTCGTGGTGGTGTACGGAACTGGTCAGTCGCGGGCAAGAAAAAACCCGCCTTGCGGCGGGTTTTTTCGAAGGCACTGGACCCCGGCCTGCGCCGGGGTGAGCAACGATGCTCCAAGCGCAAGGCGCTTGGAGCGTTGCTCACTTGATCTTGCCTTCCTTGTAGATCACGTGCTTGCGCACGACCGGATCGTACTTCTTGAACTCGAACTTTTCCGGCGTGTTCTTCTTGTTCTTCTGCGTGGTGTAGAAGTGGCCGGTACCGGCCGAAGAAATCAGGCGGATCTTGTCGTTTGCACCCTTGGCCATGACTGTTCTCCTTAGACCTTCTCACCGCGGGCACGCAGCTCGGCGATCACGGCCTCGATGCCCTTCTTGTCGATGGTACGCAGCGCGTGGTTGGAAACGCGCAGCTTGACCCAGCGGTTTTCGCTGGCGACCCAGAAGCGGCGCTCGTGCAGGTTCGGCAACCAGCGGCGACGGGTCTTGTTGTTGGCGTGCGAGACGTTGTTGCCGGTCTGCACACCCTTTCCGGTGACTTGGCAAATGCGGGCCATGATGAGCTCCGTGGTGTTCTGTCGATCGCCCGTTGGCCAGGGCGACATCGGCCCAGCGGCGCCATGCGCCACGCGATGCTGGAGGGTGTTGCGCCTGCCTCGCCGCAAGGCCCGCATCGCGTGGCGGGCGCCCCGAACGGGTCGGGTCGGTACTGGCAAGCCGCGCATTATCCTGCAGAAACAGGCCTGTGCGCAATCCTGCCGGCCGGGCGGCGTCTTGCCGCGTATGCACTGGGCCGGCAGGTATGAAACAATCAGCCTCTTTTGACGCCAGACCGACTAGAGGGATTCCCATGGCAGAAGTCATCGCCAACGGCCAGGCCAGCGCGCAGGGCAACCCGCCGCAGCTGGTGCTGCAGAAGATCTACGTGAAGGATGTTTCCTTCGAGGTGCCGGGCGCGCCGCAGATCTTCCAGGAGTTCTCCGGCGAGAGCGACCAGACCGCGCCGCAGGTGCAGCTGAACCTGGGCCACAAGGCCATGGACCTGGGCAACGACCTGTACGAAGTGGTGCTCAGCGTCACCCTCACCTGCACGCTGGGCGAGCGCACCGCCTACCTCGCCGAGGTGGAGCAGGCCGGCCTGTTCGGCATCGCCGGCTTCAGCGACGAGGACCGCGCCGGGGTGATCGGCAGCTACTGCCCGAACCTGCTGTTCCCGTACGCGCGCCAGGTGATCTCCTCGATGGTGCTGGAGGGCGGTTTCCCGCCGTTCCTGCTGCAGCCGATCAACTTCGACGCCCTCTACGCCGAGCAGATGCGCCGCATGGCCGGCGGCGGGGACGCACCGGCCCAGCTCAACAGCTAAGCCCGGCGCATGACGTCGTTCCCAACCCTGGCGGTACTCGGTGCCGGTTCCTGGGGTACCGCGTTGGCCGCGCTGATCGCACGCAACGGCGTGCCGACCAAGCTGTGGGGCCGCGACCCGGCCGCGCTGGCGGCGATGGCCGCGGCGCGCTGCAACCAGCGCTACCTGCCGGGCATCGAGCTGCCGGCCTCGCTGGCCTACGAGCCCGACCTCGCCGCCGCCGTGCGCGGCGCCGAGGTGGTGCTGCTGGTGGTGCCCAGCCATGCGTTCGCCGCGATGCTGGACGACGTGGCGCCGCTCTTGGCCCCCGGCGCCACGCTGGCCTGGGCCACCAAGGGCTTCGAGCCGGGCACCGGCCGCTTCCTGCATGAGCTGGTGGCGCAACGCTTGCCGGGGCATCCGGCGGCGGTGGTCACCGGGCCTTCGTTCGCCAAGGAAGTGGCAGCCGGCCTGCCCAGCGCGGTCACCGTGCATTCGGAAGACACCGCCTGCGCACAGCGCCTCGCCCAGCTGCTGCACGCGCCGAACCTGCGCGCCTACACCGGCGGCGACATGCTGGGCGCGGAACTCGGCGGCGCGATGAAGAACGTGCTGGCGGTGGCCACCGGCATCGCCGACGGCATGAACCTGGGCCTGAACGCCCGCGCCGGCCTGATCACCCGCGGCATGAACGAGATGCTGCGCCTCGGCGTGGCGCTGGGCGCGCGGCCGGAAACCCTGATCGGCCTGTCCGGCCTCGGCGACCTCGTGCTCACCTGCACCGGCGACCTCTCGCGCAACCGCCGGCTCGGCCTCGCGCTGGGCCAGGGCGTGGCGATCGACGAGGCGGTACGCCAGATCGGCCAGGTGGTGGAAAGCGTGCTCGCCGCCGACGAGGTGGCGCGGCTGGCCGCCAAGCACGGCCTCGACCTGCCGATCAGCGCCGGCGTGCGCGCCGTGCTGCACGGCGAAGTCACCCCGGCCGAAGGGCTGAAGGCGCTGATGGCGCGCGCGCAGAAGCCGGAGTACCCGCACGGGTTGTTCGGCGACGCCTGAAAAATCTGCAGGAGTGAGTGAAGAGAAGTGAGTGGATAGAGAAAGCGACAGCGCGGCTTGCCCAGCTCTTCTCTCATTTCTCACTCCTCTTCACTCACTTCTCGCTTTCGCGCACAGGGTGCGCTCCTACCCCGATCCGCCTGCTAAGCTCGTCCCTTTGGTCGTCGCCACGGGGCGCATGCGCATGCAGCAACCGGACGGGAAACTCCACGCCACAGCGTCGCCCGACGGCCGCGACGAACGGCTGCCGCCGACCTGGCGACGCCTGCTGGAAGCGCCGCGGGCGCCGGCCGGCGACGACGCGGTGGTGCTGGGCTTCTTCCTGGAGGTGGTGCCGGAAGAAGGCGCGGCCTGGGCGCACCTGGAAGTGGCGCCGCTGCTGCTCACGGTGGCCGAGCACGGCCGCTATGTGCGCCCGGTGCCGCTGGACAGCCGGCACCTGGTGCAGGCGCCGTTGCCGCCGCACGAGCAGCGCCTCGCCGCCGCCGTGCTCGGCCTGCCGCAGAGTTTGCGCAAGGGTCGCAGCTACGCGCGGCTGGGCGGCCACGTGGGCGACGGCCTGCTGATCGAACTGCTGGATACCGCGCCGTGCTTCCTCGGCGGCCTCGCCGGCCTGCGCCTGTCGCGCGGCAAGGCGCATCCGCTCAACTGGCACTGGCAGCTGGAGCCGGACGGCAGCCAGCGCCTGCTGCCGCAGCTGCCGCACAGCCAGCGCCTGCTGCGCATCGACGGCCTGTGGTACCTCGACGCCGAGCACGCCACGCTCGGCCATCTGGAGGCCGCGCCGGAGGAAACCGACTGGCTGGAGCTGCCGCCGCTGAAGCACGACTACGGTCGCAGCCTCGCCGAGGCCCTGCCGGGCAGCCGGCTGGCCGCGCGCATCCCGCCGCCGCAGGTGTTCGACGAGCTGCAGCGCGCCGAGCTGGCGCCCAGGCCGGTGCTGAGCCTGCATGCGCTGACCCGCCACGCGCGCCTCGCCGCCGGCACCCCGCCGCTGGCCTGGGCGCGGCTCTCTTTCGACTACGCCGGCGAACGCCTGCCCGGCCGCGGCGGCGAGCCGCTGGTGCGCCGCGTGCGCAACGGCCAGCTGGTGGAGATCGCGCGCCGCCGCGCGGAAGAGCTCGCCACCATGGAGCAGCTCGAACGCATCGGCCTCACCCCCGCCGTGGACACCGAGGGCCTGCCCTGGGACATGGCCGACACCTTGCCCGACGACGCCTGGCTGTTTCCCGGCACCGGCCACGCCGGCGCGCTGGAGGTGAACACGCCCGCGCGCTGGCTGGCGCTGCGGCCCAAGCTCGAAGCCGAGGGCTTCGTGCTGGAGTACGCGCCCAGCTTCCCGTTCGAGGTGCTCGACGGCCCGGTGCGCTGGTACGGCAACGCGGTGGAGGACGCCGACGACCACGCCTTCGACCTGGAAATCGGCATCGAGCTGGAAGGCAAGCGCCACAACCTGCTGCCCGCGGTGGCGCAGGCGCTGGCCGAGCACCAGCTGAACCTCAGCCCCGCGCCGAACGAGCCGGAGGACGCGGTGTGGTACGCGCCGGTGGACGAACGCCGCCGCGTGCCGGTGCGGCTGAAGGAGCTGCGCGGCCTGCTGGCGCCGCTGGCCGAATACCTGGAGAAGCCGCGCAAGCAGCTGCACCTGCCGCGCGTGCAGGCGGGCCGGCTGGAGGAATTGGTCGAGGCGCTGCCGCGCGACGGCGCGCTGGAGGCGCCCGAAACGCTGCGCGGCTTCACCGCGCGCCTGCGCGACGCCGCCGAACGCGCCAGCGACGCGATCCCCGCCGGGCTCACGGTGGAACTGCGCCCCTACCAGCGCGAAGGCCTGCGCTGGTTGAACGCGCTGGCCGAGGCCGGCGTGGGCGGCGTGCTCGCCGACGACATGGGCCTGGGCAAGACCCTGCAGCTGATCACCCACCTGCTCGCGCTGAAGGAACGCGGCGCGCTCGAACAGCCCGCGCTGGTGGTGGTGCCTACCAGCCTGATCCCGAACTGGCAGGCCGAGATCGCGCGCTTCGCGCCCGCGCTCAAGGTGCTCACCCTGCACGGCCCGCAACGCGCCGACGCCTACGCCCAGCTCGGCGCGCAGGACATCGTGCTGACCAGCTACGCGCTCTTGCCGCGCGACGTGGTGCCGCTGCGCAAGCAACCGTTCGCGCTCACCGTGCTGGACGAGGCGCAGCAGGTGAAGAACCCGCGCACCCAGGCGCGCCGCGCCCTGCTCAGCCTGCGCACCCGCCGCCACGTCTGCCTCACCGGCACGCCGCTGGAGAATCATCTGGGCGAGCTGTGGTCGCAGGTGGACCTCGCCGTGCCCGGCCTGCTCGGCGACGAGAACGCGTTCCGCCGCTACTACCGCGTGCCGATCGAGAAGCAGCGCGACGAGGAATGCCAGGCCCGCCTCAACCGCCGGCTCGCGCCCTTCATCCTCCGCCGCACCAAGGCGCAGGTGGCCGCCGAACTGCCGCCGAAGACCGAGATCACCCGCCGCGTGGTGCTGGAAGGCCGCCAGCGCGAACTGTACGAAGGCCTGCGCCTGTCGCTGGCCGAGGAACTGCGCGAGGTGATCGCCCAGCGCGGCATCCAGCACAGCGGCATCGTGGTGCTGGACGCGCTGCTCAAGCTGCGCCAGGTCTGCTGCGACCCGCGCCTGGTCAAGCTGGAGGCTGCGCGTGGCGTGCACGGCTCGGCCAAGTTCGAACTCTTGATGGACATGCTGCCGCCGCTGCTCGACGAAGGCCGCAAGGTGCTGCTGTTCTCGCAGTTCACCGGCATGCTCAAGCTGATCGCGCACGAGCTGGACCGCCGCCGCATCCCCTACGTCACCCTCACCGGCGAAACGCGCGACCGCGCCACCCCGGTGCAGCAGTTCCAGCAGGGCGAAGTGCCGCTGTTCCTGCTCTCGCTGAAGGCCGGTGGCGTGGGCCTCAACCTCACCGCCGCCGACACCGTGATCCACTACGACCCGTGGTGGAACCCCGCCGCCGAGGCGCAGGCCAGCGACCGTGCCCACCGCATCGGCCAGGACAAGCCGGTGTTCGTGTTCCGCCTGATCACCGCCGGCACGGTGGAGGAACGCATCGAGGAACTGAAGGCGCGCAAGGCCGAACTTGCCGAAGCCGTGCTCGAAGGCGGCGGCAGCCGCGAGAAGCTCAGCTTCGACCAGGCCGACCTGGATGCGTTGTTGGCGCCGGGTTGAGGAAGATCGCCGCCAGGGCCACCGAAATCCCGATGCGTGCTGGCTGACGCGCGCTTGGTGCGCGTCGTTGGCCGGGCGTTCGGCAGGTTCGGAATGGACGGCTGCAGCGCCGTGGTCGCCGTCGCAAGGCATGGTCGACGGCCGGCTTTTGCGGCCTCGCGAACATGTACGGTACAATTCCGTACAACAGGAGAACGCCATGACCGCCGCAGCCCGCCTGGATTTGCGCCTCAACGCCACCGACAAGGCCCGTATCCACCGGGCCGCCGATTTGCGCGGCGTGCCGGTGTCGGCGTTCGTGCGCGATGCCGTGCTGCGGGAAGCCGAGAGTGTGATGGCGGCAGAGCTTGCCGTCATGCTTTCGCCCGCCGAATCGCGCCGCTTCCTTGCCGCGCTGGACAAGCCTTTCAAGCCCAATGCACGGCTGAAGAAGGCGATGGCCGACGCCGCCAAGTTGATCGGCTGACGTGGGCTTGCGCATCGCGCGGCTCGATCCGGCCCGGCACGACCGGGCCGGTTTCGACTGCGGGGAGCCCACGCTGAACCGCTATCTGCGCGAGCAGGCCGGCCAGCACCAGCGCGACGGCATCGCCACCACGCATGTGTTGATCGAGGAAGCCGATGCCGCCCGCATCCTCGGCTACTGCAGCCTTGCCGCGGCCCAGGTGAATCTGGTCGAGCTGCAGGCAAGCGACCGCAAACGCCTGCCGCACTACCCGGTGCCGGCCGTGCGCATGGCGCGCTTGGCCGTGGCGCTGGCGGAACAGGGCCACGGATACGGCAGCCTGCTGCTGGGCCATGCCGTGAACAGCAGCCTGCGATTGCGCGAGCAGCTTGGCGCGCGGCTGCTGGTGGTGGATGCGCTCGATGCGCGAGCGGCGGCGTTCTACCGCGCGCACGGGTTTCGCGAAACCACGACTGCGGCGCTGACCTTGTACCTCCCGCTGGGCAAGCGATGACCGCGTAGGCCCGCGCTGCCGCCCGCAGCCGGGCGTCGCGCAGGCAGCGGCCAGTCAGCCCGCTTCGGCAGTAACGGGTTCTTCCGCATCCGGCGCGAACTTGCCGTCCTCGGCCAGCTGCGCGAACAGGCCGCCCCGGCGGATCAGTTCGTCGAAGCGGCCTTGTTCCACCAAGCGGCCCTGGTCCAGCACGAGGATCAGGTCGGCGTTGCGCACGGTGGAGAGGCGGTGCGCGATCACGAAGGTGGTGCGGCCGCGGGTGAGCGCGTCGAGCGCGCGCTGGATGCGCGCCTCGGTGGCGTTGTCCAGCGCGCTGGTGGCTTCGTCCAGCACCAGGATGGGTGCATCCTTCAGCATCGCGCGGGCGATCGCGAGGCGCTGGCGTTCGCCGCCGGAGAGCGAGCGGCCACGTTCGGCGACCAGGGTTTCCAGCCCTTCCGGTTTGCGCGCGATGAAGGCGGCGGCCTCGGCGGCGGCGACGGCCTTCTCGATGTCCGCGAGGTCGGCGTCCGGCTTGCCCACGCGCAGGTTGTCGAGGATGGAGCGGTAGAACATGCCCGGGTCCTGGAACACCACGCCGATGTTCTGCCGCAGCGAATCGAGCGTGACGCTGCGGATGTCGTAGCCGTCGATGGTGATCGTGCCGCCGGACGGGTCGTAGGCGCGGTACAGCAGGCTGAGCGCGGTGCTCTTGCCCGCGCCGGTGGGGCCGACCAGCGCGATGGTGTCGCCCGGCGCGGCGCGGAAGCTCAGCTCGTGCAATGCCGGCTGCACCGGGTCGTAGCCGAAGCTGACCCGGTCGAACACCACCTCGCCGCGCACGCGCGGCAGCGCGGCCGCTGCGGGCGCGTCGACGATGCTCGGGCGCGCGTCCAGCACGGCGAAGAAATCCCGCAGCGACTGGGTCTGGAAGAACAGGCCGGAGAGGAAGCTGGCGAACTGCTCCAGCCGGCCGATCAGCATCATCGCGAAGCCGACGAAGCTGACGATGCCGCCCACCGTGATCTCGCCGCGGGCGTGCAGCGCGGCGCCGAGCGCGAAGATCGCCACGATGGTCAGCGTGCTCGCCGCGCGGTTCAGCACCGACAGGATCGCCCAGCCGCGCAGCACCGGATACTGCGCGGCCAGCACCCGCGCCATCATCGCCTTCAGCGCGGCGGTTTCGTTGCGGAGCCGGGTGAAGCTCTGCACCACGCCGACGTTGCCGAACACGTCGCCGGCGCGCGTGGCGATTTCGTGGTGCAGCTCCTCCACCTCGCCCTGCGCCGCATGCGTGCGCCGCACCGTGACCGCGTTGGAGATCGCGAACACGAGCATCAGCGCGATCATCAGCAGCGCCAGCTTCCAGTTCATCGACAGCGCCACCGGCACCATCACCAGGATCGCCAGCAAGGTGGTGAGGTGTTCGCGGAAGAAGCTCAGCCACAGGTTGAACAGGTTGCCGACGCCGTTGTTCATGATGCGGGCGAGGCGGCCGGTGTGGTATTCGCCGTGGAAGGCCAGCGGCAGCGCGGCGGCATGCTCGAAGAACGCCGCGATGGCGGCCAGCCGGCGCCGGTGCGCGAGGCGGTCCGCGTGCAGCGAGGCCCACACCGCCGCCACCACGCCGCCGAAACCGACCAGCGCCCACAGCGCGATCAGCCTCGGCGCATCGCCGGCAGGCGTGGCGGCGAGCGCATCCACCACGCGGCCGAACAGCACAGGCTCCACGAAGTACACGCCGGCCAGCGCGAGGTTGGCCAGCGTCAGCGCGATCGCCAGCCTGCGCTCGGGAGCGAGCAGGGCGAGCACGCGCACATAGAGTCGCAGGATGGACATGGGCGGAGATTTCCTGGTGTTCCTGAGTGAATCCCTCTCCCCTCGGGAGAGGGTGGCGGCAGCCGGGTGAGGGTACGGGCGAAGCGAGGCGCTGCGGCGATACCGAACCCTCTCCCCCAACCCCTCTTCCTCGCTCATCAAATCAGGGCCATCCATGGCCCTTCTTCGCGTCCGAAGGGAGAGGGGAGCAAGGCGCTCAACTGCGCGCCGCCACCTCGTCGATGCGCTTCAGCATGTCGGCGGGATCCTCGTACACGCGGAACGCGCCGGCGCGGTTGAGCTCGTCCTCGCCGTAGCCGCCGCTGAGCAGGCCCACGCCGAGCGCGCGGGCGCGCTGCGCGGCGAGCATGTCCCACACGCTGTCGCCGACCACCATCGACTGGTGGATGTCCACGCCCAGCCGCGCGGCGGCGGCGAGGAACAGGTCGGGGTCGGGCTTGGCGTGGCGTACCTGGTCGCGGGTCACCACCGGCACCTTGGCCGGATCGACGCCCAGCGCCTCGAGGTTGTGGATCGCGGTGCGCAGCTGGCCGCTGGTGGCGATCGCCCAGGGGATCTCCTGCGCGCTGAGGTGGGCCAGCAGTTCGCGCGCGCCGGGCAGCGGCTTCACCGCGCCCTGCGCGTGCTGGCGATTGAACGCGGCGGCGTGCGCGTCGTACAGGCGCTGGCGGCGTTCCTCGCCGATCGCCTGCCCGGTTTCGCGCAGCAGCATGTTCGTGAACAGGCCACCGCTCATGCCGATGCGGCGGTGGATGCGCCACACCGAGAGGTCGATGCCCTCGGAATCCAGCGCCTCCTTCCACGCCAGCACGTGCTGGTAGACGCTGTCGACGAGCGTACCGTCGAGGTCGAACAGGAAGGCGGTGTCGCGGCGTGGCATGACGGGTCCGTGGCTGAGTCGGTACGGGCAGGCGTTTTATTGAAGAGTGCGGCCAAGGATGGCCGCCCGTTTGATTCTAGCGATCAGGGATGATCGCAAGGGTCTTTGAAGAGTGCGGCCAGGGATGGCCGCCCGTTTGATTCCAGCGATCAGGGATGATCGCAAGGGTCTCTGAAGAGTGCGGCCAACGATGGCCGCCCGTTTGATTCTTGCGATCAGGGATGATCGCAAACAAGACTGCGCCCCATGGCGCGCAGCGCGATCGCCGCGGCGCCCAGCAGGCCGGGTTCCGGATGCACGATCGCCAGCGTGGGCACGCGTTCCATCGTCTCGCGGAAACGGCCCTTGGCCTCGAAGCGCTCGCGGAAGCCGCCGTGGTGCAGCCACGGCAGCAGGAACGGCAGCACGCCGCCGGTGAGGTAGACGCCGTCCCAGCCGCCCAGGGTCAGCACCAGGTCGCCGGCCACGCTGCCGAAGATGCCGGCCAGCGTCTCCACCGTGCGCACGCACAAGGGGTCGCTGCCGTTTTCGGCGCGCGCGGTGATGTCCTCGGGCGTGTACTCCTCGGCCGGCTGGTCGGCGATGTCGGCGAGCGCGAGGTAGAGGTTCACCAGGCCGTTGCCGCAGATCATGCGCTCGTTGGAAACGCGGCCGAAGCGCGCGTTGAGCCGGTGCAGGATCTCCACGTCCTCCGTGGTGTGCGCGGCGAAGCCGGCGTGGCCGCCCTCGGTTTCCAGCACGATCCACTGGCCGTCGCGCCACAACAGGCCGGCCACGCCCAGGCCGGTGCCCGGGCCCATCACCACGAAGGTCTGCGCGCGCGGCTGGTGCAGCGCGGGCGCGCCCAGCGCGCCCACCGGGACCAGCGCGTCGGCGGCCAGCAGCGGCACCGCCATGCTCTGCGCGGCGAAGTCGTTGACCAGCCGCACCGAGGCCATGCCCAGTTTGGCTTGCAGCACGTGCGCCACGATCGCCCAGGGGTTGTTGGTGACCTTCACCGTTTCGCCCTCGGCGATGCGTCCCGCGGCGGCGATCACGGCGTGCTGCGCGCGCTCGCCGGTGTCGGCGAAATACTGCTGCGCGGCGTCGGCGAGCGAGGCGAAGTCCTTGACCCGGTAGCGGCGCACGCTGTCCAGGCGCAGCGGCGCGGCGACGGTGTCGCCGGCCAGCGCGAAGCGCACGTTGGTGCCGCCCAGGTCGGCGAGCAGGGTGGAGGTGTTACCGTCGGACATCGGGACAGCCTGTGGCAGTGCACAAGGGCCTTAGCGTGCCTCGACATGCCGGTGTCCGTCCACTGTGTGCATACGTATGGAACGCGGATGGCGGATCAGGCGTGTCCGTGCTTGGGGTGGTGATGCTTGTGCTTGCCCGGGCCCGGCGATGGCGAGCCGGCCGCGGGCGGGCTCTGCGCCGCCAGAGCGGCGAGCAGCGCTTGGCCGTTCGGGCTGCCCAGCCCGGTGCAGGCGTCCCAGCCGCTGCCCGCGGCGTAGGCGCCGTTGTCGCCCTGGGTGATGTCGCGGAAGGCGGATTCGCCGAAGCCGTACAGCGCGGCGTGCACGTCGCCCACCGCGCGCCCCAGCGACTGGTTGCAGCGCGCCAGCAGCGCCGCCCACAGCGGCGCCACCGCGCTGGTGCCGCCGATCACCTCGTCCGCTCCATCCACACGCACCTGGTAGCCGGTGAGCGGATCGGCGTCGCCGGCCACGTCGGGCACGCCGCGGCCGGCGTAGCCGTTCGGCGCCGGCGGCACGCCCGCGCCCTGCTGCCACGTGGGCAGCGCGTAGTCGGCGCTGACTCCGCCGCCGGTGGCGCCTTCGTTCGAGGCGGTCTCGTTCCACACCACCTCGCTGGTGATCGTGCTGGCGCTGGAGCTCAGCGTGGTGCCGCCGCAGGCCAGCGCATACGGGCTCGACGCGGGGAAGTCCACGTGCGGCTGGCCGTCGCTCTCGCCGTCGCTGGAGCCGCTGTCGCCCGCGGCCGAGGTCACCGTGACGCCGAGCGCGGCGGCGTCTTCCAGCGCGGTCTGCATCGCGGCGAGCGAGGACGCGCTCCAGCTGTCCTCCGGCCCGCCCCAGCTGATCGAGATCACCGACGGCTTGCGCGTGGCGTCGTGCGCGGCCTGCGAGATCGCCTCGTAGAAACCCTGGTCGGTGTTCGGCGCGAAGTACACCGCGATCGTCGCGCCCGGCGCCAGCGCGCCCACCATCTCGATGTCCAGCATCACCTCCGCGTCGGCCGCGCCGCCGGGGCGGTTCTTGCCGCCGGCCACCGACACCGAGCTCACCGTGGGCGCCGGCGAGATGCCCAGCGCGGCGAAGTAGGCGGCGAGGTCGGCCTTGCGGAAGCCGCCGCCCAGCTCGATCAGCGCCACGCACTGGCCGCTGCCGTCGGTGTTCGGCGGGAAGTTGTAGAGCTGCCCCACCTGCGGCGGCGTGTAGGTCTGGCTCGGCGACGAGAGCGCCTTGCGGAAATGCGGCTTCGCCACCGGGCGGCGGTCCAGCCCCAGCACCGCGATCACCGCCGGCGCCAGATCGGGCGGCAGCACCGGCGCCTGCGTGCAGCCGACCACGTAGCGGCGCTGCCCCGGCACCCGGTAACGCCCCAGTTGCACGCCGAATGCGCGTTGCAGCGCGGTCACCGTGCCGCGCAGATGCAGCACGCGCCGATGCATATCGCAGCCGGTCTCCTGCAAGCCGTGGCTGCGCGCGTGGCGGCGCAGGCGTTCGATATCGGCCGGATCGGCGCCGCAGTGCTTGCCGAACTCGCCGCGTGGCCAGCGCGGCGCCTGCGGCCATGCGGCCGGAGTGGGGCGCTGGCCCATCCGCCGCAGCACCACGGTGACGTCGTGCGGCGCATCGCTGCGGTGCGGGCCGAGATAACGCGTGCCGGCCGGGAAGAAGTGCTCGGCGCGGACGTTGCGGCGCGATGATGCTTGGGACGATGGCATGCTCATGGTCGACTCCTCGCGGGCGGCTTCGATCGCCAGCCTGCGCCGATCGACGTATGCGCGACGTGGTGTGGATGTTGGCGGTTCATGCAGCGGGCTGCGGCAAACGGTCCGCACCGCGGGGTGCGCGCTTCCCCGGCGCTAAAATGGCCGGGATTCCGAACGAGATTCCGCCATGAGCTTCCCCGCGATCCGCCCCCGCCGCATGCGCCGCGACGCCTTCTCCCGCGCGCTGATGCGCGAGCACACCCTGCTGCCCAGCGACCTCATCATGGTGGCGTTCGTGATCGAGGGCGAAGGCCAGCGCGAGGCGGTGCCCTCGATGCCGGGCGTGGCGCGTCTTTCCATCGACGAACTGGTCAAGCTCGCCGGCGAATGCGTGCGCCTGGGCATCCCCGCGCTGGCGCTGTTCCCCTCGCCGGGGCAGGGCGTGAAAACCGAGGACGCGCGCGAGGCGTGGAACCCCGACAACCTCATGCACCGCGCCACCCGCGCGCTGAAAAAGGCGTATCCCGAGCTGGGCCTGATCGGCGACGTGGCGCTCGACCCCTACACCACCCACGGCCAGGACGGCCTGATCGATGCGACAGGCTACGTGATGAACGAGCCCACCGTGGAGGCGCTGGTGAAGATGGCGCTGGCCCAGGCCGACGCCGGCATGGACGTGGTGGCGCCCTCGGACATGATGGATGGCCGCGTGGGTGCGATCCGCGACGCGCTGGAAGCCGCCGGCCACATCCACACCCGCATCCTCGCCTATTCCGCGAAATACGCGTCCAGCTTCTACGGCCCGTTCCGCGACGCGGTGGGCTCCGCCGCCAACCTCGGCAAGGGCAACAAGCACACCTACCAGATGGACGTGGCGAACAGCGACGAGGCGCTGCGCGAAGTCGAACTCGATATCCAGGAAGGCGCCGACATGGTGATGGTGAAACCCGGCCTGCCCTACCTCGACGTGCTGCGCCGGGTGAAGGACGCGTTCGGCATGCCCACCTTCGTCTATCAGGTCAGCGGCGAGTACGCGATGCTCAAGGCCGCCGCGCAGAACGGCTGGCTGGACGAGAAAGCCGTGGTGCTGGAAACGCTCACCGCGTTCAAGCGCGCGGGCGCCGATGCGATCCTCAGCTATTACGCGGTGGATGCGGCGCGGTGGTTGCGCGGGGAGTAGGCGCGGCGCTGCCCGGAAAAATCCACGGTAGCGTCCTTTGCCGGTCCGATGCGCACCGCAGGATGAGCGCCTTGCTCGTCGACGAGGGGATCGCATGAAAGCGTGGGTCGCGATGCTGTGCGTGCTGGCCGCCTGTGCCGGCGCGCAGGCGAAGGCCGAGGTGTGGCAGCCCGTCGCCGGGCAGGTGCAGTTGCCGCTGTGGCCGGGCACGCCGCCCGATGCGCAGGCACTGCAGGGGCCGGAGGCCGCAAAACTGCGGACGGAACACCCGATCGCCGGCAAGCCCTGGCTGGCGGTGAGCAACGTCTCGCGCCCCACGCTGACGGTGCACGCGCCGCAGGGCAGGAACAGACGACGACACCTTGAAGCAAGAACGTGCCGGTCACCCACGACACGCCGCCCACCTTCCTGCTGCAGGCGGAAGACGACACCGTGGACGGCGTGAACCAGTCGCTGGTCTACTACGCCGCGCTGGCGAAGGCCCGCGTGCCGGCGGAGCTGCACATCTACGCGCACGGCGGCCACGCGTTCGGCCTGCGGCGCACGTCGCAGCCGATCACCGGGTGGCCCGATCTGGCCGAAGCGTGGCTGCGCACGATCGGCGTGCTGCCGCGTTGAAAAACGCGGCGATCAGCGCCCGCGCTTCGGCCCGGTCAAGCGGATCTCGTACAGCTTCGGCCAGCACTTGCCGGTGACGAACAGGCGGTCGTGCTGCGCGTCGTAAGCGATGCCGTTGAGCACGTCGTTTTCGGGATCGCCCAGCGTGTCCGCCGGCGGCACGAGGCCGGCGAGTTCGATCCAGCCCACCACCTTGCCGCTGGCGGGATCGATCCGCGCGATGCGCGTGGTGAGCCACACGTTCGCCCAGATCTGCCCCTTCACCCATTCCAGCTCGTTGATGTTCTGCAGCGGCTGGCCGTCGGCGGTGACCTCGATCTTGCCGGTCTGCTGCAGCGTGTCGGGATCGAGGATGCGGATGGTGGGCGTGCCGTCGCTCATGTAGAGGCGCGTGTCGTCGCGGGTCAGTGCCCAGCCTTCGCCGGGATAGGCGAAGCGCGCCTGCGGCTTCAGCGTGGCGAGGTCGTAAACGAAGCCCTCGTGGTTGCGCCAGCTGAGCTGGATCAATTTGTCCTTCCACGCCACGATGCCTTCGCCGTAGTCCGGCCACGGCGTGGGCGATTGCTGCAGCACCTTGCCGGTCTGCAGCTCCACCTTGCGCACGCTGGAGGCTCCCACCTGGCCGGTGCTCTCGTACAGATGGCCGTCGAGGTAGAACAGTCCTTCGGTGTAGGCCTGCGGGTCGTGGGGGTAGCTGTGTACCACGCGGTAGCCGTAGACGGGGATGGCGTCGCGGGCGTGGGCGGGCGCGACGGCGACGCAGAGCAGGGCGAACGCGAGGGTGGCGAGGGTTTTCATGCGGGCATGATCACATGGGAGGGGTGGCGCTTGGCAGCGCGGGCGTGGATGCGTTCACGCTCTTCTGTTTTTCCCCTCTCCCACTTGTGGGAGAGGGGTTGGGGGAGAGGGGCTCTTGCTCGTGCGCTGACGCAAGTTTCAAAGCGGTTTCGAGCCGCAAGCGACAAAGCGGTTTCGAGCGCCTGCCGGCGCCCGAGTTACTTCTCCTTTGCTTGTCCAAAGGAGAAGTAACCAAGAGGAAACGACACCCCGCGGCGGCGCTTTCCGTCCATCCATGGACGGAAAGTCCGTGAGCCGTGGCCGGGCTT
>JAFIHF010000003.1 GCA_017848855.1 Rhodanobacter denitrificans | reverse complement strand
GTGGGTCAACACGATGCTGGGCAACGTCAAGAACGCCCTGCACGGCACCTATCACGCCTTGCGTCCGAAGTACCTGCAGCGCTACCTGTCCGAGTTCTGCTACCGCTTCAATCGCCGCTTCGATCTGGCCGCACTCGTCCCACGGCTCATCGTCGCGGCCGCTCATACGCCACCGCTGAGCTACCGGCTTGCAACCTTGGATGCGTGAGGTGGGGAATCAGGACAGCCGAAGGCTGGTCAAGCTGGAATCCAGTGTCTATAGACCACTGGAAGCAAAGGCACTGGATGACTCGCTACGCTCGCCCCTTCGGGGCCGCCCCGCGGGCGTTCTGCGCGCTACGCGCTTGTCCTGCTTTCGCACACTGGTGCCCGAAATATTCGACGCTCCAGTTCGCAGGCTCCAAGCACCGCAGGCTCTCGCCTTGAACAACGAAGCCGAGCGACTCGAATTTCTGGAAGGTGCTGTTTGGTGAATCCCTCTCCCTCCGGGCCCCTATGGCGCGGCGGGCGGGTGGAGGAAAGTCCGCAGGATGGCCTGCACGGATGCGGGCCAGTTTTTCGCCGGCACACGGAGGTGCCGTCGAAAAACCCCGTAACCCGCCCGCGCACCCGGAAGGCAGAGCCTGTCCCGGACTTGATCCGGGAATGCCCGGAGGGCGCACCATCGGGGTGTCGTTTCCTCTTGGTTACTTCTCTTTGACTCCGGGCATCCTACCCTCCGCCCTTCGGGCCAGCTGCGCTGTTCGCCGCCGCTCCTGCGGCGGCGTGGACAAGCAAAGGAGAAGTAACTCGGGCGCCGGCAGGCGCACGAAAGCCCGCCGCAGGCGAGCCCAATTGCGGAAGTGAAAGGTTCTCGCGAGCACCCGCCCCTCACACCAACCCTCTCCCTGGTGGGGAGAGGGAGAAGGGCGCGCCTCGAGCCCAACCCTCACTCGCTGTAGTCGGCGATATAGATCAGCCTTCCATCATGCTGGCGAAACTCGCTGCGCCCCTCGATCGCGATCGACTGCCCCGCCCTCACCCCGTTCGGTAGATCGATCGCGAACGTGCCTTCGAAACGAATGCGGGCATGGGCGCCGTCGCCGTCCTCCCGCCACGCAGTAATCGTCTGCCGGCGCGTCGAGAACAGGTGGCGCGAGCTTTCGGCGAGGTGGCGCAGTTCGGCGACGCCGAGCGTGCGCACGCTGAGCACGCCGGCGGTGTAGTTCTCGAACACCACCTCGTCCTGCATCGTCGCCAGCATGGCGTCGACATCCATGCGGTTGTAGGCATCGAGGTAGCGGTCGACCAGGGCGCGCATGGGGTGGTTCCGGTTCGGCGGGGCGTGCATTGCAGCACGCGCCTGGCGCCGGTGCCAGTTGCGGCCGCGGCGGATCGCGTCAGGCCCGGGCCAGCAACGCGATCGCCAGCAGCGCCAGGCCCAGGCCGGCGAGGTTGAGGCGGCTCAGCCGCTCGCGGAACAGCAGCGTGCCGGTGAGCGCGCCCAGCACCACCACGCCCAGGTTCATGCTGGCGAACACCAGCGCGGGATGCTGCGGCAGGGCGCGGTGCGCGCGCAGGTAGAACAGGATGTTGCCGAAGTTGCACAAGCCCAGCAGCAGTCCGGCCAGCGCGTTGCGCAGGGTGAAGCGCGGCCCGCCGCGCATGGCGCGCCATGCCGCCAGCGCGAACGCCACCGGCAGCGCCAGCGCGAACATCGCCAGCAGCGCGCCGCCCAGCGGCACGCCCGCCGCCGCCACGCGCTTGAACAGCACGTCGATGCTGCCGAAGCCTGCGAACACCAGCAGCGGCCACAGCCAGCGCGCGGTGCCGCCGCCGTCCCCGCCGCGCTGCGGCCGCCACACCATGCCGATCAGCGCGATAAGGCCCAGCGCGCAGCCCAGCGCCTTCGCCGCATCCAGCCGCTCGCCGAACAGCAGGAAGGCCGCCAGCAGCGAGAGCAGCAGCGACAGCCGCTGCGCCGCGTCCGAACGCACGATGCCCGCGTGCCGCACCGAGGCGCCCAGCGCGAGGAAGACGGTGGGCAGCAGCACGCCCAGCGCGGCAAGCGCGGGCCACGGCGCGCCCGGCTGCCGCAACGGCGCGATCGATGGCTGCAGCAGCAGCGCGGCCAACGCCAACGCGGCCACGTAGTTCCACGCCACCGCCTGGCCGACGTCGACGTTGCCGCGCCTGGCGAGCTTCAGCAGCACCGACACCAGCACGCTGCAGATCGCGCTCGCCAGCACGTAGATCATCGGATCGTTCCGGTTCCAGGGGACGGCAGCATAGCCGCTTGCGCGGCCGCTGCCGTTCGCGGGCGGCGCGGCGAGCGCTACTTCACGCAGCGCCGCAGACCCTTCATCAGCAGGTAGAGATGCGGCGGGTCGGTGGGCGAGTCGATGAAATCGAAGTGCCGATGGAACGCGCGGGCCTTGTCGTCCTTGGCATGTACCGCCAGGGCGCCTATGCCCACGATGTCGGCCGCTTGCGCGGTGCGCCGCAGTGCATCCTTGAGCAGGCCCGCGCCGAGGCCGCGGCCTTGCCAATCGCGATGCACGGCGAGGCGCGCCAGCAGCATCAAGGGCACGGGATGCCGGGCAAGGCCCTTGCTCAAGCGCGCGGGTGCGTGTTCGCAAGCCACCTCGGCCACCACCAGGGTATGGAAGCCGACCACGGCGGCATCGGCCAACGCCACGTAGGTAGTGGCGGCATCGGCCTGTTGGCTGGCCAGCGCGTGGCGCGCGAGGAACCGGTTCAAATCGGACTGGCCGCAATCGAACGCCTCCACCGCATGGCTGCGGGAGAGCTTTTCGATGCGCAGGGCGCTCACTTGCCCTTCCCGCCCTCGAACACGCCGGGTTTGGCGAAGAGCTTGCGGATGCGCGGCAACTCGCGCGGTTCGGCATCCAGCGCCGCCTGGAAGGCCTTCCACCTCTCGCCGTCCAGCCCGAAATGGCGGCGTGCCGCCAGCATTTCCTCGGCACGCGACAGGGCGCTGTCCAGCACGAACTCGGAGACGGAGCGGCGCTCGGCCGCCGCCGCCGTCTGCAAGGCTTGCTTGGCGGCTGTGGTCAGGCGCAGATCGAGTTTTTCGGTGCGTGTCGCGCTGGCGGTCATGGCGGCGATCCTCTGTGCCGGCCAAGCATGGCAGCGTCGCCAGACAATGTCTGGACAACATGCCGGTTACGCGCCATCGGTCCCGCAGCGGTGCCATCGATGGTTGCAGCAGTGCGGCCAGCGCCAACGACGACACGGAACCAATCGGCGCGTGGCCGGTCTGCGCCATGACCCGCGCGCCGTGCGGCGTCGCATGACCGGGATGGAACCTCGCAGCATGAACGAACGGAAGGCAGCGGCTGGGCGGCATGGGTATCACGGGCACCTGCGCTGGTCGCGCGTCGCCACGCTGGCGGCGGTGCTGCTGATCCACCTGGGCTTCCTCGCCTTCCTGCTCGCGCCGCCGCCGGGCTGGCGCTGGCCGGCGGCGAACGAGTCGCCCGCATTGCAGGACACGCTGCGCGTGCGCCTGTTGCCGGCGCGGATCGAACCGCCGCGACCCATCGCGCCGAACCCGCGACGCCCCGCACATGCCACGCCGGTTGCGCAGCGACCGCCGCTCGTGGCCTTGCCCACCCGAACGACGCCGCAGGCGCCGCTGCCCGCGGCGCCACGTTCCATCGACAGCCTGATCGCCACCGCGCCGCCGGACTACGTCGCGGGCGGCGGGCGGCTGTCCGGCCCGGACTACGGGCGGCAGAACGTGCGCGTGCCGGGCAGCGGCGCGCCGGTGCGCGGCATGCCGGTGTTCCGCATGGCCGATCCGCGCATGCAGGGCGTGGCCGGCGCGATCCGCTTCATCGGCCATCTGACCGGCGCCGTCGATCCGCACTGCCTGCAGCTCGACGCCTGGCAAGGCATGTCGCCGCAGGAGCGCATCGCGAACCACGTCGATGCCGACGATGCGCAGATGGCGGCCATCGCCGCGCGCTACGGCTGCCGCGACCCGCTGCAGCCGGGTGCCGCGATGTACTACTACCGGCACCCGAACTGAGCGTGCCGGCGGCGCGTGCGCCGGACGCCGCCTAGCGGCGCAGCGCCGCCGCCTCGCGCGCCAGCTGCTCGATGCCGGCCCAGTCGCCGGCCTTGAGCTTGTCCTTCGGCGTGAGCCAGGAGCCGCCCACGCAGGCCACGTTGGGCTGGGCGAGGAAGTCGGGCGCGCTGGCGAGGCTGATGCCGCCGGTGGGGCAGAAGCGGATCTGCGGCAGCGGGCTGGCCCAGGCGGCGAGCAGTTTCGCGCCGCCCACGGGCACGGCGGGGAACAGTTTGAGGTGCCTGTAGCCGCGTTCGAGCAGGCTCATCGCCTCGCCCGCGGTGGCCACGCCGGGCAAGAGCGGCAGCGCATTGGCGTCGGCGGCGTCGAGCAGTTTCGGCGACACGCCGGGCGACACCGCGAAGCGCGCGCCGGCGATGCGCGCGGCTTCGAGCTGCTGGCCGTCGAGCACGGTGCCCACGCCCACCACCGCGTCCGGCACTTCGCCGGCAATGGCGCGGATCGCGTCCAGCGCGCAGGGCGTGCGCAGCGTCACCTCGATGCTGCGGATGCCGCCGGCCACCAGCGCGCGCGCCATCGGCACGGCATGGGCGAGCTCGTCGACGATCACCACCGGCACGACCGGGGCGAGGGCGAGGATGTCGGCGAGTTGTTGCTGTTTGCTGTCTTGGGGGTTCATGGATGGGCTCGGTGTGAGGTGTCTTGCAGGTCACGAATCCCCGTTCGGGCTGAGCGTAGCCTGCGATAGCAGGCGGAGTCGAAGCGCCGTGCGTGGTGCCCTTCGACTCTGGCGCTGCGCGCCTACGCTCAGGGTGAACGGGAAAATTGTCGATTGAGATTCGACACAAGGAAAAATCAGGCGTCGGTGGCGCCGAAGATGGTGGCGCCGGCGTCGGCCGCGCCCACCGCGTTGCGCAGCACCGCGAACAGCTCGCGGCCCATGCCCGTGTGGTGCTTGGCGAGGTCGAGGCTGTCCACGCTGCGTGCGGCCCATTCGGCGGGATCGACCTTCGCTTCCAGCGTGCCGGCCACGGTGTCCAGGCGCACGAGGTCGCCGTTGCGCAGCTTGCCCAGCGGGCCGCCGGCGGCGGCTTCGGGGGTGACGTGGATCGCCGCCGGCACCTTGCCGGAGGCGCCGGACATGCGGCCGTCGGTGACGATGGCCACGCGGTGCCCGCGCGACTGCAGCACCGACAGCGGCGGGGTGAGCTTGTGCAGCTCGGGCATGCCGATCGCCTTGGGGCCCTGGAAGCGCACCACCGCCACGAAGTCGCGGAACAGTTCGCCGCGGTTGAACGCGGCCTGCACTTCCTCCTGGCCGTCGAAGACGATCGCCGGCGCCTCGATCACCTGGCGGTCCTCCGGCATCGAGGACACCTTGATCACCGCGGTGCCGAGGTTGCCCTTGAGCACGCGCAGGCCGCCGTCCTGGCGGAACGGTTCGCCCGCCGGACGCAGCACGTCGAGGTCGCCACTCTGCGTCACCTCGTTCCACACCAGCCGGCCCTGCGCGTCCAGCGCGGGCATGCGGCGGTAGGCGTCCAGGCCCTGGCCCCACACGGTCCGCACGTCGCCGTGCAGCAGGCCCGCGTCGAGCAGCGAGCCGATCAGGAACGGCATGCCGCCGGCCTGGTGGAAGTGGTTCACGTCGGCGCTGCCGTTGGGGTACACGCGCGCCATCAGCGGCACCACCGCGGAAAGCGCGTCGAAGTCGTCCAGCGTGAGCACGATGCCGGCCGCGCGCGCCATCGCGACGAGGTGCATCAAATGGTTGGTGGAGCCGCCGGTGGCGTGCAGGCCGACCACCGCGTTGACGATGGTGCGCTCGTCCACCAGCCGGCCGATCGGCGTGAAATCCTCGCCCTGCGCGGTGATCGTGCGCGCGCGGAACACCGCGGCGCGGGTCAGCGCCGCGCGCAGCGGCTCGTGCGGATGCACGAAGCTCGCGCCTGGCAGGTGCAGGCCCATGATCTCCATCAGCATCTGGTTGGAGTTCGCGGTGCCGTAGAAGGTGCAGGTGCCGGCGGCGTGGTAGGCGCCGGCCTCGGCTTCCAGCAGCTCCTCGCGGGTGGCCTGGCCTTCCGCGTAGCGCTGGCGCACCTTGGCCTTCTCGGTGTTCGGCAGGCCGCTGGCCATCGGGCCGGCCGGCACGAAGATGGTGGGGATGTGGCCGAAGCTCAGCGCGCCGATGAAGAGGCCCGGCACGATCTTGTCGCAGATGCCCAGCATCAGCGCGGCGTCGAAGGTGTCGTGCGACAGCGACACCGCGGTGGCGAGCGCGATCACCTCGCGCGAGAACAGCGAGAGCTCCATGCCGCTGCGGCCCTGGGTGATGCCGTCGCACATCGCCGGCACGCCGCCGGCCACCTGCGCCACCGCGCCCACCAGCCGCGCGGCCTGGCGGATCTGCTCGGGATAGGACTCGTACGGCTGGTGCGCCGAGAGCATGTCGTTGTAGGCGGTGACGATGCCGATGTTCGGCGTCGTGGTGCCCTTCAGCGCGGCCTTGTCCTGGCCGCTGGCGGCGAAGGCGTGGGCGAGGTTGCTGCAGCCCAGCCGGTGGCGGTACGGCCCGCGGCTGGCGGCCTCGTCGATGCGCGCGAGGTAGGCGCTGCGCGTGGCGCGGCTGCGCTCGGCGATGCGGGTGGTGACTTCGGCGAGGGTGGGGTGAAGAGTCATGGCACAAATCCGGAAATCATGGGACGGAGCGAACAGCGGGCCATGGATGGCCCGCCCGCGAAGCAGGCGCATGCGCCTGCTTCGGCGGAGCCCCGGCCAAGCCGGGGCGAGCCAAAAACGGGCAGGAGCCCGTTTTTGGCATCAGGCACGGCGCTCTGGCTCTGACACCCGCCGTACCCGCGAAAAAGCGAAAGCCTTTACCTATGCCATGCGAGTGCCGTCCTGCACTCGCCCGGCTCGGCCAACCCGACTGCGCCGGGCTGGCCTCCGTCGGGCAACGGTGAAGCCGTTGCCCGACGAGCGGCCCATCCATGGGCCGCGCGCGCTCCGATCACGGACACCAGTACACCGCAAGCGGCACCTTGCCCTGCAGCACGACGGCCCGCACCGGATAGTCCTTCGCGCCATCCAGCCCCAGCCGCACGTCCGCCAGCAGGTCGCGCTTCTTCGCGCCCTGCACCAGGAGGTACAGTGCGCGCGTGTCCAGCAGCGCGGGCAGGGTCAGCGTGATGCGCGGCTCGCCGGCGCCGGGCGCGTGCATCGGCAACACCTTCGCCGTGCCGTGCGGGTCGAGCGCCGCGGCAAGATGGTCGCCGCCGGGGAAGAACGAGGCGGTGTGGCCGTCCTCGCCCATGCCCAGCACCACCGCGTCGAACGGCGCGGGCAGCGCGGCGATGCGCGCCTGCGCTTCCGCGAGGCCGGCTTCGGGCGTGGCCGCGCCGGTGTAGAGCGGCACGAAGCGCGCCGCGGCGGCCGCGTCCTGCAGCAGGGTTTCCTGCACCAGCTTCGCGTTGGAGCGCGGGTCGGTGGCGGGCACCCAGCGTTCGTCGACCAGGGTGACGACCACGCGCGACCAGTCCAGCGCCTCGCGCGCCAGCCGCGCGAAGAACAGCTTGGGCGTGCTGCCGCCCGACACCGCGAGCAGCGCCGCGCCGCGCGCCGCGAGGCCTTCGCGCAGGCGCGCGGCGACGCGCTCGGCCAGCGCCTCGGCCTGGGCGGCGGCGTGGGTGAAGCTGTGCGTGGTGACGTCGGACGGCACGCTCATGCGTTGTCCTCGTGCCAGGTGCGGCCGTCGCGCTCGATCAGCGCCACCGCGGCGCTCGGGCCCCAGCTGCCGGAGGCGTAGGGGCGCGGCGGCTCGCCGCTGGCGGCCCATGCGGCGAGGATCGGATCGGCCCAGCGCCACGCCGCTTCCACCTCGTCGCGGCGCATGAACAGGGTGGGGTTGCCGCGCACCACGTCGAGCAGCAGGCGCTCGTAGGCGTCCGGCTGCGCCACGCCGAACGCTTCGGCGAAGCTCATGTCCAGCGGCACGTGGCGCAGGCGCAGGCCGCCGGGGCCGGGGTCCTTGATCGTGAGCCACAGCTTCACGCCTTCGTCCGGCTGCAGGCGCAGCACCAGCCGGTTCTGCCCGAGCGGGCCCGCGCTGGCGTCGAAGATCGAGTGCGGCACCGGCTTGAACGCCACCACGATCTCCGACACGCGCTCGGGCAGGCGCTTGCCGGTGCGCAGGTAGAACGGCACGCCGGCCCAGCGCCAGTTCGCGATCTCGGCCTTGAGCGCCACGAAGGTCTCGGTGTCCGACTTCGCGCCGTCCAGCTCCTCGGCGTAGCCCGGCACCGCCTGGCCCTCGGCCACGCCGGCGCGGTACTGGCCGCGCACGGTGAGCTGGGCCGCGTTGCTTTCGTCGATGCGCTTGAGCGAGCGCAGCACCTTGAGCTTCTCGTCGCGCACCGCGTCGGGCGCGAGCGAGGCGGGCGCTTCCATCGCCACCATGCACAGCAGTTGCAGCAGGTGGTTCTGCACCATGTCGCGCAGCGCGCCGGCGCGGTCGTAGTAGCCGGCGCGGCGGCCCAGGCCCAGCGTCTCGGCCACGGTGATCTGCACGTGGTCGATGTGGCTGGCGTTCCACAGCGGCTCGAACAGCGCGTTGCCGAAGCGCAGCGCCAGCAGATTCTGCACCGTCTCCTTGCCGAGGTAATGGTCGATGCGATAGGTCTGCGACTCGGCGAACACCTGGCCCACCGCGTCGTTGATCCGGTTCGCGCTGGCGAGGTCGCGGCCGATCGGCTTCTCCAGCACCACGCGCGAGCGTTCGCCGTTCAGGCCGTGCTGGCCGAGCCGGCGGCAGATGTCCTCGAACAGCTCGGGCGAGGTGGACAGGTAGAACACGCGGATGTGCCCGGGCCGCTCGCCGACCAGCGCGGCGAACGCGTTCCAGCCCTCGTCCTTGCGCGCGTCCAGCGGGCGGTAGAACACCTGCTGCAGGAAGGCGTCGACCTTCGCGGCGTCGGCGCCCTTGCCCGCCAGCGTCTCGCGCAGCTGGGCGCGGTAGCCGGCGTCGTCCAGCGGCTCGCGGGCCACGCCGACGATGCGGCTGCCGGCGGGAATCTGGCCGTCGGCGTAGCGGTGGAACAGCGCGGGCAGCAGCTTGCGCAGGGCGAGGTCGCCGGTGCCGCCGAAGATCACCAGGTCGAAGTCGTCGACCATCTGGAAAGTAGCCGTCACGCAGGCACCTCGATACGGGGAGGACGGATGGGCCGGAGGGGAGGTCGGCCCGTACCGCGACGATAGTACCAGTGAAATACCAGGGCAAGCATGGCCATGCATACGAATTCATGGCCGTGCCGAAATGGATGCATACGCGGCCTTTTTGTTGGTTTCAACTGAAACGGACGTCCGGACGGCTTGCGGCCAATGGTTTGCTATTGGTATCTTCTGCGCATGGAAACCGCCCTCGCCCGCGAATACCGCCGCATCTGCCGCGACCCGGCCAGCCACCAGCCGCTGGCCTACCTGCGCCTGCGCCGCGCGATCCGCAACGTGGTCGAGCAGCGCGCGATCGAGCCGGGCCAGGCGCTGCCCAGCGAGCGCGACCTGTCGCAGGCGCTCAAGCTGTCGCGCGTCACCGTGCGCAAGGCGATCGCCGGCCTGGTCGAGGAAGGCCTGCTCACCCAGCGCCACGGCGCCGGCACCTTCATCGCCGAGCGCATCGTCAAACCGATGTCGCGGCTGTCCAGCTTCACCGAGGACCTGCGCGACCGCGGCCTGCACCCGCGCTCGGAATTCTTCGAGCGCAGCGTGGGCGAGGTGACGCCGGAGGAGGCGATGGCGATGAACCTGTCGCCCGGCTCGCTGGTGGCGCGGCTGCACCGCGTGCGCTACGGCCAGGACGAACCGCTGGCGATCGAGCGCAGCGTGGTGCCGGCCAGCATCCTGCCCGACCCGACGCTGGTGCGCGATTCGCTGTACGAGGTGCTGGAATCGCTGGGCTGCCGCCCGAAGCGCGCGCTGCAGCGCCTGCGCGCGGTGTCGCTGGGCCAGCAGCACGCGCGCCTGCTGCACGTGGCCGCCGGCAGCGCCGGGCTCAACATCGAGCGGCGCAGCTTCCTCGACGACGGCCGCGTGGTCGAGTTCACCTGCTCCTGGTACCGCGGCGACATCTACGACTTCGTCGCCGAGTTGCACGCCGACTGATGCTTCATGGAGCCGCCGATTTTTTGCTCGTCATTCCAGCGAAAGCTGGAATCCAGCGCCTTTGCGTTCAAGATTTTTGAGCCACTGGATCCCAGCTTTCGCTGGGATGACGAAAAGCTTTCGCCCCCGGATACGAGAACCCCATGCACGCCAGCGACACCCTGATGTACCGCGAAGCGCACGAATCCGCCGAGGTGGTGGCGCGCCAGTTTGCCGCCAACGAGCGCGTGGTCAGCGAACTCGCCGCCGCGCTGCGCGCGCAGCCGCCGCGCTTCATCGTCACCTGCGCGCGCGGCAGCTCCGACCACGCCGCCGCCTACGCCAAGTACGTGTTCGAAACCCAGCTCGGCATCGCCACCGCCTCGGCCTCGCCCTCGGTGACCTCGGTGTACGCGGCGCCCCAGCAGTGGGACGGCGCGCTGTTCATCGCGATCTCGCAGTCGGGCAAGAGCCCCGACCTGGTGCGCAACGCGCAGGCCGCGAAAGCCGCCGGCGCGCGCGTGGTGGCGATGGTCAACGTGGAGGACTCGCCGCTGGCGGAAATCGCCGACACCGTGATCCCGCTGCACGCCGGCCCCGAGCGCAGCGTGGCCGCCACCAAGAGCTACCTCGCCGCGCTGGCCGCGATCCTGCACCTGTGCGCGCGCTGGCACGGCGACGCCAAGCTCGCCGCTGCGCTGGATGCGCTGCCCGGCGCGCTGCGTGCGGGCTGGGACGCGGACTGGTCGGCGCTGGTCGACGGCCTCGCCGCCGCGCACAACCTGTTCGTGGTGGGCCGCGGCTTCGGCTTTGCCGCCGCACTGGAGGCGGCGCTCAAGTTCAAGGAAACCTGCGGCCTGCACGCCGAGGCGTTCAGCGCCGCCGAGGTGAAGCACGGCCCGATGGCCCTGGTCGGCCCCGACTTCCCGGTGCTGTGCTTCGCCCAGGACGACGACACGCTGGACAGCACGCTGGCGGTGGCGCGCGAATTCCGCGGCCGCGGCGCGAACGTGCTGGTGGCCGCGCCGGGCAAGAGCGGCGACGGCTTCCTGCCGCTCGCCGCCGGTCTGCCCGCCATCTGCACGCCGCTGCTCGCCATCCAGAGCTTCTACCGTGCGGCCAGCGCGCTGTCGCTGCGCCGCGGCTACAACCCCGACGTGCCGCCGCACCTCAACAAGGTCACCGAAACTGTCTGACCCGCCCCCTGTAGGAGCGCACCCTGTGCGCGAATGCTTTTGCTCCGATCAGCGCCAGGGCATTCGCGCACAGGGTGCGCTCCTACAGGTCACCGCCACCGAGACGTCCGCCATGCCCACCGCCCTCACCCACGCCCGTATCCTCACCGCTCACGGCTGGCGCGACGATCTCGCCGTGCTGATCGACGGCGGGCGCATCGCCGCGCTGCTGCCGCACGACCACGCGTCGATCCGCGCGGCGCGCCAGGACGATCTGGACGGCCAAACGCTGGTGCCCGGCTTCATCGACGTGCAGGTGAACGGCGGCGGCGGCGCGCTGTTCAACGCCGCGCCCACGGTGGACACGATCCGCGCGATCGGCGCCGCGCATCGCAGGTTCGGCACCACCGGCTTCCTGCCCACGCTGATCAGCGACAGCGTGGACGCCATGCGCGCCGCGCTGGCCGCGGTGGAGCAGGCCTTCGACGCAGGCGTGCCGGGCCTGCTCGGCGTGCATCTGGAAGGGCCGTACCTCGCGCCCGAGCGCAAGGGCGTGCACGATCCGAAGTGGTTCCACGTGCCGGGCGAGGAAGAACTCGCGATGCTCTGTGCGCCGCACCGCGGCGTGCGCCTGGTGACGCTGGCGCCCGAGCGCGTGCCGCACGCGAGCATCGCGCGGCTTGCCGCTGCCGGCGTGCTGGTCAACGCCGGCCATACCGCCGCCGATCACGCCACCACCCGCGCCGCGCTGGCTGCGGGCGTGCGCGGCTTCACCCACCTGTTCAACGCGATGACGCCGCTGGGCAGCCGCGAACCCGGCGTGGTGGGTGCGGCGCTGGACGACCCCGGCAGCTGGTGCGGCATCATCGTCGACGGCCACCACGTGCATCCGGCCAGCCTGCGCAACGCGATCGCCGCCAAGGCGCCGGGCAAGATGCTGCTGGTCACCGACGCGATGCCGCCGGTGGGCGCGGACGACCCCAGCTACGTGCTCAACGGCGAAACCATCGTGGTGAAGGACGGCATCTGCCAGACCGCGAACGGCGTGCTCGCCGGCTCCGCGCTGGACATGGCCACCGCCGTGCGCAACAGCGTGACGATGCTCGGCCTGCCGCTGGACGAAGCCGTGCGCATGGCCAGCACCTACCCCGCCGATTTCCTCGGCCTCGGCGCCAGCCACGGCCGCATCGCGGTGGGCTATCAGGCCGACCTCGTGGCGATGGACGCCGACTGCCGCGTGCGGCGCAGTTGGATCGGCGGCGTGTCGGGCTGAAGCCCGAGCCGTGGCGGTGAATGTCGGGCTGAAGCCCGACCCACGAATGCCATTGCTCTTGTAGGTCGGGCTTCAGCCCGACAACGTCTTCCACGCATGCCCGACATGCCGCCACCCGGCATCGTGGCACCGTGATCGGGATGAATCCCGACCCACGCCAACGGGAGGCGCAATGAGCTGGAACGATCTGCGCAAGGGGCGCGCGTCGCTGCCCGGCCATGCCTACCACATCACCGCCGTGACCCGGCAGCGGACGCCGTATTTCGCCGCGCTCGACAACGGACGCAAGCTGGTCCGGGAGCTGATGGCACTGCAAGCCGAAGGGCGCTGCGAAACCCTGTGCTACGTGGTGATGCCCGATCACCTGCACTGGCTGATGGCACTGCGCGACGGCAGCCTGGCCGAGGCCGTGCGTCTGCTGAAGGGGCGCTCGGCACGCGCCCTCGGCCACGCGGCATGGCAGCCGAACTATTTCGACCACGCGGTGCGCGGCGACGAGGATCTGCGCACGACGGCGCGCTACATCGTGGCCAACCCCTTGCGTGCCGGGCTGGTCGAGCGCATCGGCGACTATCCGCTGTGGGATGCGATCTGGGTGGACGAAACATTGTCGCCGTAGCTCGGGCTTGCAGGTCGGGCTTGCAGGTCGGGCTTGTAGGTCGGGCTTCAGCCCGACACCAGGCGCCACGCAAAAAGCCGTCGGGATGAATCCCGACCCACGGGAATCCACGCCTGCGACAAACGCTCGCGTTGCCGCGTATGGCCATCCAAAGCTAGACTTCGCCCGTTCAGGTGTCCCGACGGCCGTCGCCGGAGGGATGAAACGGGAAGCCGGTGCGTGGCGCATGCCACCAGTCCGGCGCTGCCCCCGCAACGGTAGGCGAGCAAATGCGTGGCCTGTCGCCACTGTGTCCGATGACACGGGAAGGCGCCACGCGGGACGATGCGGAATCGTCGCTCGCAAGCCCGGAGACCGGCCCGGACGATGACTGCTGGCTCGCGGTGGGCGAGGCCGGACAGACGCGTCCGGCCTTGCCGTGCCTGCCTGTTCACGCCTTTCCGTTTCCGTTCGCCGGCCCATTGGAATGCAATGCGCCGCGGGTGCGCGGCCGAGGAACGTGACGCGATGAAGAAGACCCTGCTGGCCGCGGCGCTGCTGTGCTGCCTCCCCGCCGCCCATGCCGCCGACCAGAACGACGCCAGCGCGCTGGCGCCGGTGATCGTCACCGCCACCCGCACGCCGATCACCGCGGACGACGCGCTGACCGCGGTCAGCGTGATCACCCGCGCCGACATCGAGCGGCTGCAGCCGGTGTCGCTGCAGGACCTGCTCGCCGGCTTGCCGGGCGTGGGCATCGCGCAGAGCGGCGGCCTCGGCCAGCTCAGCGCGCTGTACCTGCGCGGCAGCAATTCCACCCACACGCTGGTGCTGGTCGACGGCGTGCGGATCGGCTCGGTGAGCGCCGGCGAGGCCGCGCTGGAGCAGCTGCCGGTGGAGCAGATCGAGCGCATCGAGATCGTGCGCGGCCCGCGTTCCAGCCTGTACGGCGCCGACGCGATCGGCGGCGTGATCCAGATCTTCACCCGCCACGGCCAGGCCGGCGGCGGCCTCGCGCCCTCGCTCAGCCTCACCGCGGGCAGCCACGGGCTGTTCGGCGGCCAGGCCGGCCTGGCCGGCGGCGACGCGCACGCCTGGTACAACCTCAGCCTGGGCGGCAAGTACACCAGCGGCTTCCCCGCCTGCCGGATGGGCGCGGCCGAGGCGATGGCCGGCTGCTACGTCGACGATCCGCGCAGCGACGCCTACCGCAACTGGAACGGCGCGGCGAACGCCGGCTACCGCTGGGACAACGGCACCGAGCTGGCCTTCACCTGGCTGCGCAGCAAGAGCGACGTGGAGTTCGCCGGCAGCCCGTACGGCGGCAACAACGCGATCAACGAGCAGCGCGTGGCTGGCGCGCGACTGGGCTTCTCGCCGCTGCAGGCGTGGAAGCTCACGCTGAACGCGGGCCAGAGCAAGGATCTCTCCGACACCTACTACCAGGGCAGCTACTACGGCGCGTACTACGCGCACACGCCCACCGGCTTCTACGCTTCGCGGCGCAACCAGTTCTCGTGGCAGAACGACCTCGCGCTGGCGCCGAACCAGCTGCTGACCGTGGGCGTGGACTACCAGCAGCAGCACCTTGCCAGCAGCACCGGCTACCTCGCCACACGCAGCGAGGACACCGGCACCTATGCGCAGTACCAGGGCACGTTCGGCCGCCACGAGCTGCAACTGTCGGCGCGGCACGACCACGACCAGCAGTTCGGCAACCACGACACCGGCGCGGCGGCCTGGGGCTACCGCTTCGAGCATGGCCTGCGCGTGTACGCCAGCTACGGCACCGCGTTCCACGCGCCGACCTTCAACGACCTGTACTATCCGCCGTACGCGCCGGGCGTGCCGTCGGCAAACCCGGACCTCAAGCCGGAGAAGTCGCGCAGCGCCGAGCTGGGTCTGGCCCAGCAACTGGCCGGCTGGAACTGGGGCGTGAGCGCCTACCAGACCCGCATCGACGACCTGATCCTGCTCGACCCGGCGCGCAACTACGTGCCGTTCAACGTCAGCAAGGCGCGCATCCGCGGTCTGGAAGGTCAGCTCGGCGCGAACCTGGGCGGCTGGCAGCTGCAGGGCTACCTCACCCTGCTGCAGCCGAAGAACATCGAGGGCGCGAACGACGGCAAGCGGCTGCCGCGCCGCGCCGAGCGTACCGCGCGCATCGACCTCGACCGCCGCTACGGCGCGTTCGGCGTCGGCGCCACCTGGTACGCCGCCGGCGACAGCTACGACGATGCCGCCAACCTGCACCGCCTCGGCGGCTACAGCACGTTGGCGCTGCGTGCGAGCTGGCACTTCACGCCGGACTGGCAGGTCGAGGCCAAGCTGGCGAACGCGTTCGATCGCCGCTACGAGACCGCGTACTACTACAACCAGCCCGGCCGCAGCTGGTACCTCACCCTGCGCTACAGTCCAGCCGCGCGATGATGGTGCACCAGGGCGCCACCATCGCCGCCGACGCGGAAACGGAGCAAGCATGCACAGCCTGATCCTTGGCGGCGCCCGCTCGGGCAAGAGCGCGCTGGCCGAGCGCCTGGCGCTGGCCGGCGGCCGCGCGGTGACCTATGTCGCCACCGCACGGCCCGGCGACGACGAGATGGCGGCGCGCATCGCGCACCATCGCGCGCGCCGGCCGGCCGCGTGGGCGTGCGTGGAAGAGCCGCTGGCGCTGGCGCAGGCGCTGCGCCAGGAAGCGCGCGCGGACCGCTGCGTGCTGGTCGATTGCCTCACGCTGTGGCTCAGCAACCTGCTGCACGAGGCCGATCCGCACCGCTTCGAGCGCGAGCGCGCCGAGTTGCTGCAGACGCTGCCGCAGCTGCCCGGCGAGATCCTGCTGGTGAGCAACGAGGTCGGCCTCGGCGTGGTGCCGATGGGCGAACTCAGCCGCCGTTTCGTCGACGAGTCCGGGCGCCTGCAGCAGGCGCTGGCGGCGCTGTGCGATCGCGTGATCTTCGTGGCGGCCGGTTTGCCGCTGTGCCTGAAAGGAACCCTTGCATGAACCTGTCCGAACCCTGCCGCGCACCCGATCCCGCGATGGAGGCCGCCGCGCGCGCGCGGCAGGCCTGCCTGACCAAGCCGCCGGGTTCGCTCGGCGCGCTGGAATCCGCCGCGATCCGGCTGGCGGCGCTGCAGGGCACGCCGCAGCCCGCGCTGGACACGGTGTGGATCAGCATTTTCGCCGGCGACCACGGTGTGGCGGCCGAAGGCGTGTCGGCGTTTCCGCAGGTGGTCACCGGCGAGATGGTGCGCAACTTCGCCGGCGGCGGCGCGGCGATCAGCGTGCTGGCGCGCGAGCTCGGCGCCCGCCTGGAGGTGGTCAACCTCGGCACGGTGAACGATCCGGGCGAGATCGCCGGCGTGCGCCGCGCGATCATCGCCGCGTCCACCGCGAATTTCTGCGTCGAGCCCGCGATGACGCAGGCGCAGCTGCAGGCCGCGCTGGACGCCGGCGCCGACAGCGTGCGCGCGGCCCGTGCCGCGGGCGCCCAGCTGTTCGTCGGCGGCGAAATGGGCATCGCCAACACCACCGCGGCCAGTGCGCTGGGCTGCGCCCTCCTGGGCGAGTCGCCGGCCTCGCTGAGCGGCGCCGGCACCGGCCTCGACGCCGCCGGCGTGGCGCACAAGGCGCAGGTGATCGCCCGCGCGCTGGCCCGCCACGCCGCGGTCGACACGCCGCTGGAACGGCTGCGCTGCCTCGGCGGCTTCGAGATCGCCGCGCTGGCCGGCGCCTACGTCGCCGCCGCGCAGGCGGGGCTGCCGGCGCTGGTCGACGGCTTCATCAGCTCGGTGGCGGCGCTGGCGGCGGTGCGGATCAATCCGGCCTGCCGCGACTGGCTGCTGTTCTCGCATCGCTCGCAGGAGCGCGGGCATGCCCGCGTGCTGGCCGCGCTGGCGGCCGAGCCGCTGATCGACCTGGGCCTGCGCCTCGGCGAGGGCAGCGGCGCGGCGATCGCGGTGCCGCTGCTGCGGCTGGCCTGCGCGCTGCACAACCGGATGGCCACGTTCGAGCAGGCCGGGGTCAGCGGCGCGTGAACGCGACCGCGCTCACCCTGCTGCGCCACGGCGACACCGGCCGGCACGGCTTCCGCGGCCGGCTCGACGATGCCTTGAGTGAAACAGGCTGGCAGCAGCTGCGCGCGGCGGTGGCAGGACACGAGTGGGATGCCGTGGCCTCCTCGCCGCTGCAGCGCTGCGCGCAATTCGCGGCCGAACTGGCGACGGCGCGCGGCCTGCCGCTGCGGCTCGATCCGCGGCTGGCCGAGTACGACTTCGGCGCCTGGCAGGGCGTGCCGGTCGCGACGCTGGCTGCGGAACAGGGCGAAGCGCTGGGCCGCTTCTGGGCCGACCCGTGGGCGCATCCGCCGCCGGGCGCCGAGCGCCTGGCCGCGTTCGAGTCGCGGCTGGTAGCGGCGCTGGACGCGCTGGTCGCCGAGTGGCGCGGCCGGCGCGTGCTGGTGGTCACCCATGGCGGCGCGATCCGCCTGCTGCGCTGCCTCGCCGAGGGCCGCGGCTACGGCGACATGAGCGGCCTCGAGGTGGCGCACGCTTCGCTGCACCGCCTGCCCTGGCCGCCGGCGTGCCGCCACGCGGTGCGCGCCTGATGCGCGGCCTGCTCGCGGCGCTCGGTTTCCTGACCCGGGTGCCGGTGCCGCCCGCGGTGTTCGACGATGCCCGTGCGCGGGCGCAGTCGCTGGCGTGGTATCCGCTGGTCGGCCTGCTGCTCGGCGCCGTGCTGGCGGCGCTGGCGTGGCTGCTGCGCGGCACGCCGCCGCTGCTGGCCGCCGCCCTGCTGCTGTGCGCGTGGGTGTGGCTGAGCGGCGCGATGCACCTGGACGGCCTCGCCGACAGCGCCGACGCCTGGGTGGGCGGGCTGGGCGACCGCGCGCGCACGCTGGAGATCATGAAGGACCCGCGCAGCGGCCCGATCGGCGTGGCGGCGGTGGGCCTGCTGCTGCTGCTGAAGTTCGCCGCGCTGGCCAGCCTGCCGCCAGGCGGTTGGCCGGCCTTGCTGCTGGCGCCGCTGCTCGGCCGCAGCGTGCTGACCCTGGCTTTCCTCGGCCTGCCCTACGTGCGCGCCGGCGGCCTCGGCAGCGCGCTGGCCGACGCGCCGCGCGCTGCGTGCGTCGTCGCGCTGCTGCTGACTGGCGCGACGTGTCTGCTGCCCGGCTGGCGCGGGCTCGCCGGCGGGCTCGCCGCGCTGCTGGTGTTCGCGCTGTGGCGCCGCGCCTGCCTGCAGCGCCTGGGCGGCATGACCGGCGACACCTGCGGCGCGCTGGCCGAACTGGTCGAGGCGGCCGTGCTGGTGGCGTGGCTGGTTCGCGCGTGACGGCACCCTGCCTTCCGGCAGGGTGTGGACTTCAGGCACATACGCCGCGGCGCGGCGGCAGGCATAAAGTGCGCATGTCTGGCCCCGACGCCATTGTCATGCGTGCGCACTCCCCACCCCGGCGCGCCGCGGAGGACCGTTGAACATCTTCGCGCCCATGATCCGCCGACCGATCGGCACCGTGCTGCTGGCCTGCGGGCTGGCGCTGGCCGGGGCGTGGGCCTACCTGCTGCTGGGCGTGGCGGCGTTCCCGGCGATGGAATTGCCGTTCATGGGCGTGGTCGCGCAGCTGCCCGGCGCCAGCGCGCAGGTGATGGCCTCCGCCGTGGTGGCGCCGCTGGAGCGGCACCTGGGCCGCATCCCCGGCGTGCAGCACATCGACTCGACCGCCACCGAGGGCAGCGCGCGGATCGGCCTGCAGCTCGACTTCGGCCGCAATCCCGACCAGCTCGCGCACGACGTGCAGGCGGCGATCAACGCGGCGATGCCGGACCTGCCGCAGGGCATGCCCAGCCTGCCGGTCTACTTCAAGGCGAACACCTCGCAGATCCCCATCCTGCTGGTGGCGCTGACCTCGACCAGCCTGCCGCCGGACAAGCTGTACGACCTCACCGATACCCTGCTCAAGCCCGCGGTGGCGCAGATCCCCGGCGTGGCGCAGGTGAACGTGGGCGGCGGCACGCCGCATGCGGTGCGGGTGGCGTTGAACACCGCCGCGCTGGCGCATGCCGGCATCACCGCGAACGACGTGGCGAATGCGCTGCGTGCGGCCAACGTCACCGCGCCGCAGGGCGTGGTCGGCAACGGCGCCACCGTGCTCACGGTGAGCGCGAACGACGCCCTGCACGACGTGCAGGATTTCGCGCGGCTGGTGATCGCCAGCCACAACGGCGTGCCGATCCGGTTGTCCGATGTCGCCACCATCACCGGCGGCCAGCAGGACCAGTACGCCGCGGCCTGGTTCAACGACCGGCGCGCGGTGGTGCTGCAGGTCACCAAGCGCACCGACGCGAACGCGGTGGCCACGGTGGAGGCGGTCCGCGCGCGCCTGCCCGAGCTGCGCGGGCTGCTGCCCGCCGACGTGCAGATCACCCCGATCTTCGACCTCACGCCGACCACGATGTCGGCGCTGCACGAGGTGGAGGTGGCGCTGCTGGTGGGCGTGGCGATGGTGGCGCTGGTGATGCTGGTGTTCCTGCGCCGCGTGCGGCCCACCGCGATCGCGATGTTCAGCGTGCCGCTGTCGCTGGCCGGCGCGCTGGTGGTGATGTGGGCGATGGGCTTCACGCTCAACATCTTCTCGCTGGTGGCGCTGGTGCTGTGCGTGGGCTTTGTGGTGGACGATGCGATCGTGGTGATCGAGAACATCGTGCGCCACATGGAGCAGGGCATGCCGGCGCTCGAAGCCGCGCTCACCGGCGTGCGCGAGATCGGCTTCACGGTGATCTCGATCACGCTGTCGCTGATCGCGGTGTTCGGGCCGATGGTGTTCGGCAACAACATGTTCACGATGCTGATGCGCGAGTTCTCGGTGACCCTGATCGCGACGATCGTGATCTCGGCGCTGGTTTCGCTCACGCTCACGCCCGCGCTGTGCGGCCGCTGGCTGGCGCACGACGACGCGCGCGCCGCGCACCAGCCGGGCCGGCTGGAGCGCTGGGCCGAGCGTTTCGACCGCTGGATGCTGCGCGTCTACGAGCGCGGGCTGGACTGGGCCATGTGCCATCGCCGGCTGATGCGCTGGCAGCCGCCGATCCTGCTGGTGCTGACCATCGCGCTGGCGGTGCTGGTGGGCATGACCGCCGGCGGCGGCATCATGCCGAAGGAGGACACCGGGCTGATCCGCGCGCACATCAGCGCCGACGCGAACATCTCGCCCACCCTGATGATGAAGCGCACGCAGCAGATCGTGGCGCGCATCCACGCCGACCCGGCGGTGGCGGACGTGACCGCCTTCTTCGGCGGCGGCATGAACAGCGCGAGCAGCAACGAGGCGCGCATGTTCATCGACCTGAAGCCGCTCGGCAGCGGGCCGGGCCAGCGCCGCGACGGCGCGCAGCAGGTGGTGGACCGGCTGAACAAGGAGTTCAAGCCGCTGGCCGACCTCGACGTGACGCTGACCACGGTGCAGTTCATCAACATGGGTTCGGGCGGCGGCGGCCAGGCGCAGTACAGCTTCAAGCTGATCAGCACCAGCGGCGCGTCGTTGCAGCAGCCCACGCTGGCGCTGGCCAAGGTGATGCGCGGCATGCCGCAGTTCCGCGACGTCAGCACCAGCTTCGACAGCGTCGGCATGCAGCAGATGCTGCAAGTGGACCGCGCCGCCGCGGCGCGGCTGCACCTGAGCATGGGTCAGGTCGACGACGCACTGAACAAGTCGTTCGGCCAGACCCCGGTGTCGACGATCTACTCGGACATCAACCAGTACTACGTGGTGCTCACCTCCGACCGCGCCGACACGCTGAGCCCGGACACCCTGCTCAACACCTACGTGCGCAACGCGCAGGGCAGGATGATCCCGCTGTCGGCGGTGGCGCGCATCCGGCCGCAGATCGCGCCGGTCAGCGTGGAGCACTACGACCAGGTGGAATCGGCCTCGGTCAGCTACAACCTGGCCAAGGACGTGACCCAGGCCGAGGGCCTGCAGCGGGTGAGCCAGGCGATCTTCGCCGCGCACCTGCCGCCCGGCGTGCAGAAGCAGTACACCGGCGAGAACCAGGACCTGCTCGATGCGCTGGGCAACGCGCTGCTGCTACTGCTCGCGGTGATCGGCGCGATGTACGTGGTGCTGGGCATCCTGTACGAAAGCCTGATCCACCCGCTGACCATCATCTCCACCCTGCCCGCCGCCGGCATGGGCGCGTTCCTCGCGATGCTGCTCACGCATACCCAGCTCACCACGATGTCGGTGATCGCGGTGCTGATGCTGATCGGCATCGTGAAGAAGAACGCGATCCTGATGGTGGACTTCGCCCTGGTCGCCGAGCGCGAGCGCGGGCTGGCTCCGCCCGCGGCGATCCGCGAGGCGGCGCTGGTGCGCTTCCGCCCGATCACCATGACCACCCTGGTGGCGATGGGCGCGGCGTTGCCGTTGGCGATCGGCTTCGGCGCGGGTTCGGAGATGCGCCAGCCGCTGGGCATCGCGATCCTCGGCGGCCTGTTCGTGTCGCAGCTGCTGACCCTGCTCTCGACGCCGGCGATCTACCTGTGGCAGCACGACCGCCGCGAGCGCAAGGCGCAGCGCCGCGCACTGCGCGAGGAGATCCGCCGCCAGCGCGAACTGGCGAAGCGGCTGCCGGCGCTGCCGAAATAGGCGTCGGCGACCTCCCTGACTTTCGACAGGGGCACGTCTTCAGGCACATACGCCGCCGCGCCGGCTCGGGCATAAAGCACGCCTGCCCGGGAACCGTGCCATGCCGCCGTCGGTCGCGTGTGTTCTCCCGCTATGCTGGCGCGCCACGGAGGACACGTGAACATCTTCGCCCCCATGATCCGCCGACCGGTCGGCACCTCGTTGCTGGCGATCGGTCTGGCGATCGCCGGCTTCTGTGCCTACCTGCTGCTGGGCGTGGCGGCGCTGCCGTCGATCGAGTTTCCCGGCGTGGGCGTGCAGGCGGCGGTGCCGGGCGCCAGCGCGCAGGTGATGGCGAACACCGTGCTGTCGCCGCTGGAGCGGCACCTCGGGCGTATCCCCGGCGTCCGGATGATGTTCGGCAACGCCAGCGAGGGTAGCGCGCAGATCCAGATCATGTTCGACATGAGCCGCAGCGCCGACCAGGCCGCGCGCGACGTGCAGCAGGCGATCAACGCGGCGCAGCCGGACCTGCCCACCGGCATGCTGCCGCCGCAGTACTTCAAGTTCGACACCTCGCAAATCCCCATCCTGCTGGTCACGCTGACTTCGACCAGTCTGCCGCCGGACAAGCTCTACGACCTCACCGACACCCTGCTCAAGCCCGCGGTGGCGCAGATCCCCGGCGTGGCCCAGGTGGGCGTGGGCGGCGGCACGCCGCATGCGGTGCGGGTGGCGCTGAACAGCGCGGCGCTGGCGCATGCGGGGATCACCGCGAACGACGTGGCGAACGCGCTGCGCGCGGCCAACGTCACCGCGCCGCAGGGCGTGGTCGGCAACGGCGCCACCGTGCTCACGCTGAGCGCGAACGATGCGCTGCACGACGTGAAGGATTTCGCCGGGCTGGTGATCGCCAGCCACAACGGCGTGCCGATCCGGCTCAGCGACGTGGCCACCGTCACCGGCGGACAGGAGGACAAGTACGCCGCGGCCTGGTTCAACGGCCAGCGCACGGTGCTGATGCAGATCAACAAGCGTGCGGACGCGAACTCGGTGGCCACGGTGCAGGCCATCCTCGCGCGCCTGCCCGCGCTGCGCGGGCTGCTGCCGGCGGACGTGCAGATCCACCCGGTGTTCGACCTCACCACCACCACCCAGTCCGCGCTGCACGAGGTGGAGGTGGCGCTGTTGATGAGCGTCGTGATGGTGGCGCTGGTGATGCTGGTGTTCCTGCGCCGCGTGCGGCCCACCGTGATCGCGATGTTCAGCGTGCCGCTGTCGCTGGCCGGCGCGCTGGTGGTGATGTGGGCGATGGGCTTCACGCTCAACATCCTCTCGCTGGTGGCGCTGGTGCTGTGCGTGGGCTTCGTGGTGGACGACGCGATCGTGGTGATCGAGAACATCGTGCGCCACATCGAGGCGGGCATGAAACCGCTGGACGCCGCGTTGAAGGGCGTGCGCGAGATCGGCTTCACGGTGATCTCGATCACGCTGTCGCTGATCGCGGTGTTCGGGCCGATGGTGTTCGGCCACAACATGTTCACGATGATGATGCGCGAGTTCTCGGTGACCTTGATCGCGACGATCGTGATCTCGGCGCTGGTTTCGCTCACGCTGACGCCGGCGCTGTGCGGGCGCTGGCTGGCGCACGAGCAGTCCGAAGCGATGCGGCGGCCGGGCCGGCTGGAGCGCTGGGCCGAGCGTTTCGACCGCTGGATGCTGCGCGTCTACGAGCGCGGGCTGGACTGGGCGATGCATCACCGCCGGCTGATGCGCTGGCAGCCGCCGATTCTGCTGGTGCTGACCATCGCGCTGGCGGTGCTGGTGGGCATGACCGCCGGCGGCGGCATGATGCCGAAGGAGGACATCGGCCTGCTGCAGGCGCGGCTCAGCGCCGACGCGAACATCTCGCCCACGCGGATGGCCGCGCGCACCCAGGACATCACCGCGGCGATCCAGGCGGATCGCGACGTGCTCGACGTCACCACCATCCTCGGCGGCAACGGCAACGGCGGCGCCGTCGGCAACCATGCCACCCTGTTCATCGACCTCAAGCCGCGCGGCGACAAGCCCGGCGAGCGCCGCGACAGCGCGCAGCAGGTCGTCGAGCGGCTGTCGAAGCGCTTCGCGAGCCTGCCCGACCTGCGCGTGTCGCTGACCCCGGTGCAGTTCCTCGGCGGCGGGGGCGGTGGCGACAGCAGCGGCCCGCAGTATTCGTTCCAGCTCAGCAGCACCACCGGCACGCCGCTGCAGCAGCCCACGCTGGCGCTGGCGCGGGTGATGCGCGGCATGAAACAGTTCCGCGACGTCACCACCAGCTTCGACAGCATCGGCAAGCAGCAGCTGCTGGAAGTGGACCGCGCCGCCGCGGCGCGGCTGCACCTGGGCATGGGCCAGGTCGACGACGCGCTGAACGACGCGTTCGGCCAGGCCCCGGTGTCGACGATCTACTCGGACATCAACCAGTACCGCGTGATCCTCACCTCGAACAAGGCCGACACGCTGAGCCCCGACGTGCTGCTCAACACCTACGTGCGCAACAGCCAGGGCAAGATGATCCCGCTGTCGGCAGTGGCGCGGATCCACCCGCACATCGCGCCGGTCTCGATCCGGCACTACAACCAGATCGAGTCCTCCGCGATCAACTACAACCTCGCCAAGGGCGTCACCCAGATCGAGGCGATGCAGCTGGTCGACCAGGCGATCTATGCCGCGCACCTGCCGCCCGGCGTGCAGAAGAAGTACACCGGCCAGAACCAGGACATGCTCGACTCGCTCACCAATTCGCTGCTGCTCCTGCTTGCGGTGATCGGCGCGATGTACGTGGTGCTGGGCATCCTGTACGAAAGCCTGATCCATCCGTTGACGATCCTGTCGACCCTGCCCGCCGCCGGCATGGGCGCCTTCCTCGCGATGCTGCTCACCCACACCCAGCTCACCCTGATGAGCGTGATCGCGGTGCTGATGCTGATCGGCATCGTGAAGAAGAACGCGATCCTGATGGTGGACTTCGCCCTGGTCGCCGAGCGCGAGCACGGCATGAGCGCGCCAGCGGCGATCCGCGAGGCCGCGCTGGTGCGCTTCCGCCCGATCACCATGACCACCCTGGTGGCGATGGGCGCGGCGCTGCCGCTGGCGATCGGCTTCGGCGCGGGTTCGGAGATGCGCCAGCCGCTGGGCATCGCGATCCTCGGCGGGCTGTTCGTGTCGCAGCTGCTGACCCTGCTCTCGACGCCGGCGATTTATCTCTGGCAGCACGACCGCCGCGAGCGCAAGGCGCAACGCCGCGCGCTGCGCGAGGAGATCCGCCGCCAGAAGCTGGCGGTGCAGCAGATGCCGGCGCTGCCGGACTGATCCGGTGCGAGACGCCCCTCTCCCGCTTGCGGGAGAGGGGTTGGGGGAGAGGGGCTTTTGCTCTCGTTTTTTCGCAAGTTTCAAAGCGGTTTCGTGCCGCAAGCGGCAGAGCGGTTTCGTCCACCTGCCGGTGGCCGAGCTACTTCTCTTTTGCTTGTCCAAAAGAGAAGTAGCCAAGAGAAAACGACACCCCGCGGCGACGCTTTCCGTCCATCCATGGACGGAAAGTCCGTGAGTCGGGGCCGGGCTT
>JAFIHF010000037.1 GCA_017848855.1 Rhodanobacter denitrificans | reverse complement strand
TCAACCACCACCGACTGCTGGGGCCGATCGGGAATATCCCGCCAGCGGAAGCCGAAGCGGCTTACTATCGGCAACAGGCTGCGCTGCCCAAGGCCGCGTGACTCAAACCAAATAGCCTCCGAGAAAGCCGGAGCGGTTCAGCACTGGGCCCCAGCTTTCGCTGGGGCGACGAGCTTGAAAGCCCTCAGTTTCCAGATACGTCGCGGCGTGGCCGCTGTGGGGCGACGTGTCGACGAGAGTTGATCCAATGCCCTCGACACAGCCTGCTTGTAGGGTCGGCGGATTGAACCAGGCCATTTCTCTTGGTTACTTCTCTTTGGGCCAGCAAAGAGAAGTGACTCGGGCGCCGGCAGGCGTCCGAAAGCACGCCGCAGGCGAGCCAAGGTGCGGAATCGAATGGTTCTCGCGAGCCCCCGTCCCGGAGGGAGAGGAGAGCAGATCACCGGCGAAATATTCCGGACAGCAGTGCGCGAAAGCTGGACAAGCGCGTAGCGCGCAGAACACCCGCAGGGCGGCCCCGAAGGGGCGAGCGCAGCGAGTCATTCAGTGTCTGCAGGCAATCGAGCGCAAAAGGCACTGGATTCCTGCATCCGCAGGAATGACGAGCAATAAGCCGATTGTCCAGACCATCCCTTGGCCAAGAACACCCTCAAGCCACCTCGGACATCCCGTGGTAGATCTCTTCCTCCTGGGCGAAGTGCAATCGCAGGATCGCATCCAGGCCGTACAGCGTCCGCTGCAGCTCCTGCACGGTTTCGGCGGGCAGGGGGCCGCGCGGCAGGTCTTCAGTCAGGTGGTGGAACAGGCGGCCGAGCCGGAGTATCTCGCGGTGGGTGCGGCTCAGCGGCGCCAGCGGATCGTCGCCGCCCAGCATGCGTTCCAGCCGCGGATACAGGTTCTTTTCGTCGTCGCGCTCGTGCGGAAGCAGCCGATCCTTCAGCAAACCATCCAGCTCGACCAGCTCCGCGTGCAGGTTCTCCTCGGGTAGCAGCGGCAGGCGGTCGGCGCAGGCGCGGATGCGGTCGAGCACGGGGCCGAGTTCGTGGTGCTCGGCGGCGAGGCGGGCGCCTTCGGCGGCGTCCAGCCGGCCCTGGGTATCGCCCGCCGTCCTGGTCCGCAGCACGCGCAGCGCATTGAGGATCACGGCCACGTCGATACCTTCCTGCAGGATCGCGCCGGCCACCGGCGGCAGGTAGCCCAGCGCCGCGAACAGCATCGCGACCAGCGACAGGCCCATGCCGGCGACCACGCTTTGCATCGCGATCCGGCGCGCGCGGCGGGCGATGACGAGCGCCTCGGCGAGGCGATCCAGCCGGTCCACCAGCAGCACGATGCCGGCCGCTTCCGACGACGCGGCGGCGCCGCGCGCGCCCATCGCCACGCCGACGTCGGCGGCGGCGAGCGCGGGCGCATCGTTGATGCCGTCGCCCACCATGATCGTGGCGCCCGCCTGTTTGGCCGTCTCGATCGCGGACAGCTTGTCACCCGGCGCCTGTTCCGCCAGCACCTCGTCCACGCCCAGCGCTTCGCCGATGGTCTCGGCGATGTCGCGGTGGTCGCCGGTCAGCATCACGATGCGGCGGATCCCGGCACGCCGCAGCAGCCGGATCGCGCGCGGGGTGTCCAGCCGGATCTCGTCGCCGAGCAGCAGGGCGCCCGCCATCGCGCCATCCACGGCGACGAACACGCCGGTGGCACCCTCGCGGCGCATGCGTTTGCGCAGCGACTCGGCCCAGGCTGCGGACAGCGCGAAGCGCGCGACGAAACCGTAGCTGCCGACGGCCACGCGGCGGCCCTCGACCGTTCCCGCCAGGCCCGCGCCGTGTTCCTCCCGCACGTCGGCAGGCTTCGACAACGCCAGCCCGCGCTGCCGTGCAAACGACACGATGGCCTCCGCCAGCACGTGCTGGGACATCTGCTCGACGGACGCCGCGATGCGCAGCAACGCGTCCGGGTCGATGGCGTCGACGGTTTCGATGGCCGTCAGCCGCGCGTGCCCCGCCGTCAGCGTGCCGGTCTTGTCGAAGAACAGGCTGTCGCCGCGGGCCAGTCCTTCGAGCATGCCGCCGCCCTTGACCAGCACGCCGCGCGAGGCGCAACGCGACATGCCGGAAACGATGGCAACAGGCACGGCGAGGATGAGCGGGCAGGGCGTGGCGACCACCAGCACCGCCAGCGCGCGGACGGGATCGCCCGTCAACGCCCACGCGGCTGCCGCAAGCAGCAGCGCCAGCGGCAGGAACAGCAGCGCGTAGCGATCGGCCAGCCGCGCCGCCGGCGCCTTCGCCTGCTGCGCGGCCTCCACCAGTCGGACGATGCCGGCGAACGTGCTGTCGGCCGCGGAGGTGGTGGCGAGCAGGTCGAAGGGCCCGCCCGCATTGAGCGCGCCGCTGCGCACCGCCTCGCCACGCAGCCGCCGAACCGGCATCGACTCGCCGGTGAGCGCCGACTCGTCGAGCACCGCCGCCGCGGATTCGACCCTGCCGTCCACCGGCACCACCTCGCCGCCGCGGACGAGCAGGCGGTCGCCCGGCGCCACCTGCGCGACGGGAACCTGCACGAGTTCATCGCCCACGTACCTGTTCGCCGATTTCGGCGCGCGATCCAGCAGCGCGGACATCTCCCGCCGCGCCTTGCCCTCGGCGTAATCCTCCAGCGCCCGCCCGCTGGCGAACATCAGGCCGATCACGGCGGCGGCGAGCGTTTCGCCGAGCGCGATCGCGCCGACGATGGCAAGCAGCGCGATGGCATCGACCCCGGCATCGCGCCGCAGCAACCGGATCATGCCGGCGATGCCGATGGAAACGGCCACGGGCACTGCGCCGATCAGCCACAGTGCGTTGGCGAGCGCTGCGTGGCCCGCGAAGCGCGCGATCAAGCCAAGCAGCAGCGTCAGCGCGCTGACGGCGACCAGCAGGCGCTGGGTCATCCGAACCAACCCGGCACTACAACGCCAGCCATGCGTAGAGGTACAGCGTGTCGTTGTCCGAGGCCCGCCGGCCCGCGCCATCGATGTTGGTGACCAGCCCGCTGAAGCGCGCGTACCAGGTGTATTGCAGGCCGAGGCGGAGGTTGGCGAACGGCTGCGCCCACGAATCCGCCTTGCCGAACGGGTTCCAGTTCAGCTCAACCACGCCGCCATGCGTGTCGGGGCGGCCGTTGTTGCCGTACAGCGCCAGGTCGCGGCTGCCGTCGTTGGCGAATCCGCCCAGCGTGATGCCCCAGGTGTTGCGGTACCAGTAGCTGGCGTTGAGGTTCAGCGCGCGCAGGCTGTCGTGCAGGTTCGAGGAGATCCCGGCGGCATAGGTGGCGTCGAGGCGCTGCCGCTCGTCGAGGTACAAGGCATTGACGGTCACCGCATGCTGGTCGCCGGCCTGGAACTGGTAGCTCGCGTCGATTCCGAGGTCGGTGAACTTGTCGGAGGGTCCGGCCAGCGCCACCGCATCGCCCCGCGCATTGGCGCCGACCAGCCCGCGCGCCGCGTGGAAAGCGAAGGCGCCGACCTGCAGGTTGGCGCTGGCGAGGTTCCACGTATAAGCGAGCCGCGCATAGGGCGCGATGCCGCTGAGCCGCCCGCTGAAGTCCGCGTTCACGTCGCGCAGGAAGGCCGGCGACAGCGAGCGGTAGCCGCCCGCCTCCAGATAGAGCCCGCCGTCGATCTGCGCGTAGGCGTTGAGGCCGACGACCTGCGCGGCCAGCCCGCCCATCAGGATCGGCGCCGCCGGCGCGCCGGGGGCGAGGTCGGGCGCCATGTACTGGTATTGCCACGAGGGCGCCGTGTTGAAGACGTCGGTGACGCTGGGGTTGTTGTTGAGCGAGACGCCCCACAGCACGCTGTGGCCCGCCACGGCGGAAGTGCGCGCATAGCGCAGGTCGCTGTTGTCCCAGCCCAGCAGGCCGCCGTTCTCCGAGTAGGTGGCCTGCGCCAACACGCCGAGGTGGTCGGTGATGCGGCCGGCGAGGAACACCGAAGCCTGCTGCAGCTCGGTGTTGTCGTTGGTGCCGAAGCCCTTGGCGGGCGGGGCGGCCTGCGCCTTGCGGGTGTTCGTGTACGACTCCACCAGCATCAGCGACAGCGGCAGCTCGTCCTTGCCGCCGGCGCCGAGCGTGTAGCCCAGCAACTTGAACTGGCGCCCGAACGGCGTGAGCTGCGGCCCGAAGCCGCCGATGTGGCATGCCGTGCACGGCGTGTGGGTCTGCCGCGCGAACGCGGGTATCGCGCGGGCAGCGGGCGACACGCCTGCGAGGGCGAGCAATCCGGCAGCGAGCGCCACGGCGCGCAGCAGCTGCGGATGGAACCGGAAACGGCGTACAGCGCAACGGGAAGCCATGACGTCCTCCACTGCGGCAGGGTTCCGGGGCGAACTGGGCACGCTCCCCGGCACGGGTTCGGCTGCAGCGTGGCATGCGCCGTTGCGGCGCCAGTTGATGCTGGTCAATTCGCCATGGCATGCAAGGACATGCCCGGTCATCCACCCGGGAGGATGGCTATGCGCGCGCCACGCCACGGTCGGCGCAGATGGCGACGCCCGCGCGCGCGATCACTGCCGCGAGGCGGCGTGGATCGCGCATTGCGCGGCAGGCCGCAGATCCGGTGGGCGTGCAAGCGCTCGCCACTCCAGCCATTCGCCGAGCACGAGCAGGATCCAGAGCGCGCGCCCGTGATCGGCCTTGCGCGCCATGTGCTCGGCCAGCAGCTCCAGTGCGGTGCGCTGGCGCAGGCCGGCCTCGGCCAGCGTGCCGCTGGCGAGGCGCGCCTGCGCCCATTCGCGCAGGGGGCCGCGCAGCCAGGCCGCCAGCGGCACCGACAGCCCGCGCTTGCGCCGCCGCGTCACCGCGCGCGGCAGGTACAGCCTCGCGTAGTCCTTGAGGAAGGCCTTGGTGGTGAGCCCGCGCACGCGGGCCTGCACCGGCAGGGCCGCGGCGAACTCGATCACCGTGGGGTCCAGGTACGGCGCCCGGATTTCCACGCCGTGCAGCATGCCGCCGCGATCCGCCTTGGCCAGCAGCGCCTCCGGCAGGGCATGGGCGAAGTCGTGCTGCTGCACGGCGTCGAGCAGGGGCAGCTCGGCGACATCTCCTGTCGCCCATGCCGGCGGTTCGACGCCCAGGCGGCGCAGCCACTCCGGCGCGATGTGCGAAGTCCACAACTGGTGCCGCGCCAGCCCGTCGAGTTCCTGGCCAAGCACGAAGCGCTTGAGCAGGAACGACAGCGTGACCTTGCGGTCGCTGGGCGGCAGCCGTTCGATCAACCGGCGCAGCAGCGTGCGCAGGCCCGCCGGCAGGCGCGCGTAGCGGCCGGCGAATTGTGCGCCGAGGTAGGCGGGATAGCCGCCGAACAGTTCGTCCGCGCCCTCGCCGGCGAGCAGCATGCGCACGTCGCGGGCGGCGCGGCCGGCCACCAGCGCCAGCGGCAGCCAGGCCGGATCGGCCAGCGGTTCGCCGGTGGTCGTCACCAGCGTGTGCAGCGTGGCCGGGATGTCTTCCGCCGTGATCGTCACTGGCACGAAGGGACAGCCCAGCCGTGCGGCGACGCGCTCCGCGGCACGCCCCTCGTCGAAGGAAGCCTCGGCGAAGCGGGCGCAGTACGCCGGCAACTCGAGCCCGGGGCGCAGGCTGCGCGCCACCGCGGCGATCAGGGCGGAATCCATGCCGCCGCTGAGCAGCACCCCGAACGGCACCTCGACCTCGCTCTGCCGGTGTACCGCTTCGCGCAGCACGTGGTCGAAGGCGCGCGGTGCGGGCGTCGTCGTGGTGGCCGCGCGCCGCGGGAAATGCCAGTAGCGCCGGTGATGGGTGGTGCTTGGAATGCTCTGATTTTGCTCGTCATCCCAGCGAAAGCTGGGATCCAGCGTCTGTAGGCCATTGAACGCAAAGGCACTGGATTCCTGCTTTTGCAGGAATGACGAGCGAGAAGCCGAATTGATCGGACCTTCCCTGGGTTCGAACACCAGCATTTCGCCCGGGCAGAGCTTGCGATGCCCGGCGAGCAGGCTGCGCGGCGCCGGGCAGTAGCCGGTCTGCAGGAACGACGCCAGCGCTTCGCGGTCGAGCGGCGCGGCAGGGTCGGTGGCTTCCGTCAGCGCGGCCAGCTCGGAGGCGAACAGGATCGCGCGCCCGGTGTCGGCGTAGTACAGGTGGCGCTCGCCGACGCGATCGCGGGCCAGGATCAGCCGTTGCCGGCGCGCATCCCACAGCGCGAGCGCGAACACGCCCTGCAGGTGTTCGACGAACGCCAGGCCTTTTTCCAGGTACAGCGGCGCGATCACCGCGACATCGGTGCTGAACGGCACCGTGCGGCCGCATTGGGCGAGGAAGTGGCGCAGCTCGCGGTGGTTGTCGATCTCGCCGTTGCAGGCGGCCAGGATGCCGTCCGGGTGTTCGAGCAGCGGCGGCTGCGCCTCGTCCACGCCGCGGATCGCCAGCCGGTTCGCCGCCATCGTCATGCCACCGCGCGTCGCCAGCGCGTTGCCGTCCGGACCGCGATGCGCCATCCGCTGCAGCATGCGGCGCACTACCGGTTCCGGCGCGGGCCGTGCCGGGTTCGCGTCGCGCATCACGATGCCGCAGATTCCGCACATGGCACGGTGCGCTCCTTCAGCCGCCGGCCAGCAGCAATGCGCTGCGGCGCCACGCGCCGAGCTGCACGGCGCCGCCCGGCGTACAGCCGGCGAGCGCGGGTTCGACCGCCGCCGGCGCAATCGCCGGATCGAGCACCAGCAGCGTGTGGCCGTGCCGACGCAGCGTGCCGCACAGTTCCGCGGTCGCCTGCGCTTGCCGCCAGGCCACGCCGTAGATCGGCTTGTCGAGGTAGAGCCGCAGCCCCCACGGCGTCTGCTCCTCGATGTCGTAGTCCTGCGCGGTGTTCTCGACGAAGACGATCGCATCGTAGGCGTGCGCACTCGTCGATGCCGCGAGCTGCCGCGCGGCGAGGCGGTTGTCCGCCGCGGGATGCGCGAACCAGCCGACGCCGCCCTTCACCGCCAGCAGCACGACGAGCCACAGGCCCAGCGCCAGCCACGGCGTCGCGCGGGCGGGATCGAAGCGTCGTTGCAATGCCCGCGCCAGCAGCAGCGACAGCGGCAGGAACAAGGGCAGCACGTACAGCGGCAGGCGCGACTGCACCAGGCAGAACACCAGCAAGGGCAGCAGCAGCCACAGCCACAGGAAACGCCCGGGGCTGGCGTGCCGGTTGCCCGCATCGCGCCGATTCGCCGCCCGCATCGCGCGTGCCTTGCGCCCCAGCAGCAGCGGCCACCACGGCAGCGAGCCCAGCAGCAGGGTCGGCGCGTAGGCCACGAACCAGCCGAACGGCCCCGGGTGGCGCCGCTGCACGGCGGTGAACATGCGCTCGTACACCTCGCGGTGCGCGAAGTAGTGCGGCAGCCACGGATAGCGCAGCATCGCCAGCACGTACCAGCTGCCGCCGACCAGCAGGAACACCGCCAGCCCGGCCGGCGTGCACAGGCGGCCGAGCCCGCGCCAGCCGTCGCGGCGCTGCACGAACGGCAGGATCGCCAGCAGCGGCATCAGGCCCGGCGGCCCCTTGGTCAGGAAGGCGAGGCCGAAGCCCAGCCACATCAGCGCGATCCAGCGGCGTGCGTGCCCGGTCTCGGCGCCGAAGCCCGCCTGCACGAAGCCGAGCATCGCCAGCGCCTCGAACAGGCACAGGAACACGTCCGTGCTGACGATGTTCGCGGCGAGGAACGGGAACGGCGCGCAGGCATAGATCAACGCCGGCAGCCAGGGGCGTTCCGCCACCAGCACGCGCCCCATGCCGAACAGCAGCAGCAAGGTGGCGGCGAAAGCCAGCGCGCCGGGCGCGCGCGCGGCCCAGGTGTTGTGGCCGAACACCTCGAGCGAGGCGGCGAGCAGCCAGTAGGTCAGCGGCGGCTTGGAGAAGTTCGGCCGATCCGGGCTGTAGGCCGGGGCCAGCAGGTCGCCCGAGTCGAGCATCTGCACCGCGCCGTCGACATAGCGGCCTTCGTCGGGGCTCCACAGCCCGCGCGTGCCCTGGAAGGCGAGGCCCAGCAGCAGCCCGAGCAGCAGGACTCCGTACAGCGACCGCCGCGCGCTCATCGGCGGCCTCCGCGCCGCCACAGCAGCTGCAGGTTGCGCAGGAAGATCAGCAGCGTGGTGGCTTCGCCGGCGACGAACACCGGCTCGCCGCGATGGATCGCGTAGCTCAACAGGATCGCCCCGGCGACGGCGCTGATGTACCAGAACGCCGGCGGCACCACGCTGCGGCCATGCGCCTCGCTGTACAGCCATTGCACCAGGAAGCGGAGGCCGAACAGCGCCTGCGCGAGGAAACCCGCGCCGATCCAGCAGGCCTCGCCGGCGGCCGGCGTCAGCATGGTTTCGCCCCGGCGTGGCGCGCCTCGCGCCAGCGCAGCTGCAGGTTGCGCAGGTAGATCAGCAGGCCGCCGCCCTGGCCGGCGATGAACACCGGGTCGCGCAGGTGGATCGCGTAGCCGAGCAGCAGGGCGGCGCCGGCGAGGCTGACGTACCAGAACGCCAGCGGGATCGCGCTGCAGCCGCGCCGCTCGCTGTACACCCACTGCAGCACGAAGCGCGAGGTGAACACGGCCTGGCCCGTCGCGCCGAGCAGCAGCCAGCCGTGCGTGCGCAGGTCGAGCAGCGCCTGGGCCAGCCCGGTGTTCATGCCGCCTCCCGTTCGCGGCGGCCGCGCGCCGGCAGCGCATGGATCCGCACGGACCGGCGACCGGGAATTTCGCGGACGCAGGAATCGCGCTGGGAAGCCGCCGGACTGGAAAGCATCGTGCAGACCCGGGCAGGGGAGCGCTTCCATCATGCGAGCCGCGCGCCAGTCACTCAAGTCGCCGGTTCGGGCGCGTTTCGCAGACTTGTGCAGATTTGCGCGCGAATCGTGTTTGCTTGCGACAAGACGTCGCAAGAACCCATCGGTCACGATGAACCCGGATCGGGCGACGTGCACGCGATGCCGGCGAACGGCACCGCGCGCGGCACTCGCCGGACACCGCGGTCGGGCCGCTCGGCCAGGGAGAGACGACAGCGTCATGCAGGAGCAGGGGAGCCGGAGGCGCCGTGGGCTTGGGCGTCGCCCGATTGCCGAATTCATCGAATGATCTGGGAGAGGATGCGGATGAACGAAAACATGCTGCCGCAGGGCCGTGCGCCCTTGCGACGACACGCCATCGCGCTTGCGCTGCTGGCAGGACTGGGGGGAACGGGGCAACTGCACGCCCAGGCGACGACGGGCTCGATCTTCGGCCAGGCGGCGGTGGCGGCCGGCGAGGCGGTCGAGGTGCGCAACACCTCGGGCCTGGTCCGGCAGGTGCCGGTCGATGCGCAGGGCCGCTACACCATCGGCCAGCTGCCGCTGGGCACCTACACGGTGACCCTGCTGCGCGACGGCAAGACGGTCGAGTCGCGCTCGAACGTGTCCCTGCGCGTGGGCGCGGGCACCGAGGTGTCGTTCGTCGCCGCGACGGACGCGAAAGACCTCACGGCGGTGACGGTATCGGCCAGCGCCCTGCCGGCCATCGACGTCACCGGCGTGGACTCGCGCACGGTGATCACGTCGGAACAACTCGCCCGCCTGCCGCTGGCGCGCAGCGCCGAGTCGATCGCACTGCTGGCGCCGGGGGCGATCGAGGGCGCGTTCAGTGGCCCCACCGGCAACACGCTGGTGTCCTTCGGCGGCTCCTCGGTCACCGAGAACGCGTACTACATCAACGGCTTCAACACCACCGATCCGCTCAGCGACTTCGGCGGCTTCAGCCTGCCCTATGGCGCGATCGACCAGCAGGAAGTGCTCACCGGCGGCTACGGCGCGAGCTACGGCCGCTCCGACGGCGGCGTGATCAGCCAGGTGGGCAAGCGCGGCACCAACGAGTGGCATTTCGGCGGCCAGCTGCTGTGGACGCCGGCGTTCGCGCGCGGCGATGCGCGCGACGTGTACTACCCCACCGGCCCGGATCGCGGCAAGTTGTATTCGCGCGGCGCGGGCAGCCACTCGTGGACCACCGTAGCCAGCGCCTACGCCGGCGGCCCGCTGATCCGCGACCGGCTGTTCTTCTTCGTCGCGCTCGAGGCCGAGCGCCGCCAGAGCAACAGCATCGGCTCCACCGAGTGGCCCTACGACACCCACTACCGCAACGACTACCCGAAGTGGTACGCCAAGCTCGACTGGAACATCAACGACAGCAACCTGCTCGAACTGACCGGCGCCTCCACCAAGCGCCAGTACTCGGGCCGGCGCTACAACTACGACTACGACACCGGCAGGGACGGCACGCTGGTCGGCAAGAACACGCCGTTCAAGACCGGCGCGGAACTCTTCGTCGGCAAGTTCACCAGCTACATCACCGACGCGCTGACGTTCTCGGCGCTGTACGGCGAGATGGACGGCACCTACTACAACCAGCTCAACAACCTTTACCCCACCATTCCGCTGCTCTACGGCATCAGCAAGCAGAACCCCGCGCTGAACGGCGGCACGCCGATCCGCAACCCGCAGACGCTGGGCGAGTCGGCCGACCCGCGGCACACCTCGCACGACACCAACCTGCGCCTCGACCTCGGCTATCGCCTCGGCGACCACGCGCTGTCGGCGGGCATCGACAACCAGACCGTGCTTGACCTGCACGACGGCACCGCGATGGCGGCGCCGGGCTACGCCTGGGAGTACCTCAAGGGCAACCCGGCCACGCCGATCTCCAGCGGCGACCCGTTCGTGGATGCGCCGGGCAACTACACGGGCGGCGAAACCGGCTACTACGTGGCGAAGTACCGCCGCTACGGCGGCGGTTCGGTGAAGGTGTCGCAGCGCGCGCAGTACGTGGAGGACAACTGGCAGGTGAGCGACCGCTGGCTGCTCAACCTGGGCCTGCGCAACGACCAGTTCACCAACTACAACCCCGGCGGCGCACCCTACCTGCGCCTGACCTCGCCGCAGTGGGCGCCGCGCGTGGGCTTCAGCTGGGACGTGAACGGCGACAGCAGCTTCAAGGTGTACGGCAACGCCGGCCGCTACTACCTCGCGCTGCCGGCCACGGTGGCGATGCGCCAGGCCGGCGCGCCGTACTACACCCGCGTGTACTACACCTACACCGGCATCGACGCGAACGGCGTGCCCACCGGGCTCACGCCGATCCACACCAGCCGCGGCGTGGAAGCGCCGATCTCGAACAACCGCGAGTACGGCCAGCCGCACGACCCCAACATGGTGGCGGCGACCAACCTGAAGTCCGAGTACCAGGACGAGTTCATCCTCGGCTTCGACAAGAAGCTGGGCGAGCAATGGGTGTACGGCCTCAAGGCCACCGTCCGCAACCTGCGCAACGCCATCGACGACACCGGCGACACGCCCGCGATCGCCGCGAAGATGGAGCGCATGGGCATCGACCCCGCCACCTACGACGCGTCCGAGATCAACGGCGCCTACCTGATCAACCCGGGGCGCACCAACATCCTCAAGGTGGCGAAGATCGGCGGCGGCTACTACACGGTGCCGATGCGGTGGAAGGAGGACTTCGGCTACGGCTCCGGCCTGAAGCGCCGCTACTACGGCCTCAACGCCTACCTGGAGCATCCGTTCGACGGCAAGTGGCAGGGCCGCATCGACTACCTGTTCTCGCGCAGCTACGGCAACAGCGAGGGCCAGGTGCGCTCCGACCTCACGCAGACCGACGTGTCCGCCACGGTGGACTGGGATTACTGGCAGGCGATGGAGTACGCCAACGGCGAGCTGCCGAACACCCGTCGCCACCAGATCAAGGCCTACGGCTCCTACCAGCTTGCGCCGGAGTGGATGGTGTCCGGCAACGTCGCGATCCTGTCGGGCCTGCCGCGCAGCTGCCTCGGCCTGTACGGGCCGAACGAAGGCAACCCCGGCCTCGGCTACGGCGGCATCTACCACTGGTGTGGCGGCAAGCCCTCGCGTCCGGGCGACCTGGGTCACAACCCGTGGCAGTACACGGTGAGCGCCGCGGTGGAATACCGGCCGGAGTGGGCGGGCAAGAAGCTGGCCTTCAACGCGATGGTCTACAACATCTTCAACAACCGCGTGATCACCCAGACCTCGCCGTACTACGGCTCCAGCCACGGCGGCGAGGATCCGCACTTCCTGCTGCCGACCGGCCAGACGCAGCCGCGCTACCTGCGCCTCAGCGTGTCGTACGACTACTGATCGCTGCCCGGCAGGGCATGGAAACAGGCGGCGCGCGCCACCGGCCGCGCCGCAACACACTCCCCAAGTTGCCGCCCGCAAGGGCGGCTTTTTTTGGGTCGAGGAACAAGCGCTGCGCGCGGCCGACCTGCTGCTCGCGGGCGGCCCCGCGAATCCTGCATGCTAGCGACGAGCGCACGATGGACATGTGCCGGCAGCCGTGGCGTGGCTTCGATGGACCCGATCAGCGACGACGCTCGGCTGACCGTTCCCTTCTCCCTTCGGGAGAAGGTGGCCCGCAGGGCCGGATGAGGGTACGGGCGAAGCGACGAGTCTCCGGCATGCCAGGAATGGGGATGTCGTGTTTCACCCGGCCCCTCTTCCTCGCTCATCGAAACAGGGCCATCCATGGCCCTTCTTCGCGTCCGGCGGAAGCGGGGCTTCAAGCAGCAGGGTTTCATCGTTCATCAGGTCGATGGATGGCCGATCCGGATCGTGGCACCCGCCGTCGATCCGCAGGGGCGCCAACGAAAGCGCCCACGGACCACGCCGCCGGATGCGGAATGGTCCATGGGCGCCGCAAGGCCGCATGGCTCGACGCCCCGGCTGGCCATGGAGCACCGGCCGGGGCAGGGGGCTACTCCATCCGCAGCATCGCCACGCCGTGCGAGGGCACCTCGGCGGTGAAGCTGCCGCGCGCGTCGGGCAGGTCCTTGTGCGCCCACAGGTCGCGTACCTTGAGGCGCAGCGAGGCGGGCAGGTCGAGCTCGGCCCAGTCCACGGTGATCGCGTGCGCGGCGGCGCTGCGGTTGAGCAGCAGCACTGCGCGGCCGCCGCCCTGGAGCGGGCGCGCCCACACTTCGTAGTCGCCGTGCTTGGCCACGCGGCGGGCCTCGATGCCGAGCGGATCCTGGTCCACCGCGATCACCTCGCGGTTGGTGAGGATGGCCTTGGTGTCCGCGTCCATCGCGGCGAGGTCGTTGCCGGCCATCAGCGGCGCGGCCAGCATCGCCCACAGGCTGAAGTGGGAGCGGTATTCCTCGTTGCTCATGCCGCCATTGCCCACTTCCAGCATGTCCGGATCGTTCCAGTGGCCGGGGCCGGCAAAGCCGTCCAGCCCCACCTGCAGGTCGAGGATGGCCAGCACGCTGTGCTGGTAGCCGTCCCGGCCCGACCAGTGGTCGTAGATGTCGTCGGTGGTGCGCCACAGGTTGCCGATGTTCTTCGCCCACAGCCAGGGCTTGTTGACGCCCCACTCGCAGATGCTGAACACGATCGGGCGGCCGGTGGCGCGCAGCGCATCGCTCATCGTGGCGTAGCTGGACGGCGCATCCTGCGTGTAGGTGGAGCACCAGTCGTACTTCAGGTAGTCCACGCCCCACGAGGCATAGGTGCGCGCGTCCTGGTACTCGTGGCCCCAGCTGCCCGGGCGCTTGCCGCAGGTGAGCTTGCCGGCGTCGGAGTAGATGCCGAACTTCAGCCCCTTGGCGTGGATGTAGTCGCCCAGCGCCTTCATGCCGGAGGGGAAGCGCTGCGGGTCGGGCTGGATGTTGCCGTTCGCGTCGCGCTGGCCCTGCCAGCAATCGTCGATGACGATGTAGTCGTAGCCGGCGTCGCGCATGCCGGAGCTGACCATCGCGTCCGCCGCCTCGCGGATCAGCTTTTCGTTGATCGAGCAGCCGAACTTGTTCCAGGTGTTCCAGCCCATCGGCGGCGTCAGCGCCAGGCCGTTGGGCGTGCGCGGCGGCGTCGGCGCGGAGTCGGCCCAGGCTCCCGCGGCCAGGCCGCAGGCCAGCAGCGTCGCCAGCAGTGTGCGATGTTGTTTCACCGGTCGTTCCTCGTGCAGTTTCGTGGAAGCCGCGCGCCGGGCAGGGCGCGGCGGGCGTCAGTAGCTGAGGCGCAGCATCACCACGCCGTGCGGGGGCACCTCGGCGGCGACGCGCTCATGCGCGCGCGGCAGATCCTTGTGCTGCCACAGGTCGCGCACGTGCATGGGCGTGCCCTTGGGGTAGCCGAGCATGTCCCAGTCCACGGCGATCTCGCTGGCCTCCTTGCCGCGGTTGAACAGCACCACGGCGCGGCCGCCGCCGGCGAGCGGCTTCACCCACACCTCGCGGTCGCCGTCCTTGAAAACGCGGCGGCCCTGCACGCCCAGTGCATCCTGGTCCACCGCGATCACTTCGCGGTTGGTGAGGATGGCCAGCGTCTGCGCGTCCATCTTCGTGAGGTCGTTGCCCGCGATCAGCGGCGCGGCCATCTCGGCCCACAGGCTGAACTGGGTCTTGTATTCCTCGTTGCTCATGCCGCCGTTGCCGACTTCCAGCATGTCCGGGTCGTTCCAGTGGCCGGGGCCGGCGTAGGCGGCGAGCTCGGCCTGCATGTCCACGATGTTGGTCATGCCGTTGTAGTGGCCGTCGCGGCTTTCCCAGCCGTCGTAGATGTCGCCGGTGGTGCGCCAGAGGTTGCCGACGTTCTTCGCCCACAGCCAATCCTTGTTGCTGCCCCAGTCGCACAGGCTGAACACGATCGGGCGGCCGGTGGCGCGCAGCGCGTCGCTCATCAAGGTGTAGGAGGACTGGCCGTCCTGCGTGCCGGTGTGGCACCAGTCGTACTTCAGGTAATCCACGCCCCACGCGGCGTAGGTGCGTGCGTCCTGGTACTCGTACCCGCGGCTGCCCGGGCGGCCGGCGCAGGTCTGCGTGCCCGCATCGGAGTAGATGCCGAACTTCAGCCCTTTCGCATGCACGTAGTCGGCCAGCGCCTTGATGCCGGAAGGGAAGCGCTTGGGATCGGCGGTGATGTTGCCCTCGGCGTCGCGCGGGCCGTGCCAGCAATCGTCGATCACCACGTACTGGTAGCCGGCGTCCTTCATGCCCGAGCTGACCATCGCGTCGGCGGCGGCGCGGATGGTCTGCTCGCTGATGTCGCAGCCGAAGTGGTTCCACGAGTTCCAGCCCATCGGCGGCGTCAGCGCCAGTCCGTTGGACTGCCGCGGCGGTTGGGGCGGGGCGGCCTGCGCGCAGGCGGGCGAGGCGGCAGCCGCGAACCACGACAGCGCGACGAAACCGGACAGGATCAAACAGCGCATCGACTTCTCTCCAGCATGTGGACGATATTCGGTGGGCTTCGCGGCGGGCGAAGCGGTGGTTGCGACAGGCATCACGCGCCGGCCATCGCCAGCACTTCGCGGTACAGCGCCGCCGGCACGGTCGCGCCTTCGCGCAGGCTGCGCTCGCGCGCGTCGAAACGGCGCTGCGAGGGCAGCCGTGCGCCTTGCGCGGTGATGGCGTCGAACATCGCCTCGGCGCGCCGCGCGCCCTCGGCCGCGTCCGCGCCGCCGAGGTGGGCGGGGTCGAAGGCGAGGATCAGTTCGCCGTGGCAGGGCGCGGCGCCGCTGCCGGCGTCGAACGCCAGCGACTCGCGGCTGGTCCAGTCGCCGATCAGCGCGCCGCCCAGCAGCTCCACCATCAGCGCCAGCGCCGAACCCTTGTGGCCGCCGAAGGTGCGCATGGCGCCGCTGGCGACGGCAATCGGGTCGGTGGACGGCTGGCCCTGCGCATCCACGCCGCAGTCCGGCGGCAGCGGCGTGCCGGCGCGACGGTGCAGCTCCAGGTCGCCGCGCGCGATCGCGCTGGTGGCGAAGTCGAACACCAGCGGATACGGGCCGGGACGCGGCCAGCCGAACGCGATGGGGTTGGTGCCGAACACGGGCTTGTGGCCGCCGGCGGGTGCTACCCAGGCGTGGCTGGGCGTGACCGCGAGTGCGGCCAGACCGTGCGCGACGATCGCCTCGATCTCCGGCCACAGCGCGGAGTAGTGGAAGCAGTGGCGGATCGCCAGCGCGCCCACGCCATGCCGGCGCACGGCGTCGACCAGTGCGGGCAGGCCACGCTCGAACGCCAGCGGCGAAAACGCGTAGCGCGCATCCACGCGCACCACGGCGCTGCCGTCGGCCTCGACGAGCGGTTCGGCCTGCAAGTCCACCTTGCCGGCGCGCACGGTATGCGCGCAGGTCAGCACGCGGTAGATGCCGTGCGCCGGGCAGGCGTCGCGCTGGCCCGCCACGATCGTGCGCGCCATCGCCTGCACGTGCGCTTCGCCCAGGCCGAGGCTGCGCAGCGCGGCGCGCACCTGTTCGTCAAGCGCGTCCAGCGGCACGCGCAAGGTATCGGAAGCGGCGGCGCTCATCGCAGGAAGAATCCCTGCGGGAACGGGTCGTCGCGTTCCAGCACCCACTGGTTGAAGCCCATGATGTGGGCGTCGCCGGTCACTTCGGTGACCGCGCCGTCGAACGGGCCGACCTTCGCCGCCTCGACCACGCGTACCTCGAAGCGGCTGCCGACGATGCTGGCGTTGACGTAGGGTTGATCCAGCCCGAGCCGGCCGCGCAGGAACAGCTGCGCGGCGCGGCCCGAAGTGCCGGTGCCGGTGGGCGAACGGTCCACCTCGCGGTCGGCGAAGATGCAGACATTGCTCTGGTCGGCTCCCGCGCTGGCCGTGTTCGGCGGGCCGTCGATGATGCTGCCGTAGAGCTGGTCAAGTCCCGGCTCCAGCGGGTGCTGGATGGATACCTGCGCCACCACCGCCGCCTTCGCCTGCGCGCCGAGTTCGATCAACGTGCGCACGTTCTCCGGCTCGATCGCCAGCCCGTCCGGCGCGGTGAAGTAGTAGTAGAACGCACCGCCGAACACGATGTCGCCGGTGATCGCGCCGAAGCCCGGCGTGTGCACGGCGAGGTCGCGCCGGTAGATGAAACCGGGCACGTTGCGGAACGTGGTGCGCCCGGCGCGCCGGCCGTCCCATTCCACCCACGCTTCGATGAAACCGGCGGGTGCATCGAAGGCGATGCGCGTGCGCGGCGACTGCCGCGGCACCATGCCCAGCTCCACCAGCAGGCGGCCGAGCGCGATGATGCCGTGCCCGCACATGTCGCTGTAGCCCTCGTTGTGCAGGAAGATCACGCCGAAGTCCGCGCCGGGCGTGACCGCGGGGAACAGGTAGGCGCCGTACATGTCGGCGTGGCCGCGCGGCTCCAGCATCAGGAAGCGGCGGATGTCGTCGTGGCGCTCGCGCAGCCACGCGCGCTTTTCCAGCACCGTGCCCGCCGGCAGCGGCGGCAGGCCGGCAAGCACCACGCGCAGCGGCTCGCCGCCGGTGTGCATGTCGATGGTGTGCAGCTGGCGGCTGTAGTCGGTCATCGGATCGCGCCTGCAAAACAGCGATGTTAAGCATGGCACGGCGCGGCGGTCTTGCGTCATTCCCGCGTGCGGGGGAGGGAAGTCGGCATGATTCGCCGGGCAGGAAACGCGACGGATTCGTCGCCCGCCCCGATCCGGGCAACGGCCAGTCGGGTCGTCAACCGGGTGAGGGTTCGTGGTGGATCGGATGTCACGGGACACCAAACTCTCATCCGCCTGCCGGCACCTTCTCCCGGTGGGAGAAGGGTTCCTTCGGCAAACGCAGAGACATGCTGGCCGGGCCTTGTCAATCAGGTTCCGCAAACATGGGCGTCCGGCGTATTTATGCCGACATCCACACGAAAATGGTGGATTGCATCCTTTATGCGATTTTCCGCATTACCCATGCAGTATCGCGCCGAGACAATCCGATTAACTGCGGATTATCTTTTTTTCGGCAATCCGGAATGAGGCATGCCGATTGTCGAATGGCTTTGACGGAATGATCGAGGTCGCCTGGCGGCAGTACCAAACGCCGAATGGAGGTGATCGCTGATTCGCAATTTCTTTCGCTCCCGATAACCCATTTCTTGCGGATGTTGCTGCCGATGTCGCGACAGCAAGGGGATGTTGCGCCTTCCGTCCAACTTGAATGAACCAGCGTTTTCACCGGGGGAGTTTCCAGATCTCATGAATGCCATGAAGTTCAACAGGAGTGCCCGCGTTTCGGCCTTGCGCCGCACGGCATTGGCCGCCGCCATCGTCGCCGGCGCCGGCATAAGCGGTCAGGTGCTGGCGCAGGCCACGACCGGCACGATTTTCGGCACCGCGCCGGCAGCCGCCGGCGAGACCGTGCAGATCGTCGGCGGCGCCGGTTTCAACCGCACCGTGCCGGTCGACAGCTCGGGCCACTACTCGATCACCGTGCCGGTGGGCACCTATACGGTCAACCTGCTGCAGGGCGGCACCGTGGTGCAGTCGCGCAGCAACGTCAGCCCGGCCGCCGGCGGCGCATCCGAAGCGGACTTCACCGGCGGCAAGGACACCCGCACGCTGAGTTCGGTGACCGTGACGGCGAGCGCGCTGCCGGCGATCGACGTGACCTCCACCACGCAGAACCTCACCGTCACCGCGCAGCAGTTGAAGCAGTTGCCGCTGGCGCGCAACTCGGGCGCGATCGCCCTGCTGGCGCCGGGCACCACCTACGGCGCGGCCAGGCTGGGCAGCGGCCCCACCGGCGAGCCGGTGGTTTCGTTCAACGGCTCGTCCATCGTCGAGAACGCGTACTACATCAACGGCTTCAATACTTCCGATCCGCTCAGCAATACCGGCGGCATCACCTTGCCCTACGGTTCCATCGCCCAGCAGCAGAACCTCACCAGCGGCTACGGCGCCATGTACGGCCGCTCGGCCGGCGGCGTGATCAGCCAGGTGGGCATGAGCGGCACCGACGACTGGCATTTCGGCGGGCAAGCGGTGTGGTGGCCGGCGTTCGCGCGGGCCAGCACCCTGAACTACTACTACGTCAACCCGAACAACCTGCTGGCCTGGCAGCAGCCGGGGCAACTCTACCGGTACCAGCGCAGCGACAGCACCTGGACCACGGTGTACGACGCCTATGTCGGCGGCCCGCTGATCAAGGACAAGCTGTTCATGTTCCTGTCGTACGAGGCCAACAAGACGGAGCGGCACAACGTCGGCAGCTATACGCCGAACAACACGAACTACATGACCTACTCGAACTCCAGCAACCCCAAGATCTACGGCAAGCTGGACTGGAACATCAACGCCAACAACACCCTGTCGCTCACCGGCATCCGCAACCAGACCTCCAACACCCCGTCCACCACCTACGTCTACGACTACGGCACGCACACCCGGGGCGCCTTCCAGTCGCTGGGCCAGCGCTGGAAAACCACCTTCGACCTCTGGATCGCCAAATACACCTCGTACATCACCGACGACCTGACGTTGAACGCCACCTACGGCAAGATGGACGGCAGCTATTTCTATTACCAGCCGTCCTATGCGGGTTACGACCCGGGCCTGCCCACGATCTACAGTTCGTATCTCGAAAACCCGATCTACCTGACCAACGGCCGCTACCGCTACAACCCGAACGGCAGCGGCACCGTGGCCAACCCCGGCCACGCTTCCGAAGTGCGCAACCTGCGCATCGACCTCGACTGGAAGCTGGGCAACCACGACCTCCTGTTCGGCATCGACAACGACACCGACACCGACAAGAACGACGGCGTGACCTTCGGCGGCCCCGGCTACGCCTGGACCTACGGCGTGCAGACCCTGGGCAAGGACATCCAGACGCTCAACGGCTACACCGTGGGGCCGGGCACGCCGTGCACCATCGGCGGCAAGGCCTACGGCTGCTACGTGGCGAAGAACGTGTACACCACCGAGGCCACCGTGTCCGTGGTGCAGCGCGCGCAGTACGTGCAGGACAACTGGCAGGTCACGCCGAACCTGCTGCTGAACATCGGCCTGCGCAACGACCAGTTCACCAACTACACGCCGGCGGGCGAGGCCTACCTGCGCCTGACCAAGCCGCAATGGGCGCCGCGCCTCGGCTTCAGCTGGGATGTGTTCGGCGACTCCAGCATGAAGGTGTTCGGCAACGCCGGCCGCTACTACCTCGCCATGCCCACCTCGGTGGCGCTGCGCGAAGCCAGCGCCCCGCTGTACACGAACCAGTACTTCACCTATTCGGGCATCGACCCCAACGGCCAGCCGATCAACCCGCAGCTGATCCCGACCACCTTCCCGAACGGGGTTTACTACGTCAACGGCGAGGATGGCAGCACGATCGATCCCAAGCTGGTGTCGGCGAAGAGCCTCAAGGCGGAGTACGTGGACCAGTTCGTCCTCGGCCTGCAGCAGCAGCTCGGCCCGGCGTGGGTGTACGGCGTGAGCGGCACGTACAACCGTATGGGCCGCGCCATCGACGACTGGTACGGCTCGGAATCGGACAACCTCGCCATCATCCAGCAGGCAGCCGCGAGGCAGGGTCTCAGCATCGACCCGAACGCCGTGCTCGGCAGCATCCTGATCAATCCGGGCAGCGCCAACACCCTGGTCATTCCGAACGGCAGCGGCGGCTACAGCGAGGTGAAGATCCCCTGGAAGGACTTCCGCATGCCGCAGCTCAAGCGCAAGTACTACGCGCTGGACCTGTACCTGGAGCACCCGTTCGACGGCAAGTGGTGGGGCAAGATCGACTACACGTTCTCGCGCAGCTACGGCGACTACGAAGGCCCGGTGATGTCGGCCACGGGGCAGGGCGGCAGCTCGCAGTCGGCCACCACGCAGTGGGACTTCCCCGAGATCATGTCGTACGCCAACGGCCTGCAGGCCAACAACCAGCGGCACCAGTTGCGCCTGTACGGCTCGTACCAGATCTCGCCGGAATGGAGCGTGGGCGGCACCTACCGCATCGCCTCCGGCACGCCCTTGTCCTGCCTCGGCTTCTACGGCCCCGACCAGACCGATCCGGGCGGCTACGGTTCGTCGTACCACTGGTGCAACGGCATGCCCTCGGCTCCGGGCGCCGCCGGTTCCACGCCGTGGACGCACCAGTTGAGCCTGCAGCTGGATTACCGCCCGGCGTTCGCCCAGCACAAGCTGGACTTCCAGTTGCAGGTACACAACGTGTTCAACGAGCAAAAATCCATCCAGCAGCAGTCCACCTACAACGGCGGCACCGCCGCGCAGCCCAACGTGTACTACGCCATGCCTTACTCGAGGGAAACGCCGCGGTACGTGCAATTGGGCGTGAGCTACGACTACTGACCGAAGCCGGCACAAGAAAAATGCATGTGGAAGAGGAAACTTCCACATGCATCGCATCATCTCCCCATCGGCCACCTGTCACGGGTGGCTTTTTTTTGCGCCGAGGAAGCCGCGCGGTGGCGTGGAACCCGAAACAGGTGCTGCGCACCTGCCCCGGCTTCCACTGGGGACGGTCGAGGCTCCGAGCAGGGAAGGCCGGCCCTCGCGCCAGAACTGGGCCTGCTCGCAGGTGATCCACCACGCGCGCATGGCGTCGAGG
>JAFIHF010000036.1 GCA_017848855.1 Rhodanobacter denitrificans | reverse complement strand
TCGTGCGCAGATCGTGTATGACTACCTGACCAGCCACGGCATCGCCGCGAGCCGTCTGGAAGGCCCGATCGGCCACGGTGCGAACGACCCGATCGGCGACAACGCCACCGACGCGGGCCGGGCGCAGAACCGCCGCGTGGAGATGCAGGTCCAGCAGTAAGCGGACTTGCTTGCAGTGTCATGAAGAAGCCCGGCGCATGCCGGGCTTTTTCTTTGATCGGTGGTTGCATGGCCCATATCCGAAAACCCGCACCATCCCCGCCCGAAGGCGGCAAGCGCCACGGCGTGGCGCGCGTGCTCAGCAAGCTGGGCGTGTGCTCGCGCAGCCAGGCCGAACTGGCCGTGCGCGCCGGGCGGGTGGCCGTGGATGGCAAGCTGGTGCGCGATCCCGAGTACCCCGTGGTGGCCGGGCGCCAGCGGATCAGCCTGGACGGCGCACCCGTCGACGCGGCCGCGCGCGTCTATCTCGCGCTCAACAAGCCGCGCGGCATCGTGGTGAGCGCCGCCGACGAGCGCGGGCGCGACACGGTGTACGACCTGCTGCGCGAGACCGGTCTGCCGTGGATCGGCCCGGTGGGGCGGCTGGACAAGGCCAGCGAGGGCCTGCTGCTTTTGAGCAACGACAGCGAGTGGGCGGCCGGCATCACCGAGCCGGCCACGCATCTCGACAAGACCTATCACGTGCAGGTGGCCGGGCTGCCGGATGCGGGCGCGCTGGCGGCGATGCTGGCGGGCATCCGCGAGGGCGACGAGCTGCTGAAGGCGCGACGCGCCACGCTGCTGCGCGCAGGCGGGAAGAACGCCTGGCTGGAAGTGGTGCTGGACGAGGGCCGCAACCGACATATCCGCCGCCTGCTGGCGGCGCTGGGTTTCGAGGTGCTGCGGCTGGTGCGGGTAGCGATCGGGCCGCTGGCGCTGGGCGAGCTGCCGAAAGGGCAGTGGCGGCACCTGAGCGCCGCCGAGGTGGCGGCGCTCAGACGGCGTTGAATCAGATGACGCCCAACTGCTTGCCCACCTTGGTGAACGCCGCGATCGCGCGGTCGAGGTGCTCGCGCGTGTGCGCCGCGCTCATCTGGGTGCGGATGCGCGCCTGGCCCTGCGGCACCACCGGATAGAAGAAGCCGGTGACGTAGATGCCTTCGTCGAGCAGGGCAGAGGCCATCGCCTGTGCCTTGGGCGCGTCGTAGATCATCACCGGCACGATGGGATGCACGCCCGGCTTGATGTCGAAGCCGGCCTTGGTCATCTGCTCGCGGAAGTAGCGGGTGTTCTCCTGTACCTTCGCGCGCAGGTCGCCGGCGGCTTCCAGCATGTCGAACACCTTGATCGCGGCGGCCACCACGTGCGGCGGCAGCGAGTTGGAGAACAGGTACGGCCGCGAGCGCTGGCGCAGCATCTCGATCATCTCGGCGCGGCCGGTGGTGAAGCCGCCCAGCGCGCCGCCCAGCGCCTTGCCCAGGGTGCCGGTGAAGAGGTCGATCTTGTCCATCACGCCGTTGACTTCGGCCGAGCCGCGGCCGGTGTCGCCGAGGAAGCCGGTGCAGTGGCATTCGTCGATGTGCACCAGCGCGTGGTACTTCGCGGCCAGCGCGGTGATCTGGTCGAGCTTGGCGATGAAGCCGTCCATCGAGAACGCGCCGTCGGTGGAGATCAGCTTGGTGCGCGCGCCGGCCGCGTCGGCGGCCTGCAGCTGCTTCTCCAGATCGGCCATGTCGCTGTTCGCGTAGCGGTAGCGCTTGGCCTTGCACAGGCGGATGCCGTCGATGATCGAGGCATGGTTGAGCGCGTCGGAGATCACCGCGTCTTCCTCGCCCAGCAGCGGCTCGTACAGGCCGCCGTTGGCGTCGAAGCAGGCGGCGTAGAGGATGGTGTCCTCGGTGCCGAAGAAGTCGGCGATCTTCCGCTCCAGCTGCTTGTGCAGATCCTGCGTGCCGCAGATGAAGCGCACCGAGGCCATGCCGAAGCCGTGCGTGTCCAGCGCGTCCTTGGCGGCCTGGATCACGTCGGGGTGGTCGGCCAGGCCGAGGTAGTTGTTCGCGCAGAAGTTCAGCACCTTGCGGCCGCCTTCCAGCTCGATCTCGGCCGACTGCGGCGAGACGATCACGCGCTCGGCCTTGAACAGGCCCTGTTCGCGGATGGATTGCAGTTCGCTGGCGTAGCGCGCCTGGCCGGGGTAGCTCATGGGGAGATGGTCCGTTGGGTCAAATATCTATTTTGATCCCGGAGGCCCTGGCTGGGAAGGAAGCGCAGGGCCGGGGATCGCGTTCGTCGCCGGGCAGGGCGGCGGCCGGGCTCAGCCCTGGTGCAGGCCGAACTCGACGCGTGTCGTCTTGCCCTTGTCGTCGATGCCCTTGGCGTCGAGCTTGGGCGCCTTGAGCGAGACGCGCTTGTCGTCCAGCTTGCCCTTCAGCCACGCCTGCACCGCGGCGGCGCGGCGCTGCGCCAGTTCACGCATGGCGGCCTCGTCGGTGGGGACGTTGGTTTCCATCAGGCTGCGCATCTCGTCGGGTTCGAGCGACTTCTTGAGGCCGATGATGTTCTTCGGCTTGCCCTTGAAGTCGTCCTCCTTGTACGCGCGCTTGAGGTACTTGTCGTACTCGTCCGGCGTGATCTCGACCGCGGCGAGCGCGGCATCGGAGGTGTCGGCGTGCTTGCCCTCCTGGTCGAGCAGCTTCGCGCGGCGCACCAGGTTGTCCACCGTGACCTTGCGCAGCCCGTCCTGGTCCTTCGACGGATCGACGCGACCGGTGATGTCGAGGTCCAGCGAGGTCTTCTGCGTGAGCATGGCGACGATCTTGCCGAGCCGCTCCTGCGCGTTCTTGTCCAGCACGGCGGAGCCGGGGGCGAATTCCACGTAGCCCAGGTCCTCGTGGTTGGCGCCGCCGAAGGCCATGCCCAGCAGGCGGAACGGCGCCGTGGCCGCCTTCGCGATCAGGTTGCCGATCGCGCGCCAGATCAGGCCGCCCAGGCTGAACTGTGGATCGTCCAGCGAACCGGACACCGGCACGTTCACGTCGATGTTGCCCTGCGTGTCCTTCAGCAGCGCCACCGCGAGCTTCACCGGCAGATGCCGGATGCCGGGACTCTCGTTGCGCTCGCCGAAGGTCAGCTGGGTGATGAAGATGTGGTTGTCGGCGTTGAGCTTGCGCTGGTCCAGCATGTAGTGGACGTCCACCGTGAGCTTGCCCGCCGTGATCGGGTAGCCGGTGTACTTGGTGGAATAGGCGCTCAGGCCGGTCAGCTCCACCTCGTTGGCCTTGCCCTTGATGTCGAGGAAGGCCACCGGCTGCAGCGGGTTGATGGTTCCGTCGATGTCGACCGGCGCGTTGTCGTTCATCGCCGCCTGCACCGCCAGCTCGGCCGGCGGATCGCCCGGCGTGGTGCCGAAGGCGCCGATCTTGCCGGTGAGCCTGGTGAGGTTGGCGGTGTAGTTCGGCTTGATGAAGTTGTCGGTGTAGTTGAGCTGGCCGTTGACGAGGGTGATGCCGCCGAGGTGGATGTCGGCGGCGGGTGCCGCGGCGGAAGCGGCCGTTGCCGGCGCGGCGGCCAGCGCAGGCGCCGCCGTGGTGGCAGGCGGCGCTGCGGAGGCGGCGGGAGCCGGCTGGGCCGCCGCCGGCGGTTGCTCGTTGGCGGCGCGGGTCACCGAAACCGGCGCCGCCTCGGGATTGGCCACCACCTCCGCCAGGTTCAGCGTGCCGTTGGCATTGACGATCATGCGTGCGTAGAACGAGCTGAGCACCACGCTGCCCACGTGCAGGCGCGGCGCGCCGATGCCGTAGGCGATATCGAGCTGCTCCCCGCTCAGCGTGCGCCAGCGCAGGAAATCGTCGCCGGTGAGCTTGTCCTGCACGCGCACCTGTTCCAGCGCCGCGTTGCCGCGGTAGGTCAGCCTCGGTTCGGCGTGGCGGCCGTCGTAATGCAGCCGGCCCTTGCTGCTGATGCGCGCGCTGGAAATGGTCACGTTCAGCGGCACGCGGATGTACGGCTCGAAGCTGGCGATGTCCAGGTGGCGGGTGTCGAGCTGGATGTCGGCCACGGTCGGCAGCGGTTGCAGCCGGCCGCTGGCGGAAAAGCTGCCCTTGCCCACGGTGCCCGCCAGTTTCATCGCGCTCGGCTGGTTGAGCTTGTCGCTCACCCCGTCCAGGCTGCCGCTGAGCGCATCGACCTTGATCTTCACCGGCTTGGCGCCGGCAGCGAGATCCTCGAAGGCGATCGCGGACTTGTCGAAGGCCAGCTGCGCGATGCTCCAGTGCCATGGCGGCGCGGACGCAGCGGCCTTCTTCTTCGCCGGTGCGTGCCTGGCGGCGAGCAGCTCGACGAGGTTGATGCGCTGGTTGCGTTGGCGCTGCGCGTCCACGCGCAGGCCCGACGCCTTGAGCGTGCCCAGCTGTGCCTGCTGCGTCGCGAGGTCGACCTGCTTGATCTCCGCGTCCAGGCGGTCCCACGCCAGCGGCGAAGCGCGGCCCTTGGACTGCGGCTCCAGCGCGAAGTCGCCGACCGTGGCGTGCGCGTCGGCCAGGTGCACGTTGAACGGCTTGCCCCAATCCAATTGGAGCTGGCCGCCGGCATCGAGCTTGCCCTTGGCCACGTGCGCGGCCAGTTCCGGATAAACGGCCGGCTGCAGCGGCGCCAGCTCCACCTGCTGCAGGTTCAGTGCGGCGGCGAGCGTGCTGCGGGCGAGGTCCAGGTTGCCCTTCAGGCCCAGCTGGCCGCCGAAGAACTGCGCGCCCATGTCCATCTTGGCCGGTGGGGCGGGCAGCAGGCTCAGGCCCTGGATGCTGCCGTGCAGCTGGGACAGGTCGATCTTGCCGCCGCTGGCGTCGCTGTAGTGGATGCCGCTGTCGGCCAGCGTCAGCGAGGCGATGCGCAGGTCGGTCGGCTGGGTTTTCGCGTCGCTGGCCGGTTTCGCCGGAGTCGCCGTCAGCGTATCGAAGTTGCTGTGGCCGTCGGCGCCGGCGGTGTAATGCAGTTGCGCGTCGTCGAGCGCGAGTGCGGCCAGTGCGTAGCGCGATTGCAGCGGCTGCACGTCGGCGAGATCCGCGCTGCCCTTGCCCAGGCTCAGGATGGGCTGGCCGTCGCTGCTGTCGAGCACGAAGTCGTCCAGTTGCAGCTTGCCGGTGAGTTGCAGTTGCGGCGTGGGCCTGGCCTGCACGAAATGCAGGGTGAGCTCGCCGCTGAGCAGGCCCTTGGGGATCGCCACCGGCAGCTTCGCCGGCACGTAGGCGAGGTAGCGCGCGAGATCGAGGCGATCGAGCCGGAAATCGACGGTCGACTCGCGGTTGCCGGCGAACGGCTTGGTGTGGCCGTCCACGCGCAGCGGGCTGCCGTCCACCTGCATCGACAGCAGCGGCTGCACGAACACGTCGGTGTCGCTGGGCAGGTTCGCGATGAACGGGATGCCCAGTTCCAGCCGGCTCACGCGGTGGTTGGCCTTGAGCACGTCGTCGGCGAACTCGATGTCGCCGTCGTGCACGCTGATGTTGGAGAGCGCGAAGCGGAGCGGCGACGCCTTCGGGTCGGGCGGCGTCGCGTCGATGCGATCGAGGATGTCGCTGAAGTTGAAGCGCTGCTCGCCGGTGCGCTCGATGCGGATGCGCGGGTGCCGCAGGGTCAGCTCGTCCAGCACCGGCGCCATGCGGAACAGCGAAGCCCACGACGCATTGACGACGGCCTGGTCGATGTCGACGAAGGCCGACTTGCCGTCGCGGTCGGCGATGTGCAACCGGTCCAGCTGCAGCCGCAGCGTGTACGGATTCAGGTGCACGGCGCCCACGCTGACCGGGCGCTGCAGTGCGGCCGATGCACGCTGCTCGATCTGGCTGCGGATGATCGGCGGCGCGGCGAAGAAGCCGAGCAGGCCGAACACGACCAGCACGATGGCGGCGATCAGGGCGGCCTTGCGCAGGCGATGCGAGCGATACAACCGTTCTGCGCGGTCGCGCACCATCGCCAGGCGGGAAGCTGCCGGTGGGCGAGGATCGTTCATGCTGGCGGTATCCCGTTGGCGTGTCGGACCGGCGCGAATCGCCGGAGGCTTCCCCCTGGCCGGCAGCCGTGCCGGACCGGGGAAGTTTATGCAGATGCCGCGTCGAGGTGTCGCGACGGCGGCGGCGCGCCGTCGTCGCGAGCGCGCGTCAGTTCCAGGAACAGACCACCTTGCCGCAATGGCCGGCGTCCATCAGGTCGAAGCCCTTCTGGAAGTCGTCGATGTGGATCTGGTGGGTGAGCACCTTCTGCAGCGGGAAGCCGGTGAGCACCATCTGGGTCATCTTGTACCAGGTCTCGTACATCTTGCGGCCGTAGATGCCCTGCAGGGTGAGGCCCTTGAAGATCACCTTGTCCCAGTCGATGCCGGCGCCCTTGGGCTGGATGCCGAGCAGGGCGATCTTGCCGCCGTGGTACATGCAGTCGAGCATGTCGTTGAACGCGCGCGGGTTGCCGCTCATCTCCAGGCCCACGTCGAAGCCTTCCATGTGCAGGTCCTTCATCACGTCCTTCAGCGACTGGTTCGCCACGTTCACCACGCGGGTGGCGCCCATGTCGGCGGCGAGCTTCAGGCGGTAGTCGTTGACGTCGGTGACCACCACGTTGCGCGCGCCCACGTGCTTGGCGATGCCGGCGGCGATGATGCCGATCGGGCCGGCGCCGGTGATCAGCACGTCTTCGCCGATCAGGTCGAACTCCAGCGCGCAGTGCGCGGCGTTGCCGTAGGGGTCGAAGAACGCGGCCAGCTCGGACGGGATCTGGTCGGGGATCGGCCACAGGTTGGAGGCCGGCATGGTCATGTATTCGGCGAACGCGCCGTTGCGGTTCACGCCGATGCCCACGGTGTTCGGGCACAGGTGCTGGCGGCCGGCGCGGCAGTTGCGGCAGTGGCCGCAGACGATGTGGCCCTCGGCCGAGACGCGGTCGCCCACCTTGTAGCCGGTGACGCCGGGGCCGATCTCCACGATGCGGCCCACGAACTCGTGGCCGATGGTGAGGCCGGGCTTGATCGTGCGCTGGCTCCACTCGTCCCACTTGTAGATGTGCAGGTCGGTGCCGCAGATCGCGGTCTTCTCCAGCTTGATCAGCACCTCGTTCGGGCCGACCTCGGGCACCGGCACTTCTTCCATCCAGATGCCCTGCTCGGGCTTGCGCTTGACCAGGGCTTTCATCGTCTGCGGCATGGGGTTTCCAGTGGCTGGCCCGGGTTGTGGGCGAATGTCCGACATTATACGGCGGCGCCCCCAGGATCTGCCGCGGGCAACGGTTGTGGTCGCCCAGCCTTGTGTTTAAGTTCACGCTGGCAAGAGCGGACGGACGGGAGAGGCGTATGCGCAGGCGGATATCGATGCGGACGATGGCCGGAGTCGTCAGGGGCAGGCGGCCTGCCTCGATGCTGCTGGCTGCTGTGCTGGCGATGTCGCCGGCGCTATCGCTGGTCGCGGCGCCGCTGCAGTTCCGCATCGCCGAAGGGCAGATCCAGAACGCGTTCTACCAGGACGGCGGCACCGCAGCCCATCTGCTGCTCAGCTCCGGTGTCCAGCCGCGCATCCTGGTGGCGTTCCCGGCCGGCAACAGCGGCACCGGCGTGTGGTTCGAGACTACCGCCAAGCCGGTGCAGTGGACGCTGGGCAAGCTGCAAGGGCAACGCCGCACGATAGCCGGCCATGCCTGGAACGGCATCGAGGCCGATGCCACGGTGACGGCCGATCGCCTGGTGGTGAAGGACGCGGTGCTGAGCAGCATCCGTGTGCTGCGCGACTACCAGCTGGAGCAGCGCTACCCGGCGCAGGTCGCGGCCACGCCGCAGGTTTCCGAACGCTCCGTCCGCTGGCAGCGCCAGCGGTTGGACGGCGCACCCGGTTACGCGCTGGAGCTGAGCACGGACAACGGCCGCTTCGCACGCGAGGGCGGGCACATCGTGCTGCGGCCGGATCGCGCCGGCGCGGCGCTCCACCTGCGCATCGCGGCGAGCACCGGCGAGCCGCCGCTGACGCCGCTCGTCGATCTGCTCAACGCAAAGGCGCAGCCCGACACCCGCAGCCAGGACGTGCTGCGCTTCCTCAGCTACCGGCAGAAGTTCCTCGCCGGCTCCTGGCGCTTCGACACCTATTTCGGCCGCGACACCCTGATGTCGCTGCGCCTGCTGATGCCGGTGTTGCAGCCGGAGGCGATCGACGCCGGCATCGGCTCGGTGTTGGCGCGGTTGTCGCCCGGGGGCGAGGTGGCGCACGAGGAGGGCATCGGCGAGTTCGCGGTGCTGCAGCACCTCAAGGACGGCGGCAAGCCGTCCGACGCACCGATCTACGACTACACGATGATCGACGGCAACTACATGCTGGCGCCGGTCGCCGCCGCCTGGCTGCTGGACGATGCGCGCGGCCGCGCCGATGCGCGCGCCTTCCTCGCCGGCCATGTCGATGGCCAACGCCGCGGCGATGCGCTGGTGCGCAACCTGCTGTTCGTCGCCGACCACAGCATGGCCTTCGCGCGGCAGCCGGTGTATTCGAACCTGATCGCGCTCAAGCCCGGCAGCCCGGTGGGGCAGTGGCGCGACAGCAACGAGGGCATCGGCCGCGGCCGCTATCCCTACGACGTCAACGTGGTCTGGGTGCCCGCCGCCTTGCGCGCGATCGGCCGTTTCCTCGATGCCGGCCTGCTCGACGGCTACACCACGCCGGCGCAACGCGAACGGCTGCGCGCAGCGGTCGCCGGCGTGAACGTGTGGGACGCCAAGGCTCCCGGCCTGTTCGCCGTGCACCGGGATGCGCAGCAGGCCGCCAAGCAGGCGCGCGATTACGCCGCGCAGGTCGGCGTGGGCGACGCCGCCGCGCTGGCGGCGCTGGGCGGCAAGCCGCTGGAGTTCCCCGCCATATCGCTGGATGCGCAGGGCCATCCGGTGCCGGTGCTGCACACCGACGTGGGCTTCCAGCTGCTGTTCGGCAAGCCGAATGCGGCGGTGCTGGATCGCGTGGTCGGCGATGTCGCGCGGCCGTTCCCGGCCGGGCTGATGACGCCCATCGGCATGCTGGTGGCCAACCCCGCCTACGCCGACAAGGAGGTATGGCCGCGCTTCGGCAACCAGGCCTACCACGGCACCGTGGTGTGGTCGTGGCAGCAGGCGGTGATGGCCGCCGGCCTCGAGCGCCAGCTGGCGCGCAGCGACCTGCCGGCGCCGACGCGGGCACTGCTGGGCAAGGCGCAGGCCGGCCTGTGGCAGGCGATCTGCGCCGCGCACGCGATGCGCAATTCGGAGCTGTGGTCCTGGTCGTATGCGGATGGCCGCTACCGCATCGCGCCGTTCGGTGCCGAAGGGGCGCACGAGGACGAATCCAACGCCGCCCAGCTGTGGAGCACGGTGTACCTGGCCTTGCCGCCGCCGGCAGCCGAAAGCGCAGCCTGCCGCTGATCCATCCGCTCGGCGGCTGCCGCCGGAACGCCGGCAACGCCGCCTTGCCGTTCCGGTCGCTACGCCCTATGGTCGCATTTTCTTGCGGCGATCCACGGGTGGCACGAATGCGCTTGAAGACGATGGGCATGGCGATCGCGATGTTGCTGGCTCCGGCCGCCCAGGCCGACGAAGGCATGTGGATGCCGTCGCAGCTGCCGGATATCGTCGGGCAGCTGCGCAAGGCCGGCTATCGCGGCAAGCCCGCCGAGCTGGCCGATCTCACCCGGGCGCCGCTGAACGCGGTGGTCAAGGTGGGCGGCGCCACCGGCGCCTTCGTCAGCGGGCAGGGCCTGGTGCTCACCAACCACCACGTGGCCTTCGGGGTGATCCAGTACAACAGCAGCGCGCAGCGCGACCTGATCCGCGACGGCTTCGTCGCCGCGGACCGCAGCCAGGAACTGCCGGCCAACCCCGACTTCCGCCTGCTGGTGACCACCGGTTTCGACAAGGTCACCGACCGGGTGCTGGCCGCTGCCCGCGGCAAGGCCGGCCGCGCCTACTACGACGCGGTGGACGCGGCGAGCAAGGCGCTGGTGGCGGCGTGCGAGCGCGAAGGCGGCGTGCGCTGCAGCGTGGCCACGATGTTCTACGGCCGCGACTTCTACCTGGTGAAGCAGCTGGAGCTGCGCGACGTGCGCCTGGTCTACGCGCCGCCGCGCGCGATCGGCAACTACGGCGACGAGGTGGACAACTTCGTGTGGCCGCGCCACGCCGGCGACTTCACCGTGCTGCGCGCCTACGTCGGCCCCGACGGCAAGCCCGCGGACTACGCGCGGGAGAACCGCCCGTACGTGCCGCCCGCGCACCTGCAGGTCGCCCGCGACGGCGTCGACGAAGGCGACTACGTGATGCTGGGCGGCTATCCCGGCATCACCTACCGTCACCGCACCGCGGCCGAGTTCGCCGACCAGGTCGAATGGCGCCTGCCGACGGCGGTGGCGACGATGAAGGCGCTGCAGGACGTGATCGAGGACGCCGGCAAGGCGGATGCGCAGGCGAAGATCCGCTACGCCTCACAGCTGCAATCGCTGAAGAACGGCATCAAGCGCTTCAGCGGTGAGCTGGAAGGCCTGCGGCGCAGCGACGCGGCAAGCCTCCGCCGCCAGGACGAGGAGGCCATGCTGGCCTGGCTGGGCCGGCAGGCCGACGCACGCACGCTGCGCCCGCAGATCGACGCCGCCATGGCCGAGATCGCCGCCGGCAACGCGGGCCGCGAACGCGACCTGCTGCTCGGCCTGATGCAATCGCAGACCCAGCTGCTGCGTTCGGCGCTGCGCCTGCAGCGGCTGGCGCACGAACGCGGCAAGCCCGACGCCGCGCGCGAGAGCGGCTACCAGCAGCGCGACGAAGAGCTGATCGCCGGCCAGCTGCGCCAGGTGCAGCGCCGCTACGATCCGGCGGTGGAAAAACGCCTGCTGGCCACGCTGCTGACGCGCTACCAGCAACTGCCCGCCGCGCAACGCTTGCCCGAGTTCGACGCCGCGTTCGGCCACACCCCGGCCGCGCTGGCGGCCGCGCTGGATCGCGTCTACGCCGCCACCCGGCTGGGCGAGGAGGCGCAGCGCCTGCAGGCGCTCGCGGCGACGCCGGCCGCACTCGCCGCCAGCGACGACGCGCTGCTGAAACTGGCCGCGCAACTGCAGCCGGCGCTGCTGCGCCTCGACGACAAGCGCAAGGCGCGCGAGGGCGAACTGCTGCGCCTTCGCCCGGCCTACATGCAGGCGCTTATCGCCTACCGCGGGCAGCAGGGCCGCGCGGTCTACCCGGACGCGAACGCCACCCTGCGCGTGAGCTACGGCAAGGTCACGCCGCTCCAGGCGCGCGATGCGGTGAGCTACGCGCCGCTGACCAGCACCGCGGGCATCGTCGAGAAGAACACCGGCGCGGAACCGTTCGATGCGCCGAAGCCGCTGCTCGACGCGATCGCCAAGGGCGACTACGCCGGCTACCTCGATCCGAAGTCCGGCACGATGCCGGTGGATTTCCTCAGCAACCTCGACACCACAGGCGGCAACTCCGGCTCGCCGGTGCTGAACGCGAAGGGCGAGCTGGTCGGGCTCAACTTCGACAGCAACTGGGAGGCGGTCAGCGCCAGCTGGATGTTCGACCCGCGCTACAAGCGCGCGATCCACGTCGACCTGCGCTACATGCGCTGGCTGATGGACAAGGTCTATCCCGCGCACTGGCTGCTCGACGAGCTGGGCACGCCCGCGCACTGAAGGTCGCAGCCGTGACTTGCGGCATATGCCGCGGCATCCGGCCCGGGCCACACTCGAAAGTTCTTGCGCCATGGCTGCGGCCGCGGCGGTTTTTCCCCTGGAGGTTTCCGTGCGTCGTCTCATGCTTGCCGCGGCCGTGTCCCTCGGCCTGATCCCGTCCGCCCACGCCGTCGAAGGCATGTGGCAGCCTGCGCAGTTGCCGGGCATCGCCGCCACGCTGAAGCAGCACGGCCTGCAGCTCGATCCGAACACGCTGGCCGACCTCACCGCCTATCCGCTGGGCGCGATCGTGAGCCTCGGCGGCTGCACCGCCTCCTTCGTCTCGCCCGAGGGCCTGGTGGTGAGCAACCACCACTGCGTGTACGGCGCGCTGCAGCTGAACTCCACGCCGGAGAACAACCTGATCGACAAGGGTTTCCTCGCCAGGACCCAGGCCGAGGAACTCTCCGCCGGCCCGTCCGCACGCATCTTCGTCACCGAGGAAATCCGCGACGTCACCCCGGCCATCACCGCGAAGCTCAGCGACGCGATGGACGGCGCCGCGCGCCACAAGGCGATCGGGCAGGCGATCAAGCAGCAGGTGAAGGACTGCGAGAGCGACGGCTACCGCTGCGACGTCTACACCTTCCACGGCGGCTACAGCTACCAGCTCATCAAGCAGCTGGAGATCAAGGACGTGCGCCTGGTCTACGCGCCGCCGCAGTCCATCGGCAAGTTCGGCGGCGACGTGGACAACTGGATGTGGCCGCGCCACACCGGCGACTTCGGCTATTTCCGCGCCTACGTGGCGAAGGACGGCAAGTCCGCCGCGTACAGCAGGGACAACGTGCCGTATCGCCCGAAGCACGTGCTGAAGGTGAACGCGAAGGGCGTGGAGGCGGGCGATTACGTGATGGTCACCGGCTATCCCGGCCGCACCAACCGCTACCGCCTCGCCGACGAAGTGCAGAGCGCGATCGACTGGACCTATCCCACCCAGATCGGCGTCTACCAGGACACGCTGGACATCATCAACACCGCCGGCAAGGCCGATCCCAAGGTGGCGGTGAAGTACGCCAGCATGGTCGCCGGCCTCAACAACTACCTGAAGAACTTCGGCGGCCAGCTCGAAGGCCTGCGCCGCGCCGACGCGGTCGAGGTGAAGCGCGCGCAGGAGGCGAAGCTGGAGGCGTGGCTGAAGCGGCAGGGCGGGGCGGAGAACGCCGCGCTCGCCGCCGACATCGGCAAGCTGCGTGCGGCGATCGCCGCCGAGCGCGCCGAGCGCGACCGCAGCCTCGCGCTGAGCCTGGTCGAGCGCGCATCGCTGTTCGGCACTGCGGTGCGCCTCGTGCACCTGGCGAAGGAGCGGCCCAAGGCCGACCTCGAACGCGACGCGGGCTACCAGCAGCGCGACTGGGTGCGCATCGAGGGCGGGCTGAAGCAGCTGGACCGCCGCTACGATCCGGGCGTGGACCAGCAACTGATGGCCTACGGCCTCGCGCGCTACGTGGCGCTGCCGCCGGCGCAGCGCCTGCCCGCGCTGGACGCCTGGCTGGGCGGCGCGAAGACGCCGGAGCAGCTCAAGGCCAAGGTCGCCGCGCTGTACGCCGGCAGCCGGCTCGGCCAGCTCGATGCGCGCATGCAGTGGTTCGCGGCCGACAGCCAGGCGATCGCGGCCAGCGACGACAGCATGCTCAAGCTCGCCAACGCCGTGCAGCCGCAGTTGCAGAAGCTGGAGGATGCGCAGAACGCCCGCGCCGGCGAGATGAGCAAGCTGCGCCCGCGCTACATGCAGGCGATGATCGCGTGGAAGCAGTCGCAGGGCCTGCCGGTCTACCCGGACGCGAACAGCTCGCTGCGTGTCACCTTCGGCAACGTGCAGGGCGTGGCGCCGCGCGACGGCGTGAGCTACGCGCCGTTCACCACCGTGGCCGGCATCGTGGAGAAGGACACCGGCGTCGAGCCGTTCGACGCACCGAAGGCCGAGATCGCCGCGATCAAGGCCAAGGCCTTCGACGGTTACGCCTCGCCGAAGCTGGGCACGCTGCCGGTGGATTTCCTCGCCGACCTCGACATCACCGGCGGCAACTCCGGCTCGCCCGCGCTGGACGCGAACGGCCAACTGGTCGGCCTCGCCTTCGACGGCAACTGGGAATCGGTGAGCGGCGACTGGCTGTTCAACCCGCAGCTCAACCGCTCGATCCAGGTCGACGTGCGCTACATGCTGTGGGTGATGCACCACCTCGACCACGCCGACAACCTGCTCAAGGAAATGGGCGTGCCGGCAAAGTAAGTCACGCCGTTTGCTGGAACGAAGGGCCGCCTCCGGGCGGCCCTTTGTCGTGTGGATGCCGCACCCGTAGGTCGGGCTTCAGCCCGACGCTGCGCCTGGGTGTCGGGCTGAAGCCCGACCTACGGAAACGGCCCGCCATGTGCAGGCTCTCGGTTCTATCCACAACGCGTGTGGATACGTGCTGGACAAGCGTGTGGACAAGTCGGTTTCGCGCAGCCGCGACGGGCACTTGCTACGCATTGGTGAAGTTTTGCGCAAGCACGCTTGGGTTACCCTTGCGCATCTGCGCCAGCGCCGATCTGCATGAGCCTCGACACCCGCCCCCTCGCGATCTTCCTGATGGGCCCCACCGCCTCGGGCAAGACCGCGCTCGCCTGCGCGCTGGCGGATCGCTTTCCCGTCGAACTGGTCAGCGTGGATTCGGCGCTGGTCTATCGCGGCCTCGACATCGGCGCGGCCAAGCCCGACGCGGCCACGCTGGCGCGCTGGCCGCACGCGCTGATCGACATCCGCGATCCGGCGCAGCCGTATTCCGCGGCCGAGTTCCGCGACGACGCGCTGGCGGCGATGCAGGCGATCGCGGCGCGGGGCAGGGTGCCGCTGCTGGTGGGCGGCACCGGCCTGTATTTCCGCGCGCTGCAGCGCGGCCTGTCCGACTTGCCCGAGGCCGATCCGGCGCTGCGCGCGCAGCTGGCCGGCGAGGCCGCGCGCATCGGCTGGCCGGCCATGCACGCGCGGCTGGCGCGGCTCGATCCCGCCGCCGCGGCGCGGATCGGCCCGAACGACGCCCAGCGCCTGCAGCGTGCGCTGGAAGTGATCGAACTCAGCGGGCGGCCGCTGTCCGAGCTGCAGCGCGGCGGCCGTGGCGCGGCGTTTCCGTGGCGCGTGCTGAAGCTGGCGCTGCTGCCCGCCGACCGCGCTCCGCTGCATGCGCGCATCGCCGAGCGCTTCGACGCGATGCTGGCGGCGGGCTTCCTCGACGAGCTGCGCGCGCTGCGCGCCCGCGGCGACCTGCACGCCGACCTGCCGGCGATTCGCGCGGTGGGCTACCGGCAGGGCTGGGAATATCTGGACGGCCGGACGGATGCTGCCGGCTTCCGCGAGCGCGCGATCTTCGCCACCCGCCAGCTGGCCAAGCGGCAGATCACCTGGCTGCGCGCCGAGCTGGACGCGCGGACGTTCGATCCGGAGCGGACGCCGCCGCTGGCGCGGGCGGCCGATGCCGTGGGGCTGTTCCTCGGCACGCCGGCCTGAAGGCGGCGGGGCGGGTTCCGGTTTCGTGCGCCGATTCCCCGAAAAACCTCTTCCTTCAAGCGCTTGAACCCAGCTAAGATTCCTGCCGTTGGGCCGGGGCGCCGCAGGCGTTTTTTCCCCGGCCGGTTCGCCGCTCAGGGGAGAACAAGAAATGTCCAAGGGACAATCGTTGCAGGATCCGTTTCTCAATGCCTTGCGCCGCGAGCGCGTGCCGGTGGCGATCTACCTGGTGAACGGCATCAAGCTGCAGGGCACGGTCGAGTCCTTCGACCAGTTCGTGGTGCTGCTGCGCAACCAGGTCAGCCAGATGGTCTACAAGCACGCCATCTCCACCGTGGTGCCCAGCCGCAACGTGCGCATGGGCAACGGCCACGACGGCCACGAGGCGCATGCCGATGCCGCGCCGGCCGCCGAGACGCCGGACGCTTGATTGATCGCCGGGCGGCCCACATGAAGGCGGAGTCCCTTCGATTCCGCCACCGCACCGAGGCCGTCGTCCCACGTGTTTGACCGTCAGAAGAAAGGCGAGCGCGCCGTCCTCGTGCTGCCGTACGCGCGCGGCAACGGCGACGCCGAGCGCCGCGCCGCCGAGTTCGCCGAGCTGGTGAAGTCCGCCGGCGCCGAGATCCTGGGCAGCGTCGCCGCCCGTGTCGAGGCGCCCAACCCGCGCTACTACATCGGCAGCGGCAAGGCCGACGAGGTCGCCGAGATGGTGCGCGCGCTGGACGCCGACCTGGTGCTGGTCGACCACCTGCTCAGCCCGGTGCAGGAGCGCAACCTCGAAAAGCACCTCAGCGCGCGCGTGGTCGACCGCGCCGGCCTGATCCTGGACATCTTCGCCCAGCGCGCCCGCTCGCACGAAGGCAAGCTGGAAGTGGAACTGGCCCAGTTGAAGCACATCGCCACCCGGCTGGTGCGCGGCTGGACCCACCTGGACGCCCAGCGCGGTGGCGCGATCGGCAACCGCGGCCCCGGCGAAACCCAGCTGGAAACCGACCGCCGCCTGCTCGCCGAGCGCGTGAAGCAGCTCACCAAGCGCCTGGAAAAAGTGCAGACCCAGCGCGGCCAGCAGCGCCGCGCGCGCCTGCGCAACACCGTGCCGCGGGTGGCCCTGGTCGGCTACACCAACGCCGGCAAGTCCACCCTGTTCAACGCGCTCACCGCGGGCGGCGTGTATGCCGCCAACCAGCTGTTCGCCACGCTCGATCCCACCGTGCGCCGGCTCGACGAGCTCGCCTGCGGCCCGGCGGTGATCGCCGACACCGTGGGCTTCATCCGCGAGCTGCCGCACGACCTTGTCGCGGCCTTCCGCGGCACCCTGGCCGAGGCGCGCGATGCCGACCTGCTGCTGCACGTCAGCGACGCCGCCGACGAGGAGCGCGAACCGCTGCGCCGCGTGGTCGACCAGGTGCTGGAGGAGATCGGTGCCGGCGAGGTGCCGCAGCTGCGGGTCTACAACAAGATCGACATGGTCAATGCCAACATCCATGTTGGCGAAGATCAAACAGCTGCCATCCCTGGCAGCACTCATCAGGAAAACCACGCTTCGGGTGATGGTCACGGAGGAGCCGGGATGGAACCTCGCATTGATCGTGGCGCCGACGGCCGCCCGCAGGCGGTGTGGTTGTCGGCCGCCACCGGCGCGGGCGTCGAGCTGCTGCGCCAGGCGCTGGGCGAATTGCTGGGCGGCGAGCGGGTGCAGTCCGAGTTGTGCCTGCCGCTGACGGCCGGGCGCCTGCATGCGCGGTTGCGGGCGGTGGGCGCGATCGCCGGCGAGGAAGTGGACGAGCATGGCTGGCGCCTGCGCATCGACGCGCCGCGCAGCGTGATCGCGCCGCTCAACGGCGGCAACGCGGCGGAGACCGAGTTGCTGCGCGCGCTGCTGGCCGTTCCGTCCCCGGATTCCGCCTCGCTCTGCTAGAATCCCAACCGTTTGCGCGCCCGAAAAACCTTCGGCGCCACCTCGACAGGCAGCCTGGTGCCGCTACATGCGCGTTGCGTCCAAACCGACTCATAGCCGGCCTCCCCAGCGGCCCGAAGGAGACTGACCATGGCCTGGAACGAACCCGGCGGCGGGCAGAAGGACCCGTGGAACCGGCCGCGGCCGAACAGCAACAAGTTCGCGCCGGAGCAGCTGCTGAAGAACCTCGGCAAGCACCTCGGAGGCCTGGGGCGCGGCCCCGGCGGCATCCTCACCGCGATCCTGGTGCTGATCGTGGTGGGCCTGCTGATGAGCAGCTACACCATCATCGGCACGCGCGAGGTGGGCGTGGTGCTGCGCTTCGGCAGCTACTCGCGCACGCTGCCGCCGGGCTTCCACTTCAAGCTGCCCAGCCCGATCGAGGCGGTGGACAAGGTCGAGGCCACGCGCATCCGCTCGGTCAACGACCGCGTCTCCATGCTCACCCGCGACGAGAACATCATCACCATCGACTTCACCGTGCAGTACCAGGTGGACGACGCGCGCAAGTACCTGTTCTCGGTGAGCGATCCCGACGGCAGCGTGAGCGCGGCGGCCGAGGCCGCGGTGCGCTCGGTGATCGGCGGCAGCGACATGGACCAGATCCTCTCCGCCGCCGGCGCGAACCTGGTGAGCGAGGCGCAGCAGGCGCTGCAGAAGACGCTGGACGGCTACCACAGCGGCCTGCGCGTCACCGAGGTGAGCTTCCAGAACGTGGCGCCGCCCACCGAGGTGAAGGACGCCTTCGACGACGTCAACAACGCGCGCGAGGACAAGCAGAGCATCGAGAACGCCGCGCTGGCCTACGCCAACAAGGTGGTGCCGGTGGCGCGCGGCGACGCGGCGCGCATCGCCGCCGAGGCGCAGGGCGACAAGGCCGCGCGCATCGCGCACGCGCAGGGCGACGCCGCGCGCTTCGAGCTGCTGCTGAAGGAATACAAGGCCGCGCCCGCGGTGACCCGCAAGCGGCTGTGGCTGGAAACGATGGAACAGGTGATGGCCGACAACCCGAAGGTGATCGACGGCTCCGGCGGCCGCAACATCATCAACCTGCCGGCCGGCGACGCGGCGCGCGGCGCGGCCGACGCCAGCGGCAAGGCGGCTGCGGCCGCACCGGCCTCGGCACCCACGGCCACCACCGCCACCACGCCGGCGGCAGGCAAGGAGGCGCAGCCATGAAGCGCATCCTCGCGATCGTCGCGGCGCTGCTGCTGATCCTGCTCGGCCTGAACAGCATGTTCGTGGTGAGCGAAGGGCAGAGCGCGCTGCTGCTGCAGTTCGGCCGCATCGTGCGCGCCGACTACCCGCCCGGCCTGCACTTCAAGCTGCCGGTGCTGCAGCAGGTGCTGCACTTCGACAAGCGCATCCTGTCGCTGGACGCCCAGCCGGAGCGCTACTTCACCTCCGAGAAGAAGAGCGTCAACGTCGACTTCTACGTGAAGTGGCGCATCGCCGACAACGCGGCCTACTACCGCGCCACCGGCGGCGACCAGCTGCAGGCCGAGCAGCGGCTCACGCCGATCATCAAGGACGCGCTGCGCTTCGAGTTCAACGCGCGCACGCTGCAGGACCTGATCTCCGGCGGCCGCAAGGACATCACCGAGCGCGTGCGCCAGCAGACCGACGCCTCGGCGCGCAGGAACCTCGGCATCGCCGTGGTCGACGTGCGCATCAAGCGCATCGACCTGCCCGACGAGGTCAGCGAATCGGTGTACAAGCGCATGCGCGCCGAGCGCCTGCAGCTCGCCAACGAACTGCGCTACACCGGCCAGGAAGCGGCGGAGAAGATCAAGGCCGACGCCGACCGCCAGGGCCAGGTGCTGCGCGCCGACGCCGAGCGCGACGCCGCCAAGGTGCGCGGCGAAGGCGACGCCCAGGCCGCGGCGATCTACGCCCAGGCCTACAGCCAGGATCCCGAGTTCTTCGCGTTCTACCGCAGCCTCGCCGCCTACCGGAAGTCGTTCGAGGACGGCAACGGCGTGCTGATCCTGAAGCCCGACTCGGAATTCCTGCGCTACTTCGGCAACCCGGAGCCGGCCAAGCATTAACGCCGTCGTGGCGGCCGATACCTCATTTCATTTTGCAATTTCCAGCGAGAACATCATGGGCAAGTCAGTAGTCATCCTCGGCGCGCAGTGGGGGCGAGCCGGAAACTGACGGAATGCCTTGAATGGCATTCCGTCCCGGCGAGCGCCGGAGGCAGGATGCCGCAGGCCGGGCGACTTGCTGAGCGATGGATCGCGAAGCTAGTCGCCGACGTCGGCCCACAACGAATCATTTCAACTTGAGCGAGAGCATCATGGGCAAGTCAGTAGTCATCCTCGGCGCGCAGTGGGGCGACGAAGGCAAGGGCAAGATCGTCGACCTGCTGACCGAGCGGGTCAGCGCGGTGGCGCGCTTCCAGGGCGGCCACAACGCCGGCCACACCCTGGTCATCAAGGGCAAGAAGACCGTGCTGCACCTGATCCCCTCGGGCATCCTGCGCGACGATGCGCTGTGCCTGATCGGCAACGGCGTGGTGCTGTCGCCCGAGGCGCTGATCCACGAGGTCGCCGAGCTGGAAGCGCAGGGCGTGGACGTGCGCTCGCGCGTGAAGATCAGCCCGGCGACGCCGCTGATCATGCCGTACCACATCGCGGTGGACAAAGCGCGCGAGGCCGCCGCCGGCAAGAGCGCGATCGGCACCACCGGCCGCGGCATCGGCCCGGCCTACGAGGACAAGGTGGCGCGCCGCTCGATCCGCGTCGCCGACCTGATGTACCCGCACGAGCTGCCCGCGCTGCTGAAGAACGCGGTGGACTACCACAACTTCATCCTCACCCAGTGGCTGAAGGCCGCGCCGGTGGACTACGACACCGTGCTGAAGGACGCGCTGGCCTGGGGCGAGTACATCAAGCCGCTGGTGGACGACGTCGCCACCATCCTGCACGACGTGCGCAAGGACGGCGGCAACATCCTGTACGAAGGCGCGCAGGGCGCGCTGCTCGACATCGACCACGGCACCTACCCCTACGTCACCTCCAGCAACACCACGGTCGGCGGCGCGCTGGCCGGCACCGGCGTGGGCGCGCACGACATCGACTACGTGCTGGGCATCTGCAAGGCCTACGCCACGCGCGTGGGCGGCGGCCCGTTCCCCACCGAGCTGCACGACGAAATGGGCGAGCGCCTGCGCAAGGTCGGCAACGAGTTCGGCGCCAGCACCGGCCGCCCGCGCCGCTGCGGCTGGATCGACCTCGTGGCGCTCAAGCGTGCGGTGCAGATCAACGGCATCAATGGCCTCGCGATCACCAAGCTCGACGTGCTCGACGGCCTGGAGACGATCAAGGTCTGCATCGCCTACGAATACCGCGGCAAGCGCCGCGAGCTGGCGCCGCTGGACGCCGATGGCTGGGACGAGTGCAAGCCGGTGTACCTGGAGTTCCCCGGCTGGCAGGAATCCACCGCCGGCATCCGCGACTGGAACAAGCTGCCCGCCGCCGCCCGCGCCTACCTGCGCGCGGTGGAGGAACTCTCCGGTTGCAAGCTCGCCATCGTCGCCACCGGCGCCGACCGCGACGACACCATCGTGCTGGACGATCCGTTCGCCTGAGCTGGCTCGCTGTTCGCTGCACACACGAAAGCCCCGCCATGCGGGGCTTTCTGTTGATGCGCGACTGGCTGGATGAAAACGACGGAGCCCCGTTGGTCGGGGCTCCGTGCCTTGCCGCAGCGGTGGTTCAGTGCTGGGCGTCCGCGTTGGCGCTGCCGCCGGCCTGCACCGAGGCGGAGAGGCCGTCGCCACTGGCCGAGCCTTGCGCGTTGGCCTGACCGCTGGCGGCCGCCGAGCCCTGCGTGCCCGAGGTCGAACCAGTACCCGCCTGCGTGCTGCCGCTACCGGCGGTCGCGCCCGATGCCTGGGCCGAACGATGGTCGGCGCTGCTCGCGGGCTTGGACGGCTGCGACGACGGCGTGGACTCGTTGCCCGAGGCTTGGCCCGACGACTGCTCCGCTGCGTCCGAGCCGGCCGAACCTGCCTGCGAGGAAGCATTGCCGGCGCCATTCGTCGCCAGCGCACCGGCGCCCTGGGCCGCGGAGGCGCCGTTGCCGATCGCTTGCCCGGCCGCATTGCGCGCACCGTTCAACGCGCCGCGGGCTCCGCTTGCGGCCGACGAGGCCGCGGAACGCGCCCGGCCCACGGCCTGGCCTGCGGTGCCGGTCACGGCATCGCGCGCGCCGGAGTCGTCGATGGCGCCGCTCGCGGCGGAGCTCAGGTCGGCCGCGCCGTTCGCGGTGGCCTGGTTGCCATTGCCGGCGTTCGCAGCGACGGCGCCGGCGAGGCCGGCGACGCCGCTCGCGCTCGCCTGGCTATTCGACGGGGCGACTGCATGCGTCGCGGCTTGCGCCGTCGAAGCGGCACGCTGGCGCAGGCGTTCGGCCTGGCGTTCGGCGGCGCGGGTATCGATATTGGGCAGGCCGATGGCGCCCATGCCGTGCGCGGAGCCGCCGATCTGGCCGCCCAGCTGCCCGGCCATGGCGGGAACCTGGCCGCCCAGCCGGCCGGCGAGGCCGCCGCCGCCCAAGACCTGGGCGTGTGTCGGCGTGATTGCGGCCAGGGCCAGGCTGCCGGCGAACAGGGCGAGGTTGAGTGTCGTGTGGCGCATGGGAGGACCTCCTGCCGGCGGCGAATCCGCGGCTTGCAGGGTCCATTACGTGCGGGCCCGGACGATCCTTCCGCGACGCCCGGACGCGGTTGGCAAGTGTTCAGTTTCCCGGCGACAGCAGGCCGTGGCCGCAGCGCGGGCCGAGTGCCTGCGCCTCGCCGATCAGCGAATGCAGCACCTGCGCCGTGGCGCCGGGGCGGGGCGCATCCAGCAGGCGATCGGCGAGGTGCGCCACGATCGGTGCCGCGAACGAGGTGCCGCGCAGCATGTCGCGGCCGTGGCCGACCACGCCGGACGCGCAGAACGCCACCTGCGCGCCGCTGGCCGCCTCGGGCAGCACGCGTTCGTGCGCGTCGACACCGCTGACGCCGATCACGCCGGGGTAGGCCGCGGGGAACAGCGGCGGCGCCGCGGGCCCGTCGTTGCCGACCGCGGCGACCAGCACGTGGCCGCGCGCGATCATCGCCTGCACCGCGCGCGCGAGCACCGGGTTGTCCGGCCCGACCAGGCTGATGTTGATCACCGGCACGCCTTCGCCGGCCATCCACGCGAGCGCGTCGACGAGGCCGGAGGTGGTGCCGCCGACCGCATCGCCGCACCACAGGTCGGCGGCGTACAAGCGGTTCGGGTCGCCGGCGACGAGGCGCGCGGCGACCGCCGTGCCGTGGCGCGACGGGCTGGGCTTCGCGCAGCCGTGGCGTTCGATATGCGCCTGCGCCAGCGCGGGATCGCTCGGGTCGACGCCGCCGTCGACCAGCCCGATGCGCCGCGCCATTGCCGCGGATGGCGGCGCGGCCGTCGTGGATGCCGTGCCGACATCGCCGCTGCCCGCCGGCAGGTAGAGATGCTGGTAGGCGAAGTTCGCCGTGGGCGCCGCCTGCTGCAACGCGCGCATCGCCGCCGCCGTGCTGCGGCCACGGGTGTCGCGCAGGACCGCGAGGTCCAGCCCCAGCGCCGTGTCCGCCGCGCTCGCGGGCACCACTTCGAAGCCCTGCGCGCGCACCGCGTCGAGCGGCGCCCCCGCGAGGCCGACGACGAGGAATTCGCCGCGCAGGATCGGTGCGCCCTGCGGATCGACGTCGACGCGGCGCGGCTCGCTGCGCAGCAGGTTGCGGATCTGCAGTTTGCGGCTGAGGGTCTGCGTCTGCGCCAGCAGGTCGTCGACGCTGCGCAGCTTCGTCGCGGGCAGCGCGACGGGCAAGGGCGTGGCGGGCAGCGGCAGGCCGTTGGGCAGGCGCTGCAAGGGGCCGAGCACCTGGGCCTGCACCGGCGCGGCGCGACCCAGCGACAGCAGCGCAAGCAGGACCGGCACGACGAGCGCGGAAACACGGCACGGAGGCATGGCCAGGCACCTCGGGAACGATGGGGCCGGATGCTAGCATTGCGGCGCTTTACACCCCCGAACCGCGCCGCTGCGCGCGAGGGAAGGAATCCGCCCCGCCAGACGTAGTGGAAGGTGATGCGTGCATTCGAGCGATGCCGTGCGCGAAGGTCTGATCCCGTTGCTGCCGCGCCTGCGCCGCCTCGCGCGGGCGCTGGCCGGGCAGGCCGCCGATGCCGACGACCTGGTGCAGGTGGTGCTGGAGCGCGCGCTCGCCCGTGCCGCGCAGTGGCGGCCGGACGCCCCGCTGGACAAGTGGGTGTTCGCGATCGCGCGCAACGCCTGGCGCGACGAGATGCGCACGCGCGGCCGGGCGCAGCACCTGTTCGCGCCGGAGGAAAGCGGCGCGGCGGTGGCCGACGGCAGCGACGCGCGGCACGCGCAGCAGCTGGAGCTGGCGCAGGCGCTGGCGATGCTTCCGCCCGACCATCGCGAAGTGGTGGCGCTGGTGCTGGTCGAAGGCCTGTCCTACGACGCGGCCGCCGCCTTGCTGGAGGTGCCGGTGGGCACCGTCACCAGCCGCCTGGCCCGCGCCCGCGCCGCCTTGCAGGCCCATCTTGGGAACGACGCATGAACCCGATCGACGACGACAGCTTGCAGGCATACGTGGACGGTGCGCTCGACGCCGCGGAGGCCGCGCGCGTCGAGGCGGCGCTGGCGCAGGACGAGGCGCTGGCGCGTCGCGTGCGGCAGTTGCAGGCCCTGAATGCGCAACTGCGGGCCGCGTTCGATCCGGTGCTGGACGAACCGGTGCCCGCACGCCTGTCCGCCCTGTTGCAGCCGCCGTCCGCACCGGAAGGCACGGTGCTGCCGTTCCGCGCACGCGGTACGGAGGCCTCCCGTCATCGCCATGTGCTGCGTCGCCGCTGGCTGCCGGGCGCCGCGCTCGCGGCCTCGCTGGCCCTGCTGGCCGCGGGGCTGTGGTGGTGGCAGTCCGGCAACGTTCTGATGCGCACGCAAGGCGGCCAGCAGTTCGCCGCGGGCGCGCTGGCGCACGCGCTCGACCGGGAACTGGCGAGCGCGCCGGATACGCAGTCACCGGTGGCGATCGGCCTCAGCTTCCGCAGCAAGGACGGACAGATCTGCCGCAGCTTCACCGTCCGCACGCCGCCGGCGCGCGCCGGGCTGGCCTGCCACACGGCGGCGGGCTGGGAGCTGCCGGTGTTCGGTGCGGCGGAGCAGTCCGCCGGCGGCGAACTGCGCCAGGCCGCGAGCGAACTGCCGCCCGCGGTGCAGGCAGCGATCGACGCGCGCCTGCGCGGAAACATCTTCGATGCGCAGCAGGAGCGCGCGGCAAGGGCGGCGGGTTGGCGCTGAAGGCCCCGGGTGCCTCGGCTCTTGCTGAAGCATGGTTCTTGGATCGGAGGCGCGCACCCCCATCTCGTTCGAGTCGACCACCACGGAGACCCATCATGTCCGTGTACCGCAAGACCCCCGAAGCGCTTGCGCGCCTGACGCCGGAGCAGTACCGCGTCACGCAGGAGAACGCCACCGAGTACCCCGGCACCGGCGAATACCTGCACCACAAGGCCGCGGGCATCTACGTGGACGTGGTGTCGGGCGAACCGCTGTTCGCCTCCGCCGACAAGTTCGATTCGCACTGCGGCTGGCCCAGCTTCACCAGGCCGCTGCAGCCGGCGAGCGTGCGCGAGTTGCGCGACGCCACGCACGGCATGATCCGCACCGAAGTGCGCTCGGCGCAGGGCGACAGCCATCTGGGACACGTCTTTCCGGACGGCCCCGCCGAGCGCGGCGGCCTGCGCTACTGCATCAACTCCGCCGCGCTGCGCTTCGTACCGCGCGCCGACATGGAGGCGGAAGGCTATGGCGCGTATCTCGACCAGGTGGAGGGCGAATGATGGCCAGCGAACGCGCCGTGCTTGCCGGCGGCTGCTTCTGGGGCATGCAGGAGCTGTTGCGCAAGCAGCCGGGCGTGCTGTCCACGCGCGTGGGTTACGCCGGCGGCGACGTGCCCAACGCCACCTATCGCCGGCACGGCACGCATGCCGAGGCGGTGGAGATCGTGTTCGACTCCGCGCGCATCGGCTACCGCGAACTGCTGGAGTTCTTCTTCCAGATCCACGACCCGAGCACGCCGAACCGGCAAGGCAACGACCGCGGCAGCTCCTACCGCTCGATGATCCTGTATGCCAGCGAGGCGCAGCAGCGCATCGCCGAAGACACCATTGCCGACGTGGACGCCTCGGGCCTGTGGCCGGGCAAAGTAGTCACCGAGGTGCAGCCGCTGGGCGACTTCTGGGAAGCCGAGCCCGAGCATCAGGACTACCTGCAGCATTATCCCGGCGGCTATACCTGCCATTTCGTGCGGCCGGGCTGGCGCCTGCCGCGGCGGGCGGATACCGACGGGCGCTGATCGCCGGGCGCGCGCCGGCGCGGCGCGGGCCGACAAGCATTCGTGCCTTGCTCCATGACTTCCGGCGCTACCTGCCGGCGGCGGTTGGCGCGACGATGCGCGATTGTTGCCGTTTCGTGCGCGACGCGATGCCTCCGGCGTCACCCGCGCCATGTCCGCCCAAGAGAGGTTTTCATGCGCAAGTCCCTGGTTTCCGCGATCGCGCTGGCGCTCGCCATGTCCGCCGGCGCCACGCTGGCGTTGCCGGCGCAGCCGGCGGCGGCCGAGCCGTCGCTCGCCCCCACCCAGCTGCCGCGCGGCGTGCAGCCGGTGCATTACGCGGTGGCGATCGAGCCGCATGCGGACAAACTGAGCTTCGACGGCCAGGTGACGGTGGACGTGCGCGTGGAGCGGCCCACCAGCAGCATCACGCTGAATGCGGAAGGCATGACGTTCTCGTCGGTGAAGCTGCTGCCGGCATCGGGCAAGGGCGCGGCCGTCGCCGCCAAGGTCGCGGTGGACGCGAAGGCACAGACCGCCACCTTCAGCTTCGACAAGACCATTGCGCCGGGCAGCTACCAGCTCGCGATGGACTACACCGGCACCATCGGCACCCAGGCCAACGGCCTGTTCGCGATCGACTACCCCACCGCGTCGGGCAACAAGCGCGCGCTGTTCACCCAGTTCGAGAACTCCGACGCGCGCCGCTTCATCCCCTCGTGGGACGAACCGAACTACAAGGCCACGTTCGACCTCACCGTCACCGTGCCTGCCGACCAGATGGCGGTGAGCAATATGCCGGTGGCGGCGAAGAGCGCGCTCGGCAACGGGCTGGAGAAGGTCACGTTCCAGACCACGCCGAAGATGTCCACCTACCTGCTGTTCTTCGGCCTCGGCGATTTCGACCGCGCCACCACCACCTCGGACGGCACCGAGATCGGCGTGGTGATGCAGAAGGGCAAGGAGGCGCAGGCGCAGTTCGCGCTGGATTCGGCCAAGGCCATCCTGCACGACTACAACCGGTATTTCGGCATCAAGTACCCGCTGCCGAAGCTGGACAACATCGCGGCGCCGGGCAGCAGCCAGTTCTTCTCGGCGATGGAGAACTGGGGCGCGATCTTCACCTTCGAGTACGCGATGCTGCTCGACCCGGCGTACTCCACCCAGGGCGACAAGCAGAACGTGTTTTCCACCGCGGCACACGAGATGGCGCACCAGTGGTTCGGCGACCTGGTGACCATGCGCTGGTGGGACAACCTGTGGTTGAACGAAGGCTTCGCCTCGTGGATGGAGGCGCGCGAGACCGAGAAGCAGCATCCGGAATGGAACACCGCGCTGGGCGCCGTGCGCGTGCGCGAGGGCGCGATGTCGGTGGATGCCGCCGCGTCCACCCACCCCGTCGTGCAGAAGATCGCCACGGTGGAGCAGGCCAGCCAGGCCTTCGACACCATCACCTACTCCAAGGGCGAGGCGGTGATCCGCATGCTGGAGGCGTACATGGGCCCCGAGGCCTGGCGCCAGGGCGTGCACAACTACCTGCAGGCGCACGCCTACGGCAATGCGGTGTCCGACGATCTCTGGCACGCGATGGACGGCGTGGCCGGCGGCAAGCCGATCACCCGGGTGGCGCACGACTTCACCCTGCAGCCGGGCGTGCCGCTGATCGAGGTGGGCGCCGCCGTGTGCAGCAACGGCGCCACCACGGTGAAGCTCACCCAGGGCGAGTTCACCAAGGATCGCCCCAACAAGAAACCCTTGCGCTGGCATGTGCCGGTGAGCGCCGCGGTCGTGGGCCATCCCGCTGCCAGCACCCTGGTCGACGGCACCGCCACGCTGAAGCTGCAGGGCTGCGGCCCGGTGCTGGTGAACGCGGGGCAGAGCGGCTACTACCGCACGCTCTACGCGCCGGCGCAGCTCGCCGCGCTGAAGCAGGACTTCACCAGGCTCGCGCCCATCGACCAGCTCGGCCTGATGAGCGACGCCTGGTCCGAAGGCATGGTTGGCCTGCAGCCGGTGTCGGACTTCCTCGACATGGCCAAGGCCACGCCGGCCGACGCCGCGCCGGAAATCTGGGCGGAAGTGGCCGGCAGCCTCGCCGCGCTGGACGACTACTACCGCGGCGACCAGGCGCGGCAGTCGCGCTTCCGCAAGTACGCCGTGGCGCAGCTGAGGCCCGTGTTCGCGCGCGTGGGCTGGGACGCGAAGCCGGACGAGAGCACCTCCACCACGCTGCTGCGCACGCAGCTGATCGGCACGCTGGCCGAGCTGGGCGACCAGGACATGCTGAAGGAAGTGCGCCGCCGCTACGACGCGCAGGCCACCGACCCGAAGGCGGTGCCGGCGGCGCTGCGCAAGATCATCCTCGGCATCGTGGCCGAATACGCCGACGCGGCCACCTGGGACAAGCTGCACGCGCAGGCCAAGGCCGAGCAGTCGCCGATGATCAAGGATCGCCTGTACCGCCTGCTCGCCGCCGCCGAGGACAAGGCGCTGGCGCAGCGCGCGCTCGACCTCGCGCTCACCGCCGAACCGGGAGCCACCAACAGCGCCGGCATGATCCGCGGCGTGTCCTGGCGGCATCCGGAAATGGCCTACGACTTCGCCATGGCGCACCGCGCGCAGGTGGACAAGCTGGTCGATTCCACCTCCAGCAGCCGCTACTACCCGTCGCTGGGCGGCAGCTCGTTCGACCCGACGATGATCGCGAAGATCAAGGCCTACGAGGCCACCATCGATCCCTCCGCGCGCCGCCCGGCGCAAGCCGCGATCGCCAACATCGAGTACCGCCTGATGATCCGCAAGGATCGCCTGCCGGCGGTGGATGCTTGGCTGGCGAAGCACGGCGGCTGAGTCTATCGGCCAGCGACACGACAAGGCCCCGCATGCGGGGCCTTGTTTTTGGGTTGCCGTACTGGGGACTTCGGTGCTGCCTGGCCGGGCTTTCGGTGGTCGCTGCTCACCCGCCTTGAAGTGCCTGCCGTCTTGCTGGCCGGAGGCTGTCTGCCCGATGGAGGATCATGCGCCGGGCATGCCGCTGTCGAGCTGCTCGGCGAGCCCGACAATGATGCCCTCGGGGCCCCGGATGTAGGCCAGGCGGTATGTGTCCCCGTAGCGCATGTCGCCAATCAGCTCGGCCCCGTGCGCGCACATGTGCGCGACGACCGCGTCGATGTCATCGACGGCGAACATGATGCGACGGAGGCCCAGCGTGTTCACTGGTGCGTTCACGGGGCCGAACCTGATCGCATCGGGCGTGTGGAACTTGTCCAGCTCGATTCCCTGTCCCTCGGGAGTCCGCATCATCGCGAGCGTGGCGCGGACATCCTCGAGCCCGATCAGTTGGCCGACCAAAGGCCCTTCGACTGTCGATTCGCCCTCCAGCGTGAGGCCAAGTTCGATGAAGAACGCCTTGGTGGCTTCAAGGTCGTCGACAACGACAAGGACGTTGTCCATGCGTTTGAGCGCCATATCCTTCCTCTCCTGAAACCCGGGTCAGAGTGCACTTCCGAACGATTGCTGTGGGCCAAAGCCATCGTTGGCGTTGGTGAACGGCATCAGTTCAGCGTGGCATCAATGCCCCCAAGGGAACAGGGCTGGGGCCAATTCCTCGCTCGGCGCGATGGCAGGAATTCCTTACCCCACGTTACGCGTGCGGCACCAGTTCGCCCAGCATCTCCGGATGCTTGTCCAGCAACCGGAACAGGTTCACCACCGCGGGCAGGGGCCGGACCTCGCCGCGTTCGTAGCGGCTGAATGCGTTGTGGCCGCCGCCCGTCAGTCGTGCGGCTTCGCGCTGGCTCAGCTTCAGCTTGCGGCGCACGCGCACCAGCATGGCCTGTTCCTCTTGCCGCTGGGCCAGCACGGCGGCATCGAGCGCGGCGGCGTAGCGTGCCTGGCTGGCGGCATCCAGGTAGGTCTCGCCGCATTCCGCGCAGCGCACCCCGGACAAGCCGGGCACGCGGGTGGCTCCGGCCAGCAAGGTTTCGTGGGCGAAGGCCACGAGGTGGCGACTGCCGCACTCACCACAGATTTTCATGTCATTTCTCCTTGAACTGGATCACGACGCGCTCGGCCACCAGCGTCAGCTTGATGTAGGCGGTGCATCCGTTCGGGCAGGTGGCGTGATACACGTCTTGCCATACGCGATGGTCGTGGTAGGTGGTCATCGACTTGTAAAAGTCGCGGCGACCAAGCCTGGCTATCACGGCCAGCATTTCCGCTGTCGTGAGCCCGAGCGCCGCGCCGCCACGCAATGCCGTCAATGTGAATGCATTGATGCCCGCCGCCGCCACGGCTTCCTGCATCGCGGCAAGCGCGTAGTGCGGCGAGCTTTTCTCCATGACCGGATATTACCCTTTGAGGGTTATTTTGCAAGCTGGCCAAGGGCGGCGGCATCGTGAACCACGGCCGGGCGCTGCGGCAATCTATGGCGGGAGGTGTTGGAGCATGGCTTCCAGCGCCGCCTCGACGTTGCGCCTGGGCGTGCCGATGTTCATGCGCATGAAGCCGCTGCCGCCGGGGCCGTAGTCGGTGCCGGGGTTGAGGCCGAGCTTGCAGCGTCGCACGAAGAAGTCGCGCAGCGCGGCGTCGTCCAGGCCCAGTGCGCGGCAGTCCAGCCACAGCAGGTAGCTGGCCTCGGGCGGTTGCAGGCGCAGTGCGGGCAGATGCGTGCGCAGGCGTTCAGCGACGAGATCGCGGGTGCCGGCGAGGTAGGCGAGCAGGGCGTCCAGCCAGTCGTCGCCGTGCGACCACGCCGCTTCCACCGCGGCGATCGCGAACGGCTCGGCGCCGCCGAGGTGCAGGTCGTCGACCTTGCGCGCCAGCGCGGTGCGCAGATCCGGTCGCGGCGCCACCAGCACGGACAGCGCCAGGCCTTGCAGGTTGAAGCTCTTGCTCGGCGAGAGCACCGAGACGATGCGGTCGTCCGCGCGGGCGAGCGTGGCGAGCGGGATGTGGCGGGCGCCGGGCAGGGCGAGGTCGCCGTGCACTTCGTCGCTGATGATGGCGAGGCCGTGGCGGCGCGCGAGCTGCAGCAGTTCGGTCAGCTCGGCCTCGTTCCAGACGCGGCCTACCGGGTTGTGCGGGTTGCACAGCAGCAGCGTGCGGGCGCCGTCCTTCGCGCACTGTTCCAGCTGCGCGAAATCCATCGCGTAGCGGCCACCATTTTCGCGCAGCGGGTTGAACACCAGCTTGCGGCCGCTCGCGCTCGTGGCGTGGAAGAAGCCGTTGTAGACCGGCGGCTGCACGATCACCGCGTCGCCCGGCGCCGTCACCGCCTGCAGCGCGGCGGAGAGCGAGGCCAGCACGCCCGTGCACGGCACGATCCATTCGCACTCGATGCGCCAGCGATGGCGTCGCGCGCACCAGCCGGCCAGCGCATCGGACAGGCTGGCCGGGTATTGCGTGTAGCCGTAGAGCGGATGCCGCGCGCGTGCCTGCAGCGCTTCGACCACGCACGGCGGCGCGGCGAAATCCATGTCGGCGATCCACAGCGGCGCGACGTCGGTAGTGCCGAACTTCTGCAGGCGGCCGTCGAGTTTCGTCGCGTGGGTGTTGCGGCGATCGATGGGGTGGTCGAAGTCGAAGCTCATCGGCCGCCTCGTGATTCACGTCGGGCAGCTACGCGGCGAGACACCGATGTGCGCAGACGCTGGCCAGTGAGTCCCTCTCCCTCCGGGAGAGGGTGGCAACCTGCAGGCGCGGGAGCGCCTGCGGAACGGCGAAGCCGGCCCCGACAGGGGTGAGCGCCATGGACGGCGCGAATCCAGCCGGGAGAGGGTTCGGGCGGGGCGAAGCGCAGAGGCAAGTCCGAACCCTCTCCCCCGACCCCTCCCCCGGTGGGGGAGGGGAGAAGAGCGGCCAGCCGCTTCACGCCCGCCGCCGCCACAGCGTCACCTCGGACAAGGTGTGCTGGAACTTGCGCCGCGTCTCGCGTATCACGAACGGTACCGACTGCGGTGCGCCCAGCCGCTCGAAGTGCGCGCCGAGCACGGCGTCGAGGCCGTCGAGCGTGGTGTAGCTCTCGCCGTCCTTCTTGAAGCCGCCCAGCCAGTCCGCACGCGGCGTGTGTTCCACCAGCCAGGTGTAGGGCGAGGCGATCATCAGCAGGCCGCCGGGGTTGAGCCGTTCGTGGATGGATTCGAGGAACTGCGCGGGGTTGTACAGGCGGTCGATCAGGTTCGCGGCGAGGATGAAGTCGTAGCCGGTGAACTGCGGCTTGAGGTTGCAGGCATCGCCCTGCCAGAACTCCACCTTCGCGGCGGTGTCCGCGAGGCCCAGCTCGGCGAGGCTGCGCGACTTGTATTCGACCAGCTCGCCCTCGTCCTGCAGCAGGTAGCGCAGGCTGTCGCCGCGCGCGAGCGCCACGCCCTGGCCGATGAAGCGCGCGGAGAAGTCCACGCCGGTGACGTGGCCGAAGTGGCGCGCCAGTTCGAAGGTGGCGCGGCCGGAGGCGCAGCCGAGGTCGAGCGCCGTGCGCTTCGGCGCGTCGCCGAGCGCACCGATCGCCAGCTCCACCAGCGCGCACGGAAAGTTCGGCACGCCGAAGTAGCTGTCGCCGTAGTGGAACTCGGCGTATTCGCTGAGCAGCTTGTCGGTCTCGTAGTGCGAGGCGGGCGCGGGCTTCAGGTGCTTGGATACCACGTAGCGGAAACCGGCGTGCTGGAAGAAGTGGCGGCGGAACGCGTAGCGCGAGCCGGGCTCGGCCTCGTTGCCGGTGGCGATCCACGAGCCGCCCTTCATCAGGTTGTGGCGGCCGTCGAAGCAGGGCGTGGTGAAGTCGTCGTAGATCGGGTGCACGGCGAAACCCTCGAACGGGTAGATCGGGGTTTCCGTCCACTGCCAAGCGTTGCCGGCGACGTCGAAGAATTCGCCTTGCGCGAAACGGTGCACCGGGCAGGACGAGGCCCAGTGCGCGAGGTTGAGATTGGCGTCCGGCGTGGCACCGTCCGGCGTACCGCGCCGGCTTTCGGCGTACAGGCGATACCACTCGTCCTCGGTGGGCAGGCGCACCGGCTGGCCGCTGCGCGCCGACTTCCAGCGGCAGAACGCCTTGGCCTCGTGGTAGTTCGTCTCCACCGGCCAGTCCCACGGCATCGGCACTTCCTCGGTCAGCAGGCGCAGCTTCCAGCCGTCCGCCGAGCGGCGCCAGAACGTGGGGTGCGTGGCCTGCGCGAACTCGCGCCAGGCGTTGCCTTCTTCGTCCCAGCAGTCGGGCTGGGCGTAGCCGCCAGCCTCGACGAAGGCGAGGAATTCGCGGTTGCTCACGAGATGGCGCGCGGCCTCGAACGCCGGCACTTCGGCTTCGTGGCGGCCGTATTCGTTGTCCCAGCCGTACAGCGCGCTGCCGGTGTCGCGGCCCAGCGCGACCTTGCCGGCCGGCACCTTCACCAGCGTGTTTTCCGGTGCCGCGCCCGTTTCCGTGCAGGGGCGCCAGGCGGGGTGCGGCTTCACGTAGGCCAGCTTGTGCTGGCGGATCAGCACCGAGGAGGTTTCCAGATGGATGCGCTCGTGCTCGATGCCCATCACGATGGCCCACCACGGGTTGTCCCAGCCGATCGGCAGCGTGAGCGGCGCCGCGTCGATCAGGCCCAGCACCAGCGCGCGCACCTTGGCACGGTAGGCGCGCACCTCGGCGATGGACGGCCAGTCGTAGTGCGTGTCGTCGAGATCGTCCCAGCTCATCTCGTCCACGCCCACCGCGAACACGGATTCCAGGTGCGGGTCGATGCGCTCCTCGATCATCCGCGCCAACAGCAGCTTGTTGACGAAGAACGTGGCGGTGTGGCCGTAGTAGAAGATCAGCGGATGGCGCAGCGTGATCGGCGGCTCGTACCAGGCCGCGTCGACCGCGAGCGTCTCGAACAGCGATTCGTAGCGGTCGAAGGTGCTGGTGAAGTAGTCGCGCAGCGTTTGGCGCATGCGCGCGGGGGCAGTCTCGTGCAGGTTCGGGCTGCGCGGCAGCGGTGTGGTGGCGGCGTCGGTGCGGCGGCCGGGTTCGGCAAGCGTGGAAGCGTTCAAGGCGATGACCTCTCGATCCCGGGGAATGGATGGGCGTCAGGCGCGGTAGAGAGTTGCATTCTGGCACGCATGGCGGCGTGTGGCCCGCAAGTATGTGCAAACCTGGTTGGCTCTTGCGATCGTCCCCGATCGCGAGAATCAAACGGGCGGCCATCCATGGCCGCACTCCTCATACGAAAAGGCCCCGCGCATGGCGGGGCCGAACGATGTAGGAGCGCACCCTGTGCGCGAAAGGCTCTTTGCGAGGCTCCTTTCGCGCACAGGGTGCTCCTACATGCTGTCGCTGTGTACCGCGCGCTTACGCCTCGGCTTCTTCCTTGTACGCATCCACCGGGATGCAGGCGCACATGATGTTCTTGTCGCCGTAGACGTTGTCCACGCGCGCCACCGGCGGCCAGTATTTCTGCTGGCGCAGCGAGGGCAGCGGGAACGCGGCCAGTTCGCGCGGGTAGGCGTGGGTCCATTCGCTGGCGCTCACCGCGTTGGCGGTGTGCGGGGCGTGCTTGAGCGGGTTGTCGTCGCGGTCGAGGCGGCCGTCTTCCACCGCGCGGATCTCGTCGCGGATCTGGATCATCGCGTCGATGAAGCGGTCCAGCTCGTACTGCGATTCGCTCTCGGTGGGTTCCACCATCAGCGTGCCCGCCACCGGGAAGGAGAGCGTGGGCGCGTGGAAGCCGAAGTCGACCAGGCGCTTGGCCACGTCCTCGGCGCTGATGCCGGTGGCGTCCTTGAGCGGGCGCAGGTCGAGGATGCACTCGTGCGCCACCAGGCCGTTGCGGCCGGTGTACAGCGTGGGGTAGTGCGGCGCGAGACGCTTGGCGATGTAGTTCGCGTTGAGCAGCGCCACCTGGGTGGCCTTGCGCAGGCCCTGCTGGCCCATCAGCGTGATGTACATCCAGCTGATCGGCAGGATCGAGGCGCTGCCGAAGCTCGCCGCGCTCACCATCGCGCCCTGGCCGGTGCCGGCGGTGTGCACGCCATCCGCGGCAAACGCCTTGGGCAGGAAGGGAGCCAAGTGCGACTTCACCGCGCACGGGCCCACGCCCGGGCCGCCGCCGCCGTGCGGGATGCAGAAGGTCTTGTGCAGGTTGAGGTGGGAAACGTCCGAGCCCCACTTGCCGGGCTTGGCCACGCCCACCAGCGCGTTCATGTTCGCGCCGTCGGTGTACACCTGGCCGCCGTGCTGGTGGACGATCTTGCAGATCTCGACCACGTCCTCCTCGAACACGCCGTGGGTGGACGGGTAGGTGAGCATGATCGCGGCGAGGTTGGCCGAGTGCTTCGCGGCCTGCGCGCGGATGTCTTCCACGTCCACGTTGCCGTTCGCGTCGCACTTGGTGACCACCACCTTCATGCCGCCCATGTGCGCGGAGGCGGGGTTGGTGCCGTGGGCGGATTCGGGGATCAGGCAGATGTCGCGATGGCCTTCGCCGCGCGAGCGGTGGTACGCGCGGATCGCCAGCAGGCCCGCGTACTCGCCCTGCGCGCCGGCGTTCGGCTGCAGGCTCACGGCGTCGTAGCCGGTGATCTCCACCAGCATCGCTTCCAGGCCGTCGATCAGCTCCTTGTAGCCCTGCGCCTGCGCGGCGGGTGCCAGCGGGTGGATGTTGGCGAACTCGGGCCAGGTCACCGGTATCATCTCGGCGGTGGCGTTGAGCTTCATGGTGCACGAGCCCAGCGGGATCATCGTGCGATCCATCGCCAGGTCCTTGTCGGCCAGCGAGCGCAGGTAGCGCAGCAGCTCGTGCTCGCTGTGGTGGGTGTTGAAGATCGGGTGGGTGAGGAAGCTGGAGGTGCGCCGCAGCGCCGGCGGGATCAGCGACGGCGCGCTGGCGTCCAGCGCGTCGATGCTGGGCAGCTTGGCGTCGTCGCCGCCGAAGATGCGCCACAGCAGTTCGATGTCGGCGCGGGTGGTGGTCTCGTCCAGCGAGATGCACAGGTATTCGCCCCAGGCCTTGCGCAGGTTGGCGCCCATCGCCACCGCGCGCGCCGCGATGGCGTCGGTGCGCTCGCCGGTCTTCAGGCTCAGCGTGTCGAACGCGCTGTCGTGGTGGAACTGGGTGTAGCCGAGCTGCTGCAGGCCGGCCTTGAGGATCGCGGTGAGCCGCGCCACGCGCGAGGCGATGCGCGTCAAGCCTTCCGGGCCGTGATAGACGGCGTACATCGAGGCCATCACGGCGAGCAGCACCTGCGCGGTGCAGATGTTGCTGGTGGCCTTCTCGCGGCGGATGTGCTGCTCGCGGGTCTGCAGGGTGAGGCGATAGGCCTTGTTGCCTTCGGCGTCGACGGAGACACCGATCAGGCGGCCCGGCATCGAGCGCTTGTAGGCGTCGCGGCAGGCCATGAAGGCGGCGTGCGGGCCGCCGAAGCCGAACGGCACGCCGAAGCGCTGCGAGTTGCCGACCACGATGTCGGCGCCCATCTCGCCCGGGGTCTTGAGCAGGGTCAGCGCCAAGAGGTCGGTGGCGAAGATCGCCATCGCGCCCTTGGCGTGGATCTTGGCGACCTCGTCGCTCCAGTCCAGCAGCCAGCCGCTGCTGGCCGGGTACTGGATCAGCGCGGCGAAGTAGTCGTCCGCGGCGATCGCGGCATTCCATTCCTCGGCGGAATTGGCCTGGCGGATCGTCAGCCCCAGCGGCTCGGCGCGCGTGCGCATCACCTCGATGGTCTGCGGGTGCGCATCGCCGAACACCACGATGGCGTTGCCCTTGGCCTTGGCCGAACGCTTGGCCAGGGTCATCGCCTCGGCCGCCGCGGTGGCCTCGTCCAGCAGGGAGGCGTTCGCGATCTCCATGCCGGTGAGGTCGGCGACCATGGTCTGGAAGTTGATCAGCGCCTCCATGCGGCCCTGCGAGATCTCCGCCTGGTACGGCGTGTAGGCGGTGTACCAGGCCGGGTTCTCCAGCACGTTGCGCAGGATGACGTTCGGCGTGTGGGTGCCGTAGTAGCCCTGGCCGATGAAGCTCTTGAACACCTGGTTCTTGTCGGCGACGGCGCGGATCTTCGCCAGCGCGTCCACTTCGGTCATTGCCGGCGGCAGCGCCAGCGGCGCGGCGGACTTGATCGACGCGGGCACGATGGCGTCGGTCAGCGCTTCCAGCGAATCGTGGCCGACGGTGCGCAGCATGTGCGCGATCTCGGCGTCGTTGGGGCCGATGTGGCGCGCGATGAAGGCGTCGTGGTGTTCCAGCTCGCGCAGGGAGGAGGGGGTCTGGCTCATGGCAGGGGCGTCCGAAGTCAACGTGCGAGCCGCACGCGGGGCGCCCCTCTGTCCTTTTGCCTGAGAGTTTGGAAGCGCGCGGGCGCGCCTCGTGCCCCTTCGGCGGCGGATCGAACCGCTCTCTCCAGAGTGCTGTTGCGCAGGATGGTATGGGGCCTGAGCGATTACGGGCGTTGCGCCTTCGGCAGCGGTGCGCTCCCGACGGAACGGCCGCTTCTCCCACCATGCGTTTGCAGCTGGCGATTATACAGGCTGGGCGCGGTTTCTCCCGCCCGGATCGGTTCAGCTTCGGGGCGCGGCGGCGCCGGCGTAGTGCGCGCCGTACTGCTCGCGCAGCTTGTTCTTCAGCACCTTGCCGGTGGCGCCCAGCGGGAAGCTCTCCAGGAAGATCACGTCGTCCGGCTTCCACCAGCGCGCCAGCTTGCCGTCGAGGAAGGCCAGCAGCTCGTCCTTGCCCAGCGTGCTGCCCGGCGTGCGGGTGACCAGCAGCAGCGGGCGCTCGTCCCATTTCGGGTGGCGCACGCCGATGCAGGTGGCGCTGGCCACGCCGGGGTGGAGGCAGGCGATGTTCTCGATGTCGATCGAGCTGATCCACTCGCCGCCGGACTTGATCACGTCCTTGCTGCGGTCGGTGATCTGCATGAAGCCGTCGCGGTCGATCCGGGCCATGTCGCCGGTGGGGAACCAGCCGTCGCGCAGCGGCTGGCTGGCGGTGTCGCCGAAATAGGCGCGGGCCACCCAGTGGCCGCGCACGAGCAGCTCGCCCACGGCCTCGCCGTCCCACGGCAGCGGCTGGCCGTCGGGGTCGACGATCTTCATGTCGATGCCGAACACGGCGCGCCCCTGCTTGGCCTGGATCGCGTAGCGCGCCTCCTCGGGCAGCGCCAGCTGGTGCGGCTTGAAGCTGCACACGGTGCCCAGCGGGCTCAGCTCGGTCATGCCCCAGGCGTGCAGCACCTCGACCCCGTGCTGCTGCTGGAACTGCGCCGCCATCGCGGTGGGGCAGGGCGCGCCGCCGACCACCGTGCGCTTCATCGACGAGAACGCGTTGCGGCGCCCCGCCACCTGGGCGAGCAGGCCCTGCCAGATCGTGGGCACGCCGGCGGACATCGTCACCTGCTCGGCCTCGATCAGCTCGTACAGCGACTTGCCGTCCAGCGCCGGCCCCGGCAGCACCAATTTCGCGCCGACCATGCAGGCGATGAACGGCAGGCCCCAGGCGTTGACGTGGAACATCGGCACCACCGGAAGGATGGCGTCGCGCGCGGAACAGTTGAACGCATCCGGCAGGGCGCCGGCGTAGGAATGCAGCACGGTGGAGCGATGGCTGTACAGCACGCCCTTGGGGTGGCCGGTGGTGCCCGAGGTGTAGCACAGCGAGGCGGCGGTGTTTTCGTCCAGCGACGGCCAGTCGTAGCGGTCGTCGTGGCTGTCGATCAGGCGCTCGTAGCACAGCAGCGTGTCGTGTCCGGCCGGCATGTGTTCCGCGTCGTACATCGCCACGAACAGACGGGGCGTGGCGAGGCGCGCCTGCAAGGCCTCGACGATCGGCAGGAAGGTGATGTCGAAGAAGATCGCGCGGTCGTCGGCGTGCTCGACGATGTAGGCGAGTTGGTCGATGTGCAGCCGCGGGTTGATGGTGTGCAGCACGGCGCCGGAACCCGACACCGCGAAATTGAGCTCCACGTGGCGGTAGCCGTTCCACGCGATCGTGGCCACGCGCTCGCCGGGCCGGATGCCGAGCGTGGCGAGCGCGTTGGCCAGGCGGCGCGAACGCGCGGCGAGGTCGGCGAAGCGGTAGCGGTGGAGGTCGCCCTCGACCCGGCGCGACACGATCTCGCGCTCGGCGTGGTGCCGCTCGGCGTGGGTCAGCAGCGACGCGACCAGCAGCGGCTGCTGCATCATCAATCCGTTCATCGTCGGGTTCCGCAGGTCAGGCAGGGGAGGCCCGGCGCCGCCGTGCGACGGCGCCGGGCAGGCAACACTAGAACGTGGTCTGGAAGGTGAAGTCGATGTAGTTGCGGTCGCGCAGCAGCGAGGCGAGGCCGGCGCTGGAGGTCACCACGTTCGCCGGGCTGGTGGCGATGCGGCCCAGGTAGCCGATGTACTTCAGGTCGAAGCGGAAGCGCTGCCGCACGTCCATGCCCAGGCCGATGGAGTAGTTGCCGTTGCCCTTGTTGCCGCCGAAGGTGACCGCCGAGTTGCCGGACAGGCCCATCGAATACGTCATCGGCATCAGCAGGTCCACGCCGGGGCGGACCTGGAACCAGGTCGGCGTGAAGCTGAGCTGGGTGCCGAAGAAGTTGCGCGTGGGCTTGTCGATGCCGGTGTAGCCCGGGCTGGTGCCGAGGAAGGCGTTCGGGTTCTGCGTGACCTTGTCCCAGCGGCTCCACACGAACTCGACGACGTAGCTGGCGGTATCGAACACCGGCGTCTTCGGCACCACGCCGGCGAAGTCGGCCACCGCGTGCCAGGTGTCGCCGCGGGCGCCGGCGGTGTTGCCCTGCGTCGGCAGCGCGCTGATCGCGCCGGTCACCTTGCCGGCCAGCGGCGCCGGCAGCAACTGCACCGGGATGCTCGCCAGCGGCATGTTCTGGCGGTAGTTCACTTCCGCGCTCATGCTGATGCCGAGGATCTGCTTGGCGAAGCTCAGGCCGTAGATGTGGATGCCGTCGGCGTAGCTGGCCATGTACTGGCCCACGTTGCCCTGCAGGATCTGCGGCACGCTGGCCATCGCGGGGTTGACGTAGCACAGCGTCGGGCCGAGCGGATGGAAGCCGAGCGCGTTGCAGGCCGCGGCGGGCACGTTCGGCGCCACCGCCGGCGCCACGATCACCTGCGGCTGGATGTCCGAGGTGTTGCGGTAATAGAGGCCGATGGTGGCGTTGAGGGCATCGGGGCTCCAGTGCGCCGATACGCCCCAGTCGCCCTGGCCCTTCGGGGTGATGTCGTGGCCGCGCAGCACGCGCTGCGTCGGGTTGATGTAGAGCGACTGGCCGCCCTGCAGCACGGCGTCGTTCGGCCCCATGTAGGAACCCGACTCGGGGTAGTACACCTGCTCCCAGCCGAGGTAGTACTGGCCTTCGAGCGAAAGGGTGGGCGTGGCCTGGATCTGCGCCGACAGCTGCGAGCGCGGGCGGAACAGTTCCTTCAGCGTGGCGCCGGGCACGGTGAGCAGCTTGCCGATGTCCAGCGGCGACTGGCCGTAGCTCAGCGAGTGGATCGGGTTGAGCAGCGCCTCGCCCCAGTACACGTCGAAGCGGCCGGCCTTGGTGTTGACGTTGACGCCGCCCACGTCGAAGTTGGCGAACGCGAAGGCGTCGAGCAGCTGGCCCGACGGCCCCTCGAAATAGCGCTTGGTGTAGCGCGGCAGGCCGAGCGCGGGCTGGCCGTTGACGAGGTGGTTGGACGAGGCGACGTGGGTGTTGTCCAGCGAGCCGTAGGCGTGGTCGTACCAGCCGTCGGCGCTGATGCGGAAGCCGTAGTTCTTCTTGTAGACGAAGTCGAATTCGCTCAGCACGTCCACGCGGTTGGTGACGATGGCGTGGTTGCCGAAGTTGCGGTCGCCGTCGTCGTAGTTCGGGCTGTTGAGGATCGCCTGCTCCTGCGAACTCATGCGCTGGCCGAGGTTGTAGCGCACGGTGTTGTCCCAGCGGATCGCGAGGTCGGGATTGCCGGTGTTGAATTCGACGGCGTGTGCCGCGCCCATCGGGCCGAGCGCTGCCGCGACAGCGAGCGCCATCAGGCGGATGGCCGGCGTGCCGCGGCGCGTGGGCGCCCCATCAAACTTCTTCATGCAACTCTCCTCCCCCGTGTCGTGTGCCGTGTGGATTGCGTATTGCCAGGCCGCCCGATGCAGCCATCCCCGACTGCGCGGCCATGCCCTGCGGGTGGTCGCCATCGCCTGGCCTGTGCGTCGCCGGCGACGGTTTCCGGCATGACGAGATTCCAGCCGATGCCTGCCGAAGGCCCCCCCCAGTCCGGTGGGGGAGCCGGTGTCGCGCGCTGGCATCGCCTGCGACCCGCATCAATGCTGCAGGGATGCCAGCATGGCCTTGGCGAGCACGTCGGGCGGCAGCGCACCGGACAGGGACTGGCGGTCGCCGAACACGAAACCCGGCACGCCTTGCAGTCCTTCCCGCTGGGCCTCGCCCAGCCAGCGATCGAGCAAGCCGCCGTAGCGGGACGGCTCCGTGCTCTCGCGACACGCCGCGCGCGGGATGCCGCAGATCGCGCCGATCTCGGCCAGCGCCTGCCGGTCGCCGATGTGCACGCCGCGCTGGAAATACGCCTGAAACAGCTGGTCGATGAGTTGCGACTGCAGCGCCGCGCCGCCGATCTGCCCGGCACGCTCGACCAGGGCGTGCGCGGCGATGGTGTTGGGCATCCATGCGATGCGTTCGAAATCGAAACGGATGCCGCAGGCGTGGCCGGCTTCGCGGACCTGCCGGCGCCGCGCTTCCACCGCGGCCGCGCTGCCCAGCCGGGCCAGGTAGAACGCCTGGAACGGCGTGCCTTCGAGCGGCAGCTCGGGCAGCAGCGGGAACGACTTCCAGCGCACGCGGACTTCGACGTCGGGGTGGTAGCGGGCCACCAGCTCGATGGCGCGCTCCAGCCGCCGCTTGCCGATCATGCACCACGGACAGATCAGGTCGTAGTGGAAATCGACCGAGATGCGCCGGCGCGGCAGCGGCGCGGCGGCGTTCGCAGGGCGGCTCATCGCAGCGCGTCGATCAGCGCATCGGCCGCCGGCCACGGGCCGTAGCCGGCCGCCGGATTGAGATGGCCGACCTCGCCCAGTTCGACCAGGCGGCTGCCCCAGTCCTGCGCCATGCCGGCGGCGCGCGCCGCGGAGCACAGCGGGTCGTTGCTGCTGGAGGCGAGGATGGACGGGAAGGGCAGGCGCGCGCGTGGGATCGGCAGCCAGCCGTGCTCGCGCAGCGCATCCGTGGTCGGGTAGCCCGCCGGCATCGGCGACTCCACGTCGGCCGGCGTCGCCAGCAGCGCGCCGTGGATGGGACGCCGATGCGCCTGCGCCCACTGCACCGCGATCATCACGCCGGCGCTGTGCGCGACGAGGATCACCGGGCCGTCGATGGCGGCCAGCGCCGCGTCCAGCGCGGCCACGCGGGCGGCCCGGCTCAGCTTGTCGTGCTCAAGCGGCGGCACCGAGCGTGCGCCGGGAAGCCGGGCTTCGAGCAGGGTCTGCCAGTGCTCCGCGACATGGTCGCGCAGGCCGGGAACGATCAGGATGGTGGGATTCATCGTGTTCGGTATCGAAAGCGTGGATGGATCAGGCGGCGTCGACGCGTTCGGCCGCCTGCATGCAGGCGAGGTCGTTGCCGTAGTGGCGGCGGCCGATCCAGAACGCGGCGGCGGCGAGCAGCCCCAGCAGCGGCACCAGCCTGAAGGCGCCGAGCAGGCCCATGCGGTCGGCCAGCACGCCGGTCAGCAGCGGGCCGGGCGCGAGGCCGAGCAGGTTGTTCGCGAAGGTCAGCGTGGCGAACGCGGAGGCGTGGATCGGCGTCGGCGTGAGGTTGGCCACCATCGCGCCGGCCGGGCCGGAGGTGCCGGCGGCGAAGAACATGCCCAGCGCGGCCACCAGCAGCTGGCCCCGGCCGGGCGGCAACTGGAACGCGAGGCCGAGCAGGATCGCGGTGATCGTGCAGTAGCCGATCGCCATCGCCATCTTGCGCGTGGGCATCCGGCGGCACAGGCGGTCGGTGACGATGCCGCAGACCACCATGCCCAGCGCGCCGATCAGCACGAAGGCGGCGGCGCCGACGCCTGCCTTGTCCGGCGCCATCGCGTAGTAGCGGTTGAGGAAGCTCGGCATCCAGGCGATCACCGCGGCCATGATGAACAGCTGCAGGCCGCTGCCGACGTAGGCGCAGATCACCGAGGTGCTGGCGAACAGGCCGCCGAACAGCTGGCGCAGCGAGACGCGCAGGCCCGGGCGGGCATGCCGCGAGGGCAGCGCCACCGCGCTGTGCGCGCGCAGCCGGCGCTCGGTCACGGTGAGCGCGTACAGCACCAGCAGCGCGGCGCCGAAGATCGCCATCGCGACGAACGCCCAGCGCCAGCCCAGCCGCGTGGCGAGCACGCCGCCCAGCGCCATGCCGGCGACCGAACCGAACGCGCCGCCGGCCATGAAGCTGCCGGTGAGGGTGGAGCGCAGGTGCGCCGGGAAGATGCTGATGATCAGCGCCACGCCGACGCTGCCGTAGGCGGCCTCGCCCAGGCCGACGAAGAAGCGCGCGGCGAACATCTCGCCGTAGCCCGTCGCGATGCCGCAGGCCAGCGTGGCCAGGCTCCACAGCGCGGCCATCAGCAGGATGCTGCGCACGCGGCCCCAGCGGTCGGCCAGCACCGAAAGCGGGAAGGTGAGCAGGCCGACCAGCAGCGCGACGACGCCGGACAGCGAACCCAGCTGCGTATCGGACAGGCCCCATTCGGCCTTGAGCAGCGGGAACACCGCGTTGAGCACCTGGCGCGACATGTAGTCCGACAGCAGCAGGCCGAAGGTGAGCGCGAACACCAGCCAGGCGTAGACGCGCGGCCTGGAGAAGGATGCGACTGGAGTGCCCAGTGTGGGGGCGTCGACGTAGTGCATTCGGAACGGTCTCCTCGCCCGCGGTGGTGCGGTTCGAACGGCGAGGCCCCGTGGCGCCCCGCCGCTCGATCGTTGCGGCTCAGGCCGCGTCCGCCAGCCCCAGCTTCGCCGGCTTGCGGTTCGGCGAGAAGCCGTTCGCCGCCAGCGTCTCCTCGATGGTGTCGTAGAACACGCCGATGCGCAGGATCTCGCGCGCCTCCTTGCCCGAGGCGACGTCGCGGCCGAACTCGCGCGCGATGCGCACCAGCTGCTCGATCTGCTGCACCGTGGTCATCTTCGCGGTGCGCGACTGGTTCCACAGGTTGTCCTCGATGCCGCAGCGCACGTGCAGGCCCATCGCCATGCCGATCATGTTGATCGGCAGCACGTTGCGCATGCTGCTTTCCACCGTGAGCATCGCGCCGTCGGGGATCGCGCGCACGAAGTTCGCCAGGTTGTAGATGTTCGGCGCGTCCATGCCGCCGCCGATCGCCACCCAGTTCATCACCAGCGGGCCCTTGTAGACGCCGCGGCGGATCAGCCGTTCCACCGTCTCGTAGCTGTTGATGTTGTAGAACTGGAACGCGCTCTGGATGCCGGCGGCGGTGAGGCGCTTGATGTGCTCCTCGATGAAGCCGGGGCCGGAGGGCACGATCATCTCGCGGTAGGCCTGGTAGGTCTGCGGCTCGGCCAGCGAGGTGCCGGCGATGTCCGCGAACTCCATCTGCTCGACCACGTTCATCTGCGTGGTGTTGACGGTGACGGTGACCTGGTCCGGCTTGGGATCGAGCTCGGCCAGCATGTGGCGGGTGTCATCCTTCAGCCACTTCGCGCTGGCGCCGTCGGACTCGGGCGCGAACGAGATCGAGCCGCCGACCTGGATCACCATGTCCGGCACCGCCTTGCGCACGCCGGCGATCAGCTCGTTGAACATGGACAGGCGCTTGGAGCCCTTGCCGTCCAGCTCGCGCACATGCAGGTGCAGCACGCTGGCGCCGGCGTTGTAGCAATCGACCGCCTTCTGCACCTGCGCCTCCATCGAGACGGGGATGTCCTCCGGGAAATCCGAGGGGATCCACTCGGGGCCGTAGGGCGCGGCGGTGATGACCAGCTTGTCCTGGTTTTCGGGGAACAGCGAACCGTCGAGGAAGTTCATGGGCTTTGTCCTGTTGATCTGCGTGGGGGGATTCGGTTCAGAACGTGGCGTCGCCGACGATGCCGGCGCGCTCCATCTTCCGGTGGCAGGGCGGGTAATCCATCACCGCGTAGTGCTGGGTGGAGCGGTTGTCCCAGATCGCGATGCTGTTCGGGCTCCAGCGCCAGCGCACCTGGAACTCGGGGATGAAGGCCTGGCTGACCAGGTAGTTGAGCAAGAGGCTCGCGCCCGGGTTGTAGTCTTGGCCGAAGTGCACGTTGTCCTTGGTGTGGAAGTTCGTGAAGTGCGTGGTGAACGCGTTGACGAACAGCACCTTCTCGCCGGTCTCCGGGTGCGTGCGCACCACCGGGTGCTCGGCGTCCGGGAATTGCGCCTTCAGCGCGAGGCGGCGCTCGGTCGGCATCGCGGCGCCGAACGTGGCTTCGATGCTGTGGCGCGCGCGCAGGCCGGCGATCTGCGTCTTGATGTGCGCGGGCAGCATCTCGTAGGCGGCCACCATGTTCGCCCACATGGTGTCGCCGCCCACCGGCGGGCATTCCACGCAGCGCAGCACGCAGCCCATCGGCGGCTTGTCGCGCCAGGTGGCGTCGGTGTGCCAGGCGTTCTCGTAGCGGTCGATCGGCGTGTCGGGCGTCTTGTAGATCTGCACCAGCCCCGGCGCGTCCGGGTGGCTGGGGGCGACCGGGTGGTCTTCCAGCTCGCCGAAGCGGCGCGCGAACGCGACATGGTCCGGGCGGCTGATGTCCTGGTTGCGCAGGAACAGCACGCGGTGCTTGAGCAGCGCCGCCTTGATCTCGGCGAACAAGTCGTCGTCGTGGACGGCGTCGGCGAGGTTCACGTCGAACAGTTCGGCGCCGATGTTGCAGGTCAGTTGCTCGATGCGCATGGGTGGCCTCAGATGACGAAGATGGACGAGCCGGTGGTCTTGCGCGCCTCGAGGTCGCGGTGCGCCTGCGCCGCGTCCTGGAGCGCATAGCGCTGGTTGATCTCGATGCGGATGCGGCCGGCTGCCACGTGGTCGAACAGCTCCTGCGCGAGCGCGGCTTTCTCGGCCGGGTCGGCGATGTAGTCGGCCAGCGCGGGGCGGGTCAGGTACAGCGAGCCCTTCATCGCGAGCAGTTGCGGGTCGAACGGCGGGATGGTGCCGGAGGCGGTGCCCACGCAGACCATCAGCCCGCGCCGGCGCAGCGAGTCGAGCGAGGCGTTGAACGTGCTCCGGCCCACCGAGTCGAACACCACGGCGACGCCCTTGCCGTCGGTCAGTTCGCGCGCCCGCGCGGCGATGTCCTCGCGGCTGGAGTCGATGGTCTCGTCGCAGCCGTGCGCGCGCGCCACCGCGGCCTTCTCCGCGGTCGACACCGTGCCGATCACGCGCAGGCCGAGCAGCTTGGCCCATTGCGACACGATCAGGCCCACGCCGCCGGCGGCGGCGTGCAGCAGGATCGTGTCGCCGGCCTGGAATGGATGGATGCGGCGCATCAGGTAGGCCGAGGTGAGGCCGCGCATGGTCATCGCCGCCGCGGTGTCGCAGGCGATCGCGTCGGGCAGCCGGATCAGCGGCGCCGCCGGCACCAGCCGCGCGGTGCTGTAGGCGCCCAGGGTGTTGATGAAGCCGGTGTAGGTGACGCGGTCGCCCACCGCGACGTTGGTCACGCCCGGGCCGACGGCCTCGACCACGCCGGCGGCCTCGACGCCGATGCCGTTCGGCAGCGGGATCGGATAGGTGCCGTTGCGGAAATAGGTGTCCGCGAAGTTGAGCCCCACGGCCTGATGGCGCAGGCGCACCTCGCCCTGGCCGGGCGCGCCGACTTGGACTTCCTCGTAGCGCAGCACGTCGGGGCTGCCGGTTTCATGAAAGCGGATCGCGTGTTCCAAACGAGGTCTCCTAAGGTTCAGGGCGCTGCGGTTGCGTGGTTCATTGCGGCGCAGGATGCGCCATGCGCGCGAACAGTTGCCGGCAGGCCGCCGCGGCCTCGCCGTTGGCGCGGGCGCCGCCGGGCCGGGTGGCTGCCGCGTGGATGGCGTTCCAGTCGGTTTCGGTGAGGCAGCGCTGGGCGACCGGCAGGATCACGCCCTCGACGCGGCCCATGTGTTCCCACATGAAATGCGCGTAGCCGTCGACGGTGTCGCGCAGCTGCGCGAGCGTGATCTCGTGCCGGGCGTAGCGTTCCACCTGCTCGCCCAGCGCTTCGGCCAGCGTGCGCTCGCGTTCGTGCTGGCGTTCCAGTTCGTCCAGCTCGGCGTTGACCACGGCGGTGCGCCCGCGCAGCACGGTGAACAGCAGATCGCGCTCCACCGGGTGATGCAGGGTCAGCGGAAACTCGACGACGTAGCGCGCCATCGCGCGCATCAGTTCCACGTCCGCCGCACTCGACGGATCGCCGTGGTGCAGCAGGTGCTGCCAGGCGTGCAGCACGGCGGCGAGCGCGCGATGCTCGTCGCGCAGGCTCTCGACCATCGGATGCGCCTGGCCCGCGTTCCGCGCCGAGGTGACCAGCACCGGCAGCTCGCCGCCCGCCAGCACGTGGGCCGTCTGCGCGCCGAGTGCCGCGCCGCGTTCGGCGCGCTGGCCGCGCGGCGCCATGAAGATGAGGTCGCAGCCGCCCTTGCGCGCCGCGGCGAGGATCGCCGCGTGCGGCGCATCGCCGTCGAGCACGGCGGCGTCGCAGGGCACGCCCAGCGCGCGCGCCACGGCTTCGGCCTTGGCCAGCAGCGCGTCGGCGCGCTCGTGCCGCGTGTCGGCAGCGCCATCGACGGGCGCGGCCCGGCCATCGTGCACGTGCACGAAGCTGACCCGCGCTCCCAGCGTGCGCGCGAGGTTCACCGCCTTGCCGACCGTTTCGATCGCGAGGTCGTTGTCGTCGAGCGGGACGAGCAGGTGGCGGTACATGCAGGCTCCAGACAGGGGTGCTACCCGTGACACCGGGCGCAGCGCCTCCGCATGCGGAGGATCGTCGCCGGGACGCCGCCCCTGCCGAATGGAACTTTCCTCCAACTCGACCGTGGCCGCCAAGCGGCGGAAACGCCGGACCTGTGTCGTCACGGCAGCAAGGCTAGATACGTGCGCTGGCCGCAGCCCCCCCCGGCAAGGAGGGGGCATGCGGGGCGGGGAGGGGGCGTGTGTCCATGGCGGATTCGGCGTGACTACAATGCCCCCGAACGCGCATCGCCGAACGGTGTTCGCGGGGTGCGCACGGACCGCGGCGCCGCCTCGTCCGTTCGGCAAAGCGTCAGGCCAACCGGAATCGTTTGATGGCACTCACGCCCGGCGGGGCAGCGCCCGCCATCGCCGAACTCGTGCTGAAGACCACGCCGCCGCGGGCGCCGCGCAACCTGCTGCTGCGGCCGCGGCTGCGGCTGGACGACGAACAGTTCCGCGACCGCCCGTTCATCCTGGTGCAGGCGCCGGGCGGCTTCGGCAAGACCTCGCTGCTCGCGCAGTGGCGCCACGAATACCTGGCGCGCGGCTGGGCGGTGGCCTGGATCTCGGCCGACGGCAGCCCCGATCCGCAGCGCATGCTGCACAGCCTGGTGCTGGCGGTGCGCACCGGCTGCGGCCGGCCACAGTTCGGCGCGACCCTGCTGGAAAGCGCGGCGGTGACCTTCGGCGAGTACGAAGGCGTCACCGCGTGGCTGAGCGAAGTGGCGCAGGCGCCGTTGTCGCTGGTGCTGATGATCGACGAGGCCGAGCGCCTGCATCCGCACAGCCTGGCCGCGCTGAACTACCTGCTGCACAACGCGCCGCCGAACCTGCGCGTGGTGGCGGCCGGGCGCGGCGAGCTCGAGCCGATGGAGGCGGACCTGCGCGCCTACGGCCTGTGCACTTCCGTGGGCGTGGAAACGCTGCGCTTCACGCTGGAGGAAACCATCGACCTGGTGCGCAACCGCATCGGCGCCAAGGCCGATGCGGATACCTGCGCGCGGCTGCATGAAATGACCGAAGGCTGGCCGCTCGGTCTGCAGCTCGTGCTTGCCGCGATGGAGCGGGGCAGCGACCTGCGCAGCCTGGTGGGCCCGCACTCGCCCGATTCGCGCAACCAGCTGGTGGAGGCGCTCACCGCCAAGCTGGCGCCGGAGGACGTGAGCTTCCTCACCCGCGTGGCGGTGGTGGACCAGTTGCATCCTGACCTGTGTATCGCCCTGACCGGCGACATGGAGGCGCCGCAGCGGCTGGCCCGGCTGGCGCGCGAGACGCCGATCTTCGTGATCGGCGAGGACTCGGAGTGGTCCCGCCTGCACCTGCTTGCCCTGGACGCGCTGCGTCAGCGCCTCGCCGAGCTGCCCGCGCCGGAGCAGGCCGACTTGCACGGCCGCGCGCAGGACTGGCTGGCCGCGCACGGCATGCTCACCCAGGCGGCGCGCCACGCGCGCGCGGCGGGCCGCGAAGACGCGGCGGTCGAGCTGGCGCAGCGGGGCCTGTACGAGGCGGTGATCCAGGGCCACGTGGGCACCATGCGCGAATGGCTCGACGTGTTCCCCGAGTCGGTGCTGGACCAGCACCCGCAGCTGCGCCTGGCGGCCGCGTGGGCGCTGGCGGTGAGCGAACGCCACGAGGAGGCCGAGCGCCTGGTCGGGCTGATCCTCGCGCGGCCCGACGTCAGCCTCGCGCTGCGCTACGAGTGCGTGCTGATCGCCAGTGGCGCCGCCTACTACGCCGACGATCCCGACCGCTGCGCCGCCATGCTGGCGCCGTGGAAGGATGCCCCGCTGGCCGGCGAGCCGCGCTTCCAGCGCATGCACGTCAACCGCCTGGCCATGCTGGCCCTGTTGCAGGGCGACCCGGCGGAAGCGCGCCGGCTCTGTGGCACGGCCAGCGCGGAACCGGCGCGGGAGCCCGAATCCTCGCTGCGCTGGCGCGAGTTCATCGTCGGCCTGAGCTTCGCGTGGGAGGGCCAGCTGCTGCTCGCCGAGGAGGGCCTGCGTGCGTCGCTGGCCGCGATGGATGCGAAGTTCGGGCGCCGCCATCCCCTGTCGTGCATGTTTGCGGCCCTGCTGGCCTCGATCGCCTACGAACGCGACCACCTGGACGAAGCGCTGGCCCTTTTGGCCAACCGGCTGGACGTGCTGGAGCGGGTGGGCGCACCGGAGGCGATCCTGGTGGGCTACCGCACCGCGACGCGCGTGGCGGTGGCGCAGGGCGAGGAACATCGCGCGCTGGACATGCTGGAGTCGGCGTACGCGATCGGCATGGCGCGGCGCCTGCCGCGCCTGTGCATCGCCAGCCTCGGCGAGCAGGTGCGCTTGCACGCCAGCCGTTTCCGCCGCGAAACCTGCGCGGCGCTGATCGCCCGCATCGACGAGCTGGTGGCCAGCGAAAGCCCCCACCGCGGGCCGCTGTGGCGGCGCAACGTGGAACTGGTGAGCGCGATGGTGCATGCCTATGCCGCGATGGCGGCGCAGGACTGGCCCGGCGTGCTCGAAGCGGTGGCGCGCGCCGCGCCGATGGCCGGGCAGGCCAGGCTGGGGCGGTTCCGCATCGAGTGCATGGCGCTGCGCGCCTACGCGCTGGAACGCAACGGCGAGGACGGCCGCGCGCTCATCGTCGAAGCCATGAGCCTGGCCCGCACCTACGGCTTCGTGCGCATCTTCACCGACACCCACCCCATGCTCACCGACTGGGCGTACCGGGTGATGGAGGAGGCGGGCGGCGAATCCGCGGCGGGCACCGCCGCGCCGTCGCGGGTGGTGCCGCCGCCGGCGGAGCAGCGCCAGGGCGGCCTGCGCGTGGTGCCGAGCATGGTGCTGACGCCGAAGGAGCGCGAGGTGCTGGAATTCCTCGCGCGCAACCTGTCGAACAAGGAGATCGCCCAGGCCATGGCCGTGGGCGAAGCCACTGTGAAGTGGCACATCAAGAACCTGTTCAGCAAATTCGGCGTGGGCACGCGCCGGCACGTCGTGCACCGCGCGCAACTGCTCGGCCTGATCCAGGGGCTGGAGTAACCCCTCACACCGTCCGGTTGACCCCTCCCCCGACGTTTTGGGGGGGGTGCGGTTGCCGCCGCTGCCGACAATGGGTATCGACCGCTTTCGCGCGTCCCTGGCCGCAAGGCGGGGTACGGCGGGAGCCGCCACCGCCATTGGCATCACCATTGTGAGGATGAGTATGCGCATGCAATTCCGCAAAAGCCTGATCGCCGGAACCCTTGCCCTCCTGATCGCCGGGGTGGGCCATGCCGGTGTTTCGCCCCAGGCGGCGAAGAAGCTCGGCACCACGCTCACCGGCGTCGGCGCGGAGATGGCCGGCAGCGCCGATGGCGCCATCCCCGCCTACAAGGGCGGCCTCGCCAGCGCGCCCGCCGGCTTCAAGGCGGGCAGCGGCGTCCGCCCGGATCCGTTCGCCGGCGAAAAGCCGGTGCTGGTGATCGACGCCAGGAACATGGACAAGTACGCGGCCAAACTGACCGAGGGCAGCAAGGCCCTGCTGAAGAAGTACCCCGGCTACCGCATCGACGTGTATCCGACCCACCGCTCCGCGGCGTTCCCGCAGTTCGTGGTCGAGAACACCGCCAAGTGCGCGGTGGACGCGAAGACCTCCGACGGCGGCCGTTCGGTGAGCGGCTGCCATGCGGGCTTCCCGTTCCCGATCCCGGCGACCGGCTTCGAGGCGATGTGGAACCACCTGGTGCGCTTCAACGGCGTGGCCTACGCCACCAAGTACCGCAACTACAACGTCGACGCCTCGGGCCACGCCGCGCTGGCCACCGAAGGCGACGCGGTCGAGGAATACCCGTACTGGGATACCGCCAAGCCGGACGCGGAAGCGTACTGGGAGCAGCGGCTGACCTATACCGGCCCGGCGCGCCGCGCCGGCGAAGCCTTGCAGATCATCGACCCGCTCAACTACAGCAAGAGCGACCGCAAGGCGTGGCAGTACCTGCCGGGCCAGCGCCGGGTGAAGGTGGCGCCGGATCTCGCCTTCGACACGCCCAACCCGGGCACGGGCGGCGCCTCCACCTTCGACGACGTGTTCCTGTTCAACGGCTCGATGAACCGCTACGACTTCAAGCTGGTGGGCAAGAAGGAAATCTACGTTCCGTACAACGACTACAAGATGGCCTACGGCTCGAAGGCCGCCGACCTGCTGCAGCCGCACTACCTCAACCCCGACGACGTGCGCTGGGAATTGCACCGCGTGTGGGTGGTCGAGGCCAGCCTGCTGCCGGGCAAGCGCCACATCTACAGCAAGCGCACGTTCTACCTCGACGAGGACAGCTGGGCGGCGGTGGCGTCCGACGAGTACGACGCACGCGGGCAGCTGTACCGCGCGGGTTTTGCCTACATCACGCCGGCCTACGACGTGCCGGCGCCGGAAGCCGACCTGCACGGCCTCTACGACCTCATCGAGGGTTCGTATTCGCTGACCGCCTTCTCCGGCGAAACCGGCGGCATCCGCTACACGAAGCCGCGCTCGGATCGCGACTGGTCGCCGGCGTCGCTGGCGGGTTCGGGCGTTCGCTGACCGCCCGCGACGGGCGGCCATGCGGCGGGTCGCGGGGCGGGGCGTATCTGCTCCGCGACTTGTCCGCCTTCATTGGCGATACGGGATTCTGACTGGAGACGAGGCTCAGCCGAGAAACCAGAAATCCGTTCACGCTGAGCGTAGCTTGCGCCAGCAAGCGCAGTCGAAGCGCTCGCGAGCGATCACCCTTCGACTTAGGCCCCGCGGGCCTGCGCTCAGAGCCTGCCCCGGACCTGATCCGGGGGCGAACGGTGAGTATCGCTGAGCCTTGTCGCTTGCCAAATACGGGATTCAAATGAATTCGTTGGTGCACCCCATGCTCAAACCCCATCTCCGCCGCAGCTTGTTCGCGCTGGCCTTCGCGCTGCCGTGCGTGTCGGCCGCAGTCCTTGCCGATGCGCCCGACGCACCGCCGCCGCAGCAAATCGCCGCGGCCGCGAGCTTTGTCGACGTGCTGGACGCGCCGTCCTCAATGAGTCCGCTGGCCGCGAAGAGCCTGCTCAATGGCCTGGCGCTGGCCGGCCAGCGCGTGGTCGCGGTCGGGCAGCGCGGCCACATCGTCTACTCCGACGACGGCGGCAGGAGCTGGCGGCAGACGAGGGTGCCGGTGTCGTCCGACCTGGTGGCGGTGAGCTTCCCCACGCCGCAGCAGGGCTGGGCGGTGGGGCACGACGGCGTGGTGCTGCACAGCGCCGACGGCGGCGCGAGCTGGAGCGTGCAACTGGATGGTCGACGCGCGGGGCCGCTGCTGCTGGAGCAGCTGCGAGAGCGCGCGGCCAAGGGCGAGCTTGGCAGCAAGGACGACGCCGACAAGCTGCTGGAGCAGGCGGGCCGCGTCGCGGCGCAGGGCGCGGAGAATCCCTTCCTCGACGTGTGGTTCGCCGATGCGCGGCACGGCTACATCGTCGGCGCGTTCAACCTGATTTTCGAAACCGTGGACGGCGGCCAGACCTGGACCAGCCGCTTCGACCGCACCGACAACCCGGATCTGCTGCACCTGTACGCGGTGCGCGGCGTCGGCGCGGACGTCTACATCACCGGCGAGCAGGGCCTGGTGCTCAAGCTCGACCGCGGCGCGGGGCGTTTCCGCAAGCTGGCGACGCCGTACCAGGGCACCTATTTCGGCGTCGCCGGCAACGCCGACGCGGTGGTGGTGTACGGGCTGCGCGGCAACGCCTGGCGCAGCACCGATGGCGGCGCGCAGTGGACGCAGGTCGATACCGGCGTGCAGGAGGGCCTCACCGGCGGCATGGCCTTCGGTGCGCACGGCCTTGCCCTCGTGAGCCAGGCTGGCACCGTGCTGCTCAGCCACGACGACGGCGCGCATTTCGATTCCCACCGGCCGGCCAAGCCGGCACCGGCGTCGGCCGTGGCCGTGGCCGGCGACGTGGTGGTGACGGCCGGCGCACTGGGCGTGAGCACCCAGGCTCTGCATTGAGCCGGCGAGGAGACAACGCATGACCATTTCCCCCGAACTGCTCGACCACATGCCCGTGGTGCGATCCGTCGACGACTTCGACCAGCGCTCCGGCAACTGGCTGGAGCGGCTGGTGTTCAACCACCGCCTCGCGATGGTCGTGCTCTGCGCGCTCGCCACCGTGATCCTGGCGAGCCTGGCGGCGACGCGGCTCAGCTTCAACGCCAGCTTCGAGAAGATGATCCCGGGCCACCAGCCCTACATCCGCAACTATCTGGCGAACGCCGGCGAGCTGCGCGGCCTGGGCAATTCGCTGCGGGTGGTGGTCGAGAACGAGAATGGCAGCATCTTCGATCCGAAGTACCAGGAGGCGCTGAAGAAGATCAACGACGAGCTGTTCCTCACCAGCGGCGTCGACCGCGCCTGGGTCAAGTCGCTGTGGACGCCCTCGGTGCGCTGGACCGAGGTGACGGAAGAGGGTTTCCGCGGCGGTCCGGTGATGCCGGAGAACTACGACGGCTCGCCGCAGGCCACCGCGCAGCTCAAGCTCAACATCGCGCGCGCGGGCATCGTCGGCCGCCTGGTCGGCAACGACTTCAAGTCGAGCATGATCTTCGTGCCCCTGCTCGACAGGAACCCCGACACCGGCGCGCCGATCGACTACCGCACGCTGTCGCATGCGCTGGACCAGATCAGCGCGCGCTACGAGGCCACGCCGGGCGTGAAGATCCGCCTGCACGCGATCGGCTTCGCCAAGCTGGTGGGCGACCTGATCGACGGCCTGGCCAAGGTCATGCGCTTCTTCGGCATCGCTGCGCTGATCGCGACGCTGGCGATCTTCGCCTACACGCGCTGCCTGCGCAGCACGGCGCTGGTGGTGCTGTGCTCGGTGGTGGCGGTGGTGTGGCAGCTCGGCCTGGTGGCGCTGTTCGGCTTCGCGCTCGATCCGTTCTCGGTGCTGGTGCCGTTCCTGATCTTCGCGATCGGCGTCTCGCACGGCGCGCAGAAGATGAACGGCATCATGCAGGACATCGGCCGCGGCACGCACCGGCTGGTGGCCGCGCGCTACACCTTCCGCCGGCTGTTCCTGGCGGGTGTCACCGCGCTCCTGGCCGACGCGGTGGGCTTCGCCGTGCTGATGGTGATCGACATCCCGGTGATCAAGGATCTCGCGCTGACCGCCAGCGTCGGCGTGGCCGTGCTGATCGTCACCAACCTCTTGCTGCTGCCGGTGCTGCTGTCCTTCACCGGCGTCGATCCCGACGCGGCTGCGCGCAGCCTGCGCACCGAGCGCGCGCAGGACGAGGGCAGGGACGGCAACGACGTGTGGGCGCTGCTTGGCCGCTTCACCGACCGCCGCTGGGCGATCGCGGCGCTGGGCGTGGCGGCGGCGTTGGGCGCGGTGGGTTTCGCGGTGAGCACGCACCTGAAGATCGGCGACCTGGAGTCGGGCGCGCCCGAGCTGCGCGCGAACTCGCGCTACAACCGTGACAACGCCTACATCACCGGCCACTATTCGCTGTCCAGCGACGTGTTCGCGGTGATCGTCAAGACGCCGCCGGAGGGCTGCCTGAAGTACCCGACCCTGGTCGAGTCGGACCGGCTGGCCTGGGCGCTGCGGCAGGTGCCCGGCGTGCAGGCCACCAGCTTCCTCGGCGATGCGGTGCGCCAGATCACCGCGGGCTCCTACGAGGGCAGCCCGAAGTGGCTGACCCTCTCGCGCAACCAGGACGTGCTCAACTACGGCGTGCAGCAGGCCTCGGTCAACAACCCGGAGCTGTTTAACACCGCCTGCTCGGTGATGCCGGTGATCGCCTACCTTTCCGACCATCGCGCCGAAACGCTGGATCGCGTGGTCGCGGCGGCCGCCTCGTTCGCCGCGGCGCATGGCGCGAAGGATCGCCAGTTCCTGCTCGCCGCCGGCAGCGCGGGCATCGACGCGGCCACCAACATCGTGGTGCGCCAGGCCGACCACGCGATGCTGTTCTACGTGTACGGCGCGGTGATCCTGCTCTGCTTCATCACCTTCCGTTCGTGGCGCGCGGTGGTGGTGGCGGTGGTGCCGCTGATGCTCACCTCGATTCTGTGCGAGGCGCTGATGGTGGCGCTGGGCATCGGCGTGAAGGTGGCGACCCTGCCGGTGATCGCGCTGGGCGTGGGCATCGGCGTGGACTACGCGCTGTACCTGCTCTCCATCCAGCTCGCCCAGCAACGTGCCGGCGTGCCGCTCGCGCAGGCCTACCACCATGCGCTGCAATTCACCGGCAAGGTGGTGGCGCTGGTCGGCGTCACGCTGGCCGCCGGCGTGGTCACCTGGGCGTTCTCGCCGATCAAGTTCCAGGGCGACATGGGCATCCTGCTCACCTTCATGTTCCTGTGGAACATGGTCGGCGCCCTCGTGCTGATCCCGGCGCTCTCGCACTTCCTGCTGCGCGACGTGGCGTGGCGGGGCGCTCCCGCGGCAAGCATGCCGGCGGAGGCGGTCGCGCCCGGCGCTCCGTAAGCGGCGGAGATCCGCGCGTCGAAGCGCGGCATGGCGACCTGAGCTGATGTTCCTTTATTTCTACTTTTATTTGCATCTAACGAAATAATGGAACAAGCTTGGCGCCATGCTTCCGGCGACCCAAGCCCAGCGTGTCCTCGAACTGGCCAGCCGGCAGGGCCTGCTGCGCGCCAGCGATCTGGATGCCATCCAGGTGCCGCGGGTCGTCCTGACCCGGATGGCGGCGACGGGGCAGCTGGAGAGGGTAGGGCGTGGCCTCTATCGCCTGCCGGGCCAAGGCTCGGAGCACGAAAGCCTCGCCGCGGTGGCGACCAGGGCTCCGCAGGCCGTGTTCTGCCTGCTCACCGCGCTGCAGTTCCATGAACTCACCACCCAGCTTCCCCGGCAGGTGTGGATCGCCATGCCCCGCGGTAGCCACGCGCCGCGCATCGACTATCCGCCGATCAGGATGGTGCAGTTCACGGGCGATGCCTACACGGCAGGGATCGAGACCGTCGAGCGCGATGGCGTGACGCTGCGGGTGTACGGCATCGCCAAGACCGTGGCCGACTGCTTCAAGCATCGCAACAAGATCGGGCTGGACGTGGCGCTGGAAGCGCTGAAGGAGGCTCGGACCAGCCACAAGGCCGCGATGGATGAGATTTGGCGCTACGCGAGGATTTGCCGCGTGGCCAACGTGATGCGCCCCTACCTGGAAGCCGTCGCGTGAGGTCGGGCGGTTCGACGAACCTTGCCGCGTCGGTTCGTGCGCGCCTGCTCAACGTGGCGAAGGCGCAGGGTTCCGAATTCCAGCAGGTGCTGGTGCGTTTTGCGCTGGAGCGCATCCTCTATCGCTTGACCCAGTCGCCGCATGCGGATCGCTTCCTGCTCAAGGGAGCGTTGCTGTTCACGCTCTGGTACGACCTGCCGCATCGAGCCACGCGCGACGTCGACCTGCTGGGCTTCGGCGCAAGCGACCTCGATTCGGTCGCACAGGTCTTCCGCGAGATCGCCGCCATCGCGGGGAACGACGGCATCGTGTTCGATCCTGCTTCGGTCACGGTCGAGCCGATCCGCAAGGAAGCGGGCTACGGTGGCGTCCGCGTGGTCGTCGTGGCCGAACTGGCCAGGGCATGGTGCAAGACGCAGATCGATGTCGGCTTCGGCGATGCCGTGGTTCCCGGTCCCGTGGATGCGGTCTATCCCGTACTGCTGGAGGATTTGCCCGCGCCGCGACTGCGCGCCTATCCCACCTACACCGTCGTCGCGGAGAAGCTTCACGCCATCGCGCTGCTGGGCATGGCGAACAGCCGGCTCAAGGACTATTTCGACCTGTCGGTACTGCTGGAACGCGAAACCTTCGACGCCGACTTGCTTGCCGAGGCGATCCAGGCCACGTTCGGGCGCCGGGGCATGGCCGTGCCGGTGGAGTTGCCGATCGGGCTCACGGACGAATTCGCGCAGGATCCGTCCCGGCGGGCGCTATGGCAGGCGTTCCTGAAGAAGAACGGGTTGGCGCTCGAACCCCTGAACGAGGTCGTGGGTCGCTTGCGGTCGATCCTGATGCCCGCAGTGGATCGCATCGCTCGATGACTTGGGCGATAACGCTGGTTCGAGAGGATGGCGTGTCTTCATCCGCTCGGCGGAAAGCTTCCACTCACCGCACGCCAAATTGAACTCTGCCCACTCGGCCCCTGCGTGGGTGTACACGAGCGCTCTATGTACACAACCGTGTACACAAAAGTCCAAGAATTGGGAGAAACCGCGACCACCAAAAACGAAGAAGCCCGCCTTGCGGCGGGCTTCGTCTACAATTGGTGCCCAGGAGAGGACTCGAACCTCCACGGTTTTACCCGCTAGTACCTGAAACTAGTGCGTCTACCAATTCCGCCACCTGGGCAGGTGTCGCGCGAGCCGTTCGGGCTGCGTGAGCCGCGTAGATTAGGGATCGCTCCGGGTTCTGTCAACACTTTGTTGACGGCCCCATCCATCAGGCTGCACCGTGCGCGGCGCGGCCATCCACACAAGGCAATTTCGTGACCAAGAAAAACAAGGACGGCAAGCGCGCGGACTCGCGCGCACCTGCCCGCAAGACCCCGGCTTCGCGCAAGCATGCGGCTGCGGCCGAGGGCCAGCGCAAGCGCGCCGCGGCCGTGCGCGATCCGCAGGCCGAGCGCGAGGCGCAGCGCTACGAGCGGCCGATCCCCAGTCGCGAGGCGATCCTCGCGCTGCTGGCGGAACGCGGCGAGCTGCTGACCGAGGCACGCATCGCCGAGGCGCTGGACCTGCACGATGCCAGCGACCTCCATGCCCTGCACAAGCGCCTCGGCGCGATGGTGCGCGACGGCCAGCTGCTGCTGGGCCGGCGCGGCGGCTATGCGCCGGTGCAGAAGCTCGACCTGATTCCCGGCGTGGTGCTGGCGAACGCGGAGGGCTACGGCTTCCTGCGCCCCGACGAGGGCGGCGAGGACCTGTACCTCTCGCCGCAGCAGATGCGCAGCGTGCTGCACGGCGACCGCGTGCTGGCCAGCGTGGTGGGCGTGGATCGCCGCGGCCGCCGGCAGGGCGCGATCGCCGAAGTGCTGCAGCGGCGCTCGCCGCGGCTGGTAGGCCGGGTGGTGGTGGAGAACGGCGTGACCTTGGTGGCGCCGGATGACCGCCGCCTGCACCAGGACGTGATGATTCCGCCCGGCGAGACGCAAGGCGCGCGCGCCGGCCAGATCGTGGTGGCCGAGATCACCGATCCGCCCACGCCGCACCGCGGCCCGCTGGGCGCGATCCGCGCGGTGCTGGGCGAACGCCTGCAGCCTTCGCTCTTGATCGAGATGGCGATCGCCAGCCACGACCTGCCGCACGCCTGGCCGAAGGGCGTGCTGCGTGAGGCGGCGGAGGTGGAGCCGGTGGTCGCCGCGGCCGAGCACGAAGGCCGGGTCGACCTGCGCAAGCTGCCGCTGGTCACTATCGACGGCGCCGACGCGCGCGACTTCGACGACGCGGTGTACGCCGAGCCGCGGCGCGGCGGCGGCTGGCGGCTGGTGGTCGCGATCGCCGACGTGTCGCACTACGTGCCGGTGGGCAGCGCGCTGGACAAGGAGGCGTTCGAGCGCAGCACCTCCACCTATTTCCCCGGCTTCGTGGTGCCGATGCTGCCGGAGACGCTGTCCAACGGCATCTGCTCGCTGAACCCCAAGGTGGACCGGCTGTGCATGGTCTGCGACATGGTGGTCGGCGCCGACGGCGCGGTGGCGAAGTCGAAGTTCTACCCCGCGGTGATGCGCTCGCACGCGCGGCTCACCTACGACCAGGTGTGGCAGGCGGTGGGCCTGCGCGAGGCCGGTGCGCTGGACGCGGTGCGCGACGTGCTGCCGCAGCTGGAGAACCTGCACGCGCTGTACAAGGCGATGGCGGCGCAGCGCCGGCAACGCGGCGCGATCGACTTCGAGACGCCGGAGGTGAAGTTCCGCCTCGACCAGCGCGGCGAGGTGATCTCGGCCGGCGCCACTGAGCGCAACGACGCGCACAAGCTGATCGAGGAGTGCATGATCGCCGCCAACGTGCAGGCGGCGCTGTTCCTCGAAAAAAAGAAGATCCCCGCGCTGTTCCGCGCGCACGAGCCGCCACCGGCGGAGAAGTACGAGGACCTGCAGCAGTTCCTGCGCGAATTCAAGCTGCGCATGCCGCCGGTGGAGGAGGTGACGCCGGCGGACTTCTCCGACGTGCTGCGCCTGGTCGCCGAGCGGCCCGAGCGCGAGCTGATCCAGAGCGTGCTGCTGCGCGCGCAGAGCATGGCGGCCTACCAGCCGGACAACCGCGGCCACTTCGGCCTCGCGCTTTCGGCCTACGCGCACTTCACCTCGCCGATCCGGCGCTATCCGGACCTGTTGGTGCATCGCGCGATCCGCTATGCGCTCGGCGGCGGCAAGCCGACCGGCTACGAGTACACGCCGGCGCAGATGGCCACGATGGCGGTGCACTGCTCGCAGCGCGAGCGCCGCGCCGAGGAGGCCGAGCGCGACGTGGACGAGCGCTACAAGTGCGCGTGGATGGCCAAGCACGTGGGCGAGGAGTTCGACGGCCTGGTCACCGGCGTCACCTCGTTCGGCCTGTTCGTGGAACTGGACGAGTCCAAGGTCTCCGGCCTGGTGCACATCAGCCAGCTCAGCAACGACTACTACCACTTCGATCCGCAGCGCCACCTGCTGAAGGGCGAGCGCAGCGGCGCGCAGTATCGGCTGGGCGACCACGTGCGCGTGCAGGTGCTGCGCGCCAGCCTGGAGGATCGCAAGATCGATTTCCGGCTGGTGGCGCCGCGCGCCGCCACCATCACGGCGCCGCCGCGTGCCGGCAAAGCCTACGACTACGCGGCGGCGGGCGAACGCTACTCGCTGCCTGCCGGCAAGACGCCGGGCATGGTCGGCAAGGCGGCGCAGGCGATCGGCCGCATGTTCGGCCGGCGCGAGCAGCCATTGTCGCCCACCGTGCCGCCGCCGCGCGATAATCCGCCACCCGCCGCGGCGCATCCGTCCCGGCCGGCCGCGAAAAAGGCGGCGAAGCAGGGCGGCGAACCGCCGCGCAAGGCCGCCGCGAAGGCGCCGCGCGCGGCGAAGAAGACCGCCGCGCGCAAACCGAAACCGAAAGGCAGGCAATGAGCGAACACTGGATCGTCGGCATCAACCCGGTCGATGGCGCCCTGAACAACGACGCCGCGCGCGTGCGCGAGCTGCTGGTCGAGCACGGCCAGCGCAACGCACGCGTGCACGAGCTGGCCGAGCGCGCGAAGGCGCTGAAGATCCCGGTGCACCATCGCCCACGCGAACAGCTGGACAAGCTCGCCGGCGAAGCGCGCCACCAGGGCGTGGCGGCCTTGTACGAAGCGCCGGCGCTGGCGACGGAAGGCGACCTGCCGGCGCTGCTGGAGCAGGCCGGCGGCGCGGCGCTGGTGCTGGTGCTGGACGGCGTCACCGATCCGCACAACCTCGGTGCCTGCCTGCGCAGCGCGGCGGCGGCGAACGCGACGGCGGTGATCGTGCCCAAGGATCGCGCGGTGGGCCTGACGCCGGTGGTGCGCCGCGCCTCGGCCGGCGGCGCCGACCGCGTGCCGCTGATCGCGGTGACCAACCTCGCGCGCACGCTGCGCGTGCTGAAGGACGCCGGCGTGTGGATCACCGGCCTCGCCGGCGATACCGAGCAGTCGATCTACGCCATCGACCTCAAGGGGCCGGTGGCGCTGGTGATGGGCAGCGAGGGCGAGGGCCTGCGCCGGCTCACCCGCGAGACCTGCGATTTCACGGCGAAAATCCCGATGCCGGGCGCGATGGAAAGCCTCAACGTGTCCGTGGCGACCGGCATCGTGCTGTTCGAGGCGCTGCGCCAACGGAGCGGACTGCGATGACTTTCTACTGGCACGACTGGGCCGGTTACATCGGCGTGCTGCTGGTGCTGCTGGCGTTCTTCCTGCTGCAGGCCCACAAGCTGCACGGCAACGGGCTGACCTACCAGCTGATGAACATCCTCGGCGCCTTGGGCGTGATGCTGTCGCTGCTGTTCGGCAGCTTCAACTGGCCCGCCTTCATCATGCAGCTGGCGTGGCTGCTGATCGGCATCTACGGCATCGTGCACGGTGTGCAGCGGCGGCGCGAGACGCGCGGAAGCTGAAACTTCCGCCGCGACGGGACGACCCGTCGCGCACCCGAATCCGCAGGGACGACCCTGCATTTTCACAAGGAGTTTCCGCATGCCCTGGGTCTTGCTGGTGCTTGCCGGCCTGTTCGAGATCGGCTGGGCGATCGGCCTGAAATACAGCGAGGGCTTCACCCGGCTGTGGCCCAGCGTGGGCACGCTGGCGGCGATGGCGGTGAGCGTGGTGCTGCTGGCGCTGGCCGCGAAATCGCTGCCGATCGGCACCGCCTACGCGGTGTGGACCGGCATCGGCGCGGTGGGCGCGGTGATCCTGGGCATCGTGCTGTTCCACGATCCGGCCACGCCGCTGCGACTGGCCTGCGTGGCGCTGATTCTGATCGGCATCGTGGGATTGAAGTTGGCCGGCGGGGCGCACTGAAGAACACGGTCCCGAAAGGGTGCCGGCTTCAGTAACCCTGGGCGCAGGCAGGGTGGCCGATGACGCGCTGGCGGTCGGTCGCGTTCCGCATCACCCAGGTTTCCGCGGTCGCAACTCGAACTCCGCCGCACGCAGCGACGGCGCCGTGGCGCGCAGCCGGATCATCCCGCCCGGCCTGCGCGAGCGGAGCAGGATCGAAGCGATGCCTGCCTCGGCGATGCGCGGGTTGTCGCCGATCAGGTCGGCGGGGCCATCCACGGCAAAGCTGACCGGGTGCGCGGCGTCCGGCACCGTGGTGCCGTGGGCGTCGACGATCGTGGCGTGCACGAACACCAGGTCGCTGCCGTCCGCGGCGAGATCCACGCCTTGCAGGTCCACGTCCAGTACCAACGCGGCGGCTTCGCCCGGCGTCCTGCGCACATGGCTGGCCGCGACGCGCCCGCCGATGTATGCGACGGCCTTCAGTTCGCCTGCCTCGAAAGCCACGTCCTTGAAGGTGAACGGCGGATGCGCCAGCGCCCTGGCGTTGCCGCCGCCGTAGATCGGCTGCTTCACGTGGCTGGCGCGCTGGTCGCGCGGCGCGCCGGACTGGTGCTGCCAGTAGTTGAGGTCGAAGCCGCTGTCGTCGCCGAAGGCGACGTCCGGGCCGTCGTCCGGTTTCTGGCGCCGCACTTCGCGTCCGTTGACCAGCAGCGCCACTTCGTCGGCGTTGGAGAACACCACCACGTCGCGCCCGGACTTGGCCGTCCAGTAGTTGGCGATGAACGCCATGGGGCCGCTTTCGAAGCGCGGATCGCGCAGTTCCGGCGGGCGCTGGCTGCGGAAGAAGTGATAGAGGAACTTGGGCAGGCGGAACAGGTCCAGCGCGCCGCAGCTGGCGACCTGCGAGGACATGCCGCGGTAGTTGTCGATCGCCTCCCATGCGCACTGGCCCCAGGTCCACGGCAGTTGCTGCTGCTGGTTGAGCGCCGTCTGGTAGTTCCACGCCTGCACCAGCATCAGGAATTCGCCGCTGCCGCGGCCGTAGCGGCTGTAGCCGCCGAACTGGTTGTCGCCGTATTCGCGGTGCAGGCTCTTGGCGCCGTGTGCGCGGCTGGGGCGGCTGTGCGTGGCATCGTCCCAGCCGCTGTAGGGCACGTCGTAGCTCCGGATCAGCGCGTCGTCGTGGCCTTCGGCATCGCCGCAGGTCAGCATCTGGCTGCCCGGGTATTCCTGGTGCGCCACGTCGACCATGTGCCGGAAGAAATCGTCGTGGCCGTAGGTCTCGTTGAGCGTGACCTCCCACAGCACGGCGCTGGCGTGGTTGCGGTCGCGGCGGATCGTGTCGCGCAGGTCCCGTTCCACCGCGGCGCGGAACTCCGCATCGTCGGTGAAGTGCTGCCAGCCGGGAATGCATTCGATCACCATCATGCCCAGCGCGTCGCAGGCATCCAGGAAGGCGGGCGACTGCGGGTAGTGCGACAACCGGATCAGGTCGAAACCGGCCGCCTTCAGCTGCTTCGCGTCGCGGTACTGCGCCTGGTCGGACAACGCGTTGCCGACATACGGATAGGCCTGGTGGCGATTCGCGCCGCACGGCACGCGATGCCGGCCGTTGAGGAAGAAGCCGCGGCGCGGATTGGTTTCCAGCCAGCGGATGCCGACGCGCTGCCGCACTTCGTCGACCACGCCGCCGTCGCGCAGCACGCGCACGGTGAGCGTGTGCAGGGCGGGGGATTCCGGCGACCACAGCGCGGGCGCCGCGACTTCGAGCTGCTGCCGTACCGACACGCCTTGCCCGGCTGCGCAGGACTGGCGACCGGCTTCCGCGCGCGCCACCAGCTTGCCGTCCACGCCATGCAGCGTGGCGTGCAGTTCGAACGCGGCGGCGTCGCCGCCGTCGTTGCGCACGTGCGTCGCCACGTCGAGCACGGCCCGCCGTGCCGAAACCTGCGTGCAGCGCACGAAGACGCCGCCGCCTGCGACGCGGTCCGCGAGCACCGGGTCGGTGATGTGCAGGGCATGGCCGACGCGCAGCGCGACATTGCGGTACATGCCGCTGAAGTAGCAGAAGTCGAGTTGCGCCGCCGGCTTGCCGGGCGGCACGTCGGGGTTGTCGCGGTTGTCCAGCCGTATCGTGATCACCGCTTCGCCGCGCGCGTGAAGGTCGTCGGACAGGTCCACGCCGAACGGCAGGTAGCCGCCTGCGTGCCGCAGCCGGTGCACGCCGTTCACCCACACGTCGGCGACCTGCATCGCGCCTTCGCACAGGAACCACAGCTTGCGGCCGCGCAGGCTGTCGTCCACGCGCAGCCGTTTGCGATACCAGCAGTAGCCCTGGTAGCTGCGGGAAACGTCGTAACGCTCCAGCCGCCCCCAGTGCGGCAGGTTCACCTGCTCCCAGCCGGCGTCGTGGAAGGCGGCATCGGCGGCCGCGGGCTCGTCGCCCAGCTTGAAGCGCCAGCCGTCGTTCCAGTTCAGCGTGTGGCCGGCGCCCTGGCCGCGCAGCGGCGCAGCGGCGCCGGCGCGCGCGAGCAACGGGCTGGCCAAGGTGGCCAGCGCCAGCTTGTTGAAGCTGCGGCGCGAAAGATTCATGTCAGGGCCCGTTCATCGGCTCCAAACGCCAAACGGAAGCGGCCCGGGCCTGCGCCCGGGCCGCGTCGTCCTCACTCGAACGCGTAGCGGAGGATCAGCGAGGTGCTGCGCGGCGCCTGCCACGAGGGCAATCCATAGTAGATGTTGCGCGGCGGCAGGCCGGTGGTCGGGATGTAGCCCTGGTCGTAGGTCTGGTTGCGGTCGATGACGCCGGTGCGGTTGGTCACGTTCTGCACCTGCAGGTCGACGCTGAGCTTGTTGTGTGCGTCGATGGTCCAGTCGTAGCCCAGCGAGAGGTTCAGCGCCCAGAAGAACGGCAGCCGTCCGGCGGTGCCCAGCGTGCTGAGCTTGCCGTTGCAGTAATGGGTGGACGAACCGTAGTTGTTCGCCACGTAGCCGTTCGGATCCGCGGTGTAGGTGCCGAAGCAGCTCAGCGCCTCGCCGGTGTGCATGCCCAGGATCGCGCCGGCGCGCAGGCCGTTGCCGAAGTAGTACACGCCCGAGGCGGTGAGGCTGTTGCGGATGTCGCCGGCAAGGTTGCCGCTGGCGCCCACCATGACCTCGGGGAAGTCGAACTGCGGCGTCTGGCCGATGTAGCCGGCGTCGCGGCGGTCGAGGTCGAGGAAGCCGTCGTCGTTGCCGTACTGGTGGGCCCAGGTGTAGCTGAAGTCGAGGTAGTACGGCTCGGCCTGGGTGCGCGGGTGGCTCAGTTCCAGGGTCAGGTGGTAGTACTTGCCGTTCGCTTGCAGCGGTTCAAGGGTGCTGTTTGGGGTGACCGGCGACTAGATGTCGCCGGTACCGGTGATATCCGAGTGGATGCTCAAGGGCGCGCCCGGATTGATCATGATGTGGGTGAACTTCGTTTCGATTAGTCGGTTGGTGGTTTAGATTTCAAGGCGTTGCCGGGGTGCTCGCCTTCTTAGTATTGCGAATGAAAAAGCTTACAAATATTGATCTGCCGTCAGGCGTGGATCCGATTAAATTTGTATTAACAGATGGATCTAGGTCTTTATTAATCCATTCTTTTGTCGACATGGCGTTGTGCAAAGCTTCCTGCCACTCGCGCACGTCGCTTGTTACTTGGTCGTCATTTAAATGCATGCCGGCGGCGCGAAGCTCACAAATAGTTGATCGACACTCAACGTCAAGAAATATTAGCCTAGAATTTAGTCCGTGAGGTAAATTGGACAGGCTTTCTTTGATCAGCTCTTGTGTGCTTTTTGACCACTTCGGATCTGACTCCTCATTACTCATCAACAAGTGTAGTTGATAGGCTTTAAAATCACTTTCTTTTGAAATCATGCCGTTGATAAATTCCTCGGCACTCGTTTGTTTTGCCATAAATATCTGGTTAGGCGTATGAAATTCATTTTTAGGTTCGCTGCCAGATACTGGGGCTTTTGCTGGATTACACACTTTGCCATTAACTCCCTGCTTCATGGCTAGCGTCTGATTGGGGCTGCACTCCATGCTAATGTCACAGTGATCTATATAAGGAGTGCAATTGTACCAGCCTGCATCGTTGCCGCTGGAGCACGAATAAGTGTGATACCGTGGTTGATACTGGCATAGCCAGCAATTGCCGGCGAAAGAGTAATTTGGTATCAGGCTAAATAAGCAAATCAAAAAAAATCCTGATAATTTGTACGTGAGATTGCGTGCTTGGTTGCTCATGGTTGGCTTCCCTTTTTAGCGAAGATCAGATGGGTTGATAAAATGCCGTGAGTGCATTTATCATTTAACTTCTTCTAACATCGCAAAGCCGATGGGGCGAGGCATTTCTGGTCGGGTATGGCTGGGCAATACCTTAATGTACGCTTCATGTAAGCCCAAGTTGGCTCAGAGTGTTGTGACCGATGTCACGGATATTGATCTTCGCCAGAGGCTTGGTCGGGTTTCTCGTCGCAATAGTGAGCCATCGACTGTGGCTCGACAGAGCGATCTGCGCGAAAAAAACGGTGAAAGCTATGCCCGTCTGTGATTGAGCACGAGCATGCGGTTGGTAATGCTGATCTTGGCATGCGCTCTTTGGCGATCCAGCAACACCGGCATGCTAGTTCTGCGTAGTGCTGATCCATACCTATAGTTGGGCTCAACTCACCGCACGACAGCTGTGGTGAGCTTCCGCAATGGCGCGATCAAGATATCGCTTCTGCAGCAGCTCCGGCAGGTTTGCGGTGAAAACTCAGTCCTTGTCGCCCAGCTTCGGCAGCTCGGGGTTCGCGGTAAGGTCGCGCTTGTTGCGCTGGGCGGTCAGCGGCTCGCCGGTGACCTGGTACCACACGTTCTCGGCGATGTTGGTGGCGTGGTCGCCGATGCGTTCGATGTTCTTCGCCATGAACAGCAGGTGCGTGCACGGCGTGATGTTGCGCGGGTCTTCCATCATGTAGGTGAGCAGCTGGCGGAAGTAGCCGGTGTAGGCGTCGTCCAGCTCCACGTCGTCCTTCCACACCTGGTAGGCGCGCTCGGCGTCGCGGTCGCGGTAGGCCTGCAGCACTTCGCGCACCTCGGCGGCGGCGAGTTCGGCGAGATGCGCGAGGCCGCCGGTGGGCTGGATCGGCGCGGCCATCGACAGCGGGATCGAGCGCTTCGCCACGTTCGCCGCGTAGTCGCCGATGCGCTCGATGTCGGCGGCGATGCGCAGCGCGGCGAACACGTTGCGCAGGTCGCCCGCCATCGGCGCGCGCAGCGCCAGCAGGCGCACCACGTCGTGGCTGATCTCCTGTTCGAGCTGGTCGATCGCGTCGTCGTTGCCGACTACGTGCTGGGCGGCGCGCTCGTCGCGGCGTTCCACCACGTCGATCGCGGCCTCCAGCTGGCTCACCGCCAGCTCGCCCATGCGCACCAGCTCGCCGGTGAGGCGCGCCAGCTCGTCGTCGTAGCTCTTGATGATGTGGTCTTTGCCGTTGCTCATGGTGTGCCTCGTGTTTTTTCCCTTCTCCCTCCGGGAGAAGGTGCCCGAAGGGCGGATGAGGGTTCGGGCGGAGTGGTGCGCCGAGGGCTCCCGAACCCTCTCCCCCAACCCCTCCCCCGAAGGGGGAGGGGCTTCGATCAGCCAAACCGCCCGGTGATGTAGTCCTCGGTCTGCTTCTTCGAGGGCTTGGTGAAGATCTTCTCGGTGTCGTCGAACTCGATCAACTCGCCGAGGTACATGAAGGCGGTGCGGTCGGAGACGCGCGCGGCCTGCTGCATGTTGTGGGTGACCATCACGATGGTGTAGTCGCGCTTGAGTTCTTCCACCAGCTGCTCGATGCGGCCGGTGGCGATCGGGTCGAGCGCCGAGGTGGGTTCGTCCAGCAGCAGCACCTCGGGCTTGAGCGCGATGCCGCGGGCGATGCACAGGCGCTGCTGCTGGCCGCCGGAGAGGCCCAGCGCGCTCGCCTTGAGCTTGTCCTTCACCTCGTCCCACAGTGCGGCGCGGCGCAGCGCCTGCTCCACGCGGTCCGCCATGTCGGCCTTCGACAGCTTCTCGTGATGGCGGATGCCGTAGGCCACGTTCTCGAAGATCGTCATCGGGAACGGCACCGGCTTCTGGAACACCATGCCGACCTTGCTGCGCAGGCGGTTCAGCGAGTACTTCGGGTCGAGGATGTTCTCGCCGTCCAGCAGCACCTCGCCGCTGGCGACCAGCTTCGGGTAGATCGCGTAGATGCGGTTGAACACGCGCAGCAGGGTGGACTTGCCGCAGCCGGAGGGGCCGATGATCGCGGTGACCTGCTTCTCCGGGATCGCCATGCCGATGCCCTTGAGCGCATGCGAGCCGGCGTAGTGGAAGTGCAGGTCGCGCACCACGATCTTGGTGCGCGCCGTGGCGGTTTCCGCGGCAGCCGTGAAGTCCGCGGCATGGGCGGCGAGGTCAGTCATAACGCACCTTGTGGCGGGTGAACAGCAGTCGGGTCAGCAGGCTGAGCGCGAGCACGAACAGGGTGATCAGCAGCGCGCCGGCCCAGGCGATGGCGTGCAGGTCCGGGCTGGGATCGTTGGTGTACTGGTAGATCGCCACCGGCAGGCTTTCCATCTTGTCCAGCGGGTGCACGGTCATGAAGTTGTTGCCGAACGCGGTGAACAGCAGCGGCGCGGTTTCGCCGGCGAGGCGCGCCAGCGCCAGCAGCACGCCGGTGACGATGCCCGAGGTGGCGGCGCGCATCAGCACCTGCACGGTGGACTTCCACTGCGGGATGCCCAGCGACAGCGTGGCCTCGCGCAGCGTGCCGGGCACCAGCTGCAGCATCTCGTCGGTGGTGCGCACGATCACCGGCAGGCCGATCAGCGCCAGCGCGATCGCGCCGGCGAAGCCGGAGAACGAGACTGCGCCGTGGGTGAGCTTGGACATCGGCAGCACCACGATCACGTACACGAACAGGCCCAGCACGATCGACGGCGCCGACAGCAGGATGTCGTTCAGGAAGCGGATGGTGGCGCCGAGCCTGGTGCGGTTCGCGTACTCGGCGAGGAAGGTGCCGGCGAGCACGCCGATCGGCGCGCAGATCAAGAGCGCCATCAGGTCCATGATCAGGCTGCCCACGATCGCGTTGGACAGGCCGCCCTGGTCGGCGTAGGCGGTGATCTTCGTGAACAGGCGCGGGCCGATCGCGCCGAAGCCGTTCTTCAGCGTCACCCACAGGATCCACGCGAGAAACACCAGGCCCAGCAGGGTGGCGAGGCCGCTCAGCGTCAACGCGATCACGTTGACGATGCGCCGGCGCAGGTAGACGGAAGAGGACATCAGTGGCCTTCCTTGCGCGCCAGCCGGCGCAGCATCAGGCGGGCGATCAACAGCACCACGAAGGTCACCACGAACAGCAGGAAGCCCAGCGCGATCAGCGCCGAGCGGTGCGTGCCCACCGCCTCGTTGAACTCGTTGGCGATGGAGGAGGAGATCGAGGTGCCCGGCATCAGGAGCGAGGAGGTGATGCTGTAGGCGTTGCCGAGCACGAAGGTCACCGCCATCGTCTCGCCCAGCGCGCGGCCGAGGCCGAGGAAGATGCCGCCGATCACCGCCGAGCGGGTGTAGGGCAGCACGATGTCCCACACCACCTCCCAGGTGGTGGAGCCCAGCGCGTAGGAGGATTCCTTCAGCCGCACCGGTACGGTCTGGAACACCTCGCGCATCACCGAGCAGATGAAGGGCAGGATCATCACCGCCAGCACGATGCCCGCGGTGAGCAGGCCCAGGCCCAGCGGCGGGCCTTCGAACAGCTTGCCGACCAGCGGCAGCTTGCCCAGCGTGTCGCTGAGCATCGGCTCGATGCTCGCCATGAACGGCACGAACACGAACAGGCCCCACATGCCGTAGATGATCGACGGGATGCTGGCCAAGAGTTCGATCGCGGTGGCGACCGGGCCGCGCAGCCAGGTCGGCGCGATCTCGGTGAGGAACAGCGCGATGCCGAAGCTCACCGGCACCGCGAGCACCAGCGCGATCAGCGAGGTGACCAGGGTGCCGAAGATCGGCGCCAGCGCACCGTAGTCGTCGGACACCGGATTCCAGGCGTCGCTGGCGAGGAAATGGAAGCCGTCCTTGAACAGCACCTCGCGCCCGCCCCACAGCGTGGACAGCGCCGCGCCCAGCAGCGCCGCCAGCACCAGCAGCGCGCAGAACTTCAGCAGCCCGCGGAACCAGGCGTCATGGCGCGCGTCGGTGCGGCTGCGTTGGTCGCTGGATGGAATGGTGTCGGCAGCAGGCAATGAGGTCGGTCCGGATGTGGTTCGGCAAGGCGATCCCCCCCTCACCCCACCCTCTCCCCCGCGAGCGGGGGAGAGGGCTTGAAAACAGGGCGCGGGGCTTGCGACTCCCTCTCCCCCAACTTCGTTGGGGGAGAGGGTTGGGGAGAGGGGGCTTTTGGCGAGCCGTACCCTCTCCCCAACCCCTCTCCCGCAAGCGGGAGAGGGGCTTCACGGCGTAGGCTTACTGCTTGAACTCAGTCTTCCAGTAGCTCTCGATCTGGCTCACCAGCGAGGCGGGCAGCGGCACGTAGTCCAGCGAGCGGGCCTGTTCCTGGCCGTTCTCGTAGGCCCACTTGAAGAAGTCGAAGCTGACCTTGCTGTTCGCGGCGTTCTTCGGCTGCTTGTACATGATCACCCACGAGGTGGCGGTGATCGGCCAGGCGTCGGCGCCGGGCGCGTCGGTCATCAGCAGGTTGAAGTTCTTCGCGTGCGCCCAGTCGGCGGTGGCGGCGGCGGCCTGGAAGCTGGCGGTCTTCGGCTCCACCACCTTGCCGGCGGCGTTCTTCATGCGCGCGTAGCCGATGTGGTTCTTCAGCGCGTAGGCGTATTCCACGTAGCCGATCGAGTTCGGGATCTGGCGGATGTAGGCCGAGACGCCCTCGTTGCCCTTGCCGCCGATGCCGGCCGGCCAGTTCACCGCGGTGCCTTCGCCCACCTTGGCCTTCCAGGTGGCGTCGACCTTGGACAGGTAGTTGGTGAAGTTGAAGCTGGTGCCCGAGCCGTCCGAGCGGTGCACCACGGTGATCTTCGCGTCGGGCAGCTTCAGGCCCGGGTTCAGCCCGGCGATCGCCGGGTCGTTCCACTTGGCGATGGTGCCGAGGAAGATGCCCGCGAGCGTCTTGCCGTCCAGCACCAGCTTGCCCGGCGCCACGCCGGTGACGTTGAACGCCGGCACGATGCCGCCGATCACGTCGGGGAACTGGCCGAGGCCGAACTTGGCCAGCGTGGCCTCGTCCAGCGGCATGTCGCTGGCGCCGAAGTCCACCGTGCCGGCCTTGATCTGGGCGATGCCGCCGCCCGAGCCGATCGACTGGTAGTTGACGCGGTTGCCGGTCTTCTCGGCGTAGCTGGCCGACCACTTCGAGATCACGGGATACACGAAGCTGGAACCCGCGCCGGTGATGTCGGTGGCCTGGGCGGACACCGCGCCCAGCGCGGCGGCGACGAACACGGCGAGCGCGCCGAGGCGGAACATGGATCGGGATGAGGTCAACACGTTGGCTCCTTGGGGTGCACGGGCGGCGCCCGGTACCCGCCATTGCAGCGGTGGCGTGTTGCAATGAAATGAGATGAATGTTGCAGGCGGATGACAATGCCACCGGAGCGGGGCTCAGTCGGCGTCCTGACCGGCCCCGATCCGCTCGCGCTCGAACATCTCCAGCTGGCGCCAGCGGTTGACGATGTCGCAGAACAGCAGCGCGGTGGATTCGGCGTCGTAGATCGCCGAATGCGCCTCGCGCGTGTCGAAGCTGCGGCCGGAGGCCTGCACCGCCTTGCCCAGCACGGTCTGGCCGTAGGCGAGGCCGCCCAGGGTGGCGGTGTCGAAGCAGCTGAAGGGGTGGAACGGGTTGCGCTTGTTGCCGGTGCGGCGCACCGCGGCGTTGATGAAACCCAGGTCGAACGCGGCGTTGTGGCCCACCAGGATCGCGCGCTGGCAGCCGTGCTCGCGTACCGCGGCGCGCACCGCATGGAACACGTGCTCCAGCGCGAGGCGCTCGTCCAGCGCGCCGCGCAGCGGGTTGTCCGGGTCGATGCCGGTGACCTCGAGCGCGCGCGGGTCGAGATTGGCGCCGGGAAAGGGCTCCACGTGGGCATGCACGGTGGCCTGCGGGTGCAGGAAGCCGTGCGCGTCCATGCCCACGGTGATCGCGGCGATCTCCAGCAAGGCGTCGCGTTCGGCGTCGAAACCGCCGGTTTCCACGTCCACGATCACCGGCAGGAAGCCGCGGAAGCGCGTGGCCATGCGGCCCGCCATGCTGTTGTTCGAAACGTCCATCGGCGAAGCATATCAGCCGCCGCCCGGCTGCCGGTGGGCAGCATGATCCTGCGGCATGTCTTCATTCTGTCATGTGATGTGCATGCAACCGCAAAGATGGATGAGCATGCTGCGCACCGTTCGAGCCTTGCCGGCCGGTGAAAACCAGGGGACGGTCGAGGCGGATCCCGCCATAACCACAGTGGAGAAATGCATGCACTCGAAGACGCTCGCGCTCGCGATCGCCGCCGGATTGGGCCTGACCAGCTTCGCGGCCGGCGCCGCCCCGGCGCAGAAGACGACGCACCACAAGGCCGCCGCCAAGGCCACCGTCAGCGCCGACGAGGTGGCCCAGCTCAAGGCCCAGCTCGCCGCGCTGCAGGAGAAGGTGGACGAACTGCAGGCGCAGTCCGGCGCCCAGGTGGATGCGCAGCGCGAGACCGCCCAGGCGGTGCAGCAGGTGCAGGCGAAGCAGGAAGCCATCGCCGCCGCGCCCGGCGATGCGCTGAGCAAGCGCGTGGATGCGCTGGACAAGCTGGTCAACGACACCAAGCTGTCCGGCAAGATGTACTTCGACTTCAGCAACATCGACCAGAAGAACAGCGACACCGGCAAGACCGCCGCCAACGGCGTCGGGCTGGACGTGAAGCGCTTCTACCTGGGCGTGGACCACAAGTTCAACGACGTGTGGTCGGCCAACCTCACCACCGACTTCAACTACTCCAGCACGCTCGGCCAGACCAGCCTGTTCGTGAAGAAGGCCTACGTGCAGGGCAAGTTCGACAAGGCCGCGATCTTCCGCGTCGGCTCGGCCGACATGCCGTGGATCCCGTTCGTCGAGAACGTCTACGGCTTCCGCTACGTGGAGCCGACGGTCACGGACCGCCTGAAGTACGCGAACTCGGCCGACTGGGGCCTGCACGCGCTGGGCGACGTGGGCGCCAACAACATCTTCAACTACGCGGTGTCGGTGGTGAACGGCGCCGGCTACAAGAACCCCGGCCGCAGCAAGGGCGTGGACGTGGAAGCGCGCGTGGGCTTCGTGCCGTTCGACGGCCTCACCGTGGCGCTGGGCGGCTACTCCGGCCATCGCGGCCAGGAAACCCAGACGGCGAGCGCCAACCACACCGCACAGCGCGGCGATGTCCTGATCGCCTACGTCAACAAGCAGTTCCGCGTGGGCGGCGAGTACTTCACCGCGAAGAACTGGAACAACGTGATGACGCCCACGGCCGACAAGGCCGACGGCTGGTCGGTGTGGGGCAGCGTGGCGCTGACCGACGACCTCGCCCTGTTCGCCCGCTACGACGAAGCCAAGCTGAGCAAGGACCTGGACCGCAACGCCAAGGACACCTACTACAACCTCGGCCTGCAGTACCAGGTGACCAAGGGCTTCAAGCTGGCCGGCGTGTGGAAGCACGAGAAGGGCGACAAGTCGGTGAACACCCCGCTGCCGCCGCACGTGCAGAACGTGAAGACCAACGAGATCGGCGTGTTCGGCGAAGTGGCTTTTTAACCCACCGCTCGTGCGCCCGCATCGCTCACGCGATGCGGATGTACGAAGGAACGAACCCGCTCGGCCCGTTCGCCCTTCTCCCCTTCGGGGAGTACGCGGGGAGGCGCCAGGGATGGCGCCGGCCTTGAGGAGCGAGGAAGGTTGGGATGAGGGGGCGGGTGCTCGCGACAATCCCGGCGTCAGCCCGTAGGTCGGGCTTCAGCCCGACAGCACTTCCAAGGCAGGAGTCGGGATGAATCCCGACCCACGCAAGCAGAGGCCCACGAGTCGCGGTCGCCCCTAAGGTCAGCCCGTAGGTCGGGCTTCAGTCCGACAGCACTTCCAAGGCACGAGTCGGGATGAATCCCGACCCACGCAAACCGTTCGGCAGCATCGTTTATCGCAATGGAGTTCGACCCAGGGACGGAAAACGGCGGGCAGGATGCCCGCCGTTTGCTTTTCCGGATACCGCATACCCGAAGGTCAATGGCCCAGGAAGGACGACACCGCCTTGTCCGCCACGTGCTGGCACAGCTTCTTCGCCACCGTTCCCTTCAGGCTGCCGAGGTCGAAGCTCTGGCCGTTGCCGCTTTGCAGGATGCCGCCGAGGCCCTGCTGGTAGCCCTTGCTCTGCGTGGCTTGGGCCGGCGAGCCGCCGAGGCTGCCGAGCAGCTTGTCCTTGAGCGTGTCGGTGGCGCTGGGCAGGTAGCCGTGCGACTGGCAGTAGCCGAGCACGCCGGCCGCGTTCTGCGCGCTGCCCAGCGAGGAAATCGAGGGCAGGGCGGAAGTCGAACCCTTCTGGCCGAGCAGGTTGCCGGCGGCGCTCTTCAGCGAATCGAGGCTTTGCGCCGAAGCCGCGCCGGCGAAGGCGAGGGCGGCGGCGAGCAGCAGCGAGCGGGTGGGGATGGCGGACATGGCGGAGCCTCACGTGTGGACGAGGTTCCGTTTATACGTCATTCGGCGCGGCGCGCGCTTCGGGTGTTTTCTCAATCGCCCGGCGTCTTGTGCTTGTACGCGCACAGGTCGCGGATCGGGCAGTGCGGGCAGTCCGGCTTGCGCGCCTTGCACACGTAGCGGCCGTGCAGGATCAGCCAGTGGTGGGCATCGCACTTGAACTCCGCGGGCACCACCTTCTCCAGCTTGTCCTCCACCGCGCGCACGTCCTTGCCCGGCGCGAGGCCGGTGCGGTTGGCGACGCGGAAGATGTGCGTGTCCACCGCGATGGTGGGCTCGCCGAATGCAGTATTGAGCACCACGTTCGCGGTCTTGCGGCCCACGCCGGGCAGCGCCTCCAGCGCCGCGCGCGTGCGCGGCACCTCGCCGCCGTGCTGTTTCAGCAACAACTCGCACAGCGCGATCACGTTCTTCGCCTTGGCGTTGAACAGGCCGATGGTGGAGATGTACCGCTTCAGCCCGTCTTCGCCCAGCGCGAGGATCGTGGCCGGCGTGTTCGCCACCGGATAGAGCTTGCGCGTGGCCTTGTTCACGCCCACGTCGGTGGCCTGTGCGGAGAGCACCACGGCCACCAGCAGCTCGAACGGCGTGCGGTATTCCAGCTCGGTGGTGGGCTGCGGATTCAGTTCGCGCAGACGCGTGAACAGCTCGACCACGTCGGCGCGTTTCATGGCGCAACGCTCGTCATGCCAGCGAAAGCTGGCATCCAGTGTCTTGGCGCTGCGGGTACACGCAAGTCACTGGGTTCCAGCTTGCGCTGGAACGACGGCAAGCGTGTGGAGGACTTTGCATTCATGGCGTCTTGCCTTGTTTCGCCCGTGCTCGCGCCAGCGCCGCCAGCACCGGATTGCTGGCCGCGGCGGCATCCACCGCCGCCTTGCGCGCGGCCAGTTCCGCCTCGCGCTCGGCGACCTCGCGTGCCAGCCGCGCCTCGCGCTGCCGGAAATGCTCGCGCGCCGCATCGGCATGCGCCTGGTCGAGCTGCGCCGCCGGCATCGGTTCCAGCACGATGCAGTCCACCGGACAGGCCGGAACGCACAGCTCGCAGCCGGTGCAGTCGTCGGCCAGCACGGTGTGCATCAGCTTGGCCGCGCCCGCGATCGCGTCCACCGGGCAGGCCTGGATGCACTTGGTGCAGCCGATGCATTCGTCCTCGATCACCCGCGCCAGCATGCGCGGCTTCTCCGTGCCGTTGGCGGGATTCAGCGGCAGCGCCGGCCGGCCCAGCAGCGCCGCCAGCTTCGCGATGCCGGCCGCGCCGCCGGGCGGGCACTGGTTGATCTCCGCCTCGCCGCGCGCGATCGCCTCGGCATACGGCCGGCAGCCGTGGTAGCCGCACTGCTCGCATTGCGTCTGCGGCAGCAGGGCGTCGATGCGGTCGGCGGAAGTGCTCATGGGATTCGTCATTTGGGATTGGGGATTCGGTAGAAGCTGGCGTGTAGCGAGCAGGCGGCTTTTCACCAATCCCGTATCCCCAATCCCGAATCCCTGCTTCACCGCACCGTGGCGCCCGGCTTCGCGCCCTGGTCGGCGTCGAGCAGGAACAGATCCGCGCCGCCGTCGCCGGCGGAGAGGATCATGCCCTCGGAGAGGCCGAAGCGCATCTTGCGCGGGGCGAGGTTGGCGATGAACACCACGTTGCGGCCGACGAGTTTTTCCGGCTCGCCGTAGGCGGCGCGGATGCCGGAAAAGATCTGCCGCTTGCCCAGCACGCCGGCGTCCAGCTCGAAGCGCAGCAGCTTGTCGGAGCCGTCCACGAATTCGCAGGCCAGCACCTTGCCCACGCGCAGGTCGAGCTTGGCGAAGTCGTCGATGGCGATGAAGCCGGGATTCGGGATTGGGGATTCGGGATTCGAGGCGGCGGGCTTGTCGTTCACGGGTTTCTTCTTGGCGGGTTCGGTGGCGGGGGCGGGTGCGCCCAGCGATTCCTTCGAGGCTTCGACCATCGCCTCGATGCGCTTGGGATCGAGGCGGGCGAGCAGCGGTTCGAAGGCGTGGATGACGTGGCCGTGCAGCGTGTCGCGCGCGTCGGCAAAGCCGGTGACGGGGCGGGCGAGGAACTGCTCGGCGGCGGCCACGGTGGCGGGCAGGATGGGTTTGAGCAGGCCGGCCAGCAGGCGGAAGCCGGCCAGCGCGAACGAGCACACCTGGTGCAGTTCGGTGCGGCGTGCCTCGTCCTTCGCCATCGCCCACGGCGCCTTTTCGGCGATGTGGCCGTTGACCAGATCGGCCATCGCCACGAAGCGGCGGGTGAGTTCGGCGAATTCGCCGCCTTCGTACAGCGCCTCCACGCCCTCGTACTGGCCGAGCAGGTTCTGCCACAGCGCGGCGTGCTCGGCGTCGAAACTGCCGGCCAGCTTGCCGTCGAAGAACTTGTGCACGAAGCCCGCGGTGCGGCTGGCGATGTTCACCCACTTGCCCACGAGGTGCGAGTTGACGCGCTCCTCGAACGCCTTGAGGTCGAGATCCACGTCCACCGGCGTGTCGTTGAGCAGGCTGGCGAAGTAGTAGCGCAGGTACTCGGGGTTGAGCCCGCTGTCGAGGTAGGTGCGCGCCTGGATGAAGGTGCCGCGCGACTTCGACATCTTCGCGCCGTTCACAGTGAGGTAGCCGTTGACGTGCAGCGCGGTGGGCACGCGCATCCGCGCGCCGTGCAGCATCGCCGGCCAGAACAGACCGTGGAAGTTGATGATGTCCTTGCCGATGAAGTGGTGCATCTCGGCCGTGCTGTCCGCGCCGAGGAAGTCGTCGAACGCGAGGCCGGTGCGTTCGCACAGCGCCTTGAAGCTGGCCAGATACCCGACCGGCGCATCCAGCCACACGTAGAAGAACTTGCCCGGCGCGTCGGGGATCGGGAAGCCGAAGTAGGGTGCGTCGCGCGAGATGTCCCAGTCCTTCAGCCCGCCGTCCAGCCACTCGCGCAGCTTGGCCAGCACGCCGGGGTTGGCGACGGGGCCGCCGGTGAGCGAGCCTGCGAACCAATCCTGCAGCAGCGCCTGGAACTTCGACAGCTCGAAGAAGTAGTGCTCCGAATCCTTCAGCACCGGCGTGGCGCCGGAGACCACCGAATAAGGATTCACGAGGTCGGTGGGCGCGTAGGTGGCGCCGCACACTTCGCAGTTGTCGCCGTACTGGTCGGGCGTGCCGCACTTCGGGCAAGTGCCCTTGATGTAGCGGTCCGGCAGGAACATCTGCTTCTCGGGGTCGTACAGCTGCTGGATGCTGCGCTTGGCGATGTAGCCCGCGTCGCGCAGGCGCGTGTAGATCAGCGCGGCCAGCTCGCGGTTCTCTTCCGAGTGCGTGGTGTGGTAGTGGTCGTAGCTGAAGTGGAAATCCGCGAAGTCGGCCTCGTGGCCCTTGCGGATGTCCGCGATGAAGGCCTCGGGCGTGGTGCCGGCCTTCTCGGCGGCGAGCATGATCGGCGTGCCGTGCGCGTCGTCCGCCGCCACGAAATGCACCTCGTTGCCCATCATCCGCTGCGCGCGCACCCAGATGTCGGTCTGGATGTAGCCCAGCATGTGGCCCAGGTGCAGCGGGCCGTTGGCGTAGGGCAGGGCGTGGGTGACGAGCAGGCGGCGACTCATGGTGGGCAGGCACTCCGTGGGACTGCGCATTATGGCATGGCCGTCCAAACCCCGATCCCGCGCGCATGGACGCCGCAAACGAAAAGCGCGCCGGGCGGCGCGCTTTTCGTGGCGAGGCGGTGCGGCTTACTGCTGCCGCAGCCAGGTCTGCGAGCGGCCGAGCAGGGCGAAGCCGATGTAGCCGTGCACGTCGAGCTTCTGCCCGCCGTCCTCCAGCGTGAGCTTCACCTTGTAGACCTTGCCGTTCTTGGGGTCGAGGATCTTGCCGCCGTCCCACACGTCGCCGTCCTTGCTCACGCCCCACATGATGGTCATGCCCTCGATGGGCTGGTTCTTGCGTGCACCGTCGCACTTCGTGCAGTTCGGGTGCTCGCCGTCGCGGGCCACGTCTTCCGGGCTGCGGTTGAGCAGCTGCATCACCTTGCCCTGCAGCTCGCCGTTGTTCTCGCTGATCTGGATGATGGACTTCACCTTGCCGGTGACATCGTCCACCTGTTTCCAGGTGCCGACCGGCGAGCTGGTGTCGGTGGCGGACACGGCGCCGGCGCCCAGCAGCAGGCCGAGGGCGAGGGCAAGACGAACAGCGTGCTTCATGGCGATCCTCCCGTACGAAACAGTATGGTGGGCAGACTGCCGGTGCCGGATGGCGGCGTCAAGTCGCGTCGCGCCATGCTGATCCACATCAGCCGGCGCTCCGGCCGCGGCTGGCATAATGCGTTGTCCCCACATGCATTCCGACACGACATGACGCAGGCGAACGAAGCCCTGGTGCGCCGACTCCTCGGCGAACTGACCGACCCCCACACCGGCGCGCCGCTGGCCGAGGCCATCCGCGCGGTGGGCGTGGACGGCGCCAAGGTGTCGGTGGACCTGCTGCTGGGCTATCCCGCCGCCGGCGCGATGGACGCGCTGGCCGTGCGGGCGAAGCAGGTGCTGGAGGCCGATTCGGCGATCGCGTCGGCCACCGTCTCCGTCGCCAGCCGCATCCAGTCGCACAAGGTGCAGGGCACGCTGGCGCCGCTGCCGAACGTGAAGAACATCATCGTGGTGGCTTCGGGCAAGGGCGGCGTGGGCAAGTCCACGGTGGCGGTGAACCTTGCGCTGGCGCTCCAGGCCGAGGGCGCCAAGGTGGGCGTGCTCGACGCCGACATCTACGGCCCCAGCCAGCCGCGCATGCTCGGCATCGGCGGCAAGCCGGAATCGCCCGACGGCAAGAGCATCACGCCGATGCAGGCGCACGGCCTGCAGGCGATGTCGATCGGCTTCCTCGTCGACGAGGAGACGCCGATGATCTGGCGCGGCCCGATGGTGACGCAGGCGATGATGCAGCTGCTCACCGACTCGCGCTGGGAGATGCTCGACTACCTCGTGGTCGACCTGCCGCCCGGCACCGGCGACATCCAGCTCACCCTGGCGCAGAAGGTGCCGGTGGCCGGCGCGGTGATCGTCACCACGCCGCAGGACATCGCCCTGCTCGACGCGCGCAAGGCGCTGAAGATGTTCGAGAAGGTGGAAGTGCCCGTGCTCGGCATCGTGGAGAACATGGCCACCCACGTCTGCTCCAACTGCGGCCACGAGGAACACATCTTCGGCGAAGGCGGCGGCGCGCGCATGGCCGAGCAGTACCACGTGCCCTACCTCGGCTCGCTGCCGCTGGACATCCGCATCCGCGAACAGGCCGACGGCGGCACGCCCACCGTGGTGGCGATGCCCGACTCCGAGCTCGCCGCGCGCTACCGCGAGATCGCCCGCAACGCCGCCGGCCGGCTGTCGCGCCAGCCGCGCAACAAGTCGCTGGGTCTGGGCAAGATCGTGGTGCAGGGCGCCCCCGCGGCATGAGCACGGATTCCCTCTCCCCCAACGCATGTTGGGGGAGAGGGTTAGGGAGAGGGGGGGGCTTCCGGCGAGCGGGAAAGCCAAAGTACCCTCGCCCCCCCTCTCCCGCGCGCGGGAGAGGGGGGGCGAGCGCTCGCGGGGGAGGGGAGCAAGGCGGCTGTCGCTGGCGTGCTGAGGCCCCGACCATGTATTTTTGCCGCTTTCGCCCGGCCCGGCCGGGCGCCACGCCGACCGCGGAGCGCACGTGAGCATCAAGTCCGACAAGTGGATCCGCCGCATGGCCGAGGGCCACGGCATGATCGAGCCGTTCGAGCCGGGCCAGGTGAAAACGCGCGAGGACGGCAGCCGCGCGGTGTCCTGGGGCACCTCCAGCTACGGCTACGACGTGCGCTGCGCGCGCGAGTTCAAGGTGTTCACCAACATCAACTCCACCATCGTCGATCCGAAGGCGTTCGATCCGAACAGCTTCGTCGACGTGGTGTCGGACGTGTGCATCATCCCGCCGAACTCCTTCGCGCTGGCGCGCACGGTGGAGTACTTCCGCATCCCGCGCGACGTGCTGGTGGTGTGCCTGGGCAAGAGCACCTACGCGCGCTGCGGCATCATCGTCAACGTCACCCCGCTGGAGCCGGAGTGGGAGGGCCACGTGACGCTGGAGTTCTCCAACACCACGCCGCTGCCGGCGAAGATCTACGCCAACGAGGGCGTGGCGCAGATGCTGTTCTTCGAATCCGACGAGTCATGCGAGACCAGCTACCGCGACCGCGGCGGCAAGTACCAGGGCCAGCAGGGCGTGACCCTGCCGCGGACCTGAACCGGCACCCGACGGCTGCGCGCGCAGGCCGTCACGCACGCGGCCCGGCGCTACACTCGCAGGGCCATCACGACCGCTTTACGCAGGAGATTCCGATGATCCGCTTTTCCACCCTGTTGACCCGCGCCGCCGCCGCGCTGGTACTCGGCAGCGCCTTCCTGCTCGGCGGTTGCCACATGTTCGGCGGCGGCACCAAGGGCCAGGTGAACACGGCCGAATGGAAGGGCAAGTTCGACGCCACCATCGAGGCCTACAAGGAAGGCCAGTTCGTGATCGACGGCGCGGTGCTGTCGGCGGTGGACGCCGGCAGCCACTTCGCCTACCTCAAGGACACCGGCAAGCTGCCCAAGACCGTGCTGTTGATGCCCAGCGACGACTCCAAGATCCGCAAGGTGCACCTGCAGTACATGGCGCGCATGGCGATCGACTACGGCTTCACCGCGTACTACGACGACGGCGGCAAGCTCACCGAGATCAACCCCGTCAATACCAAGGCGCGCCAGCTGGAAGACCACCACGCGCCGGTGAAGATCGACGACGGCCAGCAGTGCAAGACGGCGGCCGGCTGCGACTCCATCGACCGGGCGGCGCAGCAGCAGCGCTGAACCGCGCACCGAGCGGCGACACGAAAGCCCGCGGAGCGATCCGCGGGCTTTGCTTTTGCGATCGTCCCTGATCGCGGGAGTCAAACGGGTGGCGTGCCCTTACGCGAGCCTTCGCCGCAGCGCGCCCAGTCGCGCGTCCAGCGCATCGGCGGTATACGGCACGGCCTTGCCGCTGCCCCACACCGGGCCGGGCCAGGCGGCGTCGCCCGGCGTGCGCGCCACCACGTGCAGGTGCAGCTGGCGCACGATGTTGCCGAGCGCGCCGAGGTTGAGCTTGTCGCAGGGCGCCACGGCGCGCAGCGCGGCGGCGGCCTGGTTCGCCTCGCGCCACAGTTGCTGCTGTTCGGCCTCGGCGAGGTCGGCGATCTCCACCAGGCCGGTGCGGCGCGGCACCAGGATCAGCCACGGGTAGCGCGCGTCGTCCATCAGCAGCACGTCGCACAGCGGCAGGGCGGCGACGGCATGCGTGTCGGCCTGCAGGCGCGGGTCGAGTGCAAAGCTAGCCGGGCTCATGCGCCGGCCAGCTGCCGGTCGAAGAAGTCCAGCGTGCGCTGCCACGCCAGCATCGCGCTGGCCCCGTGGTAGTGCGGGTCGCCGTGCACGTCGCGGTTGAACGCGTGGCCGGCGCCGGGGTAGGTGAACACTTCCATCTGCGGCAGCAGCGCGCGGTGCTGCGCCACCGCCGCGGGCGGGATCGAGGGATCCAGTTCGCCGAAGTGGAACATCACCGGCGCTTTCGGTTTCTCGCCCAGGAACGGCAGGTTGCGCGCGCCGTAGTAGCTCACCGCGGGCAGGCCCAGCCGCAGCGCGGCCAGCAGCGCCACCGTGCCGCCCCAGCAATAGCCCACCACGCCGACCTTGCCGGAGGAGGCGATGGATTCGGCGGCGCTGGCCACGTCCTCCAGCGGGCGGTCCAGCCCCAGCTCGGTCACCAGCGCCTTGCCGCGCGCCATGCCCACTTCGTCGTAGTCCAGTTCCAGCCAGGCTTCGAGATGGTCGAAGAAGGCCGGCGCGATCGCGGTGTAGCCGGCGGCGGCAAAGCGGTCGGCCAGGCGGCGGATGTGTTCGGTGACGCCGAAGATCTCCTGCACCACCACGATGCCGCCCTTCGGCTTGCCTTCGGGCTTGGCCAGGTAGCCGCCGATGCACTGGGTGCGCGAGGTGGGGATGTTGATGTGCTGGCCCATGGTGGCCTGCTCCTGTGCCGGGACGGGGCGATTCTAGAGGCAGTCGGTGATGGCGGCGGTGAAGGGCGGCGGGCCCGATAGCGTGCCGTCAGTCCGTATAATGCCGGGTTTTCCAACGCTTACGGTTGCAGCCGCGATGTCCCAGGCCACCCAGAAGATCGGTTTCGTCAGCCTCGGCTGCCCCAAGGCGCTGGTCGATTCCGAGCGCATCCTCACCCAGCTCAAGGTCGAGGGCTACGAGATCGTGCCCAGCTACGGCGAGGCCGACGCGGTGGTGGTGAACACCTGCGGCTTCATCGACGCGGCGGTGCAGGAGTCGCTGGATTCCATCGGCACGGCGCTCAACGAGAACGGCAAGGTGATCGTCACCGGCTGCCTCGGCAAGCGCGCCGAGCTGATCCGCGAGGCCTACCCGGATGTGCTCTCGATCAGCGGCCCGCAGGACTACGCCAGCGTGATGCACGCGGTGCACGAGGCGCTGCCGCCGGTGCGCAACAAGTTCCTCGACATCGTGCCGGACACGGGGATCAAGCTGACGCCGAAGCACTACGCGTACCTGAAGATTTCCGAAGGCTGCAATCATCGCTGCAGCTTCTGCATCATCCCCTCGATGCGCGGCAACCTCGTCTCGCGCCCGGTGGACGAGGTGCTGATCGAAGCCGAGAAGCTGGTCAAGGGCGGCGTCAAGGAACTGCTGGTGATCTCGCAGGACACCAGCGCCTACGGCGTGGACGTGAAATACGCCGAACGCGAGTGGCGCGGCAAGGCGTACCGCACGCGCATGACCGAGCTGTGCGAAGGGCTGTCCGAACTCGGCGCCTGGGTGCGCCTGCACTACGTCTACCCGTACCCGCACGTGGACGAGCTGATGCCGCTGATGGCGGCGGGCAAGATCCTGCCGTACCTCGACATCCCGTTCCAGCACGCCAGCCCGCGCATCCTGAAATTGATGAAGCGCCCCGGCAACATCGAGAAGACGCTGGAGCGCGTGCAGAACTGGCGCCGCGAAGTGCCCGAGCTCACGATCCGCAGCACCTTCATCGTGGGCTTCCCCGGCGAGACCGACGCCGAGTTCGAGGAGCTGCTGGATTTCCTGCGCGAAGCCGAACTCGACCGCGTGGGCGCCTTCGCCTACTCGCCGGTGGACGGCGCCAAGGCCAACGAACTGCCAGGTGCCGTGTCCGAGGAACTGAAGGAGGACCGCTTGGAGCAGTTCATGGCCGTGCAGGCGGAAATCTCCGCCGCCAAGCTGCAACGCAAGCTCGGTCGCACGCTCAAGGTGCTGGTGGACGAGGCGAACGCCGACGGCGCCGTGGCCCGCTCCGCCGCCGACGCGCCGGAGATCGACGGCACCGTGCTGATCGCCGACGGCCAGCACCTCAAGCCCGGCCAGTTCGTCGACGTGGTGGTGGAAGGCGCCAGCGAGCACGACCTCACTACGCGCCTGGCGTACCCGGAGCTTAAGCTCATTTGAAAGTGCGGCCAGGGATGGCCGCTTCTGGTGCCGGTGCGAAGCGCGGGATGAACGTCATGGCAATCAGTGGCTGGCCGCGCTCATGGATGAGCGCATGAAATACACTCCGCCTGCCCGCGACGCGGTGGATCCGCAGGTGTTCGGGCGGATGCCGCTCGCGGCGTGGCGCGATTACGCTGATCTGATCGAAGGCCGCGACTGGCCCTCCATCGCCACGCTCAACGCCGCCCGCCCCGCCGGCATGCGCGAACGCTTCGTGGCGCAAACCCGCGAACTGCTCGCCGACGGCCTGCACTACGAACAACGCATCGCCGAACGCGGCGAGATCGCCACTCGCGAGCGCAACTGGCACGACCTGTTCAACGCCCTGATCTGGCTGCGCTACCCGGGCTTGAAGCGCGCACTCAATGCGCGGCAGATGGCCGAAATCGCCCACATGGGCCCCAGGCAGCGCTCCCGCGCCCAATGCGCACTCACCCACTTCGACGAAGCCGGCGTGGTGGTCGCGCTGCGCGACCCATCGCTGCTCCCGCTATGGGACGCTCACGACTGGCACGGCCTGTTCTGGCGCGAGCGTGCCGCATGGCGGGATGGCCGCATCCAAGTGGAAGTCTTCGGCCATGCCCTGTTCGAACACGCGCTGACGCCGGGGCAGTTGCTGGTGGGAAAGGCGCTGGTGGTGGCCGAGGCATCGCCAGCGGCAGCCATCGAAGCCTGCGCGCAGGCGATCCGCGCGGGTGAGGTGCTGTGCGATCCGCTGGAACTGCGTCCCTTGCCACTCGCCGGCGTGCCCGGCTGGCACTCCGGCAACGAACGCGAATCTTTCTTCAGCGAAGCACCTTGCTTTCGGCCGGTGCGGGCAGGGCGGAACTATCCGGCGCCGCGTGCCGTCCTTGCATTGCCGAGGTAACGGACAAGCTGGGTCACTTGTTCCTTGGCCGTCGCGGCTTGCTGCTGCGCGTTCCCGTAGTGCTCGCCAGATCGAACGCGCACGCCACCAAGGCTTGCGCCCAGGTCGGCGTTCTTTTCAGCGCTGCGGCAGTGGCCGGATAACGCAAGGCCCCTGCCTGCCATTCGAGCACTTTGCGTGGAGCGGGGCACAGGCCATCGGCGGGATTGGCCTCGGTGCTGTTGTCGTAGACCACCAGGTGGTGCAGGTGCGGCAGCAGACGGATGAGGTTGTGCTGGCTGGCGGTGTAGCGTTCGCGCACGCGTTCGGCGGGGATGTCGTGGCCGCCGCGGGCGACGCGGGCGCGGACGCGCGCGAGATGCCGTTCGGGGCTGTCCAGTCCGCAGTACCACAGGTCGATGTCCATGCCGGCCGCGGCGGCTTCGAGCAGCAGCCGGGTGATGGTGCGGCCACCCAGGGTGGTTTCGAACGTGTAATCGGTGCCGGTGGCGATGGCCGCTTGCAGCTGCGCGACGTTGGCGCGCCAGGCCAGCGCGTTGGCGCTGGCCGCGTCCATGCCGGGGTTCGCGGCCAGGATCTCGGCGGTGGCTTCGTCGGGATTGAAGTAGTCGCCGCCGGCTTCGCGCAGCATGGCGCCGGCGATGCTGCTCTTGCCTGCGCCGTTGGTGCCGGCCAGCACCGCGATCCGCGCCATCAGCGGCGGCGCTTGCCGGCAGCCTTCGTGGCGGCCTTGCCCAGTTGGGCGGGCGTGGCCGCGAACAGCGCGTCGACGGCCTGCTTGCCGGCGTCCGTCTGCATGCCGGCCACGATGGTGGCGAAGCGTTCACGCAGCGGCGCCAGCGGGTCAGGCGCGGCGTCGACCAGGTGCCGGTATTCCTCCACCGAGAGCACCACGGCCGCGGGCCGGTTGTTGCGGGTGATCAGCACCGGCTCGCTGGAGCGGGCCACGCGCTCGATCAGCTCGGCAAAACCGTTCTTGGCCTCGGAACTGGTGACGGTCTTGAGGCGGGCAGGGTGTTTCGAATGCGGAGCGTGCTGGAAGTGGGCGTTCATGGGCTCACGGTACGCCGAATGGGTATTTCGTACAACTTGGCCAAAGTAGCCAACAAGTCAGGTGCCGGCCTCGTAACGCACCTCCACGATCAGGAACCGCGTGCGCCCGCCCGGCAGCTCCGCCTCGAACTCGTCGTCCAGCCGCTTCTTCAGCACCGCGCGAGCCATGGGCGAGTCGACGCTGATCCAACCCAGCTTCGCGTCGGTTTCGTCGGGGCCGACGATGCGGTAGCGGACTTCCTCGCCGCTGGCGAGGTTTTCCAGCGCGATGGCGGCGCCGAAGAACACCGCCTCGCGGTCGGCGGGCAGGCCTTCGGCCACCTTGAGCGCGGGGATGCGCTTGCTGAGGTAGCGCACGCGGCGGTCGATCTCGCCGAGCTGCTTCTTGCGGTAGGTGTACTCGGCGTTTTCCGAGCGGTCGCCTTCGGCCGCGGCGGCGGCCAGTGCCTTCACCACCTCGGGGCGCAGCGTGTGCCACAGGTGATCCAGCTCGGCCTTGAGTTTCTCGAAGCCTTCGCGGGTGATGATCGCGGTGGAACCGGGAGCGGGTGGGCGCCAGCGGCTCATGACGCACCCGCCAGTTGCCGCTGCAAGGCGGCGATGTCGTCGCGCTGCGGGTGGTCGGGCCAGGCGGCGGCGAGTTTTTGCAGCAGCACGATCGCCTCGGCACGCCGCTCGGGCAGCGTGCCGAGCAGGCGCGCGACAAGCAGGCCGTAGTGCGGCGCGCGTTCGTCGCGCGGCCAGTGCGCGAGGTAGCCGCGGCCGAGGAGGATGGCGAGGCGTTCCATGCCCAGGCGCACGGCGAGGTCGGCCAGTTCGCCGCAGGTGCGCGGGTCGTCGGGAACGAAGGCGGGGTCGATGCCTTGGCATTCCTGCAGCACGCCCAGGGCGCGGCGCGCCTCGTTCTGCGCGATCAGCGCGGCGATCCAGATCTGGCCGTGCACCAGCAGGTCGTCGCGCAGGCCCTGGCGGCGCAGCAGTTCGCGGTAGAGCTGGTGCACCGGCGCGGGCGCGCCGCGCTGGCGCAGGCGCTCGGCCAAGCGGTGCAGCGCCGCGACGGGATCGCTGCCGGCCAGCGTGCGCGCCTCGTCGACGAGGCGGCTGTCCTCGTCCTGGCCGCTGGCCTGGGCGAGCTTCGGTGCCTCGGGTTCCAGCCCGAAGCGCTCATGGCGCTGGTGGATCAGCGCGCCCATCAGGTGGAAGGCCAGCACGATCAGGTAGGTGTAGGCGAAGCCGAACAGCGGCAGCGCGAGGAAGTGCGGCAGCAGGCCGGACGTGAGCATGGCCACCGCCACCAGCGCGCCCAGCAGCAGGTTGATCGCCACCGGCACGAGATAGGCGCCGCCGAAGCCGTGCGCGATGCGCCACCACGTGGCCGGGTTGAGCGCCAGCAGTGCATTGCCGTCGAAGGCCAGCGACATGTCGATGGCCGGCAGCGCCAGCATCAGCACGGGAGCCAGCAACCACAGCATGGACGGCGCGAAGCCGGCGCAGGCGACGAACAGCGCGCCCGCCGCCAGGTGGATCAGGGCCAGCGCCCAGCCGGTCGCGCCGGCCTCGTCCACGCCCACGTCGGGCGGATCGGCGTAGCCGTTCGCGGTGTGCTGCATGCACTCGGCGGCGTAGCGCCAGGTGGCGGCCCACACCAGGAGGTTGGCCAGCAAGCCGATGAAGGCGGGCAGGTAGCTCGCGTAGTGGGACAGCGCCAGCGCCGTGCAGGTGGCCAGCCCGGCGCCGCGCAGCGGATAGCAGAAGCCGGCGGCGAGGCGTTCGCCAAACGGCGTGTCGGCGGAAACCACTTCGACGCGCGGCATCGGTGCGCTCCCGCTCAGCGCTTGCCGCCGAAGATGCCGCCCAGCACGCCGCGCAGGATCTGCCGGCCGAGCTGGTTGCCCATGGTGCGCACCATCTGCTTGCCCATGGTTTCGATCATGCCTTGCCGGCGCTTGGTGCCGAACAGTGCGTCGTGCACGGCGCCGCCCCAGGCCGAGCCGGTGTCGCCGCCCTTGGCCGGCGCGTCGGCGGCGACGGCGTTCGCATCGGCGGCCTTGTCGTCCGCGCGCCTGGCGAGCATTTCGGCGGCGGATTCGCGGTTGATTGCGTTGTCGTACTTGCCGCCCACCGGCGAGCGCTGGCGCACGGTGGCGCGTTCGGCGTCGGTGATCGCGCCGATGCGGCAGCACGGCGAGGTCACCAGCACCTGCTCCACCGGCGTGGGCACGCCGCCGTCGCGCAGGGTGGAGGCCAGCGCCTCGCCCACGCCCAGCTGGCCGATCGCGGCCGTAACGTCGAGTTTCGGGTTCGGCGCGAAGGTTTCCGCCGCCGCTTTCACCGCCTTCTGGTCGCGCGGGGTGAACGCACGCAGCGCATGCTGGATGCGGTTGCCCATCTGGCCGAGGATGTTCGCCGGCACGTCGTCGGGGTTCTGCGAGCAGAAGTACACGCCCACGCCCTTGGAGCGGATCAGCCGCACCACCTGTTCCACGCGCTGCAGCAGGGCGGGCGGCGCGTCGTCGAACAAGAGGTGCGCCTCGTCGAAGAAGAACACCAGCTTCGGCTGGTCGAGGTCGCCCACCTCGGGCAACTGCTCGAACAGCTCGGACAGCAGCCACAGCAGGAAGGTGGCGTAGAGCCGTGGCTTCAGGATCAGCTGGTCGGCGGCGAGGATGTTGATCACGCCGCGGCCGCTCATGTCCTGGCGCATCAGGTCGGCCAGTTCCAGCGCGGGCTCGCCGAAGAACTGCGCGCCGCCGTCCTGCTCCAGCTGCAGCAGGGCGCGCTGCACGGCGGCGAGGCTGGTGGTGCTGATCAGGCCGTAGTGCGCGGAAATGTCCTTGGCGTTTTCCGCGGCGTAGGCCAGGAGGGCGCGCAGGTCGGGCAGGTCCAGCAGCAGCCAGCCGTGGTCGTCGGCCAGCTTGAACACGATCTCCAGCACGCCTTGCTGGGTATCGTTGAGTTGCAGCACGCGGCCGAGCAGGGCGGGGCCCATCTCGCTCACCGTGGCGCGCACCGGGTGGCCGAGCTTGCCGTAGAGATCCCAGAAGATCACCGGGTTGGGCTGCGGCTTCCAGTCGTTGAGCTGCAGCTTGGCGAGACGCGCCTTGAGCTTGTCGCCCGGCTCGCCCGCGGCCATCGCGAGGCCCGCGAGGTCGCCCTTGGCGTCGGCGAGGAAGCAGGGCACGCCCAGCTTCGAGAAACCTTCGGCCAGCACCATCAGCGAGACGGATTTGCCGGTGCCGGTGGCGCCGGCGATCATGCCGTGGCGGTTGCCGTAGCGCGGATCGAGGTTGACGCTGGCGCGCTCGTTGCGGCCGATCAGGATGTCGGTCATGGGTATCGCTTCCTTGGAGTCGACGCCGATTGTAGCGAGCCGCCGCGGCGCATCGGTTCATTGAGTCGGCGGAAGCCGCGGGCTATGGTGTCGGCTTTTCGCCGGATGGTTGGTTCCATGCAGTCTGTTCGTCTTGCCCGTTCCCTGCGCCTGGCCCCGTTGGCGGCCGCGCTCGGCCTGCTGGCGGCGTGTGCGGGTGCGGGCGGCACCAGGCCGCCGGCCACGGTGGCCGCGCTGTACACCCAGCTCGACCAGGCCACCGGCGGTTACCAGGCCGCGCTGCAGCAGATCCGCGCCGGCAACGACGCGGCCGGGCAGCAGACCCTGGACCGGGCGCTGGACACGCTGAAGAACGCCTCCGTCCGCTGTGGCGGTACCGCCGGCTGCGACCCGCAGCGCTTCTTCTCCGCCTACGATCGCATGCTGCGGCTGAAGGACGGCAGCTTCATCGGCGACGAGAGCCTCGACGAGGAGCCGCAGACCGGTCTGGCGCGCGACCAGCGCGGCGTCGCCGCACTGCCGGAGGCGCAGCGCAGCGTGACCCTGCTGCACGGCCAGAAGCTCTCCGAGCTGATCGCGATGAACGGCGCGGTCAAGGCCGCGCTGCAGATGTGGCTGACCCAGTGGCGGCCGAACTTGATCGACGCCTGGATCAACTACCAGTACCTGCGTTTCGAGATGTGGCCGCAGTACAAGAACGCCGACCTGCCCGAGGCGATCCTGTTCGGCATCATGGCCAAGGAATCCGGCGGCAAGGTGCACGCGGTGTCGCGCTCCGGCGCGGCCGGCCCGCTGCAGTTCATGTACGCCACCGGCATGCGCTTCGGTCTCACCAACTACAACGGCTTCGACCTGCGCTTCGATCCGGCCGCCTCGGCGCGCGCGAACGCGGAGTACATGAACGAGCAGCTCAAGGTGTTCAACGACAACCTGGAGCTGACGCTCGCGGCCTACAACGGCGGCGAGGGGCGCATGAAGCGGCTGGTGGGGCCGGACACCTCGGTGAGCTTCTACGACCCGCGCATCTACGGCCAGCTCTCGCAGGAAACCCGCGACTACGTGCCCGCGGTGCTGGCGGCGGCGTGGCTGTTCCTGCATCCGGACAGCTACAACCTGCGCTTCCCGAAGATCGACGGCGTGCCCGGCAGCATCACGCTGAAGCGGCCGGCCTCGCTCAACGAACTCACCGTGTGCCTCGGCTCGGCCGGCGGCATGGAGGAAGGCTGGTTCCGTACCCTGCGCAACCTCAACCCGCGGCTGGACCCGCAGCAGGAGCAGCCGGCCGGCGCGGTGCTGCAGGTGCCGAAGCTGCTGGAGCGCTCCTACGCCTCGCGCTGCGTGGATGGCCCGTGGCCGATCCTCGCCGCCGACCTGCACAACGCCGCCGCGCCGGTGGTGGCCGATCCGCCGCCGCCCCCGCCACCGAGTCCGGCGAAGAGCCGCAGCTACAAGGTGCGCCGCGGCGACACCCTGGTCAGCATCGTGCGCAAGCTGCACTGCTCCAGCGTGCAGGAAGTGGCCGAGATGAACCACCTGCGCCACCACCACATCGCGGTGGGGCAGGAGTTGAAGCTGCCGGAGTGCCGCTGATCGGATTAGCGACGAGACTCGGTTGAAAAAGCCGTTCGCGCTGAGCGTAGCTTGCGATAGCAAGCGCAGTCGAAGCGCTCGCAATCAATCACCCTTCGACTCCGGCCCTGCGGGCCTACGCTCAGGGCGAACGGTGGGATATCGGCTGGCTTTGTCGCTAGATCAGTGCCGTTGAAGCCGCTGTCCGGCGAGTGACGCTCAGGCGGTGGCGCCCACGCGCATCCACTCCTTCACCGCGTCGGTCGGGCGATGCAGGCGCTTCAGCTCGTTCAGCAGGCGCAGCAGCTGGCGGTGCTGCGGCAGCAGGCGGTCCTGCGGCGAATGCTTGGTCTCGTGGTAGGCCACCGCCAGCCACAGCGCGATGCCGCGCAGCGCCACCTCGGGATTGTCCGAGCGCGCCCGCTCGTAGCCGGCGCCGGTGCCCTGGCCCCAGGGCAGGTAGCGCGCTTCCGGCGGCGTGCCGTACAGGTGCGGGAATTCGCTGCGCGCCGCCTGGCCGATCTCGCGCAGGGTCAGCAGGCTCAGCTGGGCGCGGCTGCGCTGGGGCAGGGCGCGCACGCTGCGCTCGATCTCGCGCAACTGGCGCGTGAGCTGGTGCGCGCGGAGGAAGGCGATGGCCGGGCTGAGCAGCTGCATGGAATCCTCGTCCGCTGGCGCCGCGACGGGCGCGGCAACGGCGGGAGGATAGTGGGGCGGTGGGCGCGCGAGGCGCCCAATGCGTCACAAAATGACGTGTCGCGTCAGTTTTGGTGCGTGCAGCGTCCCAGTCGCTGACCCACCTGCACCGCCTGTTGCGGTTCCAGCGCGTCCAGCTCGGCCATGCCCTCGGGTAGCAGCACGATCACGGTGGAGCCCATGTTGAAGCGCGCCATCTCGGCGAAGCGTTCCAGCGTGATGTTCCGGCCCGCGAACGACTTGCGCCGGATCGCCGGCGCGTAGGGCGGGATCACCAGCCCGTCCCACACCGTGGCCACCGAGGACACCAGGATCGCGCCCACCATCACCACCGCGAACGGGCCGTGCGCGCCCTCGAAGTGGCAGACCAGCCGTTCGTTGCGCGCGAACAACCGCGGAATCGCCGCCACCGCGAACGGCGCCACGCTGAAGATGCGCCCCGGCACGTGCACGGTTTCCTTCAGGGTTCCCTTCAAGGGCATATGCACGCGGTGATAGTCGCGCGGCGACAGGTACACGGTGGCGAAGCGGCCGTTGCGATAAGGCGCGGCGGCGGCTTCATCGCCCAGCAGCTCGGCGGCGGTGTACTCCTGCCCCTTGGCCTGGAAGATGCGCCCGTCCACGATCCTGCCGGCCTGGCTGATGCGGCCGTCGGCGGGCGAGAGCAGGGCGGCCGGATCGGCGTCGCCCGCGCGCGCGCCTGGCTTCAGCTTGCGGGTGAAGAACGCATTGAAATGCTGGTAGGCCAGCGGATCGGGCTGCGCCGCCTCGGCCATGTTCACGCCGTAGTTGCGCACGATGGTGCCGATCAGCCAGTTCTTCCACGGCGCGAAGGTCCAGCGCGTCCCCCAGTAGACCAAGCGCGACAGGAAGCGGTGCGGGAGGATGTATTGCAGCAGGATCTTGAAGGTCATCCGCCGAAGTATACGGGTAGCCACAAGCTTCACCGTGCGCCCCTCTCCCTCCGGGAGAGGGGGCCGGCAGGCGGGTGAGGGTTCGGGCAGAGCATGGCGCTGAAGTCTCGCCGAACCCTCACCCCCAACCCCTCTCCCGGCGGGAGAGGGGCTTGAAGCGCGGCGAGCCGTATAATTGCCGGCCCTTTGCATTGCGCACGCCAGGATCAGGTCCGTGACCGCCGAACTCGCCACCATCATCGACTTCATCCGCTACGGCGCCAGCCGTTTCTCGGCGGCCGGGCTGACCTTCGGCCACAGCCACGACAACCCCATCGACGAGGCTACCCACCTGGTGCTGGCCAGTCTGCACCTGCCGCCGGACATCCCGCCGGCCTACGGCGCGGGCAAGCTCACGTCCGAGGAACGCGCGAACGTGCTGGCGCTGATCGAGCGCCGCGTCAACGAGCGCCTGCCGGTGGCCTACCTCGTCGGCGAAACCTGGTTCGCCGGACTGAAGTTCAAGAGCGACCGCCGCGCCCTGGTGCCGCGCTCGCCGATCGCCGAGCTGATCGAGTCGGGCTTCGCGCCGTGGCTGGACGAGCGCCATGTGGAGCGCGCGCTGGACCTGTGCACCGGCTCCGGCTGCATCGGCATCGCGATGGCCGAATACAACCCGGACTGGCGCGTGGACATCGTGGACATCAGCGACGAGGCGCTGTCGCTGGCGCGCGAGAACATCGTGTTCCAGCACGTCGAGGGCCGCGTCGAGGCGGTGAAGTCCGACCTGTTCGAAGGCGTGCGCGGTCGCCGCTACGACCTGATCGTCTCCAACCCGCCCTACGTCACCGAGGACGAATACGCCGCGCTGCCCGGCGAATACGCGCACGAACCCAAGCTCGGCCTCACTTCGGGCGCGGACGGCCTCGACATCTGCCTGCGCATCCTCGACGAAGCCGCCGATCTCCTCAGCGAAGACGGCCTCCTGATCGTCGAAGTGGGCGAGAGCGAACACGCGCTGGCCGCGCTGCTGCCGGAAGTGCCGTTCGTGTGGATCGAGTTCAAGGTGGGGCCGATGGGCGTGTTCGCGCTGGAGCGGCGCGATCTCGTCGAACATCAAGCGGCGATCCATGCCGCCGCGGCCGCGCGCCGCTGAGCGGATGGAACTGACCACGGCGCGGCTGCGGCTCGACGCGCTGCGCCGCGACGATGCCGCGGCGCTGTTCGCTTATCGCGCCGATCCGGCGGTGAGCCGTTACCAGGGTTGGCGTCCGGCCTCGCTTGACGAGGCCGCGCAATTCATCGAGCGCCAGCAGGCGACCGCCTTCGGCGTGTCCGGCAACTGGTGCCAGCTCGCGCTGCGCCTGCGCGACACCGGCGCGCTGATCGGCGACCTCGGCCTGCATTTCGTCGACGCGGACACCGTGGAATTCGGCATCACCTTGTCTCCCGCGCACCAGGGCCGTGGGCTGGCCGCCGAAGCAGTGCGCGCCGCGCTGGCGCTGGTGTTCGATGCATTGAAACGCCACCGCATCTATGCCTCGGTCGACCCGCGCAACCTTGCCTGCGTGCGCCTGCTGGAGCGCCTGAGGCTGCGCAAGGAAGCGCATTTTCGCGAGAGCTGGCGCGATGGCGATGGGTGGGCGGATGACGCGATCTACGCGATGTTGGCGGGCGAGTGGGGTACTCGCGACTGAGCTTTGCTTACTCTCCTTGGCGGGAGGCTCCTGCTCGTGCGCTTTTACAGGAAGCAAAGCGGTTTCGGTCGCCTGCTAGCGCCCGAGCGCGCCACATGTTGCTCCCTCTCCCCGCCGGGGAGAGGGTTGGGGTGAGGGGCGGGTGCTCGCGATAAACGTTCGATTCCGCACCTTGGCTCGCCTGCGGCGGGCTTTTGCTCGTGTGCTTCCGCAAGCGACAAAGCGGTTTCGGACGCCTGCCGGCGCCCGAGTCACTTCTCTTTGCTGGCCCACGCCACCGCAGGAGCGGTGGCGAACAGCGAAGCTGGCCCGAAGGGCGAAGGGCAGGATGCCCGGAGTCAAGAGAAGTAACCCAGAGAAATGGCCTGGTTCAATCCGCCGACCCTACAAGCCCGCCGTGTCGAGGGGATTGGGCCAACGCTCGTCGACACGTCGCCCTACAGCGGCCACGCCGCGACGTATCTGGAAACTGAGGAACAAAGCTTCGCAGCGCTTCGCCTCGCCTCGCGCTGTATCCCCCTCCCCTGCGTGCAGGGGAGGGTTGGGGTGGGGTGCTCTTGATCTTGCTGTTGCTTCTGCGCGCTTGGAGCGCGCTGCTTTTCCCGGGGCCCCTCGGCGGCGGTGAGACGTGGACGATCAGGCCGCGCAGCGGGCGTTG
>JAFIHF010000035.1 GCA_017848855.1 Rhodanobacter denitrificans | reverse complement strand
TCAACCACCACCGACTGCTGGGGCCGATCGGGAATATCCCGCCAGCGGAAGCCGAAGCGGCTTACTATCGGCAACAGGCTGCGCTGGCCAAGGCCGCGTGACTCAAACCAAACAGCCTCCGAGAAAGTCGGGGCGGTTCAGCAACAGCAACAGCAACAGCAACAGCAACAGCAACAGCAACAGCAACAGCAACAGCAACAGCAACAGCACCCCGACCCTCCCCTGCACGCAGGGGAGGGAGAGAACTCGCAAGCTTGCGGGGCTTCGCTCTTGCTGTTGCTCTTGCTTCTGGCGCGCACGATGCGCGCCTGCTCTTCCGGGGCCCCTCGGCGGCGGTGAGGCGGGGACGATCAGGCCGCGTAGCGGGCGTTGCCAGGGAGGGCAACGCCTTTTCGACCGGGCAGGAAGCCCGGCCGAAAAGCCCGGCCGCGGCTCACGGACTTTCCGGCCACGGATGGACGGAAAGCGCCGCCGCGGGGTGTCGTTTTCTCTTGGCTACTTCTCTTTTTGGACACGCAAAAGAGAAGTAGCTCGGGCCGCGGCAGCGGCTCGAAACCGCTCTGTTCCTTGCGGCAGGCGCACTGTTTTGTTTCTAGCGTACAAACAGAAGCAGAAACCAAAGCTGCCCCCTCACCCCAACCCTCTCCCCCAACGATGTTGGGGGAGAGGGAGTAATGTGGAATCCCGCGAGCGGGAGAGGGGGGGCAGGGGTGCGTCACCCCTTCACCGGAAACCACATCTCCGCCGTCGGCCGAAACGCCCGCGGCGTCACGCCGAGCAACCGTTCCAACTCGCCGTTGTCGGCGATCAGATCCGCATCGAGCCGCGCCAACGGCCCCCGCAGCTTCGCCGGAGCGAAGCGTTGTCCCGCGTGCAGCAGCCAAGCAGGCAGCGGCAGCGGCAGGTTGGCGTGGGGCAGGGTGCGGCGCACTCGGGCGAACATTTCCCCGGCGGTGAGGCGTTCGCCGCCGCCGATGGGCAGGATGCGGCCCGCGCTGGCGGGGCAGTCGAGCGCGGCGAGGACGGCGAGGGCGATGTCGTCGGCGTGCACCGGCTGGCGCAGGCCACGGCCGGCGGGCAGCGGGAATACGCGGGTGCGCCAGGCGCGGCGGGCGATCGGGCTGAGACTCTTGTCGAGGCCGGCGCCGTAGATCAGGGTGGGGCGCAGCACGGTCCACGGCGCGCCGTGGCGGGCGCAGGCGGCGGCGAGCGCCTGTTCGCCGTCGCGCAGCTGTTGCGCGATGGCGCGTTCGGCGGGTTCGGCGGAGTCGCGCTTGGTTTCCGCGCTCATCGAGCTGGTGGCGATCACGCGCGGCGGTTCGCTGCCGAAGTCCGCGCGCGCCAGCCAGGCGGCGAACGGACCGATCGGGCCGAAGCTGACGATGGCCGCGGGATGCGGCAGTTCGGCGGGCAGCGCGTCGGGCAGGCTGCCTTGCAGCCAGCGCAGGCCGGGTCGGGAAGCGTGGGCGTGGCGGCTGAGCGCGGTCACCGTGGCGCCGCGGGCGAGCAGGCGCGGCAGGAGGAAGTGGCCGATCTGGCTGCTGCCGCCGAAAACCAAAACAGTCATAAGTGTTTCACGACCCCGACTGCAGGCGGGCGGCGAGGTCGAGCACGCGCGGATGGTTCGGTGCGAGCTTGCGTGCCTGTTGCAGCGATTGCGCGGCGCCGGCGCGGTCGCCGCTGGCGAGCTGGCGGTCGGCCTGGTCCAGCCAGGCGCCGGCGAGGCGCTGGCGCAGCACACCTTGCGCGGCGTCGCCGGGGGCCAGGTCGGCGAGGTTGTCCAGCATCTGGCCGGCGCGGACGAGGTCGCCGCCGGCCAGCGCGCGATTGAACAGTTGCAGCACCACGTTGGGCAGGCCTTGCAGGCCATGCTGCGCGACGGCGCTGTCGCCGTCGATCGCGAGCGCGTTGCGGTAGAGGTCGTAGGCACTCTTGCCGGGCGGCAGCATGATGTCGCCGCGCTGCGTGGCCGCCTCCGCTTGTTGCAGCAGGCTGGCGACCTGCGCGCTCTGCTGCGGCGTCAGCGCGGGATGCGGCGTGCCGGCATTGGCGTCGACGTCGGCCTCGGCGGGCGCGGCGGCGTTGGGCCTGGCGGCGGGCTTGGCGTGCGCCATGCCTTGCAGGCGTGCGCGGGCGGCGGCGAGGTCGGCGGATTTCGGCGCCAGCGCGGCGGCGTGGTCGAGCAGGGTGCCGGCCTGCGCGGCGTCGCCGGCGTCGATCGCCGCGTTGGCCTGCACGGTCAGCGCCTGCGCCACCTTGCCGAGGCCGGCCTCGGCCTGCGGGTTGTCGGGGGCGAGCGCGAGCGCGGCCTTGTAGTGCGCCAGCGCGGTGTCGTTGCCGGGGCCGTCGATGCGGCCGGCGCGCAGCGCCTCGTCGCCCTGCTGCAGCGCGGTGTCGAGCGCGGCGTTGTCCTGCTGGCGCGCCTGCGCGCGGGCGGCGCGCAGGCCGGGCAGGGCGGCGTTGTTCGGCTGCAGCGCGGCGAGCTGCTCGATGGCGGCGTCGGCGCTGGCGTCGTTCGCGTCCAGCGCCTTCTGCGCCTGCGCGGCCAGCGCGTCGCCGACCTGGTCCAGGCCGTGGCGCGCCACCGCGTTGCCGGGATCGGCGGCGAGCACCTGCCGGTACAGCGCGCCGGCGCCGTGCTCGCCGCCGTACTGGCCGGCGGCGTAGGCCTGCTGCGCCTGGTCCACCAGGGTGGAGACCTGCACCTGCGAGCCGCGTTTCGCGGCGATCATGCGGTCGAGCCGGTCAACGTCGCTGCCACCGCCCAAGAGTTCGCGCGCCGCCGCGGCCTTCTGCGCGGCCACGTCGAGCTGGCCGGCCTGCAGCGCGGCGTCGGCCTGCGCGATCTCAGCCATGCCGACCTGGTGCAGGCCGTTGCGCGCGGCGTCGTTGTCCGGCTCCAGCGCCACCGCGGCCTGGAACAGTTCGCGTGCGCTGGTGCCGTCGCTGCCGTCGAGGTGGCCCGCGGCGAGCGCCTGCTGCGCACGGCTGAGCACGTCGTTGAGTTCGGTGCGCGGCAGCAGGTTGCGCAGGCGGTTCTGCTCGATCAACGCGCCGCCCACCACGCCGATCAGCGCCAGCACCAGCACCGGCACCAGCCAGCGGCGACGGCGGTGGCGCGACAGCGCCGAGGCGCGGCGCCAGCGGCGTGCTGGTTCGGTATCGGGCCAGTCGCCCGGATCGGTGTTCAGCGGCGGCAGCTCGTCGTGCGGCGCGGTGCTGCGCGGCGGCTCGTCGAACTGGCCGAGATCGCCCAGCGTGGGCTCGGTGCGCCCGCGGTGCTCGGATTCATGCTGGTCGCGGCGTCCGCTCATGGGGTTCGGTAATTGAGAAAGGTTGAACGGTCGGCTCTTTGCTCGTCATTCCTGCGTAGGCAGGAGGCGCTTCACAACAGCGAAGCTGGTCATCTGATCTTCGCCCCTCTCCCTCCGGGAGAGGGGTCGGGGGAGAGGGTTCGGACTTGCCGCAACACTGCGCTTTGCCCGAACCCTCTCCTGGCTGCCGCCACCCTCTCCCGGAGGGAGAGGGGTCCACTCGTCAGCGTTTGCGCAAATTCAAGTTGCTCGGCTTCGTTGTTCAAGGAAAAGCCTGTGGTGCTTGGAGTCTGCAAACTGGAACATCGGATATTCCGGACAACAGTGAGCGAAGCTGGAATGACGAGCAAAACCAGTGGTTCCTGGAGGCTCGCTGCAGCTTAGCATCGCGCCGCAGCATCGCCGCGCGGCGTCGGAACGCGCGTTCAGGATGCCGCGCGCGAACCGCCGATGCGGCGCGCCTCCAGCACGTTCGGCAGCGCCAGCAGGCGGCCGAGCAGGGTGGAGAGCTGCTCGAAGTCGCGCACGCGCAGGGCGAAGCGCATTTCCACCTCGCCGCTCTTCGCGTGGGCGCGGGTGGTGGAGGCGAGGATCGGGATGTTCGCGTTGCTGATCGTGCCGGTGACGTCCTTCTGCAGGCCCTTGCGGTCGTAGCCGCGCAGTTCGACGTCCACCTCGTAGGCCTGGGCGCCGGCCTTGCCCCAGGCCACCTCGATCACCCGGTCCGGGTCGCGCCGCGCCAGCCGCGCGAGGCTGGCGCAGTCGGCGCGGTGCACCGAGACGCCGCGGCCGCGGGTGATGAAGCCGCGCACCGGGTCGCCGGGCAGCGGCTGGCAGCAGCGCGCCAGCGTGGTGAGCAGGTTGCCGATGCCCTCGATGCTGAGCGCGCCGGGGTCGCGCGCCGGCGCCGGGCGCGCGGGCGCCAGCGGCAGCGCCGGTTCGGCGTCCACCGGCTGGGCGATTTCCTGCAGCGCGCGGGCGATCTGGCCGGTGCTGATCTCGTTCAGCGCCAGCGCCACCAGCAGCTCGTCCTGGGTCTTCAGGTGGAACTGCGCGGGAAGCTTCGCCAGGTCGACCTCGGGCAGGGCGAGGCGTTTCAGTTCGCGCTCGAACATCGCGCGGCCCACCGCGAGGTTGGCGTCGTGCGCGAGGCGGCGGAACCAGGCGCGTACCTTGTCGCGCGCGCGGGCGCTGTGCAGGTAGCCGTGGTGCGGCGAGAGCCAGTCGCGGCTGGGCTCGGCCTGCTTCGCGGTGAGGATCTCCACGCGGTCGCCGCTCTGTGGCTGGAAGGTGAGCGGCACGATGCGGCCGTTGACCTTGGCGCCGCGGCAGCGGTGCCCGACCTCGGTGTGCACGTGGTAGGCGAAGTCCAGCACGGTGCCGCCGTGCGGCAGGTCCACCACCTCGCCCTTGGGCGTGAGCAGGTAGACGCGGTCTTCCATCAGCTCGGTGCGCAGGTCGGCGGCCAGCGCACCTTCGTCTTCGCCGCGCGTCTCCAGCAGCTTGCGCATCCAGGCCACCTTGGCCTCGAACTCGGCGTCGGCGCCGCCGCCCTCCTTGTAGCGCCAGTGCGCGGCCACGCCCAGCTCGTTGTCGCGGTGCATCTGGTGGGTGCGGATCTGCACCTCCAGCGTGCGCTCGCGCGGACCGATCACCGCGGTGTGCAGCGAGCGGTAGCCGTTGCCCTTGGGGCGCGCGAGGTAGTCGTCGAACTCGCGCGGCAGGTGCGGCCACAGCGTGTGCACCACGCCCAGCGCGGCGTAGCAGTCGGCCACGCTGTCCACCAGCACGCGCACCGCGCGGATGTCATACAGCTCGGCGAACTCCACGCCCTTTTTCTGCATCTTCTTCCAGATGGAATAGATGTGCTTGGGCCGCCCGGCCAGCTCGGCCTTGATCCCGGCGGCGGCGAGCGCGCAGCCCAGCTCGTCCAGCGATTCGCGGATGAAGGCCTCGCGGTCGGCGCGGCGTTCGTCGAGCAGCTTGGCGATGCGCCGGTAGGTGTCCGGTTGCAGGTAACGGAAGGCGAGGTCTTCCAGCTCCCACTTCAGCTGCCAGATGCCGAGCCGGTTCGCGAGCGGCGCGTGGATGTCGCGGGTGAGCCGGGCCAGTTCGGTGCGCTCGGCCTCGGGCAGCGCCGCCGCCGCGCGCAGCCGCGCGAGCTGGCGCGCGAGCAGCACGAACACCACGCGCAGGTCGCGGATGATCGCCAGCAGCAAGCGGCGCAGGCCTTCGGAGCCGCCGCCTTGCGTGCGCTGCGCGTGCAGCGCCCACACCTGCTCGGCCGCCTGCTGGCCTTCCACCAGCCGGCGGATTTCCTCCGGCAGTTTCGACGCTTCCGCTTGCCACAACGCGGCATCGACGCGCGACAGCGCGAACCACAACGCCGCCGCCTGGGTGGGCGCGTCGCAACCCAGCATCGCCAAGAGGTCGAGCACGTCGGCGCATTCGGCCTGGTCCACCGGCTTCGCCAGGCAGGCCTCCAGCGCCGCGGCCAGCGCAGGCGGCAGCGTGCCGGCGCGGTCGCGCCAGGCTTGCAGGCAGGGAGTGGGAGCGGCTTTGGTCATTGTGCGGATGGGGCGGTAGATGCCTCATTCTAGTGGCGTGCGAACAACCGGGTTTGATCGTCATTCCTGCGCAAGCGGGAATCCAGTGTCTTTGCTTTCAACGACCCCCAGACACTGGATCCCGGCTTGACCAGCCTTCGGCTGTCGACGAGCGCCTCGCCGGGATGACGAGCAGGATCAGGTCGGCGGCGCTTGGCTTTGGCGGCGGCTGGCATGCAGAATCGCCGCCTTCCCCGTTCGCCCGACAGGATGTGTTCCATGCGCGTGTTGCGATCCCTGCTGGCCGTGGTGCTGGCCGCCGGTATCACTCTGCTCGGCGCGTGGCTGCTGATCGCATGGGGCGAGGCGGGCGCGCCGTCGCTGACCGATTTTGCGCAGCGGCATCCGGCGCTGGGCTCCGCCTTCGGTGTGCTGTCGACTCTGGCCGTGCTGGCGTCGGCGCTGTGGCAGCGACGCCAGCGCAAATCACGCTGAACGGATCGTTTCCAGTGCCTTCGCCAGCCGCTTTGCCGACACCGGCTCGGCGGTCTTCAGTTCCTGCGCGAACAGCGACACGCGCCACTCCTCGATCAGCCAGCGCAGTTCGTCGAGATCGGCGTCGCCGGCGGCGCGGTGCTTCAGGTGCTCGCGCCAGTACGGCAGCACCTGCAGCATGCGTTGCTGGTCTTTCGCCGGGTCTTGCCGCAGGCGTTCGCCGCGCAGGCGCATCGCCTTGAGATAACGCGGGTAGTGCGCCAGCCGCTCCGGCGGCAGTTCGCGCAGGAAGCCGGGCGTGAGCAGGGCGTCGAGCTGTTCGCGCAGGTCGTCGTAGCTGGCGCGGGCGAAACCGATCAGCGGCGGCTGCAGCCAGGGCTTCAGCTCGGCCTGCGCCTCGATGATGGGTTCGGCGAGTTTCAGCCGTTCGATGGCGCCGGCGAACAGCTCGCGCGCGGCCTGCGCGTGCAGCGCGGCGAACGCGCCGGCGCTGCGCGCGTCGAGGTCGAGCCGCGCGGCGAGGTCGGCGAAGCCGCCTTCCACGAGGTCTTCGCGCAGGCCGTCGACGCCGCCCAGTGGCGCGTATTTCAGCGCCAGCGGATTGGCGATGGGCAGGCGGCGGCGCGCCTGCTTGATGTCGCTGGCGAGCGCGTTGCGCAGCAGGCGCAGCACGCCTTGCCGGTGCGCGGCCTCCGCTTCGTCGCGGCGCTCGAACACGCGCAGCGCCACCGCGTCGCCGAGGTCGACCAGAGCGGGGAAGGCGACGAGATTGCCCTTGGAGCGCACCTCGCGCGGGATCTCCTCGAAGTCCCATGTGGCGACGTCTTCGCGGGTGAGTTCCACGTCGGTCTTCTTCGAGAACGCCTCGCGCGCGCGGCCTTCCCACTCGGCGCGCAGCGCGGCGAGGTCGCGGCCGGCGGCGAGCGTGCGGCCGTTGTCGTCGTGCACGCGGTAGCGCATCAGGAAGTGCGGCGTGAGTTCCACCGCGGCGAACTCGGTCGCGTCGATGGCGACGCCGGTGGTGCGCTTGAGGAACGCGGCCAGCGCCTGTGCCAGCGGCTCGTCGCGCGGCGCCTCGGCTTCGGCGAAGGCGCGCGCGAAATCCGGCGCGGGCACGAAGTTGCGGCGCAGCGCCTTGGGCAGGCCGCGGATCAGTTCGGCGGCCTTCTCGGCGAGCAGGCCCGGCACCAGCCATTCGCAGCGCGCGGCGGGCAGGGCGTTCAACATCGCCAGCGGCAGGTGCAGGGTGACGCCGTCGGCGTCGTCGCCGGGGACGAAGCGGTATTCCAAGCGGTAACGCTGCGGGGGCACGTCCAACTGCGCGGGGAATGCCTTGGGGTCGAGCCCCGCGCCACCAATCATTACGTCGTCCAAAGACCAGCGTAATGCAGCCTGTTCAGCGGGACGCGCTTTGCGATACCACGCATCCAGCGCGCGGCTGCTGGAAATATCTTCCGGCAGCTTGCCGCGGAAGAAATCCACCAGCTCGTCCTCGTGGCGGATCAGGCCTTCGCGGCGTTGCTTCGCCTCGATGCCCTGCGCGTCTTCGAGCACGCGCTGGTTCGCGCGCACGAAGTCGGCGCGGCTGTCGATGTCGCCGCGCGCCAGTGCTTCGCGCAGGAAGATCTCGTGGGCGAGCGCGGGATCCTGCTTCTCGAACGTCACCGCGCGGCGCTCGACCAGGGTGAGGCCGAACAGGCTCACCTGCTCCCAGGCCACCACGCATCCGCGCTTCTTCGACCAGTGCGGATCGCGGCAGGAGGCTTTGACGAGGTGCGCGGCCTGCTGCTCGATCCACGCCGGCTCGATGCGCGCGCACATCATCGCCCACACCTTGCCGCCCACGTCGAGGATCTGCGCGGCGAAGATCCAGTTCGGCGGCGACTTCGCCAGCGCCGAGCCGGGGAACACCTGGAACTTGCGCTCGCGCGTGCCCTGGTAGACGCCGCGCTCGTCCTTGCGGCCGACCTGGGTGGGGAGGCCGGCGAGGAGGGAGCGGTGGAGCGCTTCGTACTGACGCGCGGCCTCGTCTTCACTCCCTCTCCCCTCAGGGGAGAGGGGCGGGGTGAGGGGTGGGTTCTCGCGGGAACGCTCATGCGAAGCGCGCTTGTGCTTTCCACCACTCCGCGAACTTGCCCCCCTCTCCCCAGCCCTCTCCCCCAAGCTTTGCTTGGGGGAGAGGGAGTGATTGGCGGCGTCCAGCTTCCACCCCAACTCCTGCACCACCAGCAGCACCTGCCGGTGCAGTTCGCGCCATTCGCGCATGCGCATGAAGCTCAGGAAATGCCGCGAGCACCAGTCGCGCAGTTTCGATTGCGAGAGCTCCTCGTGCGCCTCGCCGTAGGCGCGCCACAGGTTCAGCACGCCGAGCACGTCGGACTTGGGATCGGCGAACGCGGCGTGCGCGGCGTCGGCCTGCTGGCGTGCGTCGGCAGGGCGCTCGCGCGGGTCCTGGATGCTGAGGAAGGACGCCACGGTGAGCGCATCGCGCAGCGCGCCGAGCCGCTGCGCCTCCACCAGCATGCGCGCGAGCTGCACGTCGATCGGCAGCTTCGCCAGCGTGCGGCCGATGGCGGTGAGCGTGCGCGCTGCGTCGATCGCGCCGATCTCGGCGAGGCGGCGGTAGCCGTCGGCGACCACGCGCGGATCGGGCGCATCGAGGAAGGGGAAGTCGTCCACCTCGCCCAGCTTCAGCGCCAGCATGCGCAGGATCACGTTGGCGAGCGAGGAGCGCAGCAGTTCGGGGTCGGTGAACGCGCTGCGCGCGGCGAAATCCGCCTCGTCGTAGAGGCGATAGCAGATGCCCGGGCCGGTGCGGCCGCAGCGGCCCTTGCGCTGGTTGGCGGCGGCCTGCGAGATCGGCTCCACGTGCAGGCGTTCGAGCTGGCTGCGCTGGCTGTAGCGCTTCACCCGCGCACTGCCGGTGTCGATCACGTAGCGGATGCGCGGCACGGTGAGCGAGGTTTCCGCCACGTTCGTCGCGAGCACCACGCGGCGCTTCGGGCCGGGCTTGAACACGCGGTCCTGGTCGGCGGCGGAGAGCCGCGCGTACAGCGGCAGGATCTCGGTCTCACGGTACTGGCGGCGCGACAGCAAGAGGTGCGCGTCGCGAATCTCGCGCTCGCCGGGCAGGAACACCAGCACGTCGCCGCGCGGATCGTCGTGGGTGATTTCGTCCAGCACCGCGGCGATGTGTTCGGCGCTGCCTTGCTGCATGCGCGCGGCGGCCTCGTCCGCCGGCCGCCAGCGCAGCTCCACCGGATACGCGCGCCCCTCCACCGACACCACCGGCGCGCCGCCGAAGTGCTCGGCGAAGCGCGCGGTGTCGATGGTGGCGGAGGTGACGATGATCTTCAGCTCGGGCCGCTTCGCGGCGAGGCGCTTCAAGTAGCCGAGCAGGAAGTCGATGTTGAGGCTGCGCTCGTGCGCCTCGTCGATGATCAGCGTGTCGTAGGCCGACAGCCACGGATCGTGCTGCGTCTCGGCGAGCAGAATGCCGTCGGTCATGAACTTCACCAGGGTGCGTTCGCTCACCTGGTCGGTGAAGCGCACCTGGAAGCCCACCTGCTCGCCGATCCTGGTGCCCAGCTCCTCGGCCACGCGGTGCGCCACCGCGCGTGCGGCGAGCCGGCGCGGCTGGGTGCAGCCGATCAGCCCCGCCTCGCCGCGGCCGGCGGCGAGGCACAGCTTGGGAATCTGGGTGGTCTTGCCCGAGCCGGTTTCGCCCGCGATCACCACGATCTGGTGCGCGCGGATCAGCTTGACGATCTCGTCGGCGCGCGCGGCGATCGGCAGCGATTCGTCCAGGCGGATCGCGGGCTTCGCCTCGGCGCGTGCGCGGCGCTTCGCGGCGGAGGCTTCGATGTCGGCGGCGAGCGTCGTGAGCTTGGCGTCGTCGGCATGCTTCGACAGCCCGCGCCAGCGCCCCAGCAGGCGGCCGAAGTCGCGGCTGCACACGCCGTCAAGCGCCCGGCGCAATTCGCGCAGGGAACGGTCGGCGGCGGGTGCGGGGCGCTGGCGGTTCGGATCGTTCATGGAACCGCACATGATAGCGGCTCGGTCGATGGCAGCCCGATAGCCAGCCGCTATCGCGGGCATCGCAAGGATTCATTTCACCGTCATGCGCAGGGTCGTTACTGTCACGTCATCCACCCACGCCACGAGGAGCCGACCATGGCCACGAAAATCGGTATCGCCCGGAAGGATCGCGAAGCCATCGCCAAGCAGTTGTCGAAGCTGCTCGCCGACACCTATTCGTTGTACCTCAAGACCCACAGCTTCCACTGGAACGTCACCGGCCCGCAGTTCAACAGCCTGCACGCGATGTTCGAGGCGCAGTACAACGAACTGTGGCTGGCCGCCGACGAAATCGCCGAGCGCATCCGCACGCTGGACGTGTTCGCGCCCGGTTCCTACAGCCAGTTCGGCAAGCTCAGCTCGATCAAGGACGAGCCCGGCGTGCCGGAGTGGACGGCGATGGTGGGTCAGCTGGTGGAAGGCCACGAGATCGTGGCGAACACCGCGCGCGCCGCGATCAAGGTGGCCGACAAGGCCGGCGACGAGGGCAGCGCCGACATGCTCACCGGCCGCCTGAAAGCGCACGAGAAGACGGCGTGGATGCTGCGTTCGCTGTTGAAGTGACCGGGGATGTATCCGGCTTCGCTGTAGGAGCGCACCCTGTGCGCGATGGCTTCTGGCTTCGGTCGAGCGCCAGGGCATTCGCGCACAGGGTGCGCTCCTACGGCTGAGGCATCAGCCCTTCGGCGCGGGACCCTTCACCGCCGTCACCAGGCCATCCGGCCGCACGTACTTCGCGAACGCCGCCTGCACTTCCGGCGCGGTAAGCGAGAGGTAGTGCTGGCCGGCAATCGTCATCGCATCCAGCGGCTTGCCCTGTTGCGACAGGGTGAGCAGCTGGCTGCCGATGGCGCCGAAGCTGGATTCGCCCAGCGGGATGCGGCGCAAGAGGATGCCCTTGGCTTGCTTCAGCTCGGTGTCGCTCACCGGCGCCTGCTGCATCTGCTTGAGATCCTGCACCACCAGCGCGCTGGCCGCTCCCACCTTGTCCGGGTCGCAGCCGTAGAACACCTTGTAGGTGCCGCGGTGCTTGTCGGTGTCGAGGTTCACGCCCACGGTGTAGACCAGGCCGTGCTTCTCGCGCAGGTCGCGGGTGAGGCGCGAGGCGTAGAAGCCGCCGCCGAGCACCTGGTTGCCGAGGTTGATGGCATAGCGCGCGGGGTCGTCGTAGTTGATGTCGATGGTCTGCGCCATGTCCACGCTGTCCTGCACCGCGCTGGCGTCGGGCACGTGCAGCTTGCCGGGCGCGTTCGCGGGCACGGCGGCGTAGTCGGTGTCGGGCTTGGCGCCTGTGGCCTTCCAATCGCCGAAGGCCTGCTCGATCACGTTCTTCGCCTGCGCCGGATCGACCTTGCCCACCACCACGATGGTGGCGAGGTCGGGGCGGAAGGTCTGCGCGTAGTAGGCCTTCACCTTGTCCAGCGTCAGCGCCATCACGTTCTGCGGGGTGGCGTGGCGCAGCTGCGGGTCGTTCGCCGGCAGCAGCGCCTTGCCCAGGCCTTGCTGCAGCAGGAAGTCGGGCGACTGCAGCTCGCCGGCCACCATGCCGGCGGTCTGCTTCTGCACCATCGGGAACACCTGCGCCGGCAGCGCGGGGTGCAGCTCGTGGTCGGCGAGCAGCTTCACGCCCTCGGCGAAGTGTGCGGCGGGCACGGCCAGCGAGAAGTGGCTGCCGGCGCTCTCGTGCGCGCTGATGGCGTCGAGCGCGGCCTGGAACTGCAGCCGGTTCATGTGCTCGGTGCCGAACGGGAACAGCCCGCCGAGCACGCTGGCCACGCCTTCCTCGCCCTTGGGCGATTGCAGGTCTTCGTTGGTCTTGATCGCGCCGTACAGCTCCACCGTGTCGCTGATGGTCTCGGGCTGCACGATGAGCTTCAAGCCATTGGGCAGGGTGTAGCTCACCGGCTGCAGCGAGGACTTCGGCACGTCAAGCTTGGCGAACGCCTGCTCGGCCCACGCCGGCAGCTGCACCGGCTTGTCCGGGCTGGAGGCGAAGCTCTCCGCGCCGCCGAAGCCCTTGCCCGCCACCGGCTTGCCCGAGGCTTCCGGGGTGAGGATCGCGGTGATCGCGTGCTTGGGGTCGAAGGTCCGCTTCGCCAGCGCGTCCACCGCTTCGGGCGTCACCGCCTCGATGGCGGCCTTGATCGCGTCGGGCGATTCGGCGTTCTGGAAGGCCAGCGCGCTGGACCACGCGTTGGCGAGGCCTTCCACCGAGTTCTTCTTGTATTCGAGGTCGGCGATAGCCTTGCGCTTGGCGGCGTCGATCAGCGCGGGGTCGATGCCCTTGCTCGCCGCGTCGGCGAGGATGGATTGCATCTTCGCGAGGATCGGCTGCGGGTTGCCGCCCTTGGGGAAGATGCCCACCGCGAAGCCCACGCCCGCGTGCGGCATCGCCTGGCCCATGAAGCCGCCGAACAGCGCGGTGCCGTCGAAGCGCATGCCGGCCAGCGCGGCGCGCTGCGAGCCCAGCGCCTGGCTCAGCACCAGCGAGGTGGCGTAGTCCTGGTCGGTGAGGCCGGGCAGGCGGTAGGCGAGGTACACCGAGCCGTAGGGGCTGTCGGTGGGCAGTTGCACCGTCTTGGCCTCGACCGGCTTGAACGCGAACGCGGGCCGCGCGGGCAGCGCCTTCTTCGCGATGGCGCCGAACTCGCTCTTCACCTTGGCCAGCGTGGCGGCGGGGTCGACGTCGCCGGCGATCACCAGGATCGCGTTGTTCGGCGCGTACCAGGTGTCGTGGAAGTGTTTGAGCATCGCCGCCGAGGTCTTGGCGAAGGAGTCGCGCGTGCCCAGCGGGGTGTGCGCGTAGGGCGTGCCGGCGAACATCTGCTCCAGCATCTGCGTGTAGAACTTGAAGTCGGGACTGGAGAGGTCGCGCATCACCTCCTGGGTGATCGCGCCGCGCTCCTTGTCCCATTCCTTCGCGTCCATGTCCACGCCGCGCATGCGCAGGCTCTGCACCTTGAGCGCTACGTCCAGATCCTGCGCCGGCGCCACGAAGTAGTACTGGGTCACGCCCTGGGTGGTGTCGGCGTTGAAGGCGCCGCCCATGTTCGCCGCGATGGCGGCGAGCTGGTCCTTGGACAGCCCCGGGCTGCCGCGGAACATCATGTGTTCCACCGCGTGCGCGGTGCCGGGAAAGCCCGCCGGCACCTCGTCCGAACCGGCGAGGTAGTTCATCTCGGTGGTGACGACCGGTGCCAGCGTGTCGCGCACGATCACCACGCGCAGGCCGTTGTCCAGCGTGGCGCGGGTGACGTCGGCGTCGTGCGTGGCGGCGAACGCGCTGCCGGCGGCGAGGGCGAGGCCGATCGCGGCAGCCAGCCGCAGGGTTTGCTTCTTCATCGTGCTTCCTTGTGTCGTTCAAGAAGATGGGCGCGTACCCCGCGCCCCGAGGTGTGGAGCGAAACGGTGCGTGCGTCAGTCGGTGGGCGCGGCGGCGCGTGCGGCGGCGAGGATGGCGGGCCGCGCCTTGTGCTGGACCAGGATTTCCAAACATCCGGTGCCGAGGCACGCCAGCGGAAAAATGAAGTCGTCGATGCGGTAGTACAGCGAGTCGCGCGGCGCGAACTTGCAGGCCAGCGTGATGAACAGCAAGCCGCCGATCAGCATGTACCAATGCCGATAGCGTCGTCGCACCAATCCTTCTTGCTCGCGGATGATCGCCTCGGCCGTGGTGAACGGCAGCCCGAACTCCTGCTGCAACTGCTTGACGGTGACGAATTTCATGCGGCGCTCCTGGCGTCGTCGGTCGGTCTGGTCGCGCGTCGGCGGCCAGCCATGCCCGGTCGCATCGCAGCCCCGACGAGGCCGAAGCAGGCGCCGAGCACCAGCACGTGCCACGGCGCGAGCGCCGGCCACAGCAAGGGCAGGCCCTCGCTCAGCAGCACGCTGATCGTGGCCAGCCACAGGCTTTGGAGCAGGCGTGTAGCGCCCGTGCCGCCAACGCGCTGCGCCAACCAGTGCAAGCCGGCGACGGCGAGCGCGACCAGCACGGCCGTCAGCCCGCATAGCAGCGCGCCGCCCACGATGGCCAGGACATGGACCATGATTCTTTCCCCTCAGTTCGCCAGAAACGGATGCGGCCGCTGCCGCAGGCCGAGCCAGCCGCGCCGGCCCAGCCACAGCAGCAGCGTGGCGGCGCCGGCCCACGCGATCGCCAACCCTGCAATGGTGCCCGCGCCCAGCGGCTGCGCATGACGCCCCAGTGTGGCGAACATCGGCACGAAAGTGCTTGCGGACACGAGCAGCAGCATGGCGGTCATCAGCACCGCCAGCCCCCAGCCCGGCAGCGGCGTGCCGCCGAACACGCCCAAGGTCAGCGCCACCACGGTGGCGGCGCAGCCGAGCTGGGTCAGCGTCACGAACAGCAGCATCAGCGGGCCGGCGTGCATGGCGAGCGCGGCGCCCAGCACCAGCGTCAGCAGCAGGGCTTGCAGCGCGAGCGGCCGGCCCAGCGCCGCGCGCAGCAGGTGGCGGCGCTGCGCGGCGGCATCGCCCAGGCCGGGCAATAGCGCCAGCAGCGGCAGTTCGGCGTTTGCGCGGCGCCAACGTGTCCACGGCAACAGGCTGCCCATCACCATCAAGGCGATGCCGCCCATGATGCCCAGCCAGCCCATCACGTTGGCGCCCACGCCTTCCAGCACCTTGTGCAGCACGTCGCCGTGCGCCTCGCCGGCCTGCATCGCCGCCATCATCGGAATGAACAACAGCAGCGGCAGGCCGAGGCGGGCGAAGCGCCGCCAGCGGCCGCGCAGGCTCTGCGGCGCGTAGCCCTCGCCCAGCGCCACGCGCAGCGCCAGCACCGGCGCCTGCGGGCCGACGCCATCGAGAAGGATGGTCGATGCCGACGGGCCGCGCTGGCGCAACGAGGCCGCATCGCCGTCCCGCATCGTATCGTCCCACCACGCACCGCTCGCCGCGCCGTTGCGGCGGTACTGCATCACCATGGAACTGCCCATGCCTGTTACCGCGGCCGCTTCGGCACGCAGCAGCTGCCGCCAGCGGATCGCGCATACAGACACCAGCACGGTCAGGATCGCCGAGCCCAGCACGACGAAACCCGGCTGGCCGGGCAGCGGGATGCGCACCAGATGCTGCGCGCCGATGGCCAACGCAGGCAGGAAGCCCAGTGACAGCGTGCAGTAGCGCGGCAACAGCGCGGCCGCCAGCCCGGTGCAGGACGCCAGCGCGGCGACCAGCGCGATGGTCGCCGCTGCGCCGCCCAGCGGCAGGAGCATCGCCAACGCCAGCAGCACCGAGCCCGCGCCGTACAGCAGCACGCTCGCCACCGCCGCGCGCTGCACGCCGGGCAGGCACAGTCGCCGCGCGTCGATGGCCACCAACAGCAGGCAGGCCATCACGCACAGCCAGAAATAACCCACGCCGAAGGCGTACAGCATCATGCCGTAGCGCCAGCCGTTCCGTCCGCCGATATGTATGGCAACGCCCAGCGCGGCGATGCAGAGCAGCAGCGAGAACCCGCCGCCCAACCAGCGCAGCGAGCGGTGCACGGTGCGCCAAGGCAAGACGAGCGCGGTGGAAATCGTGTTCATGCGTGCACCTCAATCCATGGTCGGCAGAAAGGGATGCGGCCGGGCGATGAAGCCGTGCCAGCCGCGCACGCCAAGCCGCAGCAGTGGTGCAAGCAGTCCCGCCCATGTGATGGCAGTGACCCATGCAACATCGGAATGGCGTATCAGCACCTCGTCGCCGAACATCGGCAGCGCGAGGACGACGCTGAGGTTGACGAGCAGGTAGCCATAGGTACACAGCGCCATCAGCCAGCCACCACGGACCTGCACGCCGCCCAGCGTGACCAGGTCCATGGCTATCAGCATGCTGATGCCGGTGAGTTGGCCCAGCAGCAACACGGTGTCGGAGTCGGCACCCAGGTGCAGGCCGGCGGCGAGCACGAGCATGGCCAATGTCAGCACCGCCTGTATGCCAAACGTGGGCAACAGGTTGGCAAGCAGCAGTTCGCGCTTCACATGCGCGGCATCGCCCAGCCCTGGCAGCAAGGCCAGCAGCGGCAACTCCGCGTTGTGACGGCTCCAGCGACGTTGCAGCGTCTGCACCTGGGCCAACGCCAGCACCGCGCTCACGATGCACAAGCCGAAGGCCAGCATATGGGCATTGTTGAAAATGCTGCGCATGACGTCGTCGCCGTGCGAGGCGACCGCGATGACCAGGATGGGCAGCAGCATGCTGGCAAGCAGGACGCCAAGTTGCCGCCATCGGCTGGCCGGTGTCTGCGGCATGCTCCAGCCGCCCATGGCGATGCGCAGGCTGCGCATCGAGTGATTCGGGCCGCAGCGTTGCAGGTCGGCCACCGGCTGCATCCAGCGCGCACGCCGGCGGATCAGCTCGGTCTCCATGGCATTGCCGCGGTTGCGGCCGTACCAGGCTTGCATGCGCAGGTTCAGCAGAATCGGCTTGCGCGAGCCACTCAGGCCGAAGTCGTGCCGCACGGCGCCGCGCCAGAAGCCGCCGATCAGCAGCCACAGGAGAACCGTGCACGGCACGGCCCATGCCAGGAAGCGATCGGGCGAGGTCGAAGGCATCGGCAACCACGGTCCTGCGTGGTCGCTCAGCATGGGGATGAAGCACACGCAGATGCCGAGATACGGCGGCAAGGTGGCGTAGGCCATGCCGAGGCCGGCACCCAGCGCGATTTCGGTCAGCATCACGGCGGCATGGCCGCCCAGTCCGGCCAGCAGCAGCGCGGGCAGGGCGATGGTGAGCAAGGCGTACAGGGCCAAGCTGGCGCGAACTTCGCGATTCAGTGCGGGCAGGCGCAAGTGATGGGCCTCGCGCGCCAGCAACAGCGACTGCGAGACGACACCAGCCCAGAATAAGCAGACGGCGATGGCCGTGACGTGCCCGAGATGGGGCGCCCATGCCACGTTGTGGTGGCCGATCACGCCACCTATTGCCAGTGCGGCGAGCAGGATGGCAAAGCCTCCGCCGATCCATTTCCGCCACGGCTTGGACAGGGCCATCCACGGCAACGCCAGCAGTCGCACGGGTTTCACTCCGCAATCTCCACGAACAAATCCTCCAACCCCAGCGCATCGACGCGCGCGCCGGGCAGGTTCGCGGCTTCGGGCCAGCGGTCTTGCGCGTCGCGTTCGACGACGAGGCTGAGGCTGCCGTCTTCGTGGCGACGGCGGCTGAGCGCCTGCGCGGGCGCGGCGGCGCTCTTCGATGCGGGCAGCCACAGGCGGGCGTAGCGTTCCTTGGTGTCGTCCACGCCGCAGCGCAGGATCAGCCGGCCTTCGTGCAGGAAGGCGATTTCCGAGGCCACGCGTTCGAGGTCGGAGACGATGTGCGTGGAGAACAGCACGGTGGTGCCGCTCTCGCCCGCGCGCAGCGCCACCTCGCGCAGCAGTTCGCGGCGGGCCACCGGGTCGAGCGCGGCGGCGGGTTCGTCCAGCACCAGCAGTTCCGGTTGCGAGGCGAGCGCGCGGATCAGGTCCACGCGCTGGCGCTCGCCGGGCGAGAGCTTGGCCAGCAGCTTGTTCGGCTGGATCTTCCAGCGCTCCAGCGTCTGGTTCGCGAACCTGGCATCCCAGCGCGGGTAGAAGCGGCCCACGAAATCCAGCATCTGCTGCGCGCTGAGCCAGGCCAGCGCCTCGGGCTGCTGCGGCACGTAGGCGAGGCGGGCCTTGGCGGCGTCGCTGAGTTTCAGCGCCGGCTCGCCGAACACGCGCGCCTCGCCCGACAGCGGTTCGAGCAGGCCGAGCATGGCGCGGATCAGGGTGGACTTGCCCGCGCCGTTGCGCCCGATCAGGCCCAGCACGCTGCCCGGTTCCAGCGCGAGGTCGACCCCGCGCAGCACGTTGCTGCCTTCGTAGCAATGCGTGAGGCCGTGCACGGCGAGCGGCGCGATGGCGTGGGCGGTTTCCTTCAGTACGGCGTTCATGATCTTTCCTTTGGATCAGGTCAGTAGTGGCGTGCCGGTTGCTCCCTCCCCTGCGCGCAGGGGAGGGCTGGGGTGGGGTGCTCGTGCCTTGCGACGAAAAGCGAACCCCCTCCCAGCCTGCATGCAGGGGAAGGGGGCCTCTCGTCGAGAACGTATGGCACCCATCTCAATCCCCCAGCAGCTTGGTCAGCCGGCGCAGCACCGGCTCGGCGGGCAGTTCCAGCTCGCGCGCGTGGCGGGCCAGCTCCAGCAGTTGCGGTTCCAGCAGGGCGAGGCGCTGGTTTTCGCTCTGGCTGGCGCGGCGGGTGGCGGCCACCGCCATGCCCTTGCCGCGCAGGCGTTCGAGCAGGCCTTCGGACTCGGCCAGGCCATAGGCGCGCGACACCGTCATCGGATTGATCGCGTGGAAGCCCGCCACTTCGCGCACCGAGGGCAGCAGCTCGCCGGCGGCGAGCTGGCCGCCGGCGATCAAGCGGCGCAGCTGCTCCACGATCTGCCGGTAGATCGGCTCGGGGGCGTTCGGCTGGATCGTGAGCAGGGAGGCATCCATGTGTATCAATACAACAATACACTTGGCCGGCAGTCAAGCGTGGCTTTCGGCAGGGGAGGCGCCGCCCGGCCTGAGCTGGCGCTGACCGCGCCAGGCGGCGTTTATTGAGGCCATGGCGGTGCATTGGTTAAGCTCACGCGGCTTGGCCTCGCCTCCGGAGGGGCTTCCACGGGGATTTTCTTGAGCGCCGATTCTTCCAACCTCCACCGCCGTCCTTCCTTGCTTGTCGCCGTGCTGCTGGCCGTGGTGGTGGCCGCGCTGAACATCGGCCTGTGGTGGTGGGGCAACCGCCCGCACGGTCCGGAGGACTGGCACGGGCCGATCGGCGGCTTCGCGCTGTCGGCGTTCCAGCGCTACCAGAGCCCGCTGAAGAACGAGTTCCCCGACGACGAGCAGATCGACGGCGACCTCAAGCTGCTGCGCCAGTACAGCCCGAACATCCGCACCTACTCGATGCTGCAGAACCCGCAGATCCCGCGGCTGGCCGAGCACGAGGGGCTGAAGCTGCTGGCCGGCGCGTGGATCGACACGCGGCTGGACAACAACGACCGCGAGATCGCCGCGCTGGTCGCGCAGGCGCGGCGCTACCCCGGCACGATCACCCGGGTGCTGGTGGGCAACGAGGTGCTGTTCCGCAACGACATCCCGCCCGAACAGCTGATGGCCTACCTGGACCGGGTGCGCGCCGCGCTGCACCAGCCGGTATCCACCGCCGAGCCGGACTACATCTGGGAGAAGTATCCCGAGCTGGCCGAGCACGTGGATTTCATCACCGTGCACCTGTTCCCGTACTGGAACGGCATCCCGCGCAAGGATGCGATCGGCGCGGCGCTGGGCAGCTACGAGAACCTGCAGCGGCTGTTCCCGGGCAAGCACATCGTGATCGGCGAGATCGGCTGGCCGTCCAACGGCGACCGCCACGAGTACGCCTACCCGTCGGTGTCGGACGAGGCGATCTTCCTGCGCCAGTGGTTCAACGTGGCCAAGCGGCTGCACCTGGACTACTACGTGATGGAGGCGTTCGACCAGCCGTGGAAGGAGCAGCTCTCGGGCCGCACCGAAGCGTACTGGGGCATGTTCAACGCCGACCGCCAGCCGAAGTTCCCGTTCACCGGCCCGGTCACCGAGGACACCGCCTGGCCGTGGAAGGCGCTGGCGGCGAGCCTGCTGGCGCTGCTGCCGATGATCTGGTTCGCGCGGCGCTTCGCGCGCTTCAAGCTCGGCGGCCGCTTCTTCTTCTGCATGCTGATCCAGTTCTCCGCGGCGATCATCGTGTGGTCGGCCACCTTGCCGTTCAACTTCTACCTGAGCTGGGTGGACTGGACGATGCTGGTGCTGCTGTTCCCGGCGCAGATCGCGATCATCGCGATCCTGCTGATCAACGGCTTCGAGTTCACCGAGGTGCTGTGGCGGCGCAAGTGGATGCGCGAGGCCGGCATGCTGCGCCCCGATCCGCCGGAGAAGCAGCCGTTCGTGTCGATCCACCTGGCCTGCTACAACGAGCCGCCGGAGATGGTGCAGGTGACGCTCGATTCGCTGGCCGAGCTGGACTACGCGAACTTCGAAGTGCTGGTGATCGACAACAACACCAAGGATCCGGCGGTGTGGGGCCCGGTGAAGGAGTACTGCGAGAAGCTGGGCAAGCGCTTCCGTTTCTTCCATCTCGAACCCTGGCCCGGCTTCAAGGCCGGCGCGCTGAACTTCGGCCTGAAGGAAACCGCGCCCGAGGCCGAGATCGTGGCGGTGATCGACGCCGACTACGTGGTGAGGCCGGACTGGCTCGCCACGCTCACCGGCCACTTCCACGACCCCAGGGTGGCGGTGGTGCAGTGCCCGCAGGCGCACCGCGATTTCGAGCACAACCGTTTCCGCCGCATGACCGCGTGGGAGTTCGATGGCTTCTTCCGCATCGGCATGCACCATCGCAACGAGCGCAACGCGATCATCCAGCACGGCACCATGACCATGGTGCGGCGCTCGGCGCTGGAAGGCACCGGCGGTTGGTCGGAGTGGACGATCTGCGAGGACGCGGAGCTGGGCCTGCGCCTGATGCACGCCGGCTACGAGCTGGTCTACGTCGACGAGCTGATGGGCAAGGGCCTCACCCCGGCCGACTTCAAGGCGTACAAGAGCCAGCGCTACCGCTGGGCGTTCGGCGCGATGCAGATCCTCAAGGGCCGCTGGGGCTGGATGACGAAGAAGGGTCCGCTGTCCAGCGGCCAGCGCTTCCACTTCCTCACCGGCTGGTTCAGCTGGTTCGCCGACGCGCTGCTCTTGATCTTCACCGTGATGGCGCTGTACTGGACCGCGGGCATGGTGGCGTTCCCGAACCTGTTCAGCCTGCCGATGCAGCTGTTCCTGATCCCGGTGATCGGCTTCTTCTTCGCCAAGATGGTGTTCGGTGTGGTGCTGTACCGCGCCCGCGTGCCCTGCGGCTGGTACGACACGATCATGGCCTCAGTGGCCAGCATGGGCCTGTCGCACGCGATCGCGCGCGGCATCCTGCACGGCCTCACCCGCGAGAAGACCTCGTTCGTGGTGACTGCCAAGAGCCGGCGCATGGGCGGGTCGAGCTTCGCCGCGTTCGCGCCGGTGCGCGAGGAGCTGCTGATGGCGCTGGCGCTGATCCTGTGCATCGTGGGTATGGCGATGACCTACGGCACGCGCTACATCGAGGGCACGCTGTGGATGTTCATCCTCGGCGCGCAGTCGGTGCCGTACCTGTCGGCGGTGGCGGGGGCGTGGATCGCGCACAAGTCGGGGGACAAGGCCGGCTGATACCGCCGCAGGCGGTATCGGCCAATCAGGCACGGTGCTTTTCAGCGCTCTGCTGACACCGGGTCGATGTCGCCTATCATCGCGGGCGTGATTCACGGTGGGCGGGGCAGGGGTTGCCGTGCCGCGCTGCCGGATTCACGACGCGACTAAATCAGACAGTGGGTGCGCTCGAACGGATCAGTCAGGCCGTGGAAGCGCGCTCTCCCCCAGCCAGGAACAGCACGGAACATTGCCCATGCTTGGACAGATCGCGACGCATTACCTGTGGTGGATCCTCGCCCTGCTGCTGATCGCGGGCGAGGTGATGGCACCGGGCTATTTCCTCTTGTGGATCGGCGTCGCCGCGGCGGCGATGGGCGTGCTGCTGTGGGCGTTTCCCGGCATGGGCCTGCTGCTGCAGGCGGTGCTGTTCGCCGGGCTGGCGCTGGCCGCCTGCCTGGCTTATGCGCGCTGGCTGCGGCCGCGGATCGAGCGCCGCACGCCCGACGGCGAACGCCTCAACCGCCGCGCCGAGCAGATGATCGGCCAGCGCTACGAGCTGGTCGAGGCCATCGTCAACGGCCGCGGCAAGGTGCGCGTGGGCGACGGCCAGTGGCTGGTCAGCGGGCCGGACCTGCCGCAGGGCAGCACGGTGGAGGTGGTGGCGGTGGACGGCACCACGCTCAAGGTGCGCGCCTGGAGCCTGTCCGATGCTTCCCCGTGACGCGCATTGCCGCGTGGCGGCCAGCTTGACGCGTCGCCGGGGCGGGCCGCGCGGCGCCGCTGGGCGGCTGCGGCCAGGCAAGCGTTCCGCGCGCCCCGGCGCCCGAGGGCTGTCCCTGCATGCGGGCCGTGCAGAAACATCGCACGGGCTCCACGCATGAGCACGCCGGTCGCGGGCGCCCAGCCCGTCGCCGCCACGGCGCAGAACACGCGCATCGCCTTCCTGCTGGAACTGGCGCGGCGGCTGCACCAGTACGGCACCTCGGCGCCGCGGCTGGAGATGGCCATCGATCTGTGCGCGCGGCGGCTGGGCCTGCAGGCCGACGTGTGGTCCAGCCCCACCGCGATCATCATCTCCTTCTCGGAGCTGAGGCGGGGCCACGAGGGCGCCGTGGCGCAGACCACCCAGGTGATGCGGCTCGCCCCCGGCGACGTGAACCTGGCGCGGCTGTGCAAGGCCGACGAGATCGCCGACCGCGTGATAGCGGGCGAGCTGAACCTGCGCGAGGGCTTCCGTCTGCTACGCGCGCTGGGCGCGCCGGACACGCGCCAGGCGAAGATCACCACCGTCGCCAGCTACGGCCTGTCCGCCGCCAGCATCGCGGCGCTGTTCCTGCACAGTTCGTGGGTGGATCTGGTGGTGGCCGGCGTGATCGGTGCGCTGATCGGCGGCATCACCCTGCTCGCCGCCACGCGGCCGCGGGTGGCGGTGGCCAGCGACGCGATCAGCGCGATCGTGGCGACCGCGGTGGCGATCCTGGTCAGCGCGTTCGTGGTGCCGCTGGCGATCAAGTCGGTGGTGTTGGCGGCGCTGATCATCCTGGTGCCGGGCATGTCGCTCACCACCGCGGTGCGCGAAGTGTCCAGCGGGCACCTGGTATCCGGCATGGCGCGCCTGGGCGGCGCCACCGCGACCCTGCTCAAGCTCGTCTTCGGCACGGTGGCGGCCACCGAGGTCTGCGCCGCGTTCGGCATCCATGCGCGCGATTTCGCGCTGCCGCCGCTGCCGGCCTGGACCGACTGGCCGGCGCTGCTGGTGGCGGCGGTGGCGTTCGCGATGCTGTTCCGCGCGGCGTGGCGCGACTGGCCGGCGGTGGTCGTGGCGGTGATTGCCGGCTACCTCGCCACGCGCTGGGGCGGCGAGCTCTCCGGGCGCCTGCCCAGCGCGCCGTTCGGCGTGTTCCTCGGCGGCCTGCTGGTCAGCGCGCTGGCCAACCTCTATGCGCGCGTGGCGAAGCGGCCGGGTGCGGTGATCCGCGAACCGGGCATCCTGCTGCTGGTGCCGGGCAGCGTGGGCTTCCGCAGCGTCTCCTTCCTGCTCGAACGCGACACCACGCTGGGCATGGATACCGCCCTGCTGCTGCTCACCCTGCTGGTATCGCTGGTGGCCGGCCTGCTGTTCGGCGAGATGCTGGTGTCGCCGAGGCGCTCCTTGTAATCCGCCACACATCGAATTCACGGGTTTCCAGGAACGAAAGCATTGCAGGTTGCGAACCCGCTAGGCACGTTTGCTCCCTCTCCCCTCCGGGACGAGGGGAAGGGCCATGGATGGCCCTGCTCTGAGGAGCGAGGAAAGAGGGGCCAACCTCGCGAGAGACTTGCTTTGGAATCCCCACAAAAAACGCCGGCTCAAAAGCCGGCGTTTTCGTTCCTGACGGACAGCCCCAAATCAGATCAGCAGATCCTTTTCCTTCTTGCCGGCCTTCAGCGCCTCGTTGAACCAGCGCGGGCGCTTGCCGCGGCCGGACCAGGTCTGCTCGGCATTCGCCGGATTGCGGTATTTCGGCGCCACGGTGCCGCCGCTGCGGCGCTTGCCGCGGGCGCCGCCGAAGACATCGTCGAAGCTGTAGCCCTCGGCCTTGATCATTGCGTGGATCTTTTCGCGCAGCTTGCCCAGCTTTTCCTTCTTCAGCTCGTGCTGGCGCGACTGTGCCTTGCTGATCAGGTCATTGAGCTGGTTGTGGTTGAGGTTCTTGATATCGATGGCCATCGGAGACTCCCGGGACGATGAGGGTTTGTGGTGGCGCGGAGGAATGCGGGCGAATGGCATTGCCGGCACGGCGGTCATTCTTGCGCAAATAACCGGCCTTTGCAAAGCGCGCGATTCCCCGATAAACCATCGTGGCGCGACTGCGTTGCGTCCTGCATTAGGGAAGCTCTGATTTTGCTCGTCATCCCAGCGAGGTGCTTTTCAACAGCCGAAGGCTGGTCAAGCTCACTGCTGTCCGGAATATTCGATGTTCCAGTTCGCATGCTCCAAGCGCCACAGGCTCCCACCTTGAGCAACGAAGCCGAGCGACATGAATTCGCGCGGGCGCTGATTGGTGAAACCCTCTCCCTCCGGGAGAGGGTTGGGCTGGGGGCTCTTGCTTCTGCGTTATCGCGAGCGACAGAGCGGTTTCGAGCGCCTGCCGGCGCCCGAGTTACTTCTCCTTTGCTTGTCCAAAGGAGAAGTAACCAAGAGGAAACGACACCCCGCGGCGGCGCTTTCCGTCCATCCATGGACGGAAAGTCCGTGAGCCGTGGCCGGGCTT
>JAFIHF010000002.1 GCA_017848855.1 Rhodanobacter denitrificans | reverse complement strand
TTTCTCTTGGTTACTTCTCTTGACTCCGGGCATCCTGCCCTCCGCCCTTCGGGCCAGCTTCGCTGTTCGCCACCGCTCCTGCGGTGGCGTGGGCCAGCAAAGAGAAGTGACTCGGGCGCCGGCAGGCGACCGAAACCGCTTTGAAACTGGCGTAAGCACACGAGCAAAAGCCCCTCTCCCCCAACCCCTCTCCCACCAGTGGGAGAGGGGAAAAGCGCGCTGCGGCAGGCGTCCGAAAGCCCGCCGCAGGCGAGCCCAGGTGCGGAATCGAATGGTTCTCGCGAGCCCCCGTCCCGGAGGGAGAGGAGAGCAGATCACCGGCGGAATATTCCGGACAGCAGTGTGCTCGACCAGCCTTCGGCTGTTGAAAAGCGCCTCGCAGGAATGACGAGCGAAAAGCCGGATTGATCGGACCTTCCTTCGTCGGCGAGCGTGCCGGACGTATCTCCGCGACGCGAAGCGTTGACATGGATCAACAGCTTCCGACGCGAGCGTCCTACGCTGGAAAGCGGTCCGGTACGCCAGTGGCAACACCGTACCGGCGTTTTGGCAATCTCGATTCGAGTTGGAGGATTTCCTCATGACCAGTCTGACTCGCTGGAGCCCCTTCAAGACGCTTTCCCGCTTCGAGCAGGGTTCCCCCTTCGACGACTTCTTCCGCGGCTTCAGCATGCGTCCGCAATGGGCCGACCTGGAAGCGCCGGACATGCGCATCGACGTCGCGGAAAGCGACGGTTCCTACACCGTCAAGGCGGACATGCCCGGCGTCGCCAAGGACGACATCGACGTGTCCATCAACGGCAACCAAGTCGCGATCAGTGCGGAAGTGAAACGCGAGACCAAGAAGAAGGACGACGAGCATGAGATCTGCACGGAACGCTATTACGGCAAGGTCTACCGTGCGTTCGCGCTGCCCGGCGACGTGGACAACGCGAAGGCGAACGCGCACTACGAGAACGGCGTGCTGACCCTGAGCCTGCCGAAGCTGGGCAACGGCGGCGCGCGCAAGCTGACGGTGAGCTGAGCGCCCCCGGCTGGCCCGCCGCCCGGGATCGGACGGCGGGCCATGCCTGGGTGGGAACCGCCCATGTCGCACACCGCGCTGGACATCATTCGCGCCGAAGCCGTGCGTCTGGATGGCGAAAACCACGACTACGATCCGGTGCTGGACGATATCGGCGGGCGCAGCTTCGCCCTGCTCGGCGAGGCGACCCACGGCACGCGCGAGTTCTACCGCATGCGCGCCGAACTGAGCTTGCGCCTGATCGAGGAACAGGGCTTCGATGCGGTGGCGATCGAGGGCGATTGGCCCGACGCCTATCGCCTGAACCTGTTCCTGCGCGGCGAGGGAATGGACGCCAGCGCGCAGGAGGCGCTGGCGGATTTCCGGCGCTTCCCGCGCTGGATGTGGCGCAACGAGGAGATGCTCGACTTCGTCGTGCGCCTGCGCGCGCTGAACCTGGCTCGCGTGCCGGCGCGCCGCGTCGGCCTGTACGGCCTGGACATGTACAGCTTGTATCGCTCGGCCGAAGCGGTGGTCGACTACCTCGCCACCGTGGACGCGGAGCAGGCGGCGCTGGCGCGGCACCAATACGCGGCGCTCGACCACGTACGCGATCCGCAACGTTACGGCTACGAGGTGGTGCATGGCCTGCGGCCCGACTGCCGCGATGCGGTGCGCGAGCGCCTGCTGCAGCTGTGGCAGCGTGCGCCGGACTACCTGTCCGTGGATGGCCGGCGTGCGGCCGACGCATATTTCCACGCCGAGCGCAATGCCTGCGTGGTGGCCAGCGCCGAGCGCTATTACCGCGCGATGTTCGGCTCGCGCGCGGGCAGCTGGAACATGCGCGACAGCCACATGGTGGACACGCTGTTCGCGCTGCAAGGCCATCTGCGCGGGCAGGGCGGCGCCGGCAAGATCGTGGTCTGGGCGCACAACTCGCACCTTGGCGACGCCCGCGCCACCGAGATGTCGGCGGCCGGCGAATGGAACGTGGGCCAGCTGGTGCGGGAGCGGGCCGGCCGCGAACAGGCCTGGCTGCAGGGGTTCACCACCTATGCCGGCAGCGTGACCGCCGCCTGGGAATGGGACGGCGCAGCCGACTGCCGGCCAGTGCAGGCGGCCATGCCGGACAGTTACGAGGCGCTGTTCCACCACAGCGCGCTGGACCGCTTCTACCTGCCGATGCGCCACGACAGCGCACGGGCCTTGCGCGAACCACGGCTGGAGCGCGCGATCGGCGTGCTGTACCGCACGGATACCGAGTACGAGAGCCATTACTTCACGGCCTCCCTGCCGGCGCAGTTCGACGCCGTCTTCCATCTGGACGAAACCGCGGCGGTGGAGCCGCTGGATACGCCGGCCTGACCGCCGGCCGGAACTTTCAGTTGATGCGCATCAACACCCGCCGGGACGGCGGCGGCAAGCTGTGCGTGGCCCGGCAGGCCCGGGTTGGCGTCGTCCAGCTTTGGTGGAGCACTCGCATGAAAGACATCCTCGTCCATGTCCGGGATTACCAGGAGCACACGCCGGCCGCCGTGTTCGGCGTGCGGCTGGCGGCGACGCTGGGCGCCTCGGTGACCGCCGTCTACGCCTGCCCGCATCCCATGCACTACGTGCCGGGTTTCGATCCGTCGATGAGCACCGTGTACATGGAAAGCGCACTCGAACTGGTCAAGCAGGCGGTGCAGGCGCGCTCGTCGCTGCAGGCGTGGGCGGCCTCGCTGGGCACGCCGCAGTTCGACTGGGTGGTCGCGCAAGGCGTGGCCCCCGATGCGCTGCTGCAGGCGGCCACGCGGCACGACCTGCTGGTGCTCGACCATCCGGTGAACGACCGCGATTCGCCGTGGGACCTGCCGGGCCTGATCCTCCGCTCCGGCGTGCCGTGCATCGTCGTGCCGCGCGGCGAGGTGCTGCCCGACCGGCAGATCCGGCGCGTCGCGGTGGCCTGGAACGGCTCGCCCGAAGCGATGCGGGCGATCCATGCGGCGCAGCCCCTGCTGCAGGGCAAGGAAGTCCTGCTGCTGTGGGGCGCGGCGGAGCGCGACACCGGCTATGGCGTGGAATGGGATCCGCCGTTCAACATCCTGCAGTACCTGCGGCGCCACGGCATCGAGGCCGAGGAGCACACGATCACCGCGAAACACGACGACGTGGGCACGGTATTGCTGGATGCGTCGACGAAGTTCGGCGCCGACCTGCTGGTGATGGGTGCCTACGGCCGCAACCGCTTCAGCGAATGGTGGCTGGGCGGCGCCACGCGGCACGTGCTGACGTGGGCGAACATCCCGGTGCTGTTCCGGCACTGACACGGAGACGATGCACCGTGCGCGCGATGGTGCTGGAAGCGATCGGCGAACCGCTGGTGCCGAAGACGCTGGCGACGCCCACTGCGCGGCGCGGCGAGGTGCTGCTGCGCATCGAGGCCTGCGGCGTCTGCCGCACCGACCTGCACGTGGTGGACGGCGAGCTGCCGCAGGTGCGGCCGCCGCTGATCCCGGGCCACGAGATCGTCGGCATCGTGGAGGCGGTGGGCGAGGGCGCCGGCACGCTCGCGCCGGGGATGCGCGTGGGCGTGCCCTGGCTCGGCGGCAGCTGCGGCGACTGCACGTACTGCAGGACGGAGCGCGAAAACCTCTGCGACCATCCCGAGTTCACCGGCTACACCCGCCCCGGCGGCTTCGCCAGCCACGTGACGGCGCGCGCGGCGTACTGCATCCGCCTGCGCGACGACAGCGATGCCGTGGCCACCGCGCCGCTGCTGTGCGCCGGCCTGATCGGCTGGCGCTGCCTGCAGCGCGCCGGCGCGGGGCGACGCCTCGGGCTGTACGGCTTCGGCGCCGCGGCGCACATCGTCGCGCAGGTGGCGGCGCGGCAGGGGCGCGAGGTGTACGCCTTCACCCGGCCCGGCGACGCCACCGCGCAATCGTTTGCCCGCTCGCTCGGCGCCGCATGGGCCGGCGATTCGAACGCGCCTCCGCCGCAGCCGCTGGATGCGGCGATCATCTTCGCGCCGGTCGGCGCGCTGGTGCCGCTCGCGCTGCAGGCGGTGCGCAAGGGCGGGCGCGTGGTGTGCGGCGGCATCCACATGTCCGACATCCCGACATTCCCGTACCGCCTGCTGTGGGAGGAACGCGAGCTCGTCTCGGTGGCGAACCTCACCCGCCGCGACGCGAGCGAGTTCTTCGCCGCGGCGGAAACCGCGGGCATCCGCACCGCCACGCGCGCCTATCCGCTGGAACAGGCGAACCAGGCGCTGGCGGACCTGCGCGAGGGGCGGCTCAGCGGCGCGGCGGTGCTGGTGCCCTGATCCCGGTGCCCGCGGGAGCGCGACCATGGCCGCCAGCAACGCCGACATCGCCGAACTCTTCAACCGCTACGCGGACCTGCTGGAGATCCAGGATGCCAATCCGTTCCGCGTGCGCGCCTACCGCAACGCCGCGCGCGTGGTGGCGGATTCCGCGCGCAGCATGGCCGACCGGCTGGCCGCCGGGGAGGCGCTCGACGACCTGCCCGGCATCGGCAAGGACCTCGCGGCGAAGATCGGCACCATCGTGCGCACCGGCACCTTGCCGCAGCTCGCCGAACTGGAGACGCGCGTGCCGCGCGCGCTTGGCGAGCTCATGAACCTGCCGGGACTCGGCCCGAAGCGGGTGAAGTCGCTGTACCGCGAGCTCGGCATCCGCAACCAGGAAGACCTGCGGCGTGCGCTCCACTCCGGCGCGCTGCGTTCGCTGCCGGGTTTCGGGCCGAAGACCGCGGCCCGCATCGCCGCGGCCATCGGGCAGCGCGCCAGCGCGCCGCAGCGTTACCGGCTGGTCGACGCGGAGCAGGCCGCCGCGCCGCTGCTCGCGCATCTGCGCGCGCTGCCCGGCGTCGCAACGGTGGAGGTGGCGGGCAGCCTGCGGCGCCGGCGCGACACGGTGGGCGACATCGACATCCTCGTCACCGCCCACCGCGGCACGCCGGCGACGCAGGCCTTCGTCCGCCATGGCGACGTGGCCAGGGTACTGGCCGAGGGCGCCACGCGCGCCTCGGTGCAGCTGCGCAACGGCATGCAGGTGGACCTGCGGCTGGTGCCGGCGGCGAGCCGCGGCGCCGCGCTGCATTACTTCACCGGCTCCAAGGCGCACGTGGTCGCGGTGCGCAAGCTCGCGGTGGAGCGGGGGCTCAAGCTCAACGAATACGGCGTGTACCGCGGCAGCAAGCGCATCGCCGGGCGCAGCGAGGAGGAAGTGTTCGCCGCCGTGGGCTTGCCGTTCATCCCGCCCGAGCTGCGCGAGAACCGCGGCGAAATCGAGGCCGCGGCGGCCGGCCGGCTGCCGGCGCTGGTCGAGCTGCACGACCTGCGCGGCGACCTGCACGCCCACACCGCGGCCAGCGACGGCCGCGACACGCTGCAGGCGATGGCCACCGCCGCCCGCGCGCTCGGCTACGCCTACCTCGCCATCACCGACCACTCGCGGCGGGTGCGCGTGGCGCACGGCCTCGATGTCCGCGCGCTGCGCGCGCAGTTCGCCGAGATCGACCGGCTCAATGCGGGCTTCCGCGGCTTCCGGCTGCTCAAGAGCGCCGAGGTCGACGTGCTCGGCGACGGCCGCCTGGACCTGCCCGATGCGGTGCTGGCCGAGATGGACGTGGTCGTCGCCGCCGTGCATTACCAGCTCGGCCTGTCGGCGGAAAAGCAGACCGCGCGCATCCTCAAGGCGCTCGACAACAAGCGCGTGCAGATCCTGGCGCACCCCACCACCCGGCTCATCAACCAGCGCGCGGAATCCGCCGCCCGCATGGCAGACATCTACGCCGCCGCCGCCGAACGCGGCGTGGCGCTGGAGATCAATGCGCAACCCGACCGCCTCGACCTCGACGACGTGCACGCGCGCGCCGCCCGCGCGGCCGGCTGCAAGCTGGTGATCTCCACCGACGCGCACAGCGCCGCCGGGCTGGCGGCCATGCGCCACGGCGTGGATCAGGCGCGCCGCGCCTGGCTGGGCAAGGCCGACGTGCTGAACACGCTTCCGCTGGAACAGCTGCTGGGGGCGTTGCGGCGCTGACGGTTCGCGCGCCGTCGGGCTCGCTTGGAGCCAAGAGGAGTCTGATTTTGCTCGTCATCCCAACGAGGTGCTTTTCAACAGCCGTAGGCTGGTCAAGCACACTGCTGTCCGGAATATCTCGCAGGTGATCTTCTCCCCTCTCCCTTCGGGAGAGGGGCCGGGGGAGAGGGTTCGGACTTGCCGAAACGCTTCGCTTCGCCCGAACCCTCACCTGCCTGCCGGCACTCTCTCCCTCCGGGAGAGAGTTGGGGTGGGGGCTCTTGCTTCTGCGTTATCGCGAGCGACAAAGCGGTTTCGCGCGCCTGCCGGCGCCCGAGTTACTTCTCCTTTGCTTGTCCAAAGAAGAAGTAACCAAGAGGAAACGACACCCCGCGGCGACGCTTTCCGTCCATCCATGGACGGAAAGTCCGTGAGTCGGGGCCGGGCTTTTCGAGCGGGCTCCTGCCCGCGCGAAAAGGCGAGCCCATCCGTGGGCTCGCCCGCTGCGCGGCCTTCTCGTCCCCACCTCACCGTCGCCGAGGGGCCCCGGGAAAAGCAGCGCGCTCCTGCGCGCAGAAGCAATGGCCAGAGCCAAAGCAAAGCCAATGCACTGCAAGAGCAAAACAAAGGCACTGAACCGCCCCGGGATTCTCGGAGGCTCCAACTCTTGAGAGGATGGAGCGATGGAAACCCCGAAGAAGAAGACCCCAACGTACTCGCCGGAAGTCCGCGAGCGGACCGTCCGGATGGTGTTTGAACACCGTG
>JAFIHF010000001.1 GCA_017848855.1 Rhodanobacter denitrificans | reverse complement strand
TAGCGACCCAGAAAGGCGGCCAAGCTCAGGCCCGCCTGAAATTGCACGCGATTCTTCTTCACGGCGCTTCCTCCGTCTGTTCAGACAGTTGCAGCGTCTACCCGCGCTGTATCGCAGGATGCGACTGGTGGGGAATCAGGTCGGCTGTTGAAAAGCGCCTCGCGGGAATGACGAACAAAAGCCACCGGGTTGGAGCACGAGTGGCATTTCATTCCACGGAGTGCCAAGTGGTATCAGTGGCTGGCGACCTGGCTGGTCTCGCGCGCGGCGCTGCGCGCGGCGAGCTTGGCGCGAATCGCCGGGATCGCCGCCAGCGCGGCCTTCTCGCCGGCGAGGATGGCCAGGTTCTTCTGCTCGAAGTCGGTGGGGCCGATGCCGCTGAGGTCGGGGCGGATCACCACGTCGGCGCGGGCGATTTCCTGCGCCGCCAGCTGCCGCCCCATGATCGTGATCGACTGGCCCACGATGTTCAGCATGCCCTGCGGGTTGCTGCCGCTGGGCGTGGCGGAGATGTCCACCGCGATCACGAAGTTCGCGCCGAGCTGGCGCGCGGCGTCCACCGGGATCGGGCTGACCACGCCGCCGTCCACGTAATGCTTGCCGGCGATCGTGGTCGGCTCGAACACGCCGGGGATGCTGCACGAAGCGCGCACCGCCTGCCCGGTGTTGCCGCTCACGAAGACGGCACGCTGGCCGGTTTCCAGTTGCGTGGCCACTGCCGCGAACGGCAGCTTCAGGCGCTCGATCGGCTGGTGCTGCAGCAGCTGGTTGACGTAGTCCTGCAGCATGCGGCCGCGCACCAGGCCGCCGGAGAACAGCTGCACGTCGCGGATCTTCGCCTCGTCCAGGCCGAACGCCACCTGCTGCATGCGGAACGGATCCATGCCGCTGGCGTACAGCGCGCCCACCACGCTGCCCGCGCTGGTGCCGGCCACCACGTCGGGATGGATGCCGCTGGCCTCCAGCATCTTGATCACGCCGATGTGCGCGAAACCCTTCGCCGCACCGCCGCCGAGCGCGAGGCCGATCTTCAGCTTCGGTGGCGGCGGCGGTGGCGCGACCGGCGGCGGCACGGGCCTGGCCGCGTGGGTGCAGGCGCCAAGCGCGAGCGTGGCGAGCAGCGGCAGTAGCAGGCGGCGGAAGCGCATGGGATGAGGATGGAGAGAGAGGATGGTGATGGGTTGGCGTGTGTATGGCCCGATTGGCGGCGAACCCGGCCTAAGATCCCGTTCACCCTGAGCGTAGGCCGCAGGCCGGAGTCGAAGGGCCAACTACGAGTCGCTTCGACTCCGCTTGCTTGCGCAAGCTACGCTCAGCGTGAACGGTTAGCTGGACGTGCGGGAGAAAGAAACTCAACCCTGCGCGCCGTCGGCCTCGACGTGGTAATGCGTGGCCAGCTCGATCTCCTGCTTCGAGCCGAGGAACACCGGCACGCGCTGGTGCAGCGCGGTGGGCTGCAGATCCATGATGCGTTCGCGCCCGGTGGTGGCGGCGCCGCCGGCCTGTTCCACGATGAAGGCCATCGGGTTCGCCTCGTACATCAGGCGCAGCTTGCCGGTGCCACCCTTGGCGGTGATCTTGGCGTCCAGCGGGTAATAGAACACGCCGCCGCGGGTCATGATGCGGTGCACGTCGGCCACCATCGAGGCCACCCAGCGCATGTTGAAATCCTTGCCGCGCGGGCCGTCCTTGCCGGCCAAGAGCTCGCCGACGTAGCGCTGCATCGGCGCCTGCCAGTGGCGCTGGTTGGACATGTTGATCGCGAACTCGGCGGTGGTTTCCGGAATGCGGATGCCGCGCCGCGAGAGCACGAAGCTGCCCACCTCGCGGTCCAGCGTGAACTCGTGGCTGCCGTGGCCGAAGGTGAGCACCAGCAGGGTGGACGGGCCGTACACCACGTAGCCCGCCGCGAGCTGGGTGGTGCCCGGCTGCAGGAAGTGCTCGGCCTTCGGCTCGGTGACGCCGTCGGGGCAGCGCAGCACCGAGAAGATCGTGCCCACCGACACGTTCACGTCGATGTTCGAGCTGCCGTCCAGCGGATCGAACAGCAGCAGGTGCTGGCCCTTGGGGTACATGTCGGGGATCGGCTGCGGGTCTTCCATTTCCTCCGAGGCGCAGGCGGCGAGGTGGCCGCCCCAGGCGTTTGCCTCCAGCAGGATCTCGTTGGAGATCACGTCCAGCTTCTTCTGCGCCTCGCCCTGCACGTTGTCGGTGCCGGCGTTGCCCAGCACGCCGCCCAGCGCGCCCTTGCCCACCGCCACGCCGATGCGCTTGCAGGCGCGCGCCACCACTTCGATCAAGAGGGAAAGCTCGGCGTTGATGTGGCCGGCGCGGCGTTCCTCGATCAGGAACTGGATCAGGGTGATGGGCTTCATGGGTAGTCCACGGAAAAAGGTGGCGCCATTGTCCCGGCTCCGGCTGAACGGTTCCAGCCCGATCTTGATCTCGAAACATCGCCGTCCCGGCGATGTTTCGAGTCAGCGAGTCCGGCACAGGTCCGGCCCCGCTTCCGCCAGACAAGTACTCGCGTACTTGTCGCGGCGGGCCATCCATGGCCCGCACGGGCACCTCGGAATCCTTCGAGGCGCCCGGCTGCTGACATCACGATGTCAGCAGCGGGTCGGCAAGCTGTCCCTCCAACAAAGGAGGGAAGGGCATGCGCGACACGGTTTATTTCCTCGTTTTCGACGGTTACGCCGACTGGCAGGCCGCGCTGGCGCTGTGCGAGATCCGCCGCCCCGGCGACTGGCGGGTGCAGGCGGTGGGTTTTTCGATGGCGCCGGTGGTGTCGATGGGCGGGCTCACCGTGCAGGTCGAGCTGAGCCTGGCCCAGCTCGACCTGCAGCGGGCGGCGCTGTTGATCCTGCCCGGCGGCCACCTGTGGGCGCGCGGCGAGGGTCTGGCGGCGGTGGCCGCCGCGCGCCGTGTGCACGCGGCCGGCGCGCCGGTGGCGGGCATCGGCGACGGCGTGCTGGCGCTGGCCCGCGCCGGCCTGCTCGACCACTGCCGGCACACCGGCAACCACGCCGGCGATATCGCTGCCCACGTGCCCGACTACCGCGGTGCCGAGCAGTACGACGCCGGCGTGCTCGCGGTCAGCGACGGCGGCACGCTCACCGCCAGCGAGCTGGGCAGCGTGGAGTTCGCGCGCGAGGTGATCCGCACGCTGGACCTCTACAACGCCAGCGACCGCGAGCACTGGTTCCGCCTCTACAAGCACGCCCTGCCGCCGCCGTGGCTGGCAAGTGCTACTGCGGCGGCGGCCTGAACTGGTGCGCTCGTCCGCGAGCGCAGCTTCGACCAAGTTCCGGTTTCGGGAAGGAGTTCGGAATCGGCGAATCCAGCCGCGGCTATCCATGGCCGCACGCTTCACCAATGCGCTCGTCCATGAGCGCAGCTTCGACCAGGTTCCGGTTTCGGGAAGGAGTTCGGAATCGGCGAGTCCAGCCGCGGCCATCCATGACCGCACTCTTCAAAAGAAGCAGAGCTTGCATCATGACGAACAAGACCATGCTCGACCGCGTGCTGCTGGCCTACCGGCCGCTGTACCTGCACGGCTTGCTGCTGGATGGCCAGTACCGCCTGCCGCGCGCCGCCGCGCCCTCGCAAGGCGCCCGGCGACGGCGCATGCTGCTGGCGGCGCTGACCGGCCTGCGCCACGTCCTGTCACCCACGAGGAACCAGCCATGAAGAAGACCTACCACGGCAGCTGCCACTGCGGCGCGGTGCGCTACGAAGCCGAGCTCGATCTCGCCGAGGGCACCGGCCGGTGCAATTGCTCGTACTGCGCCAAGCTGCGGCTGTGGGGCAAGCATGCGAAGCCGGAGGAGTTCCGGCTGCTTGCCGGCGAAGACGCGCTGACCGTGTACCGCTTCAACACGCACAGCCTGGAACATCCGTTCTGCAGCCACTGCGGCGTGCACGTCTTCACCCGGGGCGACATTCCGGAAATGGGCGGCAAGTTCGTGTCGGTCAACCTCGCCAGCCTCGACGACGTGGCGCCGCAGGAGCTGATCGAGGCGCCGCTGCGCTGGTACGACGGCCGCGCCAACAACTGGATGAACCCGCCCGCCGAAACGCGGCACCTGTGAGGCATCGACCATGACCAAGCCCATCCTCAACCTCGACGAACTCGAACCGATCCCGCTCGACGTGCTGAACAAGCAGTACGGCGGCGGACCGATGCCGGAGAAATTCGCCGGCGGCATGGCGCCGATCGGGCATCGGCTGGGCGCGAAGAAGCTCGGCTACAACCTCACCGTGGTGCCGCCGGGCAAGCGCGCGTTTCCGTTCCATGCGCACCGTGCCAACGAGGAGATGTTCTTCGTGGTCGAGGGTGCGGGCGAAGTGCGCATCGGCGCCGAGACCTGGCCGATCCGCGCGGGCGACGTGATCGCCTGCCCGCCCGGCGGGCCGGAAACCGCGCACCAGATCGTCAACACCGGCGCGGTCACGCTGCGCTATCTCGCCGTGTCGAGCATGGAGACGCCGGAGATCTGCGAGTACCCGGATTCGGGCAAGTTCGCCGTGATGCACGCCGCGGGCAGGGGTGCGGACGGCAAGCCGCAGGGCTTCCGCCATGTCGGCCGCGCGGCGGACGGCCGCGACTACTGGGACGGCGAGTAGCCGGCACTGGCGATCGATGCGCGGGCAGGCCACCATGTTTGGATGCGTCGCGCCGATCGCCTGTTCCTCATCATCCACGCCTTGCGCGGAAGGCGCACCGCGCTGCCCGCGCGCAACCTTGCCGAGACGCTGGGTGTGTCGCTGCGCACCGTCTACCGCGATGTGGCCGACCTGCAGCTCTCCGGCGTGCCGATCGAGGGCGAGGCGGGCGTGGGCTACGTGCTGCGCAAGGGTTCGGACATCCCGCCGCTGATGTTCACCGCCGACGAACTCGAATCGCTGGTGGTGGGCACGCGCTTCGTGCGCGCGTTCGCGGGCGATCGGCTGGCCGAAGGCGCCAAGGCCGCACTGCTGAAGATCGAGGCGGTGCTGCCGCCGGAACTGCGCGAACGTGCCGCGCGCACGCGCATCTACGCGCCGGTGTGGCGCGACCAGGGCAAGGCCGATGCCGCGGCGCGGATCGACCTGCTGCACGCGGCGATCGAGGCGCGCCACGTGCTGCGGATGGACTACAGCGACGAGGCCGGCAACGCCAGTACGCGCGAGATCGAGCCGTTGTGCCTCGCGTTCTGGGGCGGCAAGTGGACGCTGGGCGCGTGGTGCCGGCTGCGCGAGGGATTCCGCAACTTCCGCCCGGACCGCATCGTGCGCTGCACCGTGTCCGGCGAGTGCTTCGACGACCGCCCGGGCCGCAACCTCGACGCCTACCTGCAGGCGGTGGGCGGCGCCTACGCCGGCATGGAATAGCCGGCCGGCAATTTTGCGGTTGTACGCCGCCATCGGCCCGCCCGCTCGGGTACGCTCGCAGCACCACGTCAGCCCGAGGATCCGAGCCATGTCGTCGACCGTGCGCCATCCCCTGTTGTCGATCGCCCCGGCCAAGCTGCGCCCGACCCAGTTGACCGTGGGCAAGGCCGAGGTCGCGGCCAAGCGCGCGCAGTGGAAGCAGCTGGGCCGGAAGAAGCGCAAGGAGCTGCTCGCCTCGCACTGGTTCCCCGGCGTGCTGGGGCCGAAGCAGCACGTCTACATCGTCGACCACCACCATCTCGGCCTCGCCTTGCTGGAGGAGGACGTGAAGCACGTGCCGGTGATGATCCAGCGCGATTTCTCCTGGCTGGTGCCGGACGTGTTCTGGCGCACGATGGAGTTCAACCGCTGGGCGCATCCCTACGACCGGCACGGCAACCGCGTCGACTACGGCGCGATCCCGGCCGGCCTGGCCGGGATGGCCGACGATCCCTACCGCACGCTCGCCGCGCGGGTGCGCATGGCCGGCGGCTGCGCCAAGGACGCGGTGCCGTACGCGGAATTCCTGTGGGCGGATTTCTACCGCCGCCGCCTGAAACTGCCGGGCGGCAGGATCGGCGCGAAGGCGCTGCAGGAGGCGCTGCTGCTCGCGCACGGCCATGACGCCGCCTACCTGCCGGGCTGGAGCGGGATGATCGAATGAGCGCGGCACCGGCCGCCAACCGCGCCGCCGACGTGCTGGCCGGCCTGTCGATCGCCGGCCTGCTGCTGCCCGAGGCGGTGGCGTACTCGGGCATTGCCGGGCTGCCGCCGCAGGCCGGCGTGATCGCGCTGTTCGTCGGCCTGGCCTGCTACGGCCTGCTCGGGCGCAGCCGCTACGCGATTGTCTCGGCCACCTCGTCTTCGGCCGCGGTGCTGGCCGCCGGCACGCTGGCGCTGGCGGGTCCGGAAGGGGCCGCGCGCGCCGCGGTGGCGGCCACCCTGGTGCTGCTCACCGGCGGCTGTTTCCTGGTTGCCGGCGCCGCCCGGCTCGGCGGCCTGTCGCACCTGATCGCGCGGCCGGTCCTGCGCGGTTTCACCTTCGGCCTGGCTTGCGTGATCGCGCTGAAGCAGTTGCCGAATCTCGGCGGCCTGCCGGACCTGCACGGCGACTTCGTGCCGCGCCTGTTGCTGGATCTGCTGCGCTCGGCCGGCGGCGTCAATCCGGCCGCGCTGGGGACCGGCGCGGCCGCGCTGCTGCTGCTGTTCCTCGCCGAGCGGGTGCGGCGCTTGCCGGGCAGCTTGCTGGCGATCGTGCTGGGCGTGGCCGCGTCCGGCTGGCTGGCCCGCCACGGCGTGGCGCTGACTGGCGCGATCGATCTCGTCCCGGCCTGGACGCTTCCGGCGTGGCCGCAACCGGACCAGTGGCTGCCCAGCGTGGAGCTGGCGGCGGCGGTGCTGCTGGTGCTGTATGCCGAATCCTACGGCTCGATCCGCGCGTTCGCCCTGAAGCACGGCGATCCGGTGCAGCCCAATCGCGACCTGCTGGTGCTGGGCGTGGCGAACGCGCTGTCCGGCCTGCTGCATGGCATGCCGGTGGGCGCGGGCTATTCCGGTACCTCGGCGAACGAGGCGGCCGGCGCGCAGTCGCGGCTGGCCGGGCTGGTGGCGGCGGCGACCGTGCTGCTGCTGGTGCTGGTGCTGCTGCGCTGGATCGAGCGCATCCCCGCGCCGGTGCTGGCGGCGATCGTGATCCACGCGGTCAGCAAGTCGTGGCGGCTGTCGGTGTTCCGGCCCTACCTGCAGTGGCGGCGCGACCGCTTGGTGGCGCTGGCCGCGGTGCTGGCCGTGCTGGCGCTGGGCATCCTCAACGGCCTGCTGGCGGCGATCGCGTTCGGCCTGGTGATGCTGCTGCGCCAGCTCGCCACGCCGCACCTGAGCGTGCTGGGCCGGCTGCCGGGCAGCCACGATTTCGTCGACCTGGCGGAACACCCGTCTGCGCAGCCGCCGCCCGGCATGCTGGTGCTGCGGCCGGAGGAGCCGCTGTTCTTTGCCAATGCGGAATCGATCCTGGCGCTGGCGCGGCGGCAGGTGGAGCGCCATCCCGCCGGCTCGGTGCTGGTGCTCAGCCTGGAGGAGTCGCCCGACCTGGACGGCACCACGCTGGAGGCGCTGGCGGATTTCGCGGCATGGCTGGCTGCGCGCGGCATCGTGTTGCGGGTGGCGCGGCTCAAGGACGCGGTGCGCGCTCTGCTGCTGCGCGCGGCGCTGCCCCAGCTTCCGCCACAGGCGCTCGACTACTGGAGCGTGGAAGATGCGGTCGAGGCGGCGGCATCCGCGCCGCCACCGACGGAGACATCGCCACCGTGAAGATCGCCAAGGGCCTGCCGTGGCTGGCATGGGGTGCGCTGTGCCTGGCCGTGCCGGCCTGGGCGGCGCAGGACGCCGACGCGCGCTTCGCGCAGGTCACCACCGCCGAATGGGCGTGGCGCACCGGCCAGGCCGGCATCAGCGCCTCGGGCGAGACGCAGCCGAACAACGGCCGCCTCGACGATGTGGACGCGAACAGCCAGCAGCAGCGCCTGGACTACTGGCGCAAGGTGATGGCGCAACTCGACGCCATCGACGTCGCCCAGCTCTCGCCGGAGAACCGCACGAACTACGCGGTGTACCGCGCGCAGATCGCGAACTTCATCGCCGGCCAGCAGTTCAAGCAGTGGCAGATGCCGTTCAACAGCGACTCGGCGTTCTGGAGCGACGTGGGCTACGTGCTGGGCGGCGACCACTTGCGCACGGCGGACGACTACCGCAAGTACCTCGACCGCCTCGGCCAGATCCCGCACTACTTCGAGCAACAGATCGCCAACATGCGGCTGGGCCTCGCGCGCGGCTTCAGCGTGCCGCGCGCGGTGCTCAAGGGGCGCGACCGGTCGATCGCCGCGGTGGCGGAGCTCACCGATCCCACGGCTTCGAGCTTCTACGCGCCGTTCAAGCAGATGCCCGCGACGATCCCCGCCGACCAGCAGCAGGCGCTGCGCGAGGAGGCCGCGCGGCGCATCCGCGACGAGGTGATCCCCGCCTACGCGAAGCTGCTGAAGTTCTTCGACGATGAGTACGTGCCGCAGGCGCGCAGCACGCTCGCCGCCGAGGCGCTGCCCGACGGCAAGGCGTACTACCGCCAGCAGCTGCGCGAATACACCACGCTCGACCTTTCGCCCGACCGGATCCACCAGATCGGCCTGGAGCAGGTGGCGAAGATCCACGCGCAGATGCTGGACGTGATGCGGCAGACCGGCTTCAAGGGCAGCTTCGCCGACTTCCTGCACTACCTGCGCACCGACCCACAGTTCTATGCGAAGACGCCGCAGGAACTGCTGGATAGGACCGCCTGGGTGGCCAAGGAAGTGGACGGCCAGATGGGCAAGTTCTTCGGCCACCTGCCGCGCGCGCGCTTCACCATCGAGCCGGTGCCGGCCGCGATTGCGCCGTACTACACCTCCGGCCGCGGCGGCGCGGACGTCTATCTGGTCAACACCTGGGACCTGGCATCGCGCCCGCTCTACAACATGCCCGCACTGACCCTGCACGAGAGCTACCCCGGCCACGCGCTGCAACTGGAACTGGCCGCCGAGCAGCACCATTTCCCCGCATTCCGCCGCAATGGCTACATCTCCGCCTACGGCGAAGGCTGGGGCCTGTACTCGGAATACCTCGGCAACGAGATGGGCATCTACCGGACGCCCTGGCAGCAGTTCGGCTACCTCACCTACCAGATGTGGCGCGCCTGCCGCCTCGTGGTCGACACCGGCATCCACCACCTCGGCTGGACGCGGAGCCAAGCGATCGACTACCTCACCGAAAACACCGCACTGAGCCCGCTGGAAATCGCCAACGAGGTCGACCGCTACATCAGCTGGCCCGGCCAGGCCGACAGCTACGAACTGGGTTATCTCACGATCCTCGAACTGCGCGCCAGGGCCGAAAAGGCGCTGGGCGAGAAGTTCGACCTGCGCGCCTTCCACGACACCGTGCTGTCCACCAGCTCGGTGCCGCTGCCGGTGCTGGAGGCGCGCATCGACCGCTTCATCGCCGAGGGCGGGCCGGAGCCGGACTACGGTTGCGATGGCGCGAAGTCCAAGCACGCCCCCTGAGCGGGGCATGCGGGCACATTGATCCGCGCTGCATGAATGAAGTAACATGCAAATGTGCTTCACATGGAGAGTTCGTCATGAACGCACATGCAAGCCGCGTCGCCGAAGCTTCTTCACGCTACCTGCCGCCCATCGAAACACTGGCGGCCCCCGCATTGCGCAGCTTCTTCAAGCTCGCCGAGCACTGGGATCTGCGCGTGGCCGAACAGCGCAAGCTGCTCGGCGATCCGCCCGAATCCACGTTCTACAAGTGGAAGCGCGAGCAGGACGGCAGCCTGGGCCGCGACACGCTGGAGCGCATCAGCTACCTGCTCGGCATCTGGAAATCGCTGCAGATCCTGTTCCCCGATCCCGCGCAGGCCGATGCGTGGCTGCGCAAGCCGAACACCGCGTCGGTGTTCGGCGGGCATTCCGCGCTGGAGCGCATGCTGTCGGGCAACGTGGCCGACCTGTTCGTGGTGCGCCAGTACCTGGATGCGCAGCGCGGCTGAACCGCGTCGCAGGCGGCGCGATCTGCTGTCGCCACACTCGCCTTCCCGTCGATCGCCCCGGAGGCTTGCCGTGCCCGATGATGGATTGCCGCCCGTCCGCCGCATCCGCTGGAGCCATGCCTACCGCATCGTGCCCAGCCGCTTCCCGCCGGTGGGCGTGTACGACCGCATCGCCGATCCGGCCGACCTCGACGCGGTGTTCGCGATCGAGGCGCTGACCAACCCGCGCCTGCGCGAGGAGGCCGGCGCCTTGCAGCTGGTGCCGCAGGAACGCCGCATCAGCGGCCCGGGATCGACGCCGGTGATGGCCGCGTTCACGCATCTGAATCCGGAGGGCAGCCGTTTTTCCGACGGCACGTGGGGCGTGTTCTACGCCGCGCACACGGTGGCCACCGCGGTGGAGGAAACCGTGTACCACCGCGAACGCTTCCTCGCCGCCACCGCCGAGCCGGCCTGCGCGATCCAGATGCGCTGCTACCGCACGCGCATCGACAGCCGCCTGCACGACCTCCGCGGCGGCTGGAAGCAGGCGCACGATCCGGACGTCTATACGGCCAGCGTGAATCTGGCGCGCACGTTGCGCGACGCCGGTTCCAACGGCCTCGTCTACGACAGCGTGCGCGATCCGGGCGGCGAATGCGTGGCCGCGTTCTACCCGGACGTGGTCGCGCCCTGCGTGCAGGCGCAGCACCTGGTCTATCGCTGGGACGGTGCGCGCATCGCACAGGTGCTGGAAGTGTCGGAACTCGCGCGCAAGCTTTCACGGGAAGCGCGATGAAACGCCGTGGATCGGCGTCGTGCGCTACCGGTTGGGCCGCAGCCTTGAATTGAGCCGCCAGCGATGGCGATCAGCTACGCAGCAGGAGCCTCCCAGGTGGGAGGCTCCCGATTTTCAAGCCGGGTGCGGCTTCAGCTCAGAACCGGTAGCCGAGGCTCACGCCGTAGACCAGCGGGTTGATCTTCGCGGTGCCGACCTTGCTGCCGTTGACCTTCACGTCGCTTTCGATGTTCGCCCAGCGCAGGTCGGCGGTGAAGAGCCACTTCGGGTTGATCGTCACGTCGACGCCGGCGTGTGCGGCCACGCCCCAGCTGTTGGCGATGCTGACGCTGGTGCCGGCGAGCGCGCCCGCGGAGCGCGTGTGGAAGAAGGCGGTGTAGTTCAGGCCGACGCCCACGAACGGCGACACCGCGCTCTCGGGCATGAAGTGGTAGTTCACGCCCAGCGTGGGCGGCAGCTGCCGGGTCTGCGCGACCTTGCCCAGGCCGGCGAGCTTCACGTCGTGCTGGAACGGCAGGGCGGCCAGCAGGTCCACGCCGAGGTTGGGCGTGAACATGTATTCGATGCTGGCGGTGGGGCGCACGCTGCTGGAGACGCTGGCGCGCAGGCCGGCGAGGTCGCCGTTGTTGCTCTTGGGATCGACCGCGTGCACGCCGAAACGGACGACCCAGTTGTCGTTGGTGTCGGCATGCGCGGCGGGGGCGATGGCGCCGAACGCGGCGGCGACGAGGAGCGGAAGCAGTGCTTTCATGGGAATCATCCTGTGCTTGCGGCGGAGGATTCCATGGTCATGTGCCGGGTATCGGCCGCATTTGACGGTCGTCAAACTGCGCTTGAGGCATAAGGACGCAGGCGCCTGTGCAAACGCAGACGGCCCGCCGGGGGCGGGCCGTCTGCGCGGATCGGGCGGGGTGCGGCTCAGGTATCCGCGTTGGCCGCAAAGCCTTCGCGCGTGCCGCGGGTGAACACGCGGTCGCCGTCCAGCACGTCGGCGGCGGCGTGCGCGGGCTCGGCCTTGAGCCGCGCGTAGATCGGCGTGAAATCGGGGCGGGTGGCTTCGAACAGCTGCTCGAAGTTGTCGATCACGAAATAGGTCTGCTGGTAGCTGTCGATGCGATAGCGCGTGCTCATCACGCGCTCGAGGTCGAAGCCGATGCGGTTCGGCGCGGCCGAATCCAGGCAGTAGATCGACTCGCCCTTGGAGCTGACGATGCCGGCGCCGTAGATGCGCATGCCTTCGCTGGTGTTGATCAGGCCGAACTCCACCGTGTACCAGTACAGGCGGGTGAGGTTCATCAGCGCCTCGGGGCCGATGTGGAACGCCTTCATGCCGCCGCGGCCATAGGCCTGCATGTAGTCGGCGAACACCGGGTTGAGCAGCAGCGGCACGTGGCCGAACAGGTCGTGGAACAGGTCGGGCTCGCTCAAGTAGTCGAGCTGCTCGGGCTTGCGGATCCACCAGCTCACCGGGAAGCGGCGGTTGGCGAGATGGTCGAAGAACACCTCGTCCGGCAGCAGGCCTTCCACCGCCACGATCTCCCAGCCGGTGGCCTGGCCCAGCACGCGGTTGACGTCGGCGAACTTCGGGATGCCGCCGTCGCCGAGGCCGAAGCGCTGCACGCCGTCGAGGAACTCCCGGCAGGCGCGCCCGGGCAGCAGCTCGCGCTGGCGCTGGTACAAGGTGTCCCACACCTCGTGGTCGGTGCGGGTGTAGCCGGACCACGGCTGCTCGACCACGCCCGTCGCGTAGACCGGGATGTAGCCGCGGTCGGTCTGCTGGTGTTCGACCTTGCGGGGCGTGTTGTGGTCCATGACGACTCCGTGCGAACTGATGCGTTTTCCGGCCGCTGCCGGGGATACCCAAAGCATACGGCGTAGCCCTCGCACGAAACTTGCGATGTTGCGCATGTCGGCGTTATTGAAGCAACATTATTGCGCTGATTAAGGATTGTATCGAGGTATAGTGCATGACCACGCTGGATCGCACCGACCTGCGCCTGCTCGCCACGCTGCAGGCGGAGGGCCGCATCACCAATGCCGAGCTGGCCGAGCGGGTGAACCTGTCGCCCTCGGCCTGCCTGCGCCGGCTGCAGCGGCTGGAGGCGGACAAGGTGATCACCGGCTACGCCGCCCAGGTCGATCCGCAGGCGGTGGGCTTGGGCCTGCAGGCCTTCGTGCGCGTGCAGCTGGTGAAGCACGAAGCGGAGGTGATCGAGCACTTCGTCGAGCGCGTCAGCGGCTGGGACGAGGTGGTGGCCTGCCACGCGCTGACCGGCGACATGGACTACCTGCTGCACATCTACGTGGCCGACCTCGCGGATTTCTCGCGCTTCCTGCTCGACCACCTGCTCAACGCCGCCGGCGTGGCCGACGTCAATTCCAGCTTCGTGCTGCGCACGGTGAAACGCTCGCCTTCGCTGCCGCTGTCGCGCGCGGAAAATCCGTCGTAACCGCATAACACTGCGGGCAACAAACGCTAGACTAGGCGGCTGATGGACACCGCCACCACCTCCCTGCCCACACGCGACCACCTGCGCCCGTTGCGCTACCTGTGGCGCGTGCCGCTGCTGCTGCTGCACATCGTGGTGGCGATCGGGCTGGCCGCGTTCGTGATGAGCTGGAACCGCCACCGCGTGATGCGCGGCGGCCGCGAGCCGTTCGCGCACCGCATGATCCGCTGGTGGGCCACGCTGCTGCTGCGCATCTTCGGCCTGCGCGCGGTGCGCATGGGCGAGCCGCTGGCCGATCCGGTGCTGTTCGTGGCAAACCACACCTCGTGGATCGACATCGTGCTGCTGCACTCGCAGCGCGCGGTCTGCTTCGTGGCCAAGGCGGAGATCGCGCACTGGCCGCTGGTGGGCTGGCTGGCCGCCAGCGGCGGCACCATCTTCCATCGCCGCGGCAGCAACCACTCGCTGGCGGCGGTGATGCAGGCGATGGTGGAGTGCCTGCGCGCGGGGCGCTCGGTGGCGGTGTTCCCCGAGGGCGGCACCGGCCACGACGGCGTGCTCAAGGTGTTCCATGCGCGCATCTTCCAGACCGCGCTGGACGCCGAGGTCGCCGTGCAGCCGGTGGCGCTGCGCTTCGCCCGCGACGGCCGGCGCGTGATCGACGCCGGCTTCCGCGAGCACGAGAACTTCATGCAGAACTTCCTGCGCCTGCTCGGCGGCCCGCCGATGGATGCGGAGGTGCACTTCCTGCAGCCGGTGCCGGCCAGCCCCGATGCGCGCCGCCGGATGGCCGAGCTGTCGCGCGAGCGCATCGCCGCGGCTTTGGAAGATCACGCCGCATGAACCTGCCGCGCGGAAAGGATTTCCGTCCGCCCTGGCCGCTCACCAGCGGGCACCTGCAGACCATGCTCTCCTCCAGCGGCGTGCGCCGCCTGCTGCTGCCGCGCGCCGCGCGCGCGGTGCAGGAAGGCGCCGAGCCGGTGCTGGTGGACGGCGGTGGCGGCGTGCGCCTCACAGGCGCGTTCACCGCGCAGAAGCTCCGCCCGCGGCCGCGCGGCCTCGCCGTGCTGTTCCACGGCTGGGAGGGCAGCGTCGATTCCACCTACGTGCTGCAGACCGGCAGCCGCCTGCTCGCCGACGGCTGGGACATCTTCCGCCTCAACTTCCGCGACCACGGCGACAGCCACGCGCTGAACGAGGCGCTGTTCCACTCCTGCCGGCTCGACGAGGTGGTGCACGCGCTGGGCGACATCGCCGAGCGCTGGCCGGCGCGGCCGCTGGCGCTGGCCGGCTTCTCGCTGGGCGGCAACTTCGCGCTGCGCGCGGCGCTGCAGACCTCGCGCACCGGCATCCCGCTCAGCTACGCGCTGGCGGTGTGCCCGATCGTCGACCCCGCTGAAGGCCTGTTCTCGCTGGAGGAATCCGCGCCCTGGTTCTACCAGGCCTACTTCATGCACAAATGGCGGCACTCGCTGCTGGCCAAGCAGAAGGCGTTCCCGCAGCACCGCTACTTCGAGATGTCCGAACTGAAGCAGGACCTGCGCGGCCTCACCGAATCGCTGGTGCGCCGGCACACCGACTTCGGCTCGCTGCAGGCCTATCTGGACGGCTATTCGGTGGCCGGCGACGCGCTGATGGCGATGCAGATCCCCGCCACCATCCTCACCGCGCGCGACGACCCGGTGATCCCCGTCGACGCCTTCGAGCAGCTGCGCCTGCCGCCGAACGTGGAGCTCGACATCGCCGAACACGGCGGCCACTGCGGTTTCATCCGCGGCCGCAACATGGTGAGCTACACCGACGACTACATCGCGGCACGGTTCAATGCGGTGGCGGACGCGGGCTGAGCGGGCCAGTCGCTGCGCTGCCGGATGCGCCGGATCTTGCCGATGGCATCGAGGATGTGCCGCGCGTATGCCTGCCAGTCCTTGCTCACAACTCCACGGCCTCGCGCAGCACGGCCTCGCGCAGGTGCTTGTTGAGTTCGTGCTCGGGGATCAGGTCGAGCGGGCGGCCGGTGATCTCCGCCAGGGCCTCGGTGAGCGGCAGGCGTTGCGCGAACAAGTCGTAGCCGGCGGGGAAATCCACCAGGAAGTCGATGTCGCTGTCCGGCCGCTCCTCGCCGCGGGCCACCGAGCCGAACACGCGGATGCGCCGCGCGCCGTAGCGACGGCACGCCGCATGGATGGCGTCCCGGTTCGCGCGCAATGTTTCAAGCACTCTGCTCATGACCTCTCACCGCAAACGTCAGGGTCTGGCTGGGCGAAGTGTAGACCGTGCGCGCACGGGCGACGTAGTTCAGGACTTCCGCAGCGGGTCGAGCAGCTTCTTCAGCCCGTTGTGGTCGATCTCCAGCATCAGCGCCAGCAGGCGGCCCAGCTCGCCGGGCGGAAAGCCCTCGCGCGCGAACCAGGCGAGGTAGGCGCCGGGGAGGTCGGCGATCAGCCGGCCTTGGTACTTGCCGTAGGGCATGCGCACCTCGACCAAACGCTTGAGATCGTTCGCTTCCATCAATCCGCCGCCACGCAGCGGCCCTGCGCCCAGGCGCGCAGCGCGTCCACCTGCTCGCGCATCAGCACCGAGAGCGGGTGGGTGGCCTTGAGCGCGGCGAGCACGGCGGACTGGTCGGGCGGCGCGCCGTTGCCGGCGGCGTCGTACAGCGCGCTGACGATGGCCTGCTCGATCTCGGCGCCGGAGAAGCCTTCGCCGGCAGCTGCCAGCGCGGGCAGGTCGAAGCCGGCGGGGTCGAGCTGGCGGCGCTTCAAGTGCATCGCGAAGATCGCCGCGCGCACTTCGGCGCGCGGCAGGTCGACGAAGAAGATCTCGTCGAAGCGGCCCTTGCGCAGCAGCTCGGCGGGCAGCTCCTGCACCGCGTTCGCGGTGGCCACCACGAACACCTTGGCCTTGCGCTCGGCCATCCACGTCAACAAATAACCGAGCACGCGGCGCGACACCCCGCCGTCCTCGCCGCCGCCGGCCAGGCCCTTTTCGATCTCGTCGATCCACAGCACGCAGGGCGCGAGCAGCTCGGTGCTGGCCAGCGCCTCGCGCAGGTTCTTCTCCGTCTCGCCCTGGTACTTGTCGTACAGCGCGCCGAAATCCAGCCGCACCAGCGGCACGCCGAAGCCGCCGGCGATGGCCTTGGCGGCGAGGCTCTTGCCGCAACCCTGCACGCCGAGCAGCAGCACGCCCTTGGGCGGGTCGAGCACCGGGTCGGGCGTGGCGGCGAGGAACACCGCGCGGCGCCGCGCCACCCAGTCGCGCAGCTTGGCCACGCCGGCGACGTCGGCGAAGCTGGCGGTGGCGTATTCGTAGTGCAGCAGGCCGGAGCGGTTGAGCAGGTCGAACTTGGACTGCATCAGCTCGGGCAGGTCCTGCGCGTTCAGCGCGCCGTCGTTGTAGATCAGCTTGCGCACGATGCGCCGCGCGTCGGGCGCGGACAGGCCGACCAGGTTGCGCACCAGGGTGCGCGCGGCGTCGTTGTCCACTTCCAGCCGGCGGCCGTGCTCGCGCTGCCAGGCCAGCGCCTCGCCGCGCAGGATCGCGGCCAGCTCCTTGAGGTCGGGCAGCGACAAGGGCACGCGCAGCGCCAGCGCTTCCAGTTCCTCGGGCAGCGTCACCTTCGCGCCCACCAGCACGAGGGTGTGCGCGGCCGAGCGCTGGCGCTGCACGATCTCGCGCAGCTGGCGCTGGCTCATCGCGTAGCCGAGCAGGCCGTCGAAGTCGAACAGCAGGTAGATGCCGCGCTCGGGCGCGGCGCGGATCGCTTCCAGCGTGCTGTTTACGTCGTTCGCCACCTCGGCGCCGGGCGCGGAGAAATCCAGCCGCGTGAGGCCGTCAGTGAGCGTCCAGCGCCACAGCGGGCGCAGCGCCTGCGCGATCACGTGGCGGAAGCACTCGATCACGCGTTGCTCGTCCACCGTCTCGATCACCAGCAGCGGCGTGGCCGCGCGCACCAGGGTGGTGAGGTCTTCCAGTTCGCTCATGCAGACTCCCGACGAAGGGCGCCACGGTAGCAGAGCCGCGGCGCACCGTGCGCCGCGGCGGGCGCGGGTATAGGCTGGCGGTTCCCGCCGCCGTGGAGCACGCCCATGCGCCTGCGATCGATCCTGCTGCCGGCCCTGCTGATGCTGCTTGCCGCGCCCGCGTTCGGCGCGATCCACCTGGACCGGTTGGTGCTGCCGAAAGGCTTCCACGTCGCGGTGTATTCCGACCAGGTGCCGAACGCGCGCGAGCTCGCGCTGGGCGCGCAGGGCACGGTGTTCGTGGGTTCGATGGATGCGGGCAAGGTCTACGCGCTCACCGACACGAAGCACGACGGCCACGCCGACAAGGTGCGCGTGCTCGCCAGCGGGCTGGAGCTGCCGGTGGGCGTGGCCTTCCACCGCGGCGACCTCTACATCTCGGCGGTGAGCCGCATCTACGTGCTGCGCGACATCGAGCACCACCTCGACGATCCGCCCAGGCCGGAACTCGTCACCGACAAGTTGCCGAGCGCCGTGCACCACGGCTGGCGCTTCATCGCGTTCGGCCCGGACGGCAAGCTCTACGTGCCGATCGGCGCGCCCTGCAACGTCTGCGACAAGGGCAAGGCCTACGCCAAGCTCACCCGCATGAACACCGACGGCAGCGGCATGCAGGACGTGGCCTGGGGCATCCGCAACACCGTGGGCTTCGACTGGCGCCCCGGCTCGCACCAGCTGTGGTTCACCGACAACGGCCGCGACCTGCTCGGCGACGACGTGCCCAGCGACGAGTTGAACCGCGTGTCGCGCCTCGGCGAACACTTCGGCTTCCCGTACTGCCACGAGGGCGACGTGCTCGATCCCGAATTCGGCAAGGGCCACAGTTGCAAGGACTACACGCCGCCGGTGCTGAAGCTCGGCGCGCATGTGGCCTCGCTGGGCATGCGCTTCTATACGGGCCGCATGTTTCCCTCCAGTTATCAGGGCGCAATCCTGATCGCCGAACACGGCTCGTGGAACCGCACGAAGAAATCCGGCTACCGCGTGATGACGGTGCGCCTCGACGGCGACAAGGTGGCGAGCTATCAACCCCTCATCACCGGCTTCGAACAGGACGAGCAAGCCTGGGGCCGCCCGGTCGACGTGCAGCCGCTGCCCGACGGCAGCGTGCTGGTGAGCGACGATTTGGCGGGAGCCGTTTATCGGGTGACGTATGAAAGCCGGGACTCGGGACTCGAGACTCGGGACCCGGTAGAGCATCGAGGCAATCCGTAGCGTCGAGGCAAAAGCGGTCGCTCCCGTGACAAAGCGTCGATTGAGTGGGGTGGCTGGAAACCGCATGCTCTTCCCGAGTCCCGAGTCCCGAGTCCCGAGTCCCGAGTCCCGAGTCCCGAGTCCCGAGTCCCGAGTCCCGAGTCCCGCCCAAGGAGGCCCCTCATGCACCTGCGCAGCAACAACTTCGCCGACGGCCAACCCATTCCCGCCGCCAACGCGTTCGGCAAACCTGGCGCGCCGGTGGCGCTATCCGACAACCGCAGCCCGCACCTCGCGTGGCGCGACGCGCCGGAAGGCACGCGCAGTTTCGTGCTCACCTGCATCGACGTCGACGTGCCCAGCCGCGGCGACGACGTGAACCAACCGGGGCGCGTCGTGCCCGCCGACTTGCCGCGGGTGGAATTCGTGCACTGGCTGATGGCGAACATTCCCGCCGAATGCGGCGAGTTCGACGAAGGCGCGTGCAGCGACGGCATCACGCCGCATGGCAAGCGCGATCCGCTCGGGCCGCCGGGCAGCGTGCAGGGCCTCAACGACTACACCGGCTGGTTCGCCGGTGACGCCGCGATGGGCGGCGACTACCTCGGCTACGACGGCCCGTGCCCGCCGTGGAACGACAGCCTCGTGCACCACTACCACTTCCGCATCCACGCGCTGGACGTGGCGCGGCTCGACCTGTCGCCGGGCTTCACGCTGGCCGAATTGCGCGCGGCGATGCGCGGCCACGTGCTGGCCGAGGCGGCGCTGGTGGGCACGTACGCGATCCGTCCCTTGCACGCCGTGTGACGCGGCGCGTGCAGGCGGCGTGCACGCGCACGCCTGCCTTCACGCGCAGATGGCAGCCGCTGTGGATGAATGGCGACATGCGAGCGCAAGGCATCGCGGTCGGCATTCGTTCAAGAGGGCAAGGCCATGCTTCACTACGCATTGGTATTCCTGATCGTCGCGCTCATCGCCGCGGTGCTCGGCTTCGGCGGCATCGCGGGCGCGGCGGCCGGGATCGCCAAGATCCTGTTCGTCGTGTTCCTGATCCTGGCGATCATCTCGTTCCTGCGCCGTGCAAAATGAAGATGGCGCCGCGCGCAACGAACCGGCATCCTTCCAGCATCGACTTCGTGGAGGCAGCATGAACCAGCAGCCAGCGACAACCGAAAACGGCGCGTCCAACCGCATCGACGAAAGCGCCGAGCGCATCAAGCAGGCCACCTCCAGCGCGGTGCACAGCACCAAGGAGGCGGTGGAGCGCGCCGCCGACCACGTGGAGGCCAGCCTGCACCACGCCACCGACAAGGTCGCCGCCGGCGCCCATCGCGCGGGCGAGAAATTCGACGCGGCGAGCGAGCGCAGCCGCGCCGCCTACGACGCCACCATGGACCGCGCCGACGAATGGCTGGAGCAGGTGCGCGACTACGTGCGCGAGAAGCCGGTGCAGTCGGTGGCGATCGCGTTGGGCGCGGGCTGGCTGCTCGGCCGCCTGCTCCGGCGCTGATCGCGCATGCAGGAGGATTCCGGGCGCGGGCAGGAGCGCGCGACGGCGCCGGAACCACCGGCGCCGTCCTCGTCTGTGCTGGACGAAGTGGCGCGGCTCGCGCGTGCGGTGCGGCGGCTGTTCGGCGCGCAGCTGCACTTGCTGGCCGCCGAGTTGGGGCTGGCGCGCAGCGCGGTGTCGTGGCTGCTGGTGGCCGCACTGGTCGCCACCGTGGCCGGCGTGGCGCTGGGCCTGACCCTGCTCGGCCTGGTCGGCCTGCTGCTGGCCACCTGGTTCCATTCCTGGATCTGGGCGCTGCTGGTGCTGGCGCTGCTGCAAGTGCTGCTGCTCGTGGGCGCGATCGCGCTGTTCCGCCGCTGCATGCACTGGCTGAGCCTGCCGGCCACGCGCCACGAATGGGGTGCGATGATGCGCGAGACGATGCATCGCGCCGAACGCAAGGTCGACGGCGACGGTGCGGATGAGGGCAAGCCATGAAACTGTTCGGGCAGATCGGCAAGGTGCGCGCGGCGCAGGCGCGGGTGGCCGCGCATCGCGCGGAGCTGGTGGCGCCAGCCGCGGCCCTGCTGGCGCGCGGCGAGCGCCATCCGCTCACCGTGCTGGGCGTGGCGAGCGGCGCGGGCTTCGTGCTCGGCAGCCTCGACGTGCATCCGCTGCGCGTGCCCGGACTGAGCCCGCTGCTGCGCAGCGGCCTCGCCGAGGCGGTGGCGCAAGGCGTGCGCCTGCTCGCCGAGCTGGGTGCCGGCGCGGCCGACGACGCCTCCGCGTGAACGATCCGCGGCCCGGTGCCGGCGAGACGGGCGGGGATGTGCCGCCGTCGATCCCGCCGCACGCTCGCCATGCGAGGCGCAGCGCGCGCGGCATGCGCCGCCACCTGCGCGCGATCCGTGTGCTGCTCAACGCGCTGCTGCTGCTGGCGTTGTTGTACACGGTGACGCTGTGCAAGGCGCTGCTGATCCCGCTGGTGCTCGCGGCCTTCATCGGCCTCGCGCTGAACCCGGTCGTCGCCGGCGCCGCCCGCTGGGGCGTGCCGCGCTGGCTGGCCGCCAGCGTGCTGATGCTGGCGCTGATCGGCGGCATCGGCACCGGCATCGGCCTGCTCACGCCGCCGGCGCTGGACTGGATCCACGAGGCGCCGACCACGATCCGCCGCTTCGTACCCAAGCTCGAACACATCACCCAGCCGCTGGAAGCGGCGAACCGCGCCACCCAGACCCTGGTCAACGGCCATCCGGTGCGCGTGCGACCGCAACCGGCCGACGTGGCGCTGAGCGCCTGGGACGTGGTGTCGACGGCGCCGCGGGTGCTGGCGGCGGTGCTCACCGTGGTGCTGCTGGTGTTCTTCTTCCTCGTCTACGGCGACCTGCTGCTGCGCCGGCTGGTCGAGATCGGGCCGGACTTCCGCTACAAGCGCCAGGCGGTGTCGGTGGTGCGCGGCATCCAGCACGAGGTGTCGCGCTACATCCTCACCACCTTGCTGATCAACTTCGCGCTGGGCGCGCTCACCGCGGCCATCCTGTGGCAGCTGCGCATGCCCGATCCGCTGCTGTGGGGCGCGGTGGCGATGTTCGCGAACTTCATCCCCTACGTGGGCGCGATCTTCACCACCACGGTGCTGCTGCTGGTGGGCCTCGCGCATTTCGACCAGCTCGGCCACGCGCTGCTGCCCGCGCTGTGCTTCGCCGGGCTCACCGTGTTCGAGGGCAACCTGGTGACGCCGCTGATCCTGGGCCGGCGCATGCGCCTGTCGCCGATCGCGATCCTGGTCTGGCTGTTGGTGTGGGGCTGGCTGTGGGGCATCCCCGGCGCGCTGCTCGCGGTGCCGATGCTGACCAGCGCCAAGCTGGTCGCCGAACACGTGCGCGGCTGGGCGTGGTTCGCGCACATGGTGCAGCGCTGATCGCCAGCTGATCGTCAGCCAGCCGGCTCCAGATGCGGCCGCAGCAGCGTCTCGGACCACTCGATGAAAACCTGCAGCCGGCGCGAGCGCTGCCGGCGGTGCGGGTAGAGCAGGGATACCGGCATCGGCGCGGGGCGGCAGTCCGGCAGCACTTCGACCAGGCGCCCGTCGGCGAGCAGGTGCTGCACGTCGAAACGCGGCACCTGGATCAACCCCAGTCCGGCCAGGCAGCAGGCGATGTAGCTCTCGGCGTTGTTCACCTCCACGCGGCTGGGCACGGCCAGTTCGTGCGGGCGGCCGGCGTCGAGGTACTCCCACGGTTGTTCGCGTCCGCTGCTGGGCGAGGCGTAGCCCACGATGCGGTGGCCGTGCGCGAGCTCGTCCAATTGGCGGGGCGTGCCGTGTTCGCGCAGGTAGTCGGGGCTGGCGCAGTTGACCAATGCAAAGCGCCCCAGTGGGCGCACCACGAGGTTGCTGTCGCGCAGTTCGCCCACGCGCACCGCGCAGTCCACACCTTCCTGCACCAGGTCGATGACGCGGTCGCTCGAGCCCAGGTTCAGGCGCAGGTGCGGGTGGCGGCGCAGCAGCTCGGGCAGGGCGGGGGCGAGCAGGCGGCGCGCCAGGCGGCTGGGTGCGTCCACGTTCAGCTGCCCGGCGACCTCGCCGCGGTCGGCGCGGAACATCGCGCCGAGGTCTTCCGCGTCGGCCAGCCACGGGCGCAGGCGCTCCAGCAGCTGCATGCCGTCGTTGCTCAGGCGCACCTGCCGCGTGGTCCGGTGCAGCAGCCGCGTGCCCAGCTCGGTTTCCAGCTCCTGGATCGCTGTGGACACGGTGGCGCGCGGCAGGGCCAGCGCGTTCGCCGCCTTGATGAAGCTGCGCATCTCGGCGACCTGCACGAACAAGCGGTAGCGCAGCAGCGAATCCATGGAGTTTCGGCTTCCGGTGGAACGGGCCGCCAGCCTGCCACGGCCGGCGGCCCATGGGCGATGGCCTACTTGGTGGTGTAGCCGCCGTTGATCAGGATGGTCTGGCCGGTGATCCACCAGCCGTCGCTGACCAGGTGGCGGATGAAGGGCACCACGTCCTCGATGTCGGTGAGGCCGGTCTTGCTGAAGGGCGACAGCGCCGCGGCGCTCTTGTGGTAGGCCTGGGCGTCGGCGCTTTCCTGGCCGTAGAAGAACGCGGTGTCCATCGGGCCGGGGCCCACCGCGGTCACCGAGATGCCGCGCGCGCCGAATTCCTTGGCGGCGGCGCGGGTGAAGTGTTCCACCGGCGCCTTGGTGCCCGCATACGAGGCGTAGAACGGCGTGAACGCGCCGAGCAGCGACGTCACCAGGGTGACGATCTTGCCGTGGTCGTTGACGTGCTTGCCGGCTTCCTTGAGGAAGAAGAACGCGCTCTTGGCGTTCACCGCGCTCATCGCGTCGTACTCGGCCTCGCTGATCTCCGCGATGGGCTTCTTCAGCACCTTGCCCACGGTGTTGATCGCGATGTCCGGGCGGCCCACCGCGGCCACCGCGTCGGCGAACAGTTTTTCCATCGCGCCGGCGGTGGTCAGGTCGGCCTGGAACGCCGCGGCCTGCGCGCCGGCGGCGCGGATCGCGGCCACGGTCGCGTCGGCGTCGGCCTTGCTCGACGCGCTGTTGTAGTGGATCGCCACGGCCTTGGCGCCGTGCTGCGCCAGGTCGCGGGCCAAGAGGCCGCCCAGGTTCTTGGCGCCGCCGGCGATCAGGGCCACCTTGCCTTCGATGCTGTGCTGGGTCATGGGCGTTCCTTTGGGTGTGGGGAAGGAGGGCTGAGTCTAGGTGTGCGCTCCGGCCGGATAATTCGCCTGCGTTGAATGGATCATCTCCAACATATAAACAATGTAGCCAATTGCCGGGCGCACCCGATATCTCGTTTCGGCGTGTGCGCAAGGTTTCCGCCGGTTTGCCGCGTCAACGGCAGGTGTGGTCGGCAGCGACCGATGCCCGCTCCCGGCAGGTTTCCAGTCGGCTGCGACAAATTGCCGCACTCCATTGGTTCGCAGAAATGTGCGAGCCTCCGCCGGCGTGCCGATACAGGGGCTTTACAGGGGCTTTGCAGAGGGGGCGGCCTTGGGGCCTGACCCTCTGCGATCGGCACACACCGGAACTATTTCGAATCCACAGGTTGGGCTTCCGCGGACGCCATGGCGGTCCGCACGGGGGTTCGTCTGCATGCGAGGCGGCTGAAAGAATCTGCGGATTCTTCCAGCCGTTTTCATGCGGGTGGTCGGCCTGCACGCAAGGCACACGAGTTGAAGCGAGGAAGCGATATGTCCATGAGCATGGATGTCCGGCAGGAATCCGGCGCAGCAGCAAGGCAGGGGCCCGTGCCGGAAACGCGGAAGGGATGGGCGCGCCGCGCGCTGGCGCTGCTGCTCCTGCTGGGCGCCTCGCTGGGCGCTCACGCGGCCAACAACCAATGCCGCATGGCCGATTCGAATTCCAAGGGCCAGCACGTGCCCGAGATCTGCTGGCTGCAGCTCGATGGCGTCTTGCTCGACAGCAACGGTTCCACGCCGCTGACTTTCGACCTGCCCGATGGCTCGACTCTGCAGCTGACCGCGGTGGTGGCCAACGTCAGCGGCGGCGGCCTGATGGCCACACAGGCTCCGAGCTGGGGCGGATCGCAGTTCAGCGGCAGCACCGGCTTCTACACGATCTACACGCCGAACCAGGCGGTGCTGTACTCGCCGCCGAGTGCGTCCAACAACACCAGTGTCACCCTGCAAGACATCCGCCTGTTCAACCCGACCGGCGCCGAGGTTTTCACACCGTTCGAGTTGATCCTTGCGGACGGCGAAAGCACCAACGACAGCGAATACCTGGATTTCGGCGTGGTCGAGGGTGGCAGCAAGCTGCAGCTGCTCGAATGGCTGGGTGACCTCAGCACCAACAACCTCAGCTATGGCACGCCAGCCGTCATTGGCGGCCCCACTTCAGCCTGCAGCGCGATGCTCGATTGCCAGCGCCTGAAGGGCAAATCGGGTACGGCCAATGCGGCGGTGTTCTCCACCACGCGCACCAAGAGCCCGTTCAGCGTGATCGGTCAGGTGCATACCAGCGGCGGCAGGCAGGGCTTTGCCTTCGGTCTGCGCTGGGGCGGCGTGAAATTGAACAAGGTGCTGACGAAGGGGCGGCTTTACCCTGCCGACCAGTTCACCTGGAGCACCGTCAATGTGAAGGGCGTCCAGATGGACTCCCGCACCAGCAGCGGCAGCGCCACCGGCAGCCTGGCGTACGCCACCGCCCAGGCGGTGATGCCCGGCAATACCGTCACGCTCAAGGAGGCGATGGCGCCCGGCAGCCTCGCAACGCTGGCCCAGTACGACAAGACCATCAGCTGCAGCAACGCGATCGGCTCGACCACGCCGATGCCCAGCGGCGCCTACGACGAAGCCCTCCCGCCCACGATCGACCTGCGCAACAAGGGCGACAACATCGCCTGCAGCATCACCAACGTGCCGCGCCTGGTGGATCTGGCGATCGCCAAGACCGCACCGGCCAAGGTGACGGCAGGCCAGGCGTTCGACTACACGCTCACCATCTCCAACACCGGCACCCACACGGCCACCGGCGCCACCTGGACCGACACGCTGCCGACCGGCTTCCCGAGCCTCGTCGCCGGCGACGTGAGCTGCGGCAGCGAGACCGGCGGCGCCATCTGCGGTCCCGCCGCGGTCACCGTCTCCGGCACCACGGCGCAAGGTGCCATCCAGAGCCTGCCTGCCGGCAGCTCCGTGCAGATCGTCATCCACACCAAGGCACCCGCCAATCGGGGCGCCGTCAGCAACACCGCCACGGTCGCCCTCGCAACCACCGATACCACCGTCGGCGAACCGAACACCGCGAACAACAGCAGCACGGCCAACACGCAAGTCATCGGGCCGGAACTGCAGGTCGCCAAGACCTCCGACCCCAGCTTCACGGTGGGCGTCCCGGGCACGTACACGCTCACCGTCACCAACAACGGCGATGCCGCGACCACGGCCGACGCCACGGTCACCGACACCCTGCCGTCCGGGCTCACTCCCGGTGCGATGCCTGCCGGCTGCACCCTCAACGGCGCGGTCGTGAGCTGCACGGTGACGGCCGGACTGGCCGCAACTGCCTCCCGCAGCTGGAGCATCCCGGTCACGCCGGACGCCACCCTGGCGGGCACCAACGTTTCCAATACCGCCTCGGTCAGTGGCGGCGGCGATGCCGGCTGCCCCGGACAGGGCCGTTGCAGCAGCACCGTCACCACGCCGGTCAAGGGTGCGCCCCAGCTTGAACTGGCCAAGCACCACAACGGCGATTTCATCCCGGGCGTCGATGGCACCTACACCCTGACCGTGCGCAACATCGGCAGCGAGCCCACCAGCGGCACCATCACGGTCAGCGACACCCTGCCCACGGGCCTGACCGCCAAGTCCGCCACCGGCTCCGGCTGGGCGTGCACCCTGGGCGCCACGGTCACCTGCACCAGCAGCGCGGTCATCCCCGCTGGCGGCGCCGCGCCGGACATCACGCTGGTCGTGAACGTCGCGGCCAGCGCCGTGCCCAGCGTCACCAACACGGCCAAGGCAAGCGGCGGCGGCGACAACTCCTGCCCTGCAGCAGGCCGCTGCACTGCCAGCGACCCGACCACGGTGAACGGCACCGCCAGCTTCACCCTGGCCAAGCACGCGAGCGTGGCGGACACCAACGGCAACACGGTGATCGGTGACGCGGGTGACACCATCACCTATACGTTCGAGGTGACCAACACGGGCACGGTCGACCTGACCAACGTGGTGGTGAGCGATCCCAAGCTGCCGGGCCTTATCTGCACGGTGCCGACGCTGGCCGTCGGTGCAACGCAGAGCTGCGCCGCGAGCAACAACACCTACGTCATCACCGCGGCCGATGTGACCGCGGGCAAGGTGACCAACACCGCGACCGCCAAGGCGACCCCGCCTGGCAACATCACCCCGCCGACCGCGACCAGCCCGGAGGTGGATACGCCAACGGCTGCAACGCCGGTGGCGAGCTTCACGCTGGCCAAGCACGCGAGCGTGGCGGACACCAACGGCAACACGGTGACCGGCGACGAAGGCGACACCATCACCTATACGTTTGACGTGACCAACACGGGCACGGTCGCGCTGACGAACGTGATCGTGAGCGATCCGAAGCTGCCGGGCCTCGCCTGCACGGTGCCGACGCTGGCCGTCGGCGCGACGCAGACCTGCGCCGCGAGCAGCAACACCTACGTGATCACGGCCGCTGACGTGGCCGCGGGCAAGGTGACGAACACGGCGACTGCCAAGGCGACCCCGCCGGGCACGATCCCCTCGCCGACGGCAACCAGCCCGGAGGTGGATACGCCGACGGCCGCAACGCCGGTGGCGAGCTTCACCCTGGCCAAGCACGCGAGCGTGGCGGACACCAACGGCAACACGGTGATCGGTGACGAAGGCGACACCATCACCTACACGTTCGAGGTGACCAACACCGGCACGGTGGCGCTGACCAACGTGGTGGTGAGCGATCCCAAGCTGCCGGGTCTCGCCTGCACGGTGCCGACGCTGGCCGTCGGCGCGACGCAGAGC